>JBDREC010000031.1:0-50912 GCA_043820105.1 Pseudomonadota bacterium
CTTGATCAAAACCTCTAAAAGCTTAACCATAGCCAAAGTCTCCAGTCCACAGTATATAAGCAGATCCTTAAATATTTTTTCTTTTTCTTTATTGGTCAGATTATTTTTAATAGTCCTTAAATAATCGAGCATAGCTTTACCGCCCTCTCCAATATCAAGGTCAGCATAAGACAGCTCTGCTGTTTTTGAAAACAAGAAACTAAGAATTAATGTTATATTATATGATACATTTATTAATTGACAATTTTATCATATAACACTTAATATTTACCATTATAAGACTATTTTATCCCTGGGAATAAGTATGAATTTTGTAGGTAGAAATTATGAATTTAATCTTTTAAGGCAGGAGCATGGTAAAAAAAGAGCTAGCTTAATCGCTCTTTATGGAAGAAGACGGGTTGGGAAAACACGTTTAATTGAAGAATTTCATAAAAAAGCCACCCTTTGGAAATTTGAAGGACTTGAAAAACAAGCGAAATCAAAGCAGATCCGACATTTTCTAGCAACTTTAAGCCAGCATAGTAAAAATCCATTATACGAAACAGCGAACTGTAAAAATTGGATTGACGTGTTTAAACTTTTAAATGCTGCGATCCTTGAAAATAACAAAACCAATAAAAATATTATTTTGTTTTTTGATGAATTGCCCTATATGGCGAACAAAAGAACAGAGATTATTTCGGACTTCAAATGGGCATGGGATAACCTATGGTCAAAAAAACCAAATATTAATTTTATTCTTTGCGGATCAATTGCTTCATTCATGGTTGACTCTGTGATAAATTCTTCAGCATTATATGGCAGAATAACCCTTGAAATATGCTTAAAACCACTATCACTAAAAGATTGTTATAATTTTTTCAACAGAAAAAAATCTTTCCGGGAAATAATAAATCTTTATATGGCCATCGGCGGAATTCCTGCCTACCTTTTACAATTTGATCACAATACTTCAATCGCAAATAATCTAAACAAATTAGCTTTTTGCAAAGATGGATACTTTGTTAATGAATTTTCCAGAATTTTCAAGGATGTATTTTATGAAGATAAAATTTATAAAAAGATAATTGAGTTATTTTCCAAACATAAAAGCTTAAAAACACCAGAAATACTAAAGGCATTATCTATGTCAGATGGAAGTGGTTTTAATAGATACCTTGATAATTTAGAAAAAGCTGGATTTATTGATAGTTATGTCCCTTTCAATAGACCTCTAGACAGCAAACTAAAAAGATATCGATTGTGTGATGAATACACATATTTTTATTTCAGGTTCATTAAACCTAATTTAAAACAAATTCAAAACAATACTAACAATAATATTTATTCTCAAATTATACTATCTGCTTCATATAAAGCATGGTCAGGATTAGCTTTTGAAAGACTTTGTATAAAACATGTTAATTCTATAATTAAAAAACTTAAAATTGATCAGCTAGTTAAAAACTTCGGTCCATACTATAATAGATCTACCAATACCAGAGATGGTGTGCAAATTGATCTTCTATTGGAACGCCATGATCCTGTTATAACAATATGTGAAATGAAATTTGTAAGTCATAAAATTGGCAAATGGATCATTAATTCAATTGAGGATAAAATAGCCCTTTTACCTGCTTCAAAAATGAGTATTGAAAAAGTGTTGATAACAACAGAGGGCATAACAAAAGACTTAAAAGATACAAACTACTTCTCAAAAGTTCTTTTGGAGGACTGTTTTTTTGATTAAATCTACCCCTTGGAATATTATCATCAACTTTTGTTTAATTTAATAGGATCAAATTTCACTCTTAATGTTTTTGTTCTGTTTCCAGAACCTCAATCAAATCGTTCATAGTAATTATCAATTTATAAGCAAGTCCAGAAAGCTCTTGCAGATCCAATAAGCCAGATAATTCCTGTTCAACTCTTACGGCGGATATTTTTTTTGTTTCTAGTTTTAATTGATTAATAAATTCTGAAAGGCTCATTTGTTTTATTGTTTTTAACCTGGGTATTCGTGAATTAACAGATTCAAGCCTTTTTTTTAAAACTTCTATGTTTGGTTTAATTTGTAATTTTTTAAATAAAAAATAGATATCATAAAGATCTCTTGCAAGTCTTCTTTCATTCCAGGCTGCGAGTTTGTGAGCAAGAGCATGGTCTAAAGACATTATTCTGATGATTTGTCCAAGTTGATTTGTTTTTTTTGCAATTGTTGATGTAGAAATAGCTTCGCTTTTGGCTTCCAGGGAAGTTGAGGCTTCAATTTGAATTTTGATCTTATCTATATTAATATTATATCTAAGAGATGTTGAATGCATTTTCATTTCTATTTTTGCATTTGGAATTTCAGCAAGAATGTTTCCTAGCTTTTTAACAATATCTTTTTTGGACCTATAGGGCACAAAAAGATAATCAACATCATTAGTGTATCTTGGAGAATCAAGTAAGTTTAAAACAAAACCACCCTTTAATATTGCATTATCTAAAAACTCTTCATTTATTCGATGTATTAACCAAGTAAAAACTGTAAGCTGATCAAATTTTTCTGGGAATATACTTTTCATGCTAATAATCCTTTTACAAAAGAAGTAAATTTATTGTTTTTATATTTTTTTAAATATAAAAATATTTTGCCCTTATCAAACAGTGAAAAATCTATATCTGAATAAATATCAAAATAATATTTTGTTCCCTTTTGATAATAATAGAGGGTATCAATCAATGCTTTTTCTTTGTCTGCTACATTAACTCCATCTAAGCAAGTAAAACCGAAAAACATATCTTTTGAGCTTCCAAGTTGAATAATTTGATATTTATCATCAGAATAAATTCTTTTTCTCCCAAGTTTAACAGCCTGTAATTTGAATTTTGAGCACGTGCCAATTGCAAAATTTTCAGAAAGAACTGTTTCAAAGCTAATATAAGAACAAGGGTTTATTTTTTGACTTAAAATTTTTAAATCCGGTTCATTAACATAATACACTGATTGAGTGAATCTCTTTAATATTTGCAGTTTTTCTAAATTTCTTATTATTTCATAAAATTGTGCCTTGTTTTTTTGAGCCAAAATATTTTTCAAATCAGAAAGATAAAAAACATTGCCTAGTTCATTTGCATAAACCTGAAGACTTTCTACTATTTTTACATATTTCATCATAATACCATTAAATATATACTTTTTCCAACTTAGTGTCAATATGATTTTTAATATAAAGAATTACTATAAAACAATCAAACTAAGACCACTTAAGATAATTATTAAAATCATAATTAATTTCAAAGCTCTATCATTATCCAGAAACATTAGTTTCATTGCTCGAGATCCTAAAACAAGTTCAGGATTTCGAGCAATGAGTCTTGCAATTGACTCAATATATTAAATCATTTTCTATAAAATTTTATAAAAACAATTCATCAGATGTATAATTCACAGAAAAAAACTTGCTTTATCTATAAAATCAGATCATCTTTTTATTTGATAAAAATTCCTTTATAATTATAATAGAATCTGCTTAAAATTAAAGAAAGAAAAAATTTATGACAGACAAAGTAAGGCTTTCATACATTTCATACAATGGTTAGAACAAAAAATGAAATAAAGAAAATTTGTGCAGATTATATAAATTTGGTAAATAAAGCTTTTTATATTAAACAAGCATATTTATTTGGATCTTATAATAATGGTAATCCTAATAAATATAGTGATCTTGATGTTGGATTAGTTTCATCAGATTTTAAATATATACCAGCAGATATTGCATTAAAGATATTATTTCGTCTCGCCAGACATGTTGATTCTATCATTGAACCAGTTGCATTAACAGAAGAAGGAAATGTATTAAAACAGCTGTCTCCCGAGCAGGAACAGTTAATTATTAAATTAAACCCCTTTTATATCAAAGCCAGATATCCCGACTATAAGGAAAAAATATCCTTATCTGTTAATAAAAACTTCAATGAAAGCATAATAAAAGAAACCAGGGATTTTATAAAATGGATAAAACAAAAACTAAGCTAAATAAATTATTAAAAACGTTTTTAGAAATTGTGGACAAGTGTTTTTTTATTGAAAGCATTTATGTGTTCGGTTCTTATGCAAACAATAAACAAAAAACATACAGTGATATCGATTTAGCTTTGGTATCAAGAGATTTTCAGTTTACAGATACCGAAACAATAATGATAATTCTTGCAAGAATCGCCAGGTCTACAAATTCCAAAATCGAACCTGTCGTTTTTTCAAATGAAGAAATTAAAAAACCTGTCTTGGGAACTTTGGCCTGGGAGGTTGCCAATAAAGGCTTAAAATTACGCTGATCAATATAAGGTTTGAAAGTTTGTCAATTATCAATCCTCTAAAACAGGCTTAATCATTGATCATTGGCAAAAGCGGCTTAACCTTTAATCACAAACTTACATGAACGTATGGCAACAACAACTCCCAAAGGCTGTTACCCCCATGTGAATATCTGTTTTTTAGTTGACCAGTATCAATAAATCCATGATCAGACATAAGGGTAAAAGCTGGAATATTTTTTAAAATAGGAAGAATGCCTTCTGTAAACTCATTCTTAATGATTTTATAGAGCGGAAAAATATTTAATGAACTATTGTGAATTTTTGTATCAATGAAATTAAAATGTATTATTTTAATATCTTTATCGCTATTTAAAAAATTCATAAGTTTCCTTTTGCCAATATTTTTTTCAGCCCATTTAAGCATTTGATAGCTTTTTTCACCAATATAACCTTCTTCTTCTGAAATATTCAGAGTTTCACGGAACTTTAGTGTAGTTGATGGTTTTGAAATACAATAAAGACTGTCTTTGACCTTCCAGCCATTTTTTAAAAACTCTTCTTTTAAATAATTATAGAGGTCATATCTTAAACAATCAAAAATAATCAGCACATCTTTAATTTCAATTTTAATTTCATCAATTTTTAAAATATCAGCAAATGGTTGTTTATGCTTTTGAAACCTGTTGAACAGATTGCTATAATTGTTCATAATAGATGGCAGAATATTTTCATCTATCAATGAATTATGACTCATCTCAAATTTTATCTTTTCCAAGAGAATTGTTACTGGAGCAATAATGTCAATAAAGATTTCTTTTGGTTTCTTTGATATATAATTATCCTGCATTAAAGTTTGAAGCTTTAATAAATCCTTTAAAAAATCGTCAGAAGTTTTTGCCAATATTTCATCTGAAATTATTTTGCCCTTTAATCTGTAATAAATTTCCTCCCTTATTTTGCTCTTTAAAAATTTTATCTTTTCTGAATTTAGCAGCCAAAATAGTTTATCAAGTTCATAAACAGACAAATTCAAATCGCTCATTATCTCCAGTTTTTCGTTTGCACTCAAGTCGTTCCCGATTTTATTCAAATTTTCATCGCCTGACAAGCTGTCATCAAATTCGAGGTTTTGCGTCTCCAGCTTATAGGCAAGCGCTTCCCCTTTTCTTCCGTAGCGCTTAAAACTTTCGAGCAACAACTGCTTTCTCTTGTTATCATTATTCCTGAACCAGATAATTGCATCTTCATTTTCACCTATCCAATTAAAAAAATGTTTTTTGATTTCATTATACTTAAATCGCTTACCCTCAATTAAATTTAGGAAATCTGCTGTTTTTAATTCAACAAGCTTGAATTTTCCTTTAAGAATATTTTCGATTTCTATTAAAACATTTTCGGTAAGCAACTCGTACAACAAAGCAATACTAACACTATCAGGACTAATGGAAATTAAGGAGTTTATGTTTTCAACAATAGTCCTTTTATCAGAAGTTGTCATATGAGTGACATATGATTCCAATCTTTCTTTAGTTGATGGTACCTGCAAAGATTTTATAAAATTAGTCACTCCCAGATTAAGCAGCTCGTTAAAATCCAAAGCATTTCGAGAAATTTGATCCCCGATTTTAAAACCACAGGAACATTTGGGGCTTAAAAAAAGCTGATAAGCCAGATTTTCATTGCAGGCTACAGGAAGCTTGGAGAGCATACTTTCTATTTCGAACCAGTCATATTTAAAGGTTACAGAGGGAACATGCCTGCTTATGCTATTCAACATCTGAGATAACTCACAGGATTTAATGTTTTTCTTTAGGCCAAATATTGAGTTGTTATAATATGTTTTATGGTTTTCGATATAATAATCTTTGTATTTTTCGTAAAAATCCTCCCACATATCTCTGATTTCATTAAATTTCTCTGTAGGTAAAAACAAGTATTCTTCAATCCTTAAGACCAGTAAGTCCAGCTCATTTTTAAGATCATCCGGTATTATTAATGTAAGATCTTTCAAATATAAATAATATTTGTTGATCATTTGAAAGTGCTCTGAAAACAAGCTATACAGGCTATCAAGATAGGCAAGGTTTTCGCTAAAATTATGATTTTCCTTAAAATATGAAAGCACAATTTCCAGGCCCTCATTGGGTGATATCCTGCTGGAAAAAGAATTAAAGAACATAGATAATTTATTTAAAAGAGGCATATTTATATTTAAATATTTAAAAATAGAATAGCCCTCATACCTTTTTGCATAAACAGACAGCTCTTTAAGCATAGTTTTATATTTTTTTTGAGTAACATTAAAATCCCGGAACATATTTTTTTTAGTTGCGTCAGTCGGATGTGCTTCAACCTCTCCCCAAATAAAATTCCCGACATTAATATACGCTAAAAGCTGTGACGGTAGTTTTTTTCCAATCTTAAATTGAGTAATACTGCCGGAGCTCAAGATATCATAATTATCCAGTTCTACAACTTCATCCTTGTTATATGGAACAAGGTATCCAGAGACAATCAAAGCGCTCAAAAGCAAATATATCTGACTGACATTAAGTCCCCAGCTTCCCTTTCTTAGAGAAAGAATTAGTTCGTCAAAATTCAAATCCCTGCCGGCTGAAGCCATTTTCAAAATATAGGATATAATTTCATTCTCAGGATCACAGGCGACAAAATATTGGCCCCCTTTTATATTAATCAGATCCAGAGGCTCCAGTAAACCTTTGATATATGGGGTAAGGGATCTTTTATCAGCCTCAGCGAAAGTGATTTTTCCTTTTTTAATTACTTCTGAATAAAGATAATTCAAATGCCTTCCTGAATAGTATTCAATCCTTGGCATTATAGTGTGGTGCTTGTTGTGAATATTGGAAAGAGGCTTATCAAAAATATGAAACAACATTTTTTCCAGCGGAATATAGCCAATTTGTTCCAGGTTTTCAATTTTGGATAAGGAACAAGATTTAATTGTGCCATCATAATAAATATTTTTTACAATTTCTTTAAATTCAATTTCTTCTTTTTTTATTTCTTCTTTAAGATTTGGATGCTCCAGGGATACAACCTTTTTTGAAAAGAACTCTTTTAAAAAGTCCAGTTCATATGTTGAAAGTTTTCTTGGAATCCAAAAAAGCAATAAGTCTTTAAAACAGGAGGTATAAGTTTCATTTATTGTATCAATAAATTTCTCGTCCACAGAAAATGGAGACATTATAAGTAGATAGCCGTCAATTCTGGTTTCCAGACCGTTTAATAACCTTTTGAACAGATCCTGATTCAACTGATTGGAATAAGTAGCTGCCACAACACCTTCTCTTTGGCTATTTTGCCAGGTAAAATAATATTTTTTACCTTCAATAATATCTTTCAGCGGCAGATAGCTAAGATCTGTATTTTTGCAGATATTATTAAAAAGAATATTTTCATCTTGAAACTTATCCCTGTATTCTTTTATTTTTATTCTGGCCTTGACTCCTTCATCTAATCCTGGATCAACAAAATATCGTTTTTCCTCCAAAGAGATGTACATTTTTTGAGAGATGAGTTTATCAAGCACCCCCTCTTTAATATATTCATAATTAATATTATCAGATAATCTGCTGATTCTTTTTAAAAGCATTTCAGCAATTTCGCCAGCGTTCTTCCTTTTTTCAAATGGAGATATTTCAGTTAAAATCATAATTCTGATTATATCCAGGGCCAAATCCTGTGCTTTTTTATCTTCAAAGATCTCAGTTATATGACTTTTGTAATAATCATAGGCAATTCTTGCAAAAGAAGAGTATTCAGGGATTTCCCGAATTCTATCTTCAAAATGATCAAAAATAGCTTCCGGGGTTATTAAAGTATCTGCTGGTTTCCCCATAATCTTATTTGCCTGCTCGGTCACAAAATGTATAATTCCCCTGTGTTGAGAAAAAACCGGAGTCAGACCAGATAAAAAGCCTACAGTAAACGGATGCAGGGGATAGGTTTTTTTAAATTCAGAATACTCAAATTTAAAATTCGGGTAATAATCCATAAGCTCATTATAAACGGCCCTAATAACATTTTCTGATCCGCTTTTTTTTATTACTATCCTTTTATCAATAATATCTTCAATATGTGAAGTTGAAAGGGAAATCCTGAGGGGGTATCTGTCTTTAATCCTGTTAAACATGCCTGATGATAAATAGCCTGTTTCTTCGATGGATTCCTGCAAAGATGCAATTACCCACAATTTCTTACTGAAAGAGTATTCACCTAAAAATTGTAAAAATCTGATATCCTCATTAAAGGAGGCTGAACTTGCTTTTGATTTCAAGAACTCTGACAATTCATCAATCAGAATAATAGTCGGCTCTTTAATCAACAAGCTGTAAATATCATCTCTGTTTTCTACTTCACCCTGATAGGCAAAATTTTCCAGCACAATCTTTTCCAAATTCATTTTTGCAGGGTAATTGACCAATGAAATCTTTTTAATATTATATATTTCCTGCTGAATCGTGGAATATTTTTTTAAAATAGTATGATTGAATTTTTGCTGATTTTTCAATAATAAATAAAGATATGAAAGAAAATGAGATTTACCACTTCCGTAGTTACCTTTTAAAAAAACGCCACAGCCTTCTGCCTTATTTATTTTTTTTAATATAAGGTGCAGGTTGTTATTAATTTCCTCAGTGAATACAAAGGAGGACGTAAGGTCCTCAGGTATTTTTTCCGTATCAGAAAGTTCTATTACTAGCTTGACAGGAGCTAAATCAATTACATCTTTTATTGTTTTTCCCATTTTTTTGCTCTTTTTATATATCCATAAAGATATTTTGCCTGAGGATTTTTTGCAATCACCTCATTAATATATTCAACATATTCAGCATATCCAAAAGTTTTATGAAAAATATTAAATATAGTTTGTACCAGATAATTATCAAAAGGAGCTTCAAAAAATACATTCTTTAAATATTTAAATGAACTCTTATAATCTCCCATTTTATAATATGTAAATCCCAGCATCTTTCTAGTAAACAGATCATCTCTTAGCAATAATAATTTTTCATATATTTCAATTGCTTTTTCAAAGTCTTCTTGTTTTTTATAAAGCCCGGCCAAATACTGCAAAAGATCAGCATCTTCCCTATACTTTGGAATCAGTCGAAGACTTTCAATTTCCTCAAGCACTTTATCAATTTCCTTACCATTATAAATGTCTGCATAATATCTGTATTTTCGCTTTGGCGGTTCCTCATTTTTTACTTCGGTATTAAAAGCTTTTTCGTTAGTAAAATCAAATAAGTTGCCAGTGATTCTTTTTAATAATTCTGTCTTTCGATCCTCTGGAAAGATCCTTTCTAAAAAATTAACAAGAAAATTAATAAAAGTTTTATCCCAATTATTTTCGGTTAATACATGTCTTTCCAATAATGATTCTATATCGCCTGTTGCTTTGACTTTTTCAAGTAGCAAAAGATAATTTTGCAGATAGAATGAATCTTGTTTTAAAAGTTCAAATTTCATTTCAGCTTTTATGATTGCTTCTTTCATTTTTCCGAGTTTTAAAAGAACATATATCTCATTTTTCTGAAAAAATAAATTTAAAGGATACGCTGCAAGAGCATTTTCAATTATCGAATACGCCAGGCTATAATTTTTTTCATTATAACATGATTTTATTTTTTTAATATAGTCGTTTATATCCATATAGTTCTCTTAATAATATCATAATTATAATGCCCAAAAAACAAGGCCTCATTAATGCAAAATTCCAGAAAAATTCAACAAAATTTTTTCAAAGATATCTAATCGCTTTTCATTTCCCTGGATTTCAAATTAACCTGTTCAAATATTCCGATGATATATTTGTTAATGTACTTTCATAAGGTTGTCAAAAATATTATCCTTTATTTTTTAATAGCCCTCACCCTGTAAGCACCAGACTCAGCCCGCTAACCAGAATCAGTATTAACATGATGGTTTTCTGGATTTTGTCACTTATTCTGCCTGACAAGCTGCTGCTAAAAATAATTCCGGGAAAGGAGTCAAAAAGCATTAAACCCTCAACAACAAGAAACAACTCATTTCTTTTAATTTAACTCATAAATATCAAACTAAACCCACTTGTCAGAATGAGTAAAAGCATAATAATTTTCAAAACTCTGTCATTAATCGTTGTAGAGATATATGATCCAAGCAAAATACCTGGAAATGATCCGATAGATAAGAAAATCGCTGTTAACAATTTAATATTACCGCTTAATAAATAAACAAAACCTCCAGCAAAAGACAGGACCAATGAGATAAGAATACTTGAACCCACTGCTTGGCTTGCTCTTATTCCCAGAATGCAAATGAGAATAGGAATTACAAATACACCACCACCAATTGAGGTTAAGCCTATAATACTACCAGTGAAAAAACCAAATATAATTAACAAGAATAAGGACTTTTTGCTAAGCTCAAGATTCATACTATCTGTGCATTGGTTTTTCAGGGTCTGCTTTCCCAAAATAAGGGCTGAAATTAAAATAATAATGCCCATTAAAAGCTTAAGATAATAATCAATTGTTACTTTATCATAAATTGAATAAAAATGATTGAGCAGATTAGAAAACGTGACAAGACCAGGAAAGGCTCCAATCAGGAAATATATACAGGCTTTATAATGAATGTTTTTTAGTTTTGAATGACTTAGACTTCCAAATATTTTGGTGATAAAAATAAAGACTAAGCAGGTGCCAACAGATACAACTGGCGCCAAACCAAAGCCATGTATTAAAACAGGATTTAATAAAATCGCCCCACCAATTCCGGTTAGGCCAATAAAGCTGGCTAGCACAAATCCGACAAATATTTCTAAAATTATTTCCATATTATTTGATGATAAAATCCTTGTTAATAAGATCTTCTCTATTATAAAGCATTTCTTTGCCCGTTGAACTATCAACAACAAACTTGCCAGCCTCATGACAAATAACTTGGCCCGCGGCCGTATCCCATTCCATTGTTGGACCAAACCTTGGATAAATATCAGCTTGGCCTTCTGCCACTAAACAAAACTTTAAGGAAGAGCCAGCCCTAATAAGCTCAATTTCACCATGATCTTCTTTTAGCATATTAATAAACGCTTCAACTTCTTTTGAATAATGAGAAAGACTAGCTACAGCTGTGTATTTTTCTTTTTCATATTTTAAAGGAAGCTTAGTAGCATTATTTATCAGGGAATCAAAATCTTTAAAGCTAAAATCATTAAGATCGATTTTAAAGCTTCCAAAAGCAAGCATTCCAAAATATAAAACATTAGTCACAGGCACAAAAATCACACCTAAAATTGGCTTATTACCTTTAACTAAAGCAATATTAACAGTAAACTCACCATTTCTTTTTATAAACTCTTTTGTTCCATCGAGCGGATCAACAATCCAAAGATAAGGCCAAGCTTTTCTTTCTTTAAAAGAAATACTTTGCCCTTCTTCACTTAATATTGGAATTTTTTTCCCGTCAACCTCTGTTGCCTCAAGACTTTTACAAATAAGCAAGTGCGAGTTTTTATCAGCTATAGTTAAAGGAGATTTATCTTCTTTAATTTCAACCTCAAAATCCCTTTGATAAACATCAAGAATTTCCTGGCCTGCTTCAATCGCTGCTTTTATCGCAATTAATAATAAAATTTTCATGTTTTATCCCCTATCGTCATTCTAAACTCGTTTCAAAATCCAGCGGGCTTATGCTTACTCTTGGGATCCTGAAACAAGTTCAGGATGACATCCCAGTGCTCTCACTCTTCTCCTGCGCTCTTGTTCCCCTGTTCCCTTATTCCCTTGCGCTCTTATAAAACAACACCCTTTTCCAGCAACAACTCCTTAACTTTGCACACAGATTCAAGTCTATCCTTATTATCCTCAATATGAAGATCTATATTTAAATCAGTTGTCACATTTTTTCCAACCCAAACAGTTTCTAAAACACCTAGGCCAACAATAGTTTTGATCATTTCAATTTCATTTTGTGTTAATTCCTGGGCTGTAACAATTAATAAAATACCAGAATCAAGCATTATATTTGCAACTTCAGCTAGACGTCTAATGTGCTCATGCCTGTTTTCGGGATTTTTTTCTTTTGGAATGTCTGCGTCAAGGCCATGTATAATATTTCCGAGTCTTAAAAAATAAACAATTCTACCATCCATGAAAAGTTGTTTTTCTAGGATTTTAGCAAGATCCTTTCTGCCAGTTCTTTTTTCCCCAGTTATAATAATCATCTTGGGTTTTTGCTTATATTGCTGGGCTCGCAGACCTCTTGATATTTCTCCAATTTCCCAGTTTATGTTTCTTAGCTTTACATTATCTCTGATTGATTTTTGTGAATCTTCAATTTCTTCTATAATAATACCGCCACCAGATATTTCGAAGTTTTCACTGAGTACAAAGCGGCTTGTTTGCTTGCATGCAGACAATAAATCAAAGGCAATCTCATTTGCACATTTAAAAATACATTCACCTACTTCATATTTTTCAATAACCTTAATATCTTTTTTTTCTAAGTTTGAAGAGTTAATAACACTCAAGATGTTTTCAACTTTTACAGGTACTTTTGTAGTACACAATTTTAGCAAATATTCATTGCCAATTGCTATTGGTTTTTTACCAAGCCAAAAAACATTTGCTTTAAATTTTGTTGAAACCCTTGGCCCTTGTTCACCCAGTTTTACTGCTAAATCACCTCTTTTAATATAAACTTGTTCTTCTAAAGTAAAACCAGTGGCTGATAAAGCTCCGTCTTCTTTCTTAATTGCTCCTTGAAAATATTCGATAGTTTTAACTTTGCTTTTTTTTAAAGAAGGATAGAACATGATTGTATCACCAATTGCATATTTGCCTGTTTCAATTGTTCCAGCTATGATACGCCTATTATCACCGTTTTGAGTAAACTTATAAACACCTTGAACAGGCATTCTAAAGGCTTTGTCTAGCTCTGACTGCTCTGCATCAAAAGTATCTAAAATCTCTAAAACTGTTTTGCTATTGTACCAGTTCATTTTATCAGATAACTTAGAAACACAATCACCCTCAATTCCACTAACTGGGATAAAGGTCCTTGCTTCAATATTAACATTTAATAAAAACTTTTTATATTCTTTAACAATAGAATTATATTTATTCTCATCATAAGCAATTAGGTCCATTTTATTTATTAGCACTGCTACTTGCTTTATGCCAAGCATGGACAATAAATATGCATGCCTTTTAGAATTTGCCTGAACTCCTTCTTTTGCATCAATGACCAGTAAAGCTGCTTCAGCCCGACTAGCCCCTGTTACCATATTTCGTAAAAACTCAATATGCCCAGGAGCATCTATAATAATATATTTTCTTTTTTCTGTTTGAAAAAAAACCCTGGCTGAATCAATTGTAATACCTTGTGCTTGCTCATCTTTAAAAGCATCCAGCAAAAAAGCATATTCAAATGGCTTAGAATTGCGACGACAGCTTTCCCTAACTATTTCAAGCTTCCCTTCGGGCAAAGAATCACTATCAGCTAAAAGCCGCCCAATAACAGTACTTTTACCATGATCAACGTGTCCAACTATAACTATGTTTAAATGTTCTTGCTTGCTAAAATTACTCTCAATAGTCATTTTTTTCCTTTAGAAAAATACACACTAAACATAAGCCCTCTCGTATTTTCTTACTACTTGAACTATTACTAAATACGTAATACGAAATACGTAATACGAATTTACTTCTCACATATACCCATCTTTCCTCAATTCCTCCAAGCCCCCAGCATCTTCTTTGTCCTGCTCCCTCCCTGACCTCTCTGCGATATTTGAAAACTTTCCAGTTTTTAATTCCTCTATAATCTCAGAAACATCTTTAGCATCAGATTCAACGGGAGATGTGCAGGGATAACAACCAAGGGATCTATACCTTTTGCCTTCACCTTGATTAAAATACAAAGAAACCATTGGAATTTCTTCCCTTTGAATATATTCCCAAATATCAAGTTCTGTCCAATCAAGAAGCGGATGGATTCTAACGTGGGTTCCTTTTGCAAAGTCAGTTTTAAATTGATTCCAAAACTCTGGTGGTTGCTGGGCTATTTCCCAGTCATTATTAATATTTCTTGGCGAAAAATATCTTTCCTTTGATCGTGACCCTTCTTCATCTGAACGAACACCAACAATCACACCAGTAAAAGCTTCTTTGTTATTATCAATTTCATATTCTTGGGAATCATGATTCAAGCGAAACCGTGGCCAGGTTCCTGCTAGAGTATGTTTTAATGCTTCTGTTTTTAAAACCTTGCAGCAGTCTATTCTATTTAACTTCCCATCAGGATAAGTGTTTTTTTCGCTTAAAGCCTTTGTATTCATCCCATAGATCATGTCGATCTTCCATTCCCTTGCAAAAGCATCACGATATTCTGTCATCTCGGATATTTTATAGTTTGTATCCACGTGGATTAATGGAAATGGAACGTGTCCATAAAAAGCTTTTCGAGTAAGCCATACAAGCACAGTGCTGTCTTTTCCAATAGACCAAAGCATGCCCAAATTTTTAAAATTAGCATATGCTTCTCTTATAATATGAACTGATTTATTTTCTAATTTTTGTAAATTCTCCAAAATTATCTCCTAAATACTTTAAAATTATTTCAGCAGCTTCATCTATACTATATTTTGCAGTATCAATAGTAATTTCTGGGTTTACAGGAGCTTCGAAAGGATCACTAAAACCCGTAAAGTTAGCTATATCACCATTTCTAGCTTTTCTATATAAGCCCTTAACATCTCGTTTTTCGCAATCTTCAAAAGAAGTTGAGACATACACTTCAATAAAACTTGAACAAAGGTTTCTTACAAAATTTCTGGATTCAATATATGGAGAAATTAAAGAAACAATAGGAACAATTCCATGCTTTTCTAAATAATGGGCAATAAGTCCAACTCTTTTAATATGCGCGTCTCTTTCGCTTCTTGTAAATCCAATTTCAGGGAAAAGCTCTCTAATTGCATCTCCATCAAGATTTTCATATTCAATTCCCAGAGAGTCAAAGTTTTTCATAATTGCATTAGCTAAAGTACTTTTTCCAGAACCTGATAATCCAGTAAACCAAAGAACAAAACTTTTAGTCATCTTTTCTCTTCATTTATTGTTTATAATGAGATCCTTAAAACCCCCTTTTTTTATTTATTAAAGGGCTCAGTCCAGCCATTTTCTTGTTTATAATGTCAATTCGCGATTTAAAACATGATAATAATAATTGTCAATCCATTATATTTAAGCATTCCCCCTCTTTTCCCTCGCTTTCTTAATTGACTTAAGTTTTATTAATTTATTATACTGTGCCTACATCAATATACTGTGAAAATGACTTAAATGGATTATTTAGATTATTATAGCTTTAGAGAAGAACCCTTTTCAAATTCACACGTTCCTAAATTTTTTTATAATAGCACAGCTCATAGCCATGCTTTGTTAAAACTTCACCATGCAGCCAATGCAATGAAAGGCTTAGCTGTCTGCATTGGGGATATAGGAACAGGAAAAACTACTTTAGCTCGAATGCTACTTGATAAGCTTCATGGATCGATTTTTCATTCATCTATGATTGTTATTGTTCAGGCAAACGTTGATCCAACTTGGTTTTTTAAAAGAATTGCTTTTCAGTTAGGCATTGATGACCCTTCAGATCATAAATCAACCTTGATGAATCAAATTTACACCAGACTTTTTGAATTACATGATCTTGGCAAAAAACCAATTGTTATTATTGATGAAGCTCAAATGCTAAGAACCAAGGAAATAATGGAAGAAATAAGAGGCATTCTGAACCTTGAAGTTCCTGGCAAGCGTTTGATAACCTTTATTTTATTTGCCCTTCCTGACCTAGAGCGCTATTTAAGACTTGACCCACCTCTTGCTCAAAGAGTGGCAATGAAGTTCAATCTTTCATCTCTTGATATCAATTCAACACATGAATATATTAAATTACGCCTTGATAAAGCAGGTGGTTATGAAAACTTATTTACATCAAAGGCGATGGATTATGTTTATAAATATTCAAAGGGAACTCCTAGATTAATAAATATAATATGTGATAATGCCCTTGTAGAAGGCTCCCTATTTAAAGCAAGATTTATTGAAGAAGATATAATTGCAAATGTAGCTCAAGAATTAAGCTTTAGCATTGATGCAAGCGCTGATTATACAAAACAGAAAGAAGATTACAGAAACAATCCTCATACCTTTATAGATACCAATGATTCCTTAGAAGATAAAATTCTTGAAAGAATAAAAAGAAGAATCGCCAATAAAATAGCCAATTCGAAAAAATCCTATACTAGTTATCAAGAACCCCGCGAAAGAAAAAGTCGAAGACCAGATTTTGATGATTTGGATATTGATGATATAATTTCTAAACTATAATTTAATCCTAATCCTAATCTTAATCCTAATCATATAGCCTTATTCAACACATCTCTTCTCTTTTGTTTTGCAATAGCAAGATCTATAAGCTTTGTCAGAAGCTTAGAATAAGATAAACCCGATGCTTCCCAAAGCTTTGGATACATGCTTATATTCGTAAAACCTGGAATAGTATTTAATTCATTCAAATAAATCTTATTGGTCTTTTTTTCTAAGAAGAAATCAACCCTTGCCATCCCAGAAACAGCGCAGGTTTCATAGGCTTTAATAGCCAATTTTTGAATCTTATTGATTATTTTTGAATTTAATTTAACTGGGACAACGAGTAAAGCACCCTGTTCATCTATATATTTTGCATCATATGAATAAAAGTCATGACTTGGTATGATCTCACCAGGCAAAGAACAGACAGGATCTTCATTTCCCAGAACTGAGCACTCTATCTCTCTTGCAAAAATTGCTTTTTCAAAGATAATTTTATCATCAAATTTGAAAGCAAAATTAGTATATTTCTTGAACTTTATTTCAGAATCAATTTTAGAAATCCCTACTGAAGAACCCAAATTACAAGGTTTTACAAAGAATACTTTTCCTAATTTTTTCGAAACAAATTTATAATCTATTTTTTTATCCTTCCACTGCTTATTGTTGAGCACTATAAAATCAGGAATTTGTAAACCAGCTTGACGTAATAAACGCTTAGCTACATCCTTGTCCATGGCCACTGCAGATCCAAGCAAACTAGCTCCAACAATTGGAACATCAAAAAGCTCCATATAACCTTGAATAGTTCCATCTTCACCATAAGGTCCATGCAGCACTGGAAAAACAATATCAATAACTTTATTCAAATATTTTATTTTTTTATCTTTATCCTCAGCAAATAACAGTTTTTTTATTTTAGGATCATAAATTACTCGCTTCTGTTTTTCAATTTTTAGTCCAATAGTCTTAGGATTTCCAGGATTTATTAAAGCTTTTTTAAGGTTTTCATAATAATACCAATTCCCTTCTTTATCAATTCCAACAAGGATGGGATCAAATTTATTTGTATCTAAATATTTATAAACTGACTGAACTGATTGCAGAGAAACCTCGTGTTCGCATGAGCGACCACCAAAAAAAATCACAACATTAATCTTATTTTTTTTAGTATTCAAATTTTACCTCAAAATTAGCAATTATGTAAAAACAAGCAATATCTAAACTTTATTAAGCCTTAAAATTAAGTCAAGTTAAAGTCTGAAATGGCTTAATATTATTGACTTATTTTACGCAGCCAAATATTAATTTATAAAGTACAAAGAACTCTGGTAAGTAAAAAGCAACTTACCACTTACCGCTTACCACTTACCACTTATTTTAAGGAGCCTGACATGCCTTTCATTCCCGGTATTGATGACATAAAACGAATTCGTCAAATTGCCTCTGTCCTGGCTAAACATGGATTTGGTTTTGCAGTTGAATATCTAAATATAAATGACAATATTATATCCAGAATGCTTCATCAATCAGCTGATGAAACTATTAAAATGACCATGCCTGAAAGGATTTTTCATGTTCTTTCTGAACTTGGACCAACATATATAAAACTTGGTCAAATTTTAAGCACACGACCTGATTTATTACCTGAAGCATATATTAAAGAGTTTAAAAAATTCCAGGATAATACAGCTTGCTTAACTTATGATATAATAAAAAAACAAATTGAAGATAACTTAGGAACAGATATAGATAATATTTTTTCTGAAATTGACCCAAAACCTCTCGCCTGTGCCTCAATTAGCCAGGTCCATAAAGGCACTTTAAAAGATGGTCAAAAAATAGTTATTAAAGTACAAAGACCCGATATTGCAGATATTATAGAAACTGACCTTGATTTTTTGCATTTTTTTGCTCGTCAAATTGAAAAAAGGAAGGATGATTTATTATTAAAACCAACTCAAATCGTTAAAGAATTTGAAAAGGCCATTCACCAGGAACTTGATTTTACTTTCGAAGCTTCAAATATAGATAAGTTTACAAGAAATTTTGAAAATCACCCTGGTCTTGTCATTCCAAAACTTTATAGAGAATACTCTTCAAAAAAAATATTAGTAATGGAATTTATTGATGGTGTAAAAGTTTCAGACTATAAGAAAATTGGTGCAAATCCAAAAGTCATTGCAGAGTTAGGAATAAGTGCAATCTTTAAACAATTATTTGAAGATGGCTTTTTTCATGCAGATCCTCACCCTGGAAATCTTTTTGTATTAAAAGATAATCAAATTGCTTTTTTGGATTATGGCTTAATGGGAAGAATTAGTGAAGACCATAGGGAAAAAATTGTTATGCTGATAGCTGCTTTGGGAAAAGAGAATAGAGAAGATGTAGCGAATTGCCTTTATAATCTCTGTTATAAAAAAGAAAGAATTGATCTGGCTCATTTTAGAGAAGACATTGATAACCTTTTAATTGCCGTTTATGACAGACCTTTGAAAGAAATTGATCTGGGACGGTTATTAGGTGATCTTTCAAATATTGCCCAAAAATATAAAATGCAGATTCCCTCCTCATTTACAATGATGATTAAATCTATCATTACAATTGAATCAACTGCAAAAGAAGTCTATCCAGAATTAGATATTGTAAGTGATTTAAAACCGTTTATTGTCAGGCTAATGTGGCTAAAATGGAATCCAAATAAATTGTCACAGGATATATATAAAAACCTATCACAGGCAGCTGATTTATTTCAAGATATGCCAATACATATAATGGAAATAGTTCAGGACATAAGAAGAGGTGAATTAACTTTTAATATCAAAGATAAAGAAAAAAAATCATTTTATAAATTACTAGATGTCGCAAGCCTTAGACTGACTTTTGGTTTAGTAATTTCAGCGCTAATTGTTGGTTCATCAATCATTTTGAAAACACAGCAAACCGGTTTTTTCGGCCTCAAAACAATAGGTTTTATGGGCTTTTCACTTGCAGGAATTTTAGGTGTTTGGCTTCTGATTTCTATTCTAAAAACGGGCAAACTGAAATAAGTGGTAAGCTAAAAAAGGAGTGTGAAATATGAAAGAACAGGAAAATAAGTTAAAGGATTTGAAGGTCAGGATAACGAATCTAGGGAGGTATCTTTGAAATAGATAGCCTTAAAAATGAACTTAATAAAATTGAAGATATGACAGCAAAAACAGACTTTTGGAATGACCAAACAAAAGCAGAACTTAACTTAAAAAAACAAAAACTAATCAAAGATAAATTAGATAATTTTAATTTTCTTAAAAACGAAACAGAGGATCTTTTAGAATTGATTAGTCTTTTAGACGGCTCTGATCATGCTTTTGAGCGAGAATTTGATGAAAGGCTTTATATCCTTGAAGATAAGCTTGCTAAAACAGAATTAAAAAGAATGCTGTCTTCTGATCTGGATACTAATAGTGCTATTTTAACACTTAACTCAGGTGCTGGTGGAACTGAAGCCTGCGATTGGGTTGAAATGCTTTTAAGAATGTATCTTAGATGGTGTGAAAAGAATGAATTTAAGGCTAAAATTTTTGATATTCTTGAAGGTGAAGAAGCAGGTCTTAAAAATGTTTCTTTAACAGTAAGCGGAGAATATGCTTATGGCTATTTAAAAGCTGAATCCGGTATTCATCGATTAGTAAGGATTTCTCCTTTTGATTCTAATAAAAGACGACATACTTCCTTTGCCTCAGTTCATGTTTTTCCTGATATAGAAGAAGATAATGAAATTGATATTAATGAAAAAGATCTGCGTATTGACACTTATAGAGCTCAAGGAGCTGGTGGGCAACATGTTAACAAAACAGACTCTGCTGTTAGAATCACACATATTCCTACAAACACTGTTGTTCAATGTCAAAATGAGAGAAGCCAACATAAAAACAAGGCAAGCGCTATGAAAATTTTAAAAGCACGGCTCTTTCAGTTAGAAGAAAAAAAGAAAAAAGAACAGCAAGAAAAACTAAGTCCTGAGAAAAAAGATATAGCATGGGGAAGTCAAATCAGATCATACGTTATGCAACCATATAGAATGGTCAAAGATCATAGAACAAATTTTGAAAAAGGCAATGTTGATGCTGTTTTAGATGGTGATATAGATGAATTCATAGAAAAATACTTGCTTGAATTTTCATCATAGTTTGTAAATTCGATTGCTTTATTTAGAAATGCTGTGTTTAAAAAAAACCACGGAGACACAGAGACACAGAGAAATTTTTATTATAAATACTCTGTGCCTCTGTGACTCTGTGGTAAATTCAGGAGTTACAGATATGCTAAACCCAATTGGAATAAGAAGAGAAGACAAAAATGAATTTGAAAAAAGGGTTCCATTAATTCCATCAGATTTGGAAGAAATAATTAAAAAAACAGGGGCAAAATTCATAATCCAACCATCTCTTATCCGAGCTTTTTCACAAGAAGATTATCTAAAGGCAGGGCTAGCTGTAAGTGAAGACATAAGTGAAGCTAAAATTGTTTTTGCTGTTAAAGAAATCCCAGTCCAACTTATTGAAAAAGACAAGGCCTATGTTTTCTTTTCTCACACAATAAAAGGTCAAGAATACAATATGCCTCTTTTGCAAAAACTTATAGATCAAAAATGCACTTTAATTGATTATGAAAAAATTACAGACTCCGATAACAAGCGTTTAGTCTTTTTCGGAAGATATGCTGGAATTGCAGGAATGATCGATACTCTTTGGGCATATGGAAAAAAACTATCAAAAGATAATGTGCAAAACAATCCCTTTGATCACTTATTAAACACATATAAATATTCAAGTTTAGACAAGGCAAAAGGCGAAATACTCCTTGCTTCTGATAAAATTAAAGCCATGGGAATTCCAGAAAGCATTTCTCCTCTTGTTATTGGCATAACAGGCTATGGCAATGTTTCAAAGGGCGCTCAAGAAATCCTGGATATCCTGCCATGCAAGGAAATTCGTGCTAATGAATTGCTTAATTTAAAAAATGTTAATAAGAAACTAATCTATAAAGTAGTTTTTAAAGAAGAAGATTTATTTATATCTAAAAGCAACAAAGCATTTGAACTAGAAGATTATTATTATAATCCACAAGATTATGAATCGATTTTTGAAAAATATGTTCCATCAATGGAAATCATTGTTAATTGTATATATTGGAATATAATGTATCCAAAACTTATAACCAAAGCATATACAAAGTACCTTTATTCATCTATTAAACATAACAAATTAAAAGTCATAGGTGACATATCATGCGATATAGAAGGATCTATTGAACCTACTGTTAAAGCAACTTATCCTGATAATCCTGCTTATCTTTATGACATAAATAAAGATGAAGCCATTGCAAGTTTTAGTGGAGATGGTCCAGTAATAATGGCAGTTGATAATCTTCCCTGTGAACTTCCAAAAGAAGCAAGCGAAGAGTTTTCCAGAGCTTTAAGAGACTTTCTGCCATCAATAATTAACTCCGACTTATCTAAAGGTCTTGAAAACTGTGGTTTTCCTGAAGAAATAAAACGAGCAACCATTCTTTATAACGGCGAATTTACTCATGATTTTGAATACATGAAAGATTTTTTGTCTTTAACTTGACCCCCAAATTTATATTGGTTAGATTTTTATTTATTATACCTTATCTTTTATTGAGCATGGAGATAACAAATGAAAAATATACTTGTCCTGGGATCCGGTTTAGTAGCGAGACCCTTAGCAAGTTATCTATTAAACCACCAAGATTATAAAGTAACCATTGCAAGCAAAGAAGTTGAAAAAGCCCAAAAGTTAATTGATAATCACCAAAATGGTAATTTCGTTAAACTCAATGTTGATATGAAAGAAAAACTTCAAGAGCTAGTAAAGAATCATGATATCATAGTTAGCTTATTACCGAGTTATTATCACCCACAAGTCGCTAAAATCTGCATTGAAGAAAAGAAAAATATGGTTACAACATCATATGTTAGTGATGAAATGCAATCCTTTGATAAAAAAGCAACGGAAGCAGGTGTCTTGATACTGAATGAAATGGGTGTAGATCCTGGAATTGACCACATGTCTGCAATAAGAATTATTGATGCCGTTCGGGCAAAAGGTGGAAAGATTACATCCTTTAAAAGCTATTGTGGTGGACTTCCAGCTCCTAAAAACAATGACAACCCTTTTGGTTATAAATTTTCATGGTCACCCAAGGGAGTTTTGCTAGCAGGAAGAAGTCATGGCAAGTATTTAGAAAATGGCCAAGAAATTTTTGTAGATAAAGATGATTTATTTTCTCATTATAATCAAATAACAATCGGTGAAGTCGGCACATTAGAAGCCTATCCGAACAGAGATTCTATCCCCTATATCAAAGCATATGGCTTTGATAAAATTCACACCATGTTAAGAGGCACCTTAAGAAATATTGGTTGGTGTCAGACAATGAAAGCCCTAACTGATTTGAAATATTTAAATGAGGACAAACTTGATCAACTAGAGGGGAAAACATACGCTCACCTTACTAGTAGACTTTGTGGTGGCAAAATAGAATCTGTAAAAGAAGATTGTGCTAAGTATTTAAACCTAGATGTTTCTGATAAAATAATTAATACCCTGGAATGGCTTGGATTATTTAGCAACAAAGCTCTTCCTGATAAGCAAGATAATTGTATAGACTTACTTACAAGCATAATGCTTGAAAAAATGTCATATAAAGATAAGGAACAAGACATGATTGTTCTATTTCACGATTTTCTTGCAGAATACCCAGATGGCAAAAAAGAAAAAATCACCTCAACATTAATAGATTATGGAATTGAAGGTGGAGATAGCTCTATGTCAAGGACTGTTAGCCTACCTGCTGCCATAGCAACAAAGTTAATCCTATCAGGCGAAATCCAAAATCATGGTGTTTACATTCCAAATATCCCTGAAATTTATAATCCAGTTCTTGATGAATTAGAAAAAATGAATATTAAATGCACTGAAGAAACAAAGATCGTTTAAACACATTTATTTTTTATGAAAATCTCAGGAGAGTTATTTTTAAAAGGGCATGCGCCCCAGTCGCTACACTCAGGCATTAAAAGACTTTATTTTGTAATTGATAAAGAGCTTCATTCTTTCGCTTTTTTCAATAACAAAATAATAGCCTTTTAAGGCCTTCGTTGCAGCTCCTTCCTGGCTTTTTATGCCCTTTTAAAAATAACTCTCCTGAGATTTTCTTATATAAAAAATACTCACTGTGCTTAACTATTTATAATGGCGTTGATCACCCATCTTATTCTTAATAAAATATTGGCCTGATTTTAATAGAAAAGGAAATCGTATCTTCATTTCAACAAAAGTGTATCGGAGCCGCGCTAGCCGGCTTTTCCTAGTAGAAGTTAAATGAAATTAGTATATATAATTCATTGTAATTCTTCAATTTCATTTTACTTATACTTGGAAAATAGCGCGGTGAGATCAAGGCCAAAATTCCGCAGGGAATTTTGAGCCGTCTTTTTTTGAAATGAAGATACGATTTCCTTTTCTAAAATCAGGCAAGTGTGTACCTTTTTCTATTTTTGATATTTCCCGACAATAACCCGGGCTGGAATAAATAGCTTTTTCTTTCGTAAAAATCCTGGGGAGACTTCTTTTAAAACAACATCATTTTTGTCTTCGTTGGAAACAGGCTCTGTTGCGATAGCTTCATGATACTTGTAATCAAAATCTTTGCCAATGCTTTCAATTTCCTCCATTCCAAATTTATCGAAAATCTTTTCAATGATTGGAATTGTAAGCTTTACACCTTTGATTATTTCATCATTATTGGCTGTTTCTTTATCACAATGTCCTAACGCACATTTTAAATTTAAATAAACATCAATAATTTCTGTTAAAACTTCTTCTCTGCCGTAATCAAGACATTTAGCCTTATCTTCATCAACCTTTTTCCTGAAATTATCAAAATCCGCTTTTGTTCTTTGAAGAAGCTGTCGCAATTCATCTATTTCATTAATTTCTACTGTTTTTTCGTCATCTTCTAATTCTGGCTCTTTATCTATAACTTCATTAATTTCTATGACATCATCTTCTTTGATTATCTTTATTTTTTTATCTTCTCCAGACACAATCTATCCTTTCGTATTGAATCCTTCATTATCTGTCCTCTTGTCCCCTAGTCCCCTTGCGCTCTTATTCCCTTGTTATTAAAACATCCCTTCTCTCGGATCATAAGTATTCTTTTCGGCAAATTCTAACAACAGCTTTTCTGATCCTTTATTTATCTTCTCAGGCAGTAAAATCCATATATATACATATAAATCTCCAGGACCAGTTTTACTTTGAACTCCTTTGCCTTTTAATCTTAGCTGTTCATTGCCTTTTGATCTCGCTGGAATTTTTAAACTAATTTCTTTTTCACCAAGCTTAATTGGAACCTTTGTTCCATTTAAAGCTTCTGATAAAGATATAGGAAGATCAAGTTTAAGATCTTTACCATCCCTTTTATAAACCTTGTCAGGATTAACTTTAATATTTATATAAAGATCACCATTTTTCCCGCCATTTTTCCCTTGAGCTCCCTTGCCTTGCAATCTCACTTTTGATCCATTGTCAACTCCTGCTGGAATTGTAACCAATAAACTTTCAAGTTTCTTCACAAAACCTTGATTTCTACAAACTGCACACCCTGCCCCATGGCAACTTTCACAAGGTCTGTTTATATTAAATTTAAGCTCTTGCTTGCTTCCATTTACAGCTGACCAAAAAGGCAAGAATAAGTTAGTCTCTACATCAGACCCATTTGAAGGCTTTGCTTGATTAAATCCAAATCCGTGAGATCTAGCCTGACCTTGTGAAAATCCACCGCTAAAAATATCTGAAAAAATATCTGAAAAAGGATTTGCCTTTGAACTTTTTTGAGAAAATCCGCCACCTGAAAACAAATCTTCAAAGATACTTGAAAAATCTTGATGATATTTACCCTGAAAATTCTGACCATAGTTGCCAGAAAATCCCATTTTTTTATACTGATCGTATTCAGCCCTCTTTTTTTCATCACTCAAAACATAGTAGGCTTCTGATATTTCTTTGAATTTTGCCTCAGCTGTCTTATCGTCTTTATTCCTGTCAGGATGATATTTAAGAGCAAGTTTCCGATATTTCTTCTTAATCTCATCTTTTGAGTCACTCTCATTACAGCCCAATATCTTATAAAAATCCTGCATTAATCTTCCTTCTCATCTTAAACTTTAACGTTACCGTTACCGTGCCCGTAAGCATTCCCATAACCGAACTTTCCTCAACTAAAATAAGCATTTATTTCAAATAGTCAAGTGCATGCAATTTCTGTAATACAAGCAATTGCCATCTTATTTTAATTGATTAAAATTTCTGGCTTTGTTAATCAAAGTGTAATTTTTATAAAATAAAGGCTAATTATGAGCATTGCATTTTTCTTGGCCATTGTTTTTATGATAATCGGTCTCTTTGGAATCATCATTCCGTTAATTCCCAGCCTTCCCTTAATATGGTTAACAGCCTTACTTTATGCATTGTATACAGGCTTTTCAAAAATTAG
Organism: Pseudomonadota bacterium; assembly: GCA_043820105.1. Classification (GTDB taxonomy): domain Bacteria; phylum Bdellovibrionota_F; class JAHFAK01; order JAHFAK01; family JBDREC01; genus JBDREC01. The sequence continues at coordinate 26,244 of JBDREC010000031.1, forward strand.
CATTACATTCATTGTCTTTTTCGGAATCCTAACAGCATTTAGTTTTATAATAGATTACCTTACAACATACTGGGGTACCAAAAAAATGGGGGCTTCAAAGTGGGGTTTACTTGGTGCTTTTGTTGGAATGATTGTTGGATTTATCTTTGGAAATATTATTGGAATAATAATTGGTCCATTTATTGGTGTTGTTGTCTTTGAACTTATTTTTGGAAAAAATCTTGATCAAGCGACTAAAGCAGGTTTTGGTACCTTCCTTGGCTGGCTTTCAAGTACAATAATTAAACTAGTATTTGGATTAATAATGATAGTTTCCTTTTGTTATATAGTTTTAGCTTAGCTTGTAGCTTGTAGAATAATAAAACATGAAATTAATGTTTTTGCAAATCTGTATGATAAATTTTTTAACTTTAATGTGTTCCTAGGAGATATTAATGACAAAACTTTTTGAATATAAATCAAAAGAACTATTATCACAAAATAAGATTAAAATCCCTTTTGGAAAAATTGCTAAATCAGTTGATGATGCAACTTCAATCTATGAAGAACTACAAGGCACTGTTATGATTAAAGGGCAAGCCTTTGTAACTGGAAGAGCTGATAAAGGAGCTATAAAAAAAGCAAGTTCCAAAGATGAAGTTAAAAAGTATGTTTTAGAAATGCTAAAATTAAAACTCGGTGGATTCGCTGTTGACAATATTTTGATTGAAAAGTGCGAAGACATTCAAAATGAAATGTTTGCTGGTGTAATAATTGATGACAGCAATAAATGTCCTGTGCTTATTTTTAGTAAAAAAGGTGGGACAGGGATTGAAGAAATTGCAAAAGAATTTCCTGATTCAATAATCAAGCACCCAATAAATATTAAAGACGGCCTAGAAGGCTATACAATTAGAAACCTATTGCGAAAAATTGAGATTACTGGAAATTTACAAACTAAGCTAGCTCTTTTCTTGCTTAATCTTTATAAGGTTTTCAGAAAATATGATTTAAGATCAATTGAAGTTAATCCAATTGGCTGGACTAAAGATGAAAATGTTGTAGCCCTTGATTGTCATGCTACAGTTGATGATTATGCAGTCTTTAGACATCCTGAGCTTAATATTGATTTTGCAAGGGAACTTGATCATGCGCCTACATCACTTGAAAAAATAGCTTATAAAATTGAAAAAGATGATTTTAGAGGAACTTTTTTCTTTATTCAAACAGAAATACAAAGAAGCAAAGGCGAAAAATATTTAGGTTTTCATGGAGCAGGTGGTGGTGGGTCAATGATGGCAATGGATGCTATTTTAAATGAAGGATATAAAGTCGTAAATTTTTGTGATACTTCAGGAAATCCTCCTGCTTCAAAGGTTTATAGAGCAGCGAAAATCATTTTATCTCAACCCGGAATAATTGGATATTTTGGATCTGGCTCAGGTGTCGCATCTCAGGAGCAATTCCACTCCGCGCGCGGTCTTGTCAAAGCTTTTAATGAAGACAAAATTAAAATTCCTGTTGTTATTAGACTTGGTGGAAATTCAGAAGAACAAGCAATCAATATCTTAGAAAACTACACTAAAGATTTAAATATTCCTATCAAATGCTATGGGAAAGATACACCTGTGCAGGAATGCGCTGAGGTTTTGGATAATTTAATAAAAGAAAACTGGAATAAGTTAAAATCACTTCATGAAGAACCTAGTCTAAATCATATATCAAAAGCAGAAGATAAAATGGAAAAGATAAATGCATCCTATTCATTTAAGACGGTTACAAATGGTACTATAAGTTTTGATTATGATAAGTGTAAAACTTGTGACAGCAAAGTTTGCATTGAGTCTTGCGTTTCAAAAATATTGGAACTAAATAAAAATGTTCCAGCTTTAAATATTTCTTTTGAAGATGCAAAAAAAGGGAAGTGTTCTGAATGCCTGGCCTGCGAAGTTGAATGCCAATATGGTGGAGGCAACGAAGGATGCAGGATCATGCTTCCCATTGAAGGTCTTGATAAAGAAAGAAATTAATTTCAGTCGTAAGTAGTATGTTGTAAGTCGTAAGAAATACTTACCACTTACCACTTACCACTTACCACTTATCGGAGATAACATGTCCATTATTATTGATGAAAAGAAAAAAATCCTAATTCAAGGAATCACTGGAAGAGAAGGCTCTACTAGAGCTAAACTAATGAAAGATTATGGAAGCAACGTTGTAGCTGGTTGCACGCCAGGCAAGGGTGGGCAAGAAGTGAATGGTATACCTGTTTTTGATACGGCCGAAGAAGCTGTAGAAGAAACTGGACAAATTGATATTAGTGTTATTTTTGTTCCAGCGCCCCTTGTAAAAGAAGCCGCCTTAGAAGCTTTTGATGCTAAAATTCCTTTAGCCGTAATTATTCCTGACAGAGTTCCAATCCATGATGTATTAGAAATTTCTGAAAGGGCTAAAAAACTTGGCTTTAATTTTATTGGACCTAATACTTTGGGTGTTTTATCTCCTGGGAAAGGCCTTTTAGGAATGATTGGTGGGAAATCTGAATCTGCAAAGCACTGGTTTAAAAAAGGTAAAATTGGTGTTGTTTCCAGATCAGGTGGAATGACCTCATCACTTGCTTATTATTTAAACCAGGAAAATATTGGGCAAACAACAATTGTTCATGTTGGGGGTGATGCGATAATAGGAATGCCTATTGCTGATGTAATGCTGGAATTTGAAAAAGATCCTGAAACAGAAGCTATGGTTATGTTCGGAGAAATTGGAACAAGCCAGGAAGAAGAAGTTGCTCGCTTAGTTAAAGAAGGTAAAATTAGCAAAAAAATAATTGCATATATTGGCGGAAAAGCAGCTAAAGAAGGAACCCGTTTTTCTCATGCTGGGGCTATAATAGAAGGAAATAAGGGTTCTTATCATGGTAAAGTATCTAGTTTAAAGGAAGCTGGAGTACATGTTGTTGAGAACTTCAATGATATTCCAAAAGTAACTAAAAATGTTTTAGGTATAAAATAAAAAGGAGTTATAATGTCAGAATTCACCTGGGAAACAAAAATCACAAAAATTGAACCAAATAAATTAACAGTTCGGGGACATAAGCTTGATGAGCTTATTGGCAAAGCAAAATATTCGGACATGGTTTATCTTTTACTCAAAGGAAATTTTCCAAATCAGGAAGTTTCAAATATTTTTGAAGCTATTTTAGTCTCTTCTGTTGATCATGGTGTTACACCTCCATCTACAATCGCAGCCAGAACTTCAGCTTCATCCGGGGCGCCTATAAATGCAGCTTTAGCAGCTGGCATTTTGACAATAAATAAGCATCATGGTGGGGCTATAGAAAATTGCATGAATACATTAATAAATATTAAAAATATAACTAAGGGAAATGATCTTAAGCTTGAAGAATATATACAAAAGCTTGTTAAAGAAAACCGAGCAAATAAAATTCGATTTTCTGGTTTTGGCCACAGAATTCACACTGATGATCCTAGGACTAAAAAGCTGTTTGAAATAGCAGAAAAAAATAATATTTGTAAAACTTATTTTCAGATCATTAGGTGCTTAGAGATAACAATTGAAAAAGAATATGGTAAAAAGCTACCAATTAATGTTGATGGTGCTATAGCTGCTATTTTATGCGAGCTTGATTTTAACTCAAAACTTGCTAATGCTTTTTTTATAATTTCCAGGCTTCCTGGTTTATGTGCTCATATCCAAGAAGAGTATTCTATGAAACCTATGCGAACAATTGTGCCTAAAGAAGCTGAATATACTGGAAAATAATTTAGCTATCTATATTTAATCTAATCATCAAACCATCTATAAATAGCTGGAATCATAAATAAGGTTAAAAAAGTTGATGTAATTAAGCCAAAAATTACGACTGTTGCAAGGGGTCTTTGAATTTCTGAACCAATTCCTTTAGAAAACAATAATGGTGATAGGCCAAGGACAGTGGTCAGTGCTGTCATTAAAACAGGACGTACTCGAAGAAGTGCTCCCTCAATTACAGCTTTTTCTACAATAAGACCAGATAAGCGAAGATCCTTTATATATGTTACAAGCACTAATCCATTTTGGATAGCAATACCGAATAAAGCAATAAAGCCAACGGCTGCTGGAACTGAAAGAAATTCACCCATAATTAACAAGCCAAAAACGCCCCCAATTAAAGCCAATGGAACATTCAAAATAATAAGCAGGCAAAGTTTAATTGAAGCGAAGTTCAAATAAAGCATTATAAAAATAAGAGTTAATATAATGGGAATAATAATCGCCAACCGCCGCATAGCTCTTTGTTGGTTTTCAAATTGGCCACCAAATTCAATAGTATATCCTGGAGGCATGGAAAGCTTTTCATTTATTCTATGTTTAATATCACTAATAACAGATCCTAAATCCCTTCCTCGAATGTTTGCTTGAACTGTCCATTTTCTTTGATTCTTTTCTCTGTTTATTTGAATAGGGCCATTAAGTTTTTTTATACTGGCAATTAGAGATAAAGGTATATTTATTCCATCTTTATTTGTAACTAAAAGATTTTCTATATTACTAACGTTATCCCTGAAAATATTATCATAACGAACATGAATGCCAAAACTTCTATTATTGATATAAATATTATCAATGACCTCGCCACCCAAAGCGATTTCTATTAATTTAATTATTTCACTAGTATCAACGTTATAGCGTGCACATACTTGCCTATCAGGAATAATCTGAACCTGCGGCTGGCCAAAGCTTTGTTCAACGAATAAATCCTTTAGTCCTTCAACATTCTCAATAATATTCTTTATTTCATTTGCTTTATTTCGCAGAACGCTTAGATCTTCTCCAAATATATTTATAGCTATATCTGTCTTAACACCAGATAATAATTCATCAAAAGCATTTTGAATTGGTTGTGAAAAATTTAATTGAACGCCTGGATATTGTTTTAAGCGCTTATCAATTTTGTTTATTAAATCATTTTTATTGCCAAAGTTTTTCCATTTATTAACATCTTCTAATGCAATAAAAATTTCAGCATAATTTATAGGATGCGGGTGGCTTCCAGTTTCAGGTCGTCCTATCCTTGAAATGGTCTGATGAACTTCAGGGAATTTAACAATCTCCTTTTCTAGGCTTTTAATAGTTTCAGTTGCTTTTTCTAGGGATATTGAAGGTGCCATCGTAACACCAATTTGAATAGATCCTTCTTCTAGCCTAGGCATGAATTCAGTACCAATATTAAATAAAATAAAAATGCTAATTAAAAATAGGATAAAAATCATTGAGAGTAAATATTTTTTTGTTTTAATGGCTGACTTCAATAAAAAATGATAATAGTTTGTAATTTTGTCAATAATAAATATTTTAACTTTAATGTCTTTTTTCAGGAAAATTGAGCATATTACTGGAGAAACAATTAAAGCTGTAAACAAGGATCCAATTAAAGCAAAACTAATAGTATAGGCAATTGGAGAAAACATTTTTCCTTCAATACCTTCTAAAGTAAAAATTGGTAAAAGAACTATAACAATAATCAAAGTAGAGAATAAAATAGGTCTGGCAACTTCTCTGGATGCTTGCAAAATAACTTCTTTTTTATCAATTTCTTCTAATTGATTTTGAGCAAATTTTCTGGAAATATTTTCAACAATTACAATTGAACCATCAGCAAGCATTCCTATTGCAATCGCTAAGCCTCCTAAAGACATAAGATTAGCAGATAGTCCAGAAAACCCCATCATAATAAATGTAATAAAAGCACAAATTGGCAGAGATAATGTTACTATTAAGGCAGTCCTTATATTACCAAGAAAAATTATTAATGTTAAAACAACAAGCAAGGCTCCAATTAAAAGGGCTTTTATTACAGTTAATGTTGCCTTATTAACCAGTTCTGCTTGCTCATAATAGGGAATTAGTTTTACACCCTTGGGTAATGAGCTTTGAATTTCTGATATTTTTTCATAAAGATTTTTAATTACTTCTGAAGTATTTTCATTATACAATTGTAAAACCATTCCAGAAACAACTTCTTCTTCTCCATTTCTCGTTACCACACCTCTTCTTATTTCATTACCATACTCAACTCTAGCTATGTCTTTTATTGTTATAGGTACTTGCTTAATATTTTTTATTGGAATATTTTGGATATCTTCCTTTTTAGTTAATAGACCAATTCCTCTCAGTAAATATTCTTCAGAATTAATTACTAAAAATTGTCCGCCAGCATTTTTATTATTATTCCTAACTGATTCAATAAGTTCATTAAGACTAATATCATACTTGGCCATAGAATAAGGATTAAGTTTTATTTGATATTGAAGAACATGACCTCCAATTGAGAGAATATCTGTCACTCCTTTTATTGATTGGAGTTTTATTTTTACAATCCAATCATTAATTTCTCTAAGATAGGTGTTTTTTTCTTTGCCTCCGCAATCTAAATTATCTTCTCCAACTAAATAATACATAAAAATCTGGCCTAAGCCAGAAGAAATAGGTCCCAAGACCGGCGGTTCATGCATTTCAGGAAGGTCTGCCGTAGCACTTACGAGCCTCTGGGCTACAATCTGCCTTGCAAAATATATATCAACTGAATCTTCAAAATAAATATAAATGACTGCCATTCCAAAAGCAGAAGTTGATTTGATTTTTGTAACAGATGGCAAACCATTCATGGCAGATTCTATAGGATATGTTATAAACCTTTCAATTTCTTCAGGAGCCATTCCATGGGCTTCAGCAAATACAGGAACCATTACCGGAGAAATATCAGGAAAAGCGTCAACTGGTAACTTATTATATTGATATAAACCAAATGCAATAATTAAAAACACAAGCAATACTATTAAAAGGCGGTTTTTTAGAGAAATTATCATGAGTTTTTCTATCATTTAATACCCTCTTTATTAATGTCCATGGCCAGCATGCTCTGAAAGTCCCTCAGTAATCAGTTTTGATTTTAATTCAAAAGAACCTTCTATTACATATTCGTCATTAAGCTTTAAGCCTCTTTTAACATGGACATAATCGCCATCGGCTTCGCCAATGATAATTTCAATAGCTTTAAACTCGTTATTGTTAATCGGAACAAAAACCTTTTGTATAGAATTTATACTTTGAATAGCTTTTAATTTAATTACAGGAAGTTTGTTTTTATATATATTGCTTTGAATAATTCCATTTACAAATATTGCCGGTTTCCATATGTGATCTTTATTATCTAATACTACTTTAGCAATTGCTGTGCGATTTTTTTTATCAAGATAAGGACTTATGTATGAAATAATTCCCATTCTTTCTTTTTGATTATCATTACTCCTTATTAATATCTTTTGTCCTTTTTTTATATAATTTAAATCTTTTTCAAAAACATTAAAATTTGCCCATACATCATTAAGGTTTGCTATTTTGTAAATAACTTTATCTGGCGTTAAAATTTCACCAAGTGAAAGTTGCTTATATATAATTTGTCCGGAAATTAATGATATTACATTATAATTTGATAGGCTCTCATTACTTTCAATAATTGCAAGAACTTCCCCTTCTTTTACAGAATCACCAACATTTTTTAATACTTTTTTGACAATCCCAGGAAATCTAGGTGAAATAGTCACAAAATTGTCTTCATTAAATCCGATTTCTCCAAGGAGAGTTGTTTTTCTTTCTAAATTTCTTAATTCAACTTTTTCCTTTTTTATTTTCGCAAGTCTTACTGATTCATCTGAAATATGCACAGTATCAACTATTTCATTAACGGAAATATGATCATCATTGTTATCAACACCAAGCTCCGTCTCTGTCTCATGGTCAGTCTCATGCTCATGATCGTGAGACTGATCATTAATTTTATTTTTTTCACAAGCACTAATTAAAAATAATATTCCTAAAAGTAAGCCAATATATACTAAGTTGTTTTTACTTCTTTTTATCATTCAAAACTCCTTTTCAGTCAATTTTATCAAAAGCTATAAATATTTTTACTACATATTATCAAATGATATTTGTAAGTCTTTTTCCAATTCATATTGTTTTTTAGAAAAAGCTAATTTTGAATCAAGTAATGATGATTCGATTTTAATAAGTTGTTTTTGAGTATCCATAAGTTCTAAATAACTCACTTTTCCAAGCTTGTAATATTTTTCAAGCTTTGTATATGATTTATTTGTCATTGGTAATATCTCATTTTCAAGAAGTGCAACTTCCTTTTTCAAGATGATTAGGTCTTCATATAAATTAGCAATTTGGCATTCTAGGTTATTTTTTAGGCTGGCAAGATTTTTGCTTTCTATTTTTTGATCTATCCAAGCTGCACTTATTTCGCCTTGATTTCTATTAAAAATAGGCAGCCCAATGCCTAAAGAAAATATAAATACATTTTCATCATCTGGAAAAATACGTTTATAACCAAATCCAATAGATAAGTCAGGTACTCTTAATGCTTTATTAAATTGCACTTCATTTTCTTTTTTATTTAATATAATATTTTGTCTTTTTAAATTAAGGTTATTTTGCAATGTTTTTTGTAATTCACTTAAGCTAGGAATTTTTTTAGGAATTAAGATTTCATCTAATAAAGTATCAAAATCAGGTACTGTGCTTTCCCACATTACTGCTAAATTCTTTTTTGCTATTCTATATTCTTTATGCAAATTTAATTGGCTGAATTTACTCATTGCCAGCTTAATATTAGCTCTATCTATTTCAACTGAAGATCCTGACCCAAGAGTGTTTCTTTTATCACAAGATTTAAGAATATCTTCATTGAGTTTATGTACTTTTTCCAGCAATTTAAGCTTTTTTTGAATTAGTAAGCAGTCTAAATATTTAATCTTTACTTCATAAACGATCTTTGCTAGTCCAATATTATAATCAATTATTGCAAGTTCTTTATTTTTTTCAAAAACACTTAGGCGTTTAGCTCTCTTGCCACCAAGCTCAAATAATTGATTCAACATTATTTCATTTTCGCCATAAACAAAGTTTTCACTAACAATTTCAAGCTCTGGGTTTGGAATTAGTCGTGCATTCCTAATAAGATTATTTTTTAATTCAATATCTAATTTAGCTGCTTTTAATTGATAATTACTTTTTAAGGTCTTAGAAATTGCTTCATTGAGTGTTATAATGTTTTTATTACTTTTTTTTTTAATTGCATAACTATTAATAGCTAGCATACAAACAAAACAAGAACAAATTATTATCAAAAAGCGTTTCATAAGACTTGTTCCTTATAAATATAACTTATAATTTTTATTAATTTTATGTATTTGATTCGAAATTGTCGAGCTAAAGTTTTATTTAAATATAGAAATAATTTTTGTTAATTTAAGAAAAAAGCTGAAATAATTTTTTTTTTATTATTCTTCTTTTTTAATTTCTTCTGTTGATTCTACCTGCTCTTCTTTAACTACTTCTTTTACTTCTGCGTGAACTTCTTCTACTGGTGCTACTTCTTGGCTAACTTCTTGAGTAACTTCTTCAACAACATCCGCAACTTCAGCATTTTCTTCTGTAAGGGCTTCTACTTCTTTTACTTCAACTACAGATTCTGCTGCTTTTTTAGTTTTAGCTTTTTTGTTCTTTTTGTCTTCTTTTTCCTTACTTACAAGTTCAATTAAAGCCATCTTAGCAGCATCGCCTTTTCTGTTAGCAAGCTTGTAAATTCTAGTATATCCACCAGCTCGGCCTTCCATTTGGGTAACGATCTGAGTAAATATTTTTCTAACAACTTCCTTTTCTCTAATAACATCAGCAACAAGTCTTCTAGAATGAAGGTCTTGTCTTTTTGCCTGAGTAATTATTTTTTCAACAATTGATCTTAACTCTTTAGCCTTTTCATCTGTTGTAACAATCTTTTCATGTTTAAACAGAGAAGTCGCCATATTGTGAAACATAGCTTGTCTATGACTAGAGGTTCTGCTCAATTTTCGGTATGCTTTCCTATGTCGCATTTTTTCGCTCCTTAGTAATCTTCAGGTTCTTGTGGTTCTATTACTTTAACTGGGCCTTCTTCAGGAGGTGTCCAGTTATCAAATTTCATTCCTAATGAAATATTCATTTCAGAAAGAATCTCTTTAATTTCATTTAATGACTTACGGCCGAAATTCTTAGTTTTAAGCATTTCAGCTTCTGTTTTTCTAACAAGTTCACCAATATATTTAATCTTAGCGTTTTGTAAGCAGTTAGCAGATCTAACAGATAATTCAAGTTCATCAACTTTTTTATTAAGGTTTCTAACCATAACATCTTCTTCCTTAACTTTTCTTGGTTTAACCTTAACAACTTCTTCTTCTTCTTCAAAGTTAATGAAAATTGTAACCTGATCTTTTAATATTTTAGCAGCATATGCTACAGCATCTTCAGGTTTAACACTTCCATCTGTCCAAACTTCTAATATTAGCTTATCATAATCTGTATGTTGTCCAACACGAGCATTGGTAACCTTAAAATCAACCTTTTTAATAGGTGAATACAAGGAATCAACCGCAATTGATTCAACATCATATTCAACATCTTCTTTATTCATGTCTGCTGTTGCATAACCCTTGCCCATTTTCAAATACATAGTAGCTTTTATTTTTCCACCACTATAGATTTTTGCAAGATGTTGCTCAGGATTTAAAATATCAATTCCCATTGGGCATTGAATATCAGCAGCAGTGACATCTTTTTCGCCACTTACATCTAGTGTTAATGTAGCGTTTTCAATTTCAATTGTTTTAAATCTAACTTCTTTTAGATTTAAAATAATATCAGTAACATCTTCTGCTACATTTTTTAATGTGGCGAATTCATGTTTAGCTTCATCAATTTTCACAAAAGATATCGCAGCACCCTGTAAGGATGATAATAATATCCTTCTAAGAGAATTTCCAAGGGTGATTCCAAAACCTCTTTCAAGTGGTTTGGCTTCAAATTTTCCATATTTTTCAGTTAAAGAATTTTTGTCAACTAAAACGGATGATGGTTTTGTTAACTCTGTCCAATTTTTATACATATTAATACCCCTTTGAAAAATTATTTCGAATATAATTCAACAATTAACTGTTCATTAATTGGGATTGTTAAATCATCCCTTTCAGGCAATGTGGTAACTTCACAGCTAAATTTATCTTTTTCTAGGTTAAGCCACCTCGGAACACCTCTTTTATCAGCTAAATCAAGAGCATATAGAATAGATGCTACATTCTGACTTTTTTCTTTAACAGTAACAACATCATTAACATTTAACTTATAGGAAGGAATGTTAACAGATTTACCATTAATCAAGAAATGATTATGTCTAACAAGTTGTCTTGCATTGTTTCGGGAAACAGCAAAGCCCATCCTGTAAATCATATTATCAAGTCTTTGTTCAAGAGATAATAATAAAAGCCAGCCAGTAACACCTTTTTTGCTAGCAGCTTCTGCAAAATATCTTCTAAAACCTTTTTCTAAAACACCATAGAGTCTTTTCACTTTTTGTTTTTCTCTAAGTTGAACTCCATAATCTGAGTGTTTTTTTCTTGAATTACCATGCTGTCCAGGAGCATAGCTTCTTCTTTCAAAAGCACATTTTTCTGTTTCACATCTTTCACCTTTGAGTTGAAGCTTTAAGCCTTCTCTTCTACACAACCTACATGAGGAACTATTATATCTAGCCAAAACTAATTACCTCCAATTTTCATAATTATTATTATATTCTTCAATTATACTCTACGTCTTTTAGGGGGTCTACATCCATTATGTGGAATGGGTGTAACATCCTTAATGTGAGTAATTCTAAGACCTGCAGCCTGTAGAGCTCTAATTGAAGACTCTCGGCCAGCGCCAGGGCCTTTAACCAAAATACCAATATTTTTCATACCCATATCTACTGCTTTTTTAGCGCAGGTATCAGCTGCTACTTGAGCTGCAAAGTGAGTACTTTTTCTTGAACCCTTGAAACCTTTACATCCAGCACTTGACCATGCAACAGTATTTCCGCTAACATCAGTTATTGTAATAATTGTATTATTAAAAGTTGCATGTATATGAGCCACACCACTTTGTACAATCTTTTTTTCTCTTTTCTTAGCTTTTGTTATAACTTTTTTAGCTGCCACTATATTATCTCCTTTTTAGATTAATCCTATTTCTTTTTCATAAGTGCTTTTCTAGGACCTTTTCTTGTTCGAGCATTTGTCTTGGTTCTTTGACCCCTTAGAGGCAAGCCTCTTCTATGCCTTAGGCCTCTGTAAGAACCAATATCCATCAATCTTTTAATATTAAAGGTAATTTCTCTTTTAAGATCACCTTCAATTCTATATTCACCTTCAATTACTTTTCTTAGCTTGACAACTTCTTCTTCACTAAGTTCATCTGAATTTTTATCAAAATCAATTTCAACTTGATCCAAAATCTTTTGAGAAGTTGGTCTCCCAATTCCAAAAATATAAGTAAGAGCAATTTCCATTCTTTTGTTTTTTGGTAAATCTATACCTGCTATACGTGCCATTTATAACCTCCTATCCCTGTCTCTGCTTATGTTTAACAATATCACACAGAACAATAATGTTTCCATGCCTCTTGATAATCTTGCATTTTTTGCATCTTACTTTAACAGATGTTTTTACTTTCATTTTTTTATCCTTATTTAGCTGTATGCAACAACAAGCAAGGTGTAAGAATATACTTACCACTTACCACTTATCACTTACCACTTTCGCTATCCTCTATAAATAATTCTACCTCTAGTTAAATCATAAGGTGATAGTTCAACTTTTACCCTATCTCCTGGTAGAATTTTAATAAAATGCATTCTCATTTTGCCTGAAATATGAGCAAGTATTTTGTGTCCATTTTCAAGCTCAACCTTAAACATTGCATTAGGCAATGGTTCCAAAACAGTTCCTTCAACTTCTATAGAACCTTCTTTTGCCATAAAATAACCTCATCTTGAAGTCGTAAGTCGTAAGTCGTAAGTGGTAAGTTTAATACTTACCACTTACCACATACCACTTACCACTTATTATGGTAAACTTAAAACCAATGGACCATTTTCAGTAATCGCTACTGAGTGCTCAAAATGAGCTGAATTTTGTCCATCCTCAGTAACTACAGTCCAATTATCTTGCAAAACTTTAACCTTCCAGGTTCCTTTATTAATCATTGGCTCAATTGCTAAAATCATTCCTTTTTGTAAAGCAGGTCCTTTATCTACTGTTACAAAATTTGGGATCTGGGGGCTTTCATGCATTTTTCTACCAATTCCATGACCCACGTAATCTCTAACGACTCCAAATCCTTCTTTTTCGGCTGTTTCCTGAACTGCCTTTGAAATATCGCTAATTCTATTGCCAATTTGAGCTTTCTCAATACCATTTTCTAATGCTTTTTTTGTAACAGCCATTAAATTCTCATCAGTTTTACTTACTTGCCCAACAGGAATAGTTACTGCTGAATCACCAAAAAAACCCTTATAAATCACTCCAAAATCAACGCTAATTATGTCCCCTTTTTTTAATTTTCGTTCATTGCTTGGTATCCCATGAACAACTTCGTCATTTATGGAAACACAAACAGATTTTGGAAAGCCCATATATCCCAAGAAGGCTGGTTTTACCTTCTTCTTTTTACAAATATCATTTGCTAACTTATCAATTTCTTCAGTAGCCAAGCCAATATCAACTATTTTTACTACTTCACTTAAAACTTCATATACAATTAAGTTGCAATCTCTTAATATCTTTATTTCTTCGTCTGTTCTTATATTAATCATTACTCTTTTCAATCTTCGCTACAATATCACTAAAAACTGCACTCGCCTCTTTTTCACCATTAATATTTATTAACAATGCCTTTTTTTCATAATACTTAGTAAGCTCTAAATCAATAGTGTGATAGATATTTAAGCGACCCTTAATAACATCCTCATGATCATCTTCTCTTTTTGTGAGCTTTCCACTGCACTTATCGCATTTATCTTCAAAATTTGTGTTTTTAAAATAAATATTATAATCTGCATTGCATTTTTCACAGCTTCTTCTACCTGATAATCTTTTAATAACTAATTCATCGCTAGCAACAATTCTAAAGACAAAATCAATTTTCTTTTTTGAACCAGCCAGAATTTCATCAAAGATTTTAGCCTGATTTAGATTTCTAGGAAATCCATCCATTATAAAACCATTTTTAAACTTATTTGTCTTTAGTTCTCTAACTACAAACTCACAAGTTATATCATCTGGTACAAACTCTCCCCTATCAATAAGCTCTTTTATTTTTCTCGCTAAAGGATCATCACTCTCACGACCAATCTTTCTAAAAAGTTCGCCGGTTGAAAGTTGAAACGAACCATATTTCTTTGATATCAATTTAGCCTGAACTCCTTTTCCTGACCCAGGAGCTCCCGCAAGAACTATGTTCATCTCTTTCTTCCTCTTAGCCTCCCGCCCTTTTGGCCCATGAATCCATCATAACTTCTGGAAATTAAGTGAGATTCAATTTGAGCGACTGTATCAAGTGCTACACCAACAACAATTAATAATGCTGTTCCACCAAAATAAAAAGGAACTTTATATGATTGCATTAAAAATGTTGGCAACACACAAATGATAGATATATAAATTGCACCACCTAAGGTGATCCTTGTTAATATTCTGTCAATATATTCTGCTGTTTTCTTTCCTGGTCTAATTCCTGGCACATATCCGCCATATTTTTTCATATTGTCAGCTACATCAGTTGGATTAAAGGTGACAGCTGTATAAAAATAGCAGAAAAAGATAATAAACCCAACATAAACTAAATTATATACCCAATTGCCTGGATAAAACAGATTTAATAATGTTGCTAGCCATTCATGTTTATCCAAAGTTTCTTTTGGTATAAAGCTTGAAACAGTGGCAGGAAACATTAAAATAGAAGATGCAAAAATTGGAGGAATAACACCTGAAGTATTAATCTTCAATGGAAGGTGTGTACTTTGTCCGCCATACATTTTTCTTCCAACAACCCTTTTAGCATATTGTACTGGAATTCTCCTTTGTCCTCTTTCACAGAAAATGATAACTCCAACTACAGCTATCATGAAAATCACAACTCCTAATCCCGTGATAATCTTAATATCACCAGTTTTTAGAGCTTGAAAAAGATTAGTTGTGGCAGCAGGCATTCTTGCAACAATGTTTGCAAAAATGATTAAAGAAATTCCATTGCCTATACCTCTTTCGGTTATCTGTTCTCCAAGCCACATGATAAAAGCAGTACCTGCTGTTAAGGTTAATACAGTCATAAGCTGAAAACTCAAACCAGGATGAAAAACAACAGGTAAGCCACCTTGTGGACCCATGCTTTGGATTGCTGCACTAATACCATAACCCTGAATAACACTTAAAAGAACTGTTCCATATCTGGTATACTGTGTGATTTTCTTTCTTCCAGCATCACCTTCTTTACTTAATCTTTCGAGTGATGGAATAACAACCGTCAAAAGCTGAAGAATAATTGATGCACTAATATAAGGCATAATACCAAGTGCAAAAACTGACAGTCTTTCAAGAGCTCCGCCAGAGAACATGCTTACTAAACCAAAAATTGTTCCTGATTGTTGCTCAAAAAACTTAGCAATAGCTGCACCATTAACACCTGGTGTCGGCACATGAACGCCAACTCTATAAATAGCTAGAAAAAAAAGTGTATATAAAATTCTTTTTCTCAGTTCAGGAATTTTTGGTATATTTATGGCTGAATTTAACAATTTATTACCTCAAATTAAATTAGTTCAACTTTTCCGCCCGCTTTTTCAATCTTTTCTTTTGCTGATTTTGAAAAAGCATGCGCTTTAATAGTTAACGATTTTGATAAATCACCGTTGCCAAGTATCTTAATAAAAGATTCTTTATGTTTAATAAGATTGTATTTAATGAGTTCTTCTGTAGAAACTTGTGTTTCTTCACCAATCCTATCGAAATCCTTTAAGTTAACAATTTCCACTTTTTTAGCGAAAATATTACAGAAACCTCTTTTAGGAAGTCTTCTTTGCAGTGGCATTTGACCACCTTCAAACCATAAAGGAACTTTTCCGCCAGATCTGGATTTTTGACCTTTGTGTCCTCGACCTGAGGTTTTTCCAAGACCAGATCCAATACCGCGACCTACTTTTTTAATGCTATGTTTTGATCCTGCACATGGTTTCAACTCGTTAAGTTTCATTTAACCTCCAATAAACAACTATATCTAATAATTATTATATTTCTTCAATTTCTAATAAGTGAATAATTTTCTTTGCCATTCCCCTAATACAAGGGTCATTTTTTCTTATAACAGTTTGACCTCTTTTTTTAAGTCCTAGACCAAGAGCACATGCTCTTTGGTGTTTTGTTGAACAAATAAGGCCTTTTGATAATGTAATTTTAAGTTCTTCCTTCATAATAAATTACCTTCCATGTAATCTTATTCTTTATTTTCTTCTTCGCTTGCTTTAAGTTCTTCTGTAAAGGATTTTTCCTCTATAACTTCTTGTTTTTTAGTAGGTTCTTTTTTCGCTTCTTTTTTTGGAGCTTCAACTTTTACACGTTTAACTTTTTCTCTATCTTTTACAGCTTCTTTATAAATACCTGCTTTAGGATCCTTTAATAAAGTAAGTCCATTGACAGTAGCCTTAACAACATTGTGTGGATTATTAGAACCAATACTTTTTGACAAGATATTATGAACTCCAACAACTTCCATGACAGCTCTAACTGGACCACCGGCAACAACACCCGTACCAGGAGCAGCTGGTTTTAACATAACTTTTCCAGCTCCATGTCTTCCCATAACTTCGTGAGGGATAGTGTCATTTAAAAGTGCGACCCATTGCATGTTTCTTTTGGCGGCTTCGCTACCTTTTCTAATGGCTTCTGGAACTTCATTTGCTTTTCCCAGACCATAACCAACTTTGCCTTCTCCATCACCAACAACTACTAAAGCATTAAAACTAAATCTTCGTCCACCTTTTACAACTTTGGCTACTCTATTTATCATTACTACTTTTTCAATGAATTCTGATTCGTAATTATTATTTGTTTCCAAATCTTAACCTCTCTATTTTATTAATATTAATCCTAAAACTTTATTGTTTTATAATTTTAATTAAATTTTAATTCCTGCTTTTCTAGCTGCATCTGCAAGGGCTTTAATTTTACCGTGATATAAATAGCCATTTCTATCAAAAGAAACAGTTTCTATACCTTTTTCTTTTAGTTTTTTTGAAATTTCTTCGCCAATTGTAGCTGCTACTTTGATATTACATTTTCCTTCTGTTATTTCTTTAATTCCTTTTGTAAGAGTTGAAACAGAAGCAAGGGTAGTTTTGGAAGCATCGTCAATAACCTGAACATATAAATGTTTGTTGCTTCTATAAACTGTCATTCTTGGTCTTTCTGTAGTACCACTAATGATGCCTCTAATTCTTTTTTTTCTGCTTAGTCTATTTCTAAATTGTCTCTTGTTCACGGTATTCTCCTAAGTTTTAATTTATGCCTTAAGCTGAACCTGCTTTTCCAACTTTCTTTCTAATAACTTCATCATCATATCTAACGCCTTTTCCTTTATAAGGCTCAGGTGGTCTATAACTTCTAAGTTCTGCGGCAACTTCACCTACTAAAGCCTTATCACAACCTGAAATAATAACTCTCGTATTTTTATCTTCCAACTGAACCGAAATTCCATCAGGAAGAGGATATATAACCTGGTGTGAAAGACCCACATTTAAGGTTAAGTCGTTACCACTTAAGTCTGCTTTATAACCAACACCAACAATTCGTAATTCTCTTTTATATTCCTCAGTAACACCCTTAATCATATTAAAAATTAATGATCTTGTTAAACCCTGGATAGCACTAGATTGCGTAGTATCATCAATTCGTTTAACAATAATATTATTATCTACTACTTCTAAGCTAACTAATTTATGAATGTCTTGTGACAATTTGCCTTTTGGGCCTTCAATTGTAATGCTTTTAGCATCAAAATCAACTTTTACGCCTTCAAGAACTGGCACAGGAAGTTTTCCGATCCTAGACATCTTGAATCTCCTAATAAATTGTACAAAGTAATTCGCCGCCAACATTTTCTTGCTTAGCTTGCGCATCAGTCATTAACCCCTTTGGAGTTGAATAAATGGCAATACCAAAACCACGTTGAACAGGCTTAATATCTTTTGATTTATAATATATTCTTCTACCAGGTTTACTTTCTCTATCTAAACCATTTATCATATTCTTTTTGCCAATATATCTGTACTGAATCCAGATATTCTTTCTTCCTTTATCTTCAACTACCTGATAAGCTGAAATATAATTACTATCTTTTAGTACCTTAGTAATTTCTTCTTTAAAAATTGAATGTGGGATTAGGACATCATCATGTTTAGCGAGTATGCTATTTCTAATCCTTGTTAAATAATCAGCAATTGGATCTGTTGTGCTCATATTAATTCTCCTACCAGCTTGATTTCATTACGCCAGGAATATCACCCTTTAATGAAAGTGTTCTAAAGCAAATTCTACACATTGCAAATTTTCTCATGTAAGCCCTAGGTCTTCCACATAATGGACATCTATTATATTCTCTAACTTTAAATTTTTGAGGCCTCACTGCCTTTGCTATAATTGACTTTTTCGCCACTTTTAACTCCTTCTTTCTTTTCTTTCAAAAGGCATTCCAAAAACTTCTAATAAAGATCTCGCTTCATCATTTGTTTTTGCAGTAGTAACAAAGGTAATATTCATACCTAATACTTTTTCAGTTTTATCATATTCTATTTCTGGAAAAATAGTTTGATCTTTTAAGCCTAAAGTATAATTGCCTCGACCATCAAAGGCTTTTTTTGAAATCCCCTTAAAATCTTTAACTCTTGGCAATGCTACATTTACTAGTCTATCCAAAAATTCATACATTTTTTCGCTTCTTAAGGTAACTTTGCAACCAATAGACATACCTTTTCTTAGTTTAAAAGCGGAAACAGCTAGCTTTGACTTTGTAATTATAGGTTTCTGTCCTGTAATTTTCATAATATCACTGCCTGCCCATTCTAAAATTTTAGCATTTTGAATAGCTTCGCCTAAACCCATATTAATTGTAATTTTTTCCAGTTTAGGAATCATCATCTTATTTTTATACTTATACTTTTCCATAAGACTAACTAAACCATCTTTTAAATAGATATCTTTCAATCTCGCCATATTGTTCTCCTAGTCCCTATCTTATTTACTTAAAGAGTTATTACATTTCTTACAAATTCGAACTTTTTTACCAGTATCTAAAGTCTTATAACCAACCCTTGTTGGCTTATTGCAAGATCCACAAATTAACATAACATTAGAAATATGAATTGGAGCTTCTTTTTCAATAATGCCGCCCTGTGGATTCTTTTCAGATTGTTTTACATGTCTCTTAACAATATTTACTTTTTCAACAACAAGCGACTTTGCTTTAGGAACAACAATTTTTACTTTTCCTTGTTTGCCTTTGTCCTTACCAGCTAAAATCTTAACAATGTCATTTTTATGAATCTTAAAATATTCTTTCTGCATTTACTATCTCCTGTTTTTAACCCCCTGCGCTCGGGGGATCCTGAAACAAGTTCAGGATGACGTCCTTTTACCAGTAACTAGCAACCAGCAACTTACTTACCGCTTACCACTTACCACTTACCATTTATTTACAATACTTCTGGAGCCAAAGAAATTATTTTCATAAACTTTTTAGCTCTTAATTCTCTGGCAATTGGTCCAAAGATACGAGTTCCAATTGGTTCATTTTGATCATTAATTAAAACAGCTGAATTATCATCAAATTTGATAAAAGAACCATCTTCTCTGGATAATTCTTTCTTCATTCTAACAATAACTGCTTTTTTGACATCACCTTTTTTAACTTTAGAGTTTGGCAATGCTTCCTTTACAGAGACTACAATGATATCACCGATTCTAGCATATTTTCTTTTAGAACCACCCAATACCTTAATGCAGAATAAACTCTTTGCTCCGGAATTATCAGCAACATCTAATCTTGTCTGCATCTGAATCATAATTAACCTCTCTTTTAATTTTCTAAATTATTAAGTATTAGTTAATAATAGTTGTTTTCTCAATTATTTCACTAACTCTCCACCTTTTATCTTTACTTAAAGGTCTTGTTTCAACTATTGTGACCTTATCACCAATACTGCACTCATTTTTCTCATCATGAGCTTTATAAGTGCTGTTAGTAGTAATATATTTTTTAAACTGTGCATGTTTTACTTTTCTTTTAACAGTAACAACAACAGTCTTGTCCATCTTATTACTTTTAACTCTTCCCACTAAGGTCTTTTTATTTACTTTTCTCTCCATTTAAACATTCCTTATGCTTGAGATTTATGCATTTACATTTTGTTCGTTTTTTTGAGCATTAATCATAGTATTAATGCGAGCCAATTCTTTTCTCTTTATCTTAACAAGATGAGATCGCTTCAACTGGGATGTAGCCTTTTGAATTCTCAATTTAAGAAGCTCATCTTCGCAATTAGCTTTTTGAGAAACTAACTCTTCTAAAGAGATTTTTTTCTTTTCTTCTGCCATTAGAATCTCTCCCTTTCTACAAATTTAGTCTTTAAACTAAGCTTATGTGAAGCAAGTCTAAAAGCTTCTCTTGCAACTTCAATAGTAACGCCTTCAATTTCATATAACATTTTACCAGATCTAACTGGAGCTACCCATTCCTCTGGTGAACCTTTTCCTTTTCCCATTCTTGTTTCAGCAGGTTTTTTGGTAAGTGGTTTGTCCGGAAAAATTCTAATCCAAACTTTACCGCCTCTTTTTACAAATCTGTTAATTGCAATTCTAGCTGCTTCAATTTGCCTGGCTGTAACAAAACCAGGTTCTAAAGATTGCAGTCCATAACTTCCAAAACTCAAAGTATTACCAACTGATCTAACACCATTGAGATTTCCCTTTTGCACTTTTCTATGTTTAACTTTTTTAGGTGCTAACATTTTTTTACTCCATTAATTTTCATGTTTTTTTTCAGTTAAATCACCTTTGCAGATCCATACTTTCACGCCAATAATTCCATAAGTAGTCTTGGATTCAGCAAAACCATAATCAATATCTGATTTTAAGGTATGCAGTGGAACTCTTCCTTCTCTATACCATTCTCTTCTAGCCATTTCAGCACCACCAAGTCTGCCTGAACACTGAATTTTAATACCATCTGCTCCCAATCTCATGGCAGCCTGAACAGCTTTTTTCATCGCTCTTCTAAAGGCAACTCTTCTTTTTAGTTGGATAGCTATATTTTCAGCAACCAGTTGAGAATCCAGGTCTGGCCTTCTAACTTCCTTAATATTAACAAAAACCTCTTTTTTTACCATTTTTTGAATGTTTTTCTTTAAACCTTCAATACCCATACCTTTTTTACCAATTACAAGACCAGGTCTTGCAGTATGAATATTGATTTTTACATTCTTTAAAGCAGGTCTTTCGATTTCTATTTTTGAAATACCAGCAAAATCAAGTGCTTTACCAAAATATTTTCTTAACTTAATATCCTCGTGAAGTAATTGAGCATATTCTTTATCAGCAATCCATCTAGAGTTCCAATCCTGATATATTCCTAATCTAAAACCTTTAGGATGAACCTTTTGTCCCACTAAATACCTCCTTGTGCGTTAGTATTAATAAATCTGTAAAATTGTTTTCTATTGTTCATCTAAAATAACCTTTATATGACTTGTTCTTTTTCTAATCCTGCTAGCTCTTCCCATTGCCCTTGGCATGAATCTTTTCATTGTAGGACCTTCATCAACTGTAATGGTTTTTACATATAGGTTATCAACATCAATCTTTTTTGTTTGTTGTGCATTTGCTATTGCTGAATTAACAACCTTTAATATAATACCTGCACCTTTTTTTGTGAGATATTTTAAAGTAACAACAGCTGTGTCAATTTTTTCTCCTCTAATAGCATCAGCAACTAATCTTGCCTTAAGGGGAGAAATTCGAACATGTTTTAATACTGCTTTAACTTCCATTTTATCCTCTCATTATGTATTAATTTGAATAATACAAAATCTATAAGCTACCAGCTACAAGCTACCAGCTTTATTTAGCTTTTGACTTTCTATCACCTGAATGACTGTAGAAAGTTCGTGTTCCTGCAAATTCACCCAATTTATGGCCAACCATACTTTCTGTAACAAATACAGGTATAAATTTTTTACCATTATGAACCGCAAAAGTTAAACCAACAAAATCTGGTGTAACGGTTGATCTTCTTGACCATGTCTTAATAACTGCTTTGCTTTTATTAGCTTGAGCTACTTCAATTTTCTTTTCCAAATGATCATCAACAAATGGTCCTTTTTTCAGTGATCTAGCCAAGAATTACCTCCTATTTTTTCTTTCTTATAATTATTAGTTTATCAGTAATTTTATTTTTTCTAGTTTTGTGACCCTTAGTTGGAACACCCCATGGTGTACAAGGATGTCTACCACCAGAAGTTCTTCCTTCACCACCGCCGAGAGGGTGATCAACTGGGTTCATAGCAACACCTCTAACTCTAGGTCTAATACCTTTCCATCTACTTCTACCAGCTTTTCCAACAACAATAGTTGAATGAACAATATTTCCAACCTGACCAACTGTGGCCCTGCAAGTATTAAGGATCAATCTCATCTCACCAGAAGGCATACGAATATGGCAATATTTACCATCTCTAGCCATAACCTGTGCTGAGGTACCAGCTGACCTAATGAGTTGTCCGCCTTTGCCTGGTTTTAATTCAATATTGTGAATTTGTGTACCAAAAGGCATTTTTTCAAGTGTAAGACTATTTCCAACCCTAATTTCAGCTTTTTCACCAGACATAATCTCATCGCCAACTATTAAGCCTACTGGACAAAGAATATATCTTTTCTCACCATCAACGTAATTAATAAGAGAAATAAATGCTGATCTATTTGGATCGTATTCGATTGTGGCAACTTTTCCAGGAATATCGATTTTATTTCTTTTAAAATCGATCAACCTATATCTTCTTTTGTGTCCACCACCAATGTGTCTGCTTGTAATTCTGCCGTTTACATTTCTTCCACCAGTCTTTATAAGACCTTTAACCAAAGATTTCTCTGGTTTTGAAGTAGTAATTTCATCGAAACTATTACTAGTATAATATCTTCTAGCCGGTGTAATTGGTTTGTACTTTTTAATACCCATTATTTTCTCCGTGTTATCTAATCATCAAATCCGCTTCACGCTTCACGCTATGCGAACTAAACTCCTTCATAAAACTCTATGCTATCACCTTTTTTAAGAGTCACATATACTTTTTTCCAATTTGGTCTTTTACCAAAATCTTTACCAATTCTTTTTGTCTTCCCTCTTTGAATCATAGAAGAAATGTTTGTAACTTTAACATTAAATAGCTTTTCTATAGCTTTTTTAACTTGAATCTTATTTGCATCTCTTTTTACTTCAAAAACAAACTTATTCTCTTCGTCTTTAAGAGTCATCGCTTTTTCAGTAATATATGGACGTCTAATTAAATTATATTCACTCATTTTAATCGCTCCGTAATTTTTTCAAGTGCATTCTTTGATATAACTAATGCATCATACTTCAATAAATTGTACATTGATAAACTTACAGGTTCAGAATAATGATAGCCTATAAGATTGTTTAAAGATTTTTTAAGGCTTTCATTTTCAAAATCAACAACTAAAGCATTTGGCAAATCAAGCTTCTGCATAATTGATTTAAAAACTTTTGTGTTAGGCTTTTCCATTTCAAATTTTTCAACTAATCTGATTTTACCATTTTTTAACTTATCAGTAAAAACCATTTTTAAAGCTGCTTTTACAACTTTTTTATTAAGTTTTGCCTTATAAGATCTTGGTATAGGGCCAAAAACAGTTCCACCACCAACACAAATTGGAGACCTTTCAGTACCTCTTCTTGCTCGTCCGGTTCCTTTTTGTTTGTAAGGTTTAGCACCGCCGCCCCTAACTTCACCTCTTGTTTTAGTTGATGCATTTCCACGCCTATTTCCAGCTAGTTGTGATATCAACACTTCATGAACGACACCTTCATTAACTTCGCAATTAAAAATGTCTTCAGAAAGGTCAACTTTACCAACTTCATTATTATTAACATCAATGAGTTTTTCGTTAATCATTATCTTCTCCAAAAATTTTATATAAGCATTAACCTTAATATATAGCTGTTTATTAAAATGTTAATGAAGTTTTATTTCAACCTCAACTCCAGCTGACAGGTCTAGTTTCATTAGAGCGTCAATTGTATGTTGGGTTGGATCTAAAATATCAATTAATCTTTTATGTGTTCTAATTTCAAATTGTTCACGTGATTTTTTGTTCACATGTGGTGATCTCAAAACACAATATTTATTTTTCATTGTTGGAAGCGGTATAGGACCAGCGATTTTTGCGCCAGTTCTTTTAACAGTTTCCACAATTTCACTTACTGACTTATCCAGGAGTTTGTGATCGTAGGCTTTTAATCTAATTCGTATTAACTGATTTTGTTCCATTTTTTCCTCTTTATTAGTTGCTGGTTGCTAGTTGCTGGTTGCTGGTAATTTTTTATCTTAAACTACAAGCTACAAGCTACAAGCTACAAGCTTATTCCACTACTTCGCTAATAACACCTGCGCCAACTGTTCTGCCACCTTCTCTAATTGCAAAGCGGAGC
>JBDREC010000032.1:0-2508 GCA_043820105.1 Pseudomonadota bacterium
ATAAATGAGGTATGCAAGTATTTACCTATGAACCAAAATCTAGTATATTTTTTGGTGTTATTAATATTTGCATTTGGATTCATTTTAGGTCTATCTTCTCCAAATATAACTGGATTTTTTGTTGCTGACGTAGCAGGAAATAAGCAAATAGTTGATAATACCAGCTTGGAAAAAGAAATACCCACGTTTAGAGTTTATACAAAGGCAATATGCAACAATGTCTCTGGTTTTATTGTATGTCGTGATGAAATATTAGCAAATTGCGGAGATTTTGAATATATTCTACCAAATACTAAGGTAAATGGCAAAGGTATTTTTGAGGAAGAGTGGAAAGATCCAAGACAAAGTTAATTAAATCCACAATAATTTTAAATAAGGAAATACTATTCTCCCTATTAAATGAAAGTCAATAACAAAGATTACAGAACAATCTGGATGGAAGGGAATGAAGTCAAATTAATCAACCAGACATTATTGCCCCATAAGTTTGAAATCTATACTTGTAAAAACCATATTAAAACAGCAGAAGCAATAAAGACAATGATTGTTCGCGGTGCAGGAGCAATAGGTGCAACTGCAGCTTATGGTGTAGCACAAGCAACATTAGAAGCTAATAAAGACAACTTCAATGATTATATTAAAATTGCAGCAGAAACAATAAGAAAAACAAGACCAACAGCTCAAAATTTATTTACAGGCATTAATTATATTCTAAACTCAATAAAAGATATTTCTGACTTAAGTGAAATCCAGAAAATTGCAGTTCAAAAAGCAAATGAATTTGCAGATTATGATGCAGAAGCATGCAAGAAAATTGGTGAATATGGGAATTCTTTGATAAAAGACAATTATAGAATAGAAACACATTGCAATGCCGGCTGGCTTGCTTTTGTTGACTGGGGTTCTGCTTTAAGCCCGATTTATTTTGCGCATAGAGCTGGAAAAAAGGTTTTTGTTTTTGCTGATGAGACAAGGCCAAGAAATCAAGGTTCAATGTTAACTGCATGGGAATTGGCAATGGAAAAAATACCGCATGTAATCATTGCTGACAACGCTGCTGGTTATTATATGAAAAAAGGAGAAATAGATATGATGATTGTAGGTGCTGATAGAATTGCAGCAAATGGAGATGTTGCAAACAAGATAGGAACTTATGAAAAAGCTGTTTTAGCAAAAGAAAACAACATTCCTTTTTATGTTGCTGCTCCAACAACAACCTTTGATTTAAACATTAAAAATGGAGATAAAATACCAATAGAAGAAAGAAATCCTAATGAAGTTTTGTTTATTTCCGGAGTAAGAATTGCTCCTGAAGAAAGCACTGCAAAAAACCCTGCTTTTGATGTAACACCAGCTAAATACATTACTGGTATAATAACTGAAAAAGGTATTGTTAAGGCAGATAAGGAAGAGATAAGGAAATTATTTTCTTAGGTAAAGTTTTTATAGGGTTCTATATAGAATAGGTTAATTAGGGGTTTTTGATTATGGAAATTAAAAAGATAGGTAAGATTCAAATTTGGATTGGATGTATTATATTATTAATAACAATCATTAGTTCAGTTATAATAGTTAGAAATGTATATTTTGATACTCTTACGGAAAGTGTTGCAGGTATGACTTCAGTATGGGGGGATGTGGCATCAAGACAAATAAATGGAACATCAATTGGGGTAGAAGGACATGTAATATCTTTTATAGTTACGGAAGCAACAATTTTTAAAATGACTTTATCTGTTTTTGTAACATGTGCATTAATTCTTGTAGTTTTATCAATAATTTTGATTACTCAAGGATTAGCTAATTTAAACAGAAAGTAACAGGAAAGCAAACTTTTTATAGAATTCTATACTAAATGGCTTGATTAGGATGATCCCAATGAACGAAACACGAAAAAATCAAAGATTTTTTGTGTCACAGAAATCGGAGATTTCTGAGACAATAAAAACAATCAAAGAAAGAAGAGCTGTAAGAGCATATAAAAACAAGCCAATAGAAAAAGAAAAGATTAATGAAATTCTTGAATGCGGCTTAATGGCTCCTAATGCGCGTCATTTACAGCCATGGAAATTTATTGTTGTTACAAATAAGGATTTAATAAAAGAGATGGCTAAAAGAATACAAGATAAGGTAATCAGCAATCCAAGATATCCATTTGTAAAGCAAAGGGCAGAAACAAAAAAAGACGCAATATTTTATTCTGCCCCATTAGTTATTTTTGTTTTAGGTGATAAAAGCAATCATTGGTCTCCTTTAGATTGCTCTTTTGCAGCAGAAAACATGATGTTAGCTGCAAAATCTTTAGGAATTGCATCATGCCCAATAGGGATGGCACGATTTATTAAAGATGAAAAAGATTTAATTCAAAAACTAGGTTTTGATGAAAATTATGAATTAATAATAACATTAGTCTTTGGCTATGCAGATGAAGAACCAAAACCAAAAGAAAGAAACAAGGATGTTATTAAGTGGGTTGAATAACAAAAACCTTTTAAATCAAATAAGCAT
>JBDREC010000033.1:0-38539 GCA_043820105.1 Pseudomonadota bacterium
TTATATTATATATTTAAATAAATTATATAGTAGTAGTAGTAATTCTGTTTATATGTGGATAAATGCCTAACTACTTTATATAATATAATAATTTAAAAAACTCCCTGTTGATAAAAATTTATTTATAAACAGTTACAAAATATTTTCAATTAATTCACAAAAAATTCACAAATATGATACAATTTATTAACATACTTATCAACATGTTTTAAACAATTACATTTCTATATTTTTCTCTAGTGATTCTAAGGTAAATTGAAGTTGCTTATCTTCTTTCATTTTCCTTTCAATTTTTTGAAGAGCATGAATTACTGTTGAGTGATCTCTTCCGCCAAATGCCCTTCCTATCTCAGGTGTAGATAAACCTATATGTTTTTTTCCAAGATACATTGCAATTTGTCTTGGAAGGGCAATAACTTTTGTACGCTTTGCTGATTTTAAGTCTCCAACTGAAATATTAAAAAAATTGGAAACAACTGATTGTATACTTTCAATAGAAATAACCTTTCGAGGCATTTTTAAAATATGCGTTAATACCTTCTTAGCCATCTCTATTGTAATTTTTTCATTAGTTAAGGAGGAATATGATTCAAGTCTTAATAAAGCACCTTCTAATTGTCTTATATTGGATCTTATGCCTTCAGCGATATAAATAGCTACATCATTGGGAAGATCAATATCATCAACCTCAGCCTTCTTTTTCAAAATAGCAATTCTTGTTTCAATTTCAGGAGGTTGGATATCAGCAATTAGTCCCCACTCAAAACGAGATCTTAATCTTTCTTCTAAATAAGGAATTTCAGATGGAAATTTATCAGCTGTTATTACAATTTGTTTTTTTGATTCGTATAATGCATTAAAGGTATGGAAAAATTCCTCTTGTGTCCCTTCCTTGCCACCAAGAAAATGAACGTCATCCATTAATAATACATCGCTGTGAACTCTATATTTTGTCCTGAATTGCTCCATCTTATCATAGCGAATACTTGCTATCATATCATTCATAAATCTTTCAGCTGACAAATAACAAATTTTAACATTTGGATTTTTTTTAAAAATTCCATGACCAATAGCATTTAATAAATGTGTTTTTCCAAGTCCTACACCACCATAAATAAAAAGTGGATTATAATGAGTGCCCGGTTTTTCAGAACAGGAAACACAAGCTGCATGAGCTAAATGGTTTGATGTTCCAACAATAAAATTATCAAAAATATATTTATTATCTAAACTGCTAGATATAAATGGATTTTTGACTCTTTTTACTTTCTTTTTTAATGATGCATCTTCAACTGGAGGTTCAGCTACACTTGTGTTTATCTCAAATTTAATTCTAATTTCATTGCCTGAAATTTCACCAGCTTTTTTTTGTATTAAAGAAAGGTAATGATTTGAAAGCCAATCTCTGTGGAAAGTTGAAGGAACCTCAAGGGTTAATATGTTTTCTGAAAAGGATGCAAATCTAGCGGGGCTTAACCATGTTGCGAAGTATTGGGAATCAATTTCCTTTTCAAGCTTATCAACAATTTTTTCCCACAAATTTTGTTCAGTCATTTCTTAGCCAAATATATATTATAAAAGAGATCTATTTAATAAGAATTTTATATAGTAAAGTCAAACGAAAGCAGCAAAAACACTAGTTTTTTCAAGAATAGCATCATCGATTCTAGAATCGAAAATGGAAAAAAAGGAGTAAATTTGTATGAAAAAAATTATAAGAATTTAAGCAATGGAAATTATAGGGATTTATATTTAATTATGAAAAAGAGGAGTTTTGGCATTGGACTTGCAATGAGAGGGTTTTGTGTTTGTGATATTCTCAATAATTAATTTATAAGGAGGAAAAATGGCAAGTGCATACAAAGATGTTTTTACAATTATTGAAAAAGGAGAAGGAGAAAAGTCTTTTTGGGTTAAGGTTGGAGCTGCCTTTACAAACAGAGATGATTCTTTGACTATCTATTTGGATGCTCTTCCTACTAATGGAAGGCTTCAGGTGAGGGAAAGAAGCTTTAAGAAGAGGGAAGATGGAGGGAAGATGGTTTAGGTGAGGGGAAGGCAAATATGGTTGTCCTGGGGGTGGTTTAGGATTCCTTTTGTTTGGTTGAGGGGTGATTGTTGGTGGGGAAAATAATCAATAATCAATAATTAATAATTAATAATTAATTTTAAGAAGGAGTTACACGATGAAAAATTTATTAACAAAGGTTTTATTGGCAGTATTAATTGTGGCATTTTCAGTTTCAACACTTTTTGCAGCCTATTCAATTACTGGACAGGTGAATTTGAATACAGCTAGCTTGACTGAGCTGCAACTTGTTCCATATCTCGGAGCAAAAAAAGCTCAAGCAATTATTGAATACAGAACAAATAATAAATTCAATTCAGTAAGTGATATTCAGAAAGTTAAAGGAATTAGCAAAAAGGTATTTGATAAAGTGAAAGATTATCTTAAAGTTGTTGGGAGCAGTGATATACAAAAGATTAAAGTGAAAAAAGGAAAAAAATAATTATATTTTGTTTGAAAAAATAAAGATTTTTGTTATTATTGTTTCAAGACAATCATCCTGGAGATAGGAAAATGACAAAAAGACTAACATGGGATCAAATAAGAAAAAAATATCCAGATCAATGGGTTTCATTGGATGATGTTGAATATGATGAAAAGAGAAATATTATTTCTGCCATGGTTTTTATTGCAAACTCTGAATTGAAAATTGTTACTAGAAAATCCAAAGGCGTATTTTTCAAAAACCATCTTTTTGAATATACAGATTCTATAAATCCCTATGCAGGATTGCTGAAATGGGGTATTAATGCTCAGCCTGGCAAATAAAAACGATCTTTATTTTACAGAAATCCATATTCCCCATAAAAGACATAATTTATTTGAACCAATCAGGGTCTTGGTAGACACAGGCGCTGTGCTCACTGTCATTGATCCAAGTATAACATATTATTTCGGCTATTCCGCAAGAGAAGCTGTATCATTATCAAAACTAAATGGAGCTGCTGGAAGAAGTGAAGGTTATTCTATTATAGTTAGACAAATTAAATGCTTAGGCCAAAAAATTAATAATTTTGAAATAGCATGCCATGATATTAAATCTCATACTGGAATTAGTGGTCTATTGGGCATTAATTTTTTAGACATTTCAAAATTGAGATAGATTTTTATAAAGGTATTGTTAATAATATACAGAAAGTTGTTTAATTCGATTGAGGTAGCCGATCAAATTTATCTAATAATAAAAATGGTTCTTCTCTACTTTTAGTTCCTAAACAATAGAGCACCAGTCACCAGTCAACTTAATCATAATACAATAGTTTCATATATAGATATTTATTTCAATTTGAAGATAATGGAATAGATAGATTGGTATTGTTTTTTTTAGAGATAAGACTGAAGAAGAAGAAGAGACAAGATCTAAAGAGACAAGAAAATCTTTTTTTAAATTTCTTTTAGTTGGTACTCAGAAAGGAGAGGATCCAGAAAAATGAACAGGGTATTTTTTAAAAAATTGAATAAAATATAGGGTAATTTAAGGAGATATTTGAAGAAAATACAAGGATAAATTAATCTTTTCTTTCCGTTACCGTTACCGTGCGCGTTACCGGGCCCGATTAAAAGAAGGTTCAAGTCTATAATATTACATTCGATTATGAAAGATTTGAACTTGGTGATGAATATCAGTTAAGACGATGGATGAAGATAATCGGGCTCGGTAACGGTAACGGGCACGGTAACGTTTAATATGGTTGAAAGTGAAATTCAGAAAGTTATTTAAATGATTATGGTCATTGTGAAATTGGTTTAGGCTTTCTTTTATTTGGTTGGGGGTTGATTGTTGATGGGTAAAATAATCAATAATTAATAAATAATAATTAATAATTAATTTTAAGAAGGAGGAACACTATGAAAAAATTATTAACAAAGGTTTTATTGGCGGTTTTGATTGTAGACTTTTCTGTTTCAACACTTTTTGCAGCTTATTCGAATACTGGACAGGTGAATTTGAATAGAGCTAGTTTGAGTGAGCTTCAGCTTGTTCCATATCTCGGAGCAGAAAAAGCTTAATCAATTATTGAATACAGAAGAGATAATGAATTCAATTTAGCAAATGATATTCAGCAAATTAATGGAATTTGCATAAAGGTATATGATAAAATAAAATCATATCTTAAAATTGTTGGTAGCAGTTATATACAAAAAATTAAAGCCAAAAAGACAAAGAAATAAATACTATGTAATTAATTATTTCAAATCTTTAGATTGTGCTGTTAATTCACTTGTAATTTTGTCGCCCATACCTGCAACACCGCCTTTAACTTTTTGCATTAGATCACTATTTAGCATTGAATATGCAAAAATACTAACTCCACCAACGATCAAAGCGTATTCTATCGCAGTTTGACCTTTTCTTGATTTTCTTAATCTTCTAAAAAACTTATTTAATCTAACTAACATTTTTACCTCCTAAAACCTTGAAAGTTAATTTTTTATTCTTAATTATTTATTTAATCTTTATTGCATCAAGTGTGCCAAATGGAAAAAACAAGATAATTTGGAAAATATTCAATATTGTTAAGGTGTTAGCAAGAAGGAACAAGAAGTTTTATTTTTTTATTTTCAATAATATGCTGAAAAAATGATTAATTCTGTATTTAATTAAATAATAGAGGAGAAAAAAAGCTCATATTATAAAAAGTTTTAATTGTAGTGTTATGGTTAATTTTAGATATTAGTTTATTATTGAAAATAATTATATGTTTTTTAAATACTTAATTGTTTTAACAAAATAATTTTTGAGAATTATTATGGGGCAGGATCTGAGGCAGTAGCTGTTGGGCCAGCAGTTGCAGTTGCATCACCAGATCCATCGCCCACAGTAGGTGCTACATCAGCATCACCATCAGTACTATCGCCTGTTGGACAGTCTGTTACGCCAGTTCCATCTTCAGCAGGTGGATCTGCACAAAATGCTGGTAAAGAAAAACCTAATACAAATACGAAAATTGATAAGATTACTAGTAATTTTTTCATTTTGAACCTCCAGTTCTCATTTTATTGTTATATAACTTATTATTCTTACTAACCTTATTGAGCAAAAATAATGCCATTTGTTAAATTTATTATAACATACTGTTTTTTAAAATACAATAGTTTGCTGGAATTTTTTTTCCAGCTTTAAAAAGGTACGTTTTTTTGGTATGTTACGTTAAAAAGCTTAAATTTAGCACTGTTTTTTTGATTTAGGGTGGCTATTGTTATGCTTTTCAGCTTTTCTCTTTCATTAATTATTATTTATTAATTATTGGTTATTAATTCTTTTCTTGGCTTCTTCCAAATAACCAATAATTAATAAATAATAATTAATAATTAATTTATCTTTACGGCCGTTTTAGGATTAAGGTCCCGCCCAAACCACCACCTGCACAAGACGTTGCCAAGGCATACTTTGCCTCTGGGTTTTCATCAAATCTGGTGAAAATGTTTGTAATTAAACGGAAAAATGTTGCTCCTAAAGGATGCCTGTAAAACAGGGTTCCGCCTAAGGTGTTCATTTTTGACTCATCCCACTTAATTCCAAATTCTTTTTCTGACTGAGACATACAAGCAAGGACTGTGGCTGCAAAAGGCTCATGAATTTCTATAATATCAATATCTTCCATTTTTAAATTGGCATTTTCCAGGGCTTTTACTGTGGAATATAAGGGGCCAATTCCCATTACTGCTGGGTGAACTCCTGAATAAGCCCATGAAACTATTTCGGCTTTTATGTTTAGACCCTCTTTTTTTGCCATTTCTTCTGTGGTAACAATCGCTGAAGATGCGCCATCTGCATTTCCGCAACTTGACCATAAGGTAACAGATGGATCTATCTTATCTCTTTGAAATCCCAGGCTTTTCATAACTTCAGCATGCTTTTTATAAAACATGTCAGGGGTTAGCCAGGCTGCGCCTTCATTTATAAAGGGTTTTTTGCTTGTAAAGAATTCTTCACCTTTTTTTAGCCATTTTTGCCTTTTTAATGGATATTCATCGCGATGCAGGTCATTGCCATCTTTATCTTTTAGGGACATAACATAATTATCAAGTTTGCCCGCTTCAATTGCTTCAATCGACTTTTTTAGGCAACCATAAGAATATAAATCCTGACTTTCCTTTGATACATTATATATATTAGCGATTATTTCAGCGCATTCTGCCATGGACATATCGCTTTGTCTGTCTGTTAAGCTTTCTACAATGCAGTTCAATACATTACTATTAAAGCCGGTTTCTTCATCAATTGCATTATTATCCACAAATTCTTTATATTTTTCCTCAAAGCCTTCTTTTCCATAAGCTGAGGTCATTCCAAGTAAGGCTGAGTTATATGCATCTAGATTAGTGATTCTTCCTCCAAACTGACTCATGCCTTCAACTGCTGAAGAAATATAAAGGTCACCATCAAATGGAGATAAAACTTTATGAACACTTCTTAAAATGGATTCAAGCCCTGAAACACAATTTAATTGCACAGAAGAATCAGTAGATGTATTTGGAATTCCAGCGGATTGAGCACCAATTCTAGCTATATTCATATTTGCTGTTCCTTGATTACAGCAGCCTGTTATAACAGATTCAATTTTATTTGCATCAACACCTGAGCGAGCCACAATTTCTTTTAAAGTTTCAGTTAATAAATCAACAGCTGTGTAATTGCTTAGGCTGCCTCCTTCAAATCCCCAAGGTGTTCTAACAATATCACCAATAACAATTTTCTTTCCATTGATCATTTTGTTCCTCCACAAAAAGTTTTGAGTACATTTTAATTTATATATATACTGAATCAAATTCAGAATATTTTTTCTTATAACTTACGACATACGACTTACGACTTACCACTGACTTCAACTGCCATTGCTATGGCGTCACCCCCACCCAAGCAAATTGAAACAAGCCCCTTTTTCAAATTCCTATCTTTTAAAGCATGAATCAATGTTACCAGCCTCACTGCTCCTGCTGCTCCAATTGGATGACCCTGTGCTACGCAATCTCCTTTTACATTAACTTTTTTTAAATCGTAATTTAATTCTTTTGCTAATATTAAAGTTTGCACTCCAAAAGAAGCATTAGATTCTATTAAGTCGAAATCTTGGATTTTATGATTAATTTTTGCAAGTAATTTATTCACGGCATCTATTGGTGCTATCAAAAAATCAGCTACTGGCGCTGAGCCATCTGCATATCCAATAACTTTTGCTATTGGTTTTAATCCAAGGCTAATAGCTTTTTCATATTTCATTAATAAAAAACAAGCAGAAGCATCTGCAAACATTGGTGAGTTATAAGGGCTTACAAACATGCCTTCAGGATTATATCTTGTATTTCTTTTTTTATTTATTCTTTCAAAGGTAATTATTCTTGGAAGTTCATCTTTATCAAACTCATCTATCCTTACGACCTCATTTTTAAAAGCACCTTTATCATAAGAAGCATTAGCTTTTTCATGGCTTTCAAAAGCTGCCATATCAATTTGCTTCTTAAATTCCTCTGGATCTAAATTATATTTTTTAGCATGTTTGCCCGCAGAATTTTCAGCGTGATAAATAATATGCTTATTTGAAATTGGACAAAAAGAAGCATCACTTGTAACAAAATCTAAAACTTGGGGATCTTTTTGCAAACATTTATCAGCCTTGTTAAAGGTTTCTTCATCAACAAATAAATCAGGAACATTTGATAGGCTTTCCATGCCTCCTGCAATTATAATTTCCTTATCATTGCTTTTGATGCAGTTTACTGCCAAGGCAACTGCTTTTAAACCAGAACCACAATTTTTTCCAATTGTAAAAGAAGGTGTGTTTGGCAAGCCAGAAGCAATTGCAACTTGTCTTCCAGGATGCTGCTTTTCCCCAGCTGTTAATACATTCCCAATAATAAGCTCATCAATTTTCGCCGGATCAATTTTAGTATTATTAAGGATTTCTGAAATAACAAAACCTGCGAGTTTTGGAGCAGGGTACTTTGCCAAAAAACCTCCAGTTTTGCCTATTGGGGTTCTTAGGGCTGAGATAAAGACGATATCTTCGTTATTATATTGAGTCATACCTTTTCTCTTCCATTAATTATTATTTATTAATTATTACTTATTAATTATTTTGCACAACCGAGCCGAATAATCAAATAACCAATAATTAATAAATAATAATTAATAATTAATTTTTAAGATGAGACGATTCAAATACCTTCCTATACAAACCTTCCACAACCTCTTTGCCTCTTTCTAACAACACAGCACCATGACCAGGCAAAACCATATTAAAATCTAAATCAAGTATTTTTTCAATAGAATTTTTAAGCTGCTCTTTTGAAGCTGAAAAAATGTCTGTTCTGCCGAAATGGTAAGCTCTTTTTAACTGTTTTATATCTTGACTGGTATCAACATCATCCCATGTCAAGCTTTCATGATTATATTTTGCGGAATAGATTGTATCTCCTGTAATTAGAGCCTTAAAATCTTTTGAATAAAGACATACACCATCACTTGAGTGTCCTGGTGTTTCAATTACTTTCCATTCTGAGTTTCCAATTTTGATTATATCATCTTCTCTAAGTAGAATATCTGCATATAAATTTGGAAAATTTTCGATTCTATATATTTCACTTAAGGTCTTATAATATTCACTTTTGCCTACAATAAAAACATTTTTATTTTGCTGGCTCATTAAGCTTGACGCATTTCGATGCAGGTACAGATTTACATTATTACTTAACTTTTTTTTAAGTTCAGGGAAAATACTCATGTGATCGCCATGGGCATGAGTTGCTACAACTTTGGATATGTTTTTTAAATCAAATCCCTTGCTGGTTAAAAAATTAAATTTATTTCTATTTGGCATGGCTTTGGTAGATAAAAACCCTGGATCAACTATTGCTAAATCTTCACTAAGGTTTTGTTTATTATTGTCTCTTAAGATATAGGTATTGCAGTCTGATATTAAATAAGTCTTTGAAAGAGGATCAAGTGAATTAAAATCAATGTTATCTGGAATAAGTCTTTGTCCCTTTATACAATAAAGAGAAGCATTGATTTTAATAAGATTCATTTTTTAAGCAAATTCGCCAGCGCCTTTGTAACCTTGTTCGTCACATTTTTTCTTATAGGCGTCAGGATCATTTACATATTCATATGCATCTTGAGCTGTTAGTATTTTTACAGCATATTTGTCTGGGATCTCACAGTCATAGGCTGTTTCCATTTCACCAATTAAATCAGCTGCATCTAAAGAATCAGCGCCCAGGTCAGCCATGATTTTTGCGTTAGCTGTAACTTTCTCAAGTTCCATGTCTAGAAAATCTGCCACTAATTTTCTCATTTCTTCTATGTTAGCATCTTTTGCCATTTTAATACCTCCAGTTTAAGTGGTAAGTGGTAAGTGGTAAGTGGTAAGTTGATTACGGTGTACAGTGTACGCCGTGATAATACTTACGACTTATGACATACGACTTACAACTTATTTAATTTTTCACAAATCAAGTAGCGTGGATTCTTTCCACTTTGTTCGTATAAATTATTTAATAATTCCTTTATTTTTTCAATTCCAAATTCATTTGCATATTCAAAAATTCCCTTGGACCAGCCTCCACCTGCTTTTATTGCAGCGTCAATATCTTCTGGACAAGCGGCCACTTTATCTTCTAGGACTTTGCATGATTCATTAACAGCAATTGCAATTAATCTATTTGCATCAAAGCTAAAGCCTTTATCAAGTTCTTTTTTATCTGCTATAACTGGATTGCCAAGTTCATTTTTTTCATATTTATAAATTCCGTGCATATTTTTAATTCCAAAACGCCCATTGTCAACATATTCTTTCAGCTTTGAAGGTGGAGCATATTCCGGTTTTTGGCCTAAACCATTGAAAATGACATTAGAAACCGATAAGATGACATCAAGTCCAATTAAATCAGACAGTTCATAAGGACCCATTGGCATTATACCGTGATCTCTAGTGGTCTTGTCAATTTCTGCTGTTTTTTCCGGATTTTTTTCTAGAAAGTAAAATGCCTCGTTTACTAAAGGAATTAGAATTCTATTAAAAATAAAGCCAGGCGCGTCTTTAGCAACTATGGCTATTTTTCGTTTAAGGCTAGATGCAAATTCTTTTGTGTCTTCTAAAACTTGAGGATCTGTTTTTTCGCCAGGAATAATTTCAACAAGTTTCATTAAGTAAGCAGGATTAAAAAAATGCAGGCCTATAACTTTTTCAGGTCTTTTAGTTGTGTCTGCTATTTTTGAGATACTTATTGAAGAAGTATTTGTAGCTAATATTGCATCTTTTTTGCAGGATTCATCCAGCAGTTCAAATATTTTTTTCTTTAGTTCAAAGTCTTCAAATACAGCTTCTATTACAAGATCAACATCAGTAACAGCTTCTTTAATATCTGAAAATGTTTTTATTCTTTCAAGATCTTCAGGCTTTCTGGTTTTCGCGGCTACTTTATCATAACCCGCCTTAAGAATTTCAGCATTAACATCACATAAATTTACCTCGTAGCCATCACGAAAAAGCGCAAGAGCAATCCCAGATCCCATGGTCCCAGCTCCAATAATAGCAACACTCTTTATTTTTTCAGTCATTATTTCTCCTCTTAAATTAATTATTAATTATTTTCTAATTACCCCCATAAATAATATCATCAAACCTGTCCACAGTACTATTATCCCCATTTTTTATAAAAGATAAACTCATTTCAGCTTTTGACAAAGCAGCATTCAAAAACTTAGAGGCAACAAGCTTCTTTCTTTCTGATAACTTTGCATGGCTTGTAAATATATAGGCAATAAGCGTATCACAAGCCAAATCAACCAAGTGCTTCACATAAAGATCTTTAAAAACCTCATCTTTTTTATCATTTATCAAAGTGATAGCTTCATCTAGTTTTGCTTTTAATACATTAGTTTGCTTTAAAAGCTCAGCACACTTTTCTTCGTTTGCAACTTTAGCTTCAAAGTCTGCAAAAATATCATTTAAACCATCTGTTAAAATTCCACCTGCTGACATTGCAACTTGAATTTGACTGGTGCCTTCGTAGATGGAGGTGATTCTGGCGTCTCTGTAATGTCTTTCAGTGTTGAATTCTTGCATATAACCATTACCACCAAGAATCTGCATGCAATCATACGCTATTTTATTACAGCTTTCTGTTGTATAATATTTGGTCATTGGTGTTATAACGGATGATAGTTTTTTATATTTTTTGTATTCAGGATCTTTTCTCATTTGCCTCTCGTCAACACCTTCTTTTTCCAGCTTTTTTTCAAGGCAATTTTTGAGCTCATAATACATAGAAGCAGTATATGTAAGGTTTCTCATTGCTTCTAAATTGATTTTAGTATTCATAAGCAGATCAGCGACCGCTGGAATTTCCTTGATTTTCTTTCCAAACTGAACTCTTTCATCAGAGTATTGAAGAGCTTCATCATAAGCAGCTTGCGCGATTCCACAGGCTTGGGCTGCTGTTCCAATTCTGGCATGATTCATTAAGTTGATGGTGTATTTTGTTAGCCCTTTACCTCTTTCACCAATCAAAATACCTTCTGAATTATTAAAATATATTTCGCAAGTTGGAGAGCCGTGAATTCCAAGTTTGTGTTCGATTTTAGTAACTTCAATTTGCTCTTTTTCAACCAGGAAAAAGCTAAGACCACGGGCTCCTTCTTTATCTTCGCTTCTGGCTAGAACCAAGACAACATCACCACAACCATTGGTTATAAATCTTTTTGTTCCATTTAAGATCCACTTCCCGGTTTTATCATCTAAGGTTGCTTTGGTTCTGACATTAGATAGATCAGTTCCTGCATCAGGTTCTGTAAGAGCCATTGCTCCAGTATAACCCTCAGAGGCAAATAAAGGAAGATATTTGGCCTTAACTTCATCACTGCAAAATTCATCAATAGAATCAGCAATTCCAAAGGTTAAACCAACGAAATTATGAATCGAGCCGTCTGCTGCTGAAATAATATCTAGAATTGCTGTAGCAATAATATTAGGACAATTCATTCCACCAAAATCAGCAGGAGTACTTAAGCCACCAATACAAAGTTCTTCAAATTGCTTTAAATTTTCTTTTACTTCTTTTGGAAAGATTACTTTACCAGCTTTAAAATCCAGCCCTTTTTCATCAATGACTTTTGCATTTTTAGCAATCACATCATCTGCTATTTTTCCAACAGTATCTAAAACCATTGCATAGGATTCTGCAATGTCATTTAAATCATCTTCTGATAATTGATTTTGGAAATCACCTTCCTTTGCTCTGATAATTTTATCCCAATCAAAGGATTTTAGAATAAAATCCAGGTCATCATTTTTTTTGTAAAAATTTGATATTTTCATGAAACCTCCGTTTTAAGTGGTAAGTGGTAAGTGGTAAGTGGTAAGTGTTCCTTACTACTTACGACATACGACTTGCAACTTATTTACAAGTAAACACCGGATCTCTTTTATCTACTAAAGCAGTAATTCCCTCTTGGGCATCTTCTGTTCCTACTAAATATGCAAAGGCTATTTTTTCATAGGCAAGTGCTTCTAAAAAATTCATATCTGTAAACTTGCTTGCAATCCATTTTGTTAGGTTTTGAGCAATTGGACCGATTTCGGGATTTGCTACTTCAAAGTGTGCTTCTTTAATATATACATTTAGCTCGTTTTCAATTTTTTCAAGATTAATTTCTTTGCTTTGTAAATCTTCAGCTTTGTATAACTCAGAAAAGCCCTTTGCAATGATTATTGTCTGATCTAGCAACTTTCCTTTTTCAACAATAAAATCTACGATACCGGATTTGATCGCTGAGTCTGTGTCAAAGATGTTCGCATTTGTTATGTAATCAATAGCCCTATCTTTGCCAAACATATTTACCATGGCTGCTGTTCCACCCATTGCTGGTAACACTCCAAGACGGTTTTCGGGCAAGCCAATTGCTCCTGTTTTTGTTTTTTCTAAAACCCGAAGATGGCAACCAAGCGCGAGTTCACAGCCTCCTCCCAGGGCA
The DNA here is from genome assembly GCA_043820105.1 of Pseudomonadota bacterium. Classification (GTDB taxonomy): domain Bacteria; phylum Bdellovibrionota_F; class JAHFAK01; order JAHFAK01; family JBDREC01; genus JBDREC01. The sequence goes on from JBDREC010000033.1 coordinate 13,047, forward strand.
ATACCATTTATTGCTGCTACTAGTGGTTTTTTACAGTATTTCATTTTAATAATAATTTTTTGTGCATAATCAACGAATTTTTCAGCTTCCTTAACAGTTTTGCCAAGCATCATGTCAATTTTAGCACCTACAGAAAAAGCACGAGGATTGGCACTTGCCAAAATGGCAGATTTATATTTTTCTGCAGACTCATAAAAATCTAAAGCCTCAGTTAAAGCATCAATTAATCCATTCTCAATATTATTGCGAGCAGCCTTGTCCTTATTCATCTCGATAATCAAAACATCTTCAAATTCCGACAAAATAAGATGATTTATTATATTATTAAGCTCGTTTTTTATAATCATTTACAACCTCTCTTCTTTATTCCTTGTTCTCTTGTTCCCCTGCGCTCTTGTTCTCCAGCTAAGACCTATACATTCCCTCAATCTGTTCTTTATATTTACTAAAAATAACATTTCTTTTCTTTTTATGAGTTTGTGTTAATTCGACCCCTAGCTCAAACTCTTTATCAACGATACAGATTCGATTTGCTGGGATGTGGCAATATTCACTGAAGCCTGTAGCTTTTGAAATTAATGTTTGAATTTCTGATTGTATAAGTTTTTTAACTAAGTCATCTTCAACATCCACTCCATCGTGTTGAAGCTCTTTGCTTTGAAAATTTAGCCAATCTTTAAGGACTTCAAAATTGGGGACAATTACTGCACCCAAACTTTTTTTATCTTGGCCTACAACCATTGACTGACTTATGTACATGCTTGACTCGAGCTTTGCTTCAATTGGTTCAGGTTCAACATTTTCACCACTAATTAAAACAATTGTGTCTTTTGCTCTTCCTGTTATAACAACATCATTTGTAATTGTAAGTTTTCCAAGGTCACCGGTATTAAACCACTCACCTTTTAAAACAAGGTCAGTTGCTGCTTGGTTTTTATAATATCCTTTCATTACCTGGGGGCCTTTAGCCCAAATAATGCCTTGTTTTCCTATAGAAACAGCATTTCCTTTTTCATCTAATATTTTAATTTCCGTGTTTATAATTGGCTGTCCTATGCTTCCCCTAATATTATGCTTAAGGGATCTGGCTGATAAAACAGGAGAAGTTTCAGTTAATCCATAACCATTGAGAAGAGTTATTCCAACAACTTCAAAAAAATCATCAACGTAATCTGGAAGAGAGCCTCCACCAGAAATTGCTGCTCTTAAACGTCCTCCTGTTGCTTGCCTGATTTTTGAGCAAACTAATTTGTCAGCAAAGGAGTGTATTTTTTCGAGCAATTTAATTGATATTGATAATTTTGATTTAGATATTTTTGAAGGCAATTCTTTTTCAGAAAAATAGATTACTTCATTATTTAATGCTCTTTTTGCATAAATGTAATTTTTACTTTTTCCTAATAAAAATTGTATTAGCTTTCTTTTAATGGGTTTTTCTTTGTCAAATTTTGTTTTAATTCCATCATAAACTTTTATCCAAATTCTTGGAACAGAGGCCATTAGGGTTGGTTTCTGTGAAATTAAATCTTGCTTAAATTTTCTAATATTTGTGTAGCAAGTTAAGCTGCCACAGTAAATAGCTACATATTCAACTGTTCTTTCAAACATGTGCCAAGAAGGAAGGATTGATAAAAATCTGTCTTCATATGTTATATCTATTAAGGATGGCAAAGAAAGGGCATTGCTGGTAATGTTTGCATGAGTAAGCATTACCCCTTTTGGATTTCCTGTAGTTCCAGAAGTGTAGACAATAGTAGCCAAGTCTTGTGCTTTAACATTTTTAAGTCTATTTTCAAATGCTGATTTATCTTTTTTGTAGATAATCTTTCCTTTTTCAATCAATTTGTGTAGCGAATAAATATTTTCACCGTCTCTAAATTCAAACTCAGGATCCATAATGATAATATGCTTTAGGTCAGGCAGTTTTTCAATTGCGTTTTTAATTTGATAAAGTTGTTCTTGTTTTTGAACAAAAATCGCTTTTGAATTTGAATGTTCTAGTATTTTAAAATATTCTTCAAATGTTAAATCACCACTTGTTGGGACTGAAATAATATTAGCACAAATCATTGATAAATCACAGATAATCCACTCTAAGCAATTATTTGCTAAAAGCATAACATGATCTGATTTTTCAATTCCCAGGTCCATTAAAGCACAAGCAAGAGCAGAGGCTTCCCCAAATAACTCAGAGTATATTAATGTACGAAATTCGTCTTTTTTCTTTTCTTTAAAGGCAGGGCGCGATGGGTATTTTTCTACAGCGCTTAGGAATAATTCCGATAAAGTATTAATTACTTTTTCTTCCATTATTTGGCAATCCTCTCCTTATAATAAGTTTTAAATTTTTAAATTTTAGGCAGGAAAAAGCAACTAAATTGTTGAAGGGAACAAGAGCGCGAGGGAACAAGGGAACAAGAGAATAATTAAGATTAATGTTGACCGAGGGGGGTTTCTAATATAAAGAAGCTTCGCTCCTGCCGGATATGCTGGGTAGTCGATTATTTATTCCCTGTAAGTAATCTGTTATGGGATTCGTCCCTTGTCGTGGTGAGCAAGCCTTGCCTGTATGGTTGCCATATAGGTATTAAGTAGGAAGCCTAAAGCGGTAATATGAAGCCCACCTTCATTAAATTGGGGGTAAATAACAATTATTCTGGCTATTTGGGCGGGAGCGTAAAATTTTACTTTGTAAAATTTAGAAAATAGAGATTAGAGATTTGAGATTAGATGAAGAAATAATTTTTTTACTCGCTAATATTAGTAAAAATACGAACGCACTTACCAGGATAATTGTTGCTCCAGATGGAAGATCTAAATGATAACTTAATAACAAGCCAAATAAGTTAAATAAAATTCCAAGTCCAATTGAAATGCCTATCATCTTTTTAAAGTTATATGTAAATTGTCTCGCACAAGCTGCTGGCAAGGTTAAAAGTGCTATGACTAAAATAATTCCTACAACTTTAATTAAAATAATTACAGTTAAAGAAATAAGTATTAGTAGAAATATATAAAACATATTAGCTTTAATGCCAGAGACTTGAGCATATTCTTCATCAAAAGATATAGCAAAGAATTCTTTATAAAAGAAGAATATTGAGATAATAATAACTATGTTTAATATTAACATCAGCAATAAATCAAGGTTTGGAACTGTTAGTATATTTCCAAATAAGTAGCTCGTAAGGTCTGATGTATAACCCGGAGTTAGACCAATAAATAATATTCCAATTGCCATACCTATTGACCAAAATATTCCAATAGTTGTATCTTCAGCTAGCCTCGATTTGTTTTTTAATAAACCGATGAAAACAGCTGCAACTAAAGAAAAGGGAATAGCCATAAAAAATGGGTTTATGCCCAAAAAATAGCCAAGTCCAATGCCTCCAAAGGAAGTATGCGCAATTCCACCACTTATGGAAACAATTTTTTTAACCACTACAAATGCTCCAATTATCCCACAGCTTATGGAAGCAAGAAGTGCAGCAATAATGGCGTTTTGCATGAACTCGTATGTAAGTATTTCCGGCATTGTTTGGTCTTCCATTAATTATTGAAAATTGATTGTTGATTATTTCCCTTAGTCCGCTCGTTTAAATTTTCAATATTCAACAATCAATTTTCAGTTTTCAATTAGAGCTACATCAAGTTTATTTAAGTTAATGATCACCCACAACTCGATGAGGCACACCATGCGCTATCATTTCAAAAGGACAACCATAAACCTTTTCAAAATCCTCAGGCAAAACAGTTTTCGAATCATGATAATAAAGTTTTTTATTTAAACAGGCTATTTTATCAATATAGCTTGAGATAACTCCCATATCATGTGTTACTATTATAATTGTAAGGCTATCTTTTAAATTATTTAAAAGTTCATAAATTTCGGTTCTAATATGGGCATCAACACTTGATGTTGGTTCGTCTAATAAAAGCAATTTTGGGTTTTTTGCAAGGGCTCTGGCAATAAACACTCGTTGCTTTTGACCCTCAGATAATTTGCCCAGCTGTTTGTTTTTAAGGTCAAAAACCTCAACTTTTTTCAAAGCATTTTCTGCTCTTTCTATATCTTTTTGTGCATAAGAAAAAGAAAAATTTGCCTTTTTGGCTCCAAGTAAACAGGTTTCACAAACAGAGATTGGAAAATCATTGTCAAGGAGTGATATTTGAGGAACATAACCAATATCCAAAAGAGCTTCTTTGGGAGTTTTATTAAAAACCCTAATTGTACCAGAGTTTGGTTTATAGAGCCCCAAGATAGATTTTAATAAGGTAGTTTTACCACCACCATTTGGTCCAATTATTCCTAAAAAATCATTTTTTAATACACTTAAATTAATATTATCTAAAATTTTATTATGCTCAAAAGTTAAATCCAGGTTTTTTATTTCAAGGGCAATGTTTTTTATTGAAGTCATTTTTTTATTTTAATCCAGCAGAAAGTTTTTTGCTTACTTCCTTAATATTACTTATGTAGTTTTTTGCAAGAGGATTTACTGAAATAACATGTCCATTAATTTCTTTGGCAATTGCTTTTGCAGAAGTTTCGCTAAACTGAGCTGAAACAAAAACTTTATTAATATTTTTACTTCTAGCCAGTTTTACAATATTAATTAATTCTTTAGCAGTTGGCTCTTTCCCCCCAATTTCAATTGGGATTTGCCTAAGACCGTATTCGTTCGCAAAATATATCCAAGCAGGATGAAAAACAATAAAAGCAGCCCCTTGTTTTTCAGAAAACTGTAATCTTATTTCTTTATCAAGTCTTTTTAGTGATAATAAAAGGTTCTTATTGTTTTTAAGGTAAAAATCTTGATTTTCCGGATCAAGACTTATCATGCATAAAGCAATATTCGATGCTATTAGCATTGCATTCTTTGGCGACAACCAAACATGTGGATCATGTCTCTTCTTTTCCCTTTCGTGCACGTGCCCGTGCTCGTGTTCGTTTTCAATTTCAATAAATTTTACCCCCTTTGAAGCATTGCAAACGTTCATTTTATTATTAAGACTAATTAGTTTGTCTATCCAGGACAACTCAAAGTCAATTCCTGAGCCAATTTTTATATATAAATCAGCTTTTGATATGTTTTTTAGCTGACTAGGTAGTGGTTCATATGAGTGGGGATTGCCTTGCTTTGGAACCATGACAGAAGAGTTAATTAGGTCTTTCCCTATTTGCTCAATAAAAAACTCAAGAGGAAGTATTGATGAGACAATGTTGAGTTTTTCATTTGCAGATAAGGATAATTGCATTGTAGTAGATATGATAAGGATTAATATAATGTTTAATGGCTTCATTTTAAGGCCTCCAGTTTGTTAACAGGGGCTTAATAGTGGAAAAGCTATAATTGGTCAAGTCAAGAGTGAAAGAAGATAATATAAAAAGAACAAAAAGTTGCAATGGGTGTAAAAAAGTGCAAAAAGTGCAAAAAAATACTTGCATTATTTGCCATTTCAATGATAATCTGATTCTGTTACTTTTTGAATAATGTTGTAAATGCAAAATGGAGGCTATATGAAAAGTGCTGATGAACTCTTGAAGATCATGAAAGACGCAAATGTTGACTTTCTTAGGCTACAATTTTCAGATATTTTAGGGGTAAATAAAAATGTTGAGATTCCTGAAAGACAGTTTGAAAAAGCTCTAAAAGGAGAAATATTATTTGATGGATCTTCAATAGAAGGCTTTGCCAGAATTGAAGAATCAGATATGTTATTGAAACCAGATTTGAATACATTTAGAATTTTTCCATGGAAGGAAAAAGGTGGAAAAGTTGGAAGGATAATTTGTGATATTTATAATCCAGATCATAGCCCATTTGTGGGTTGCCCTCGTCTTGCCTTAAAAAAAGTTGTTAAAGAAGCACAAGACTTAGGCTATAGAATGGAAGCAGGTCCAGAAGCTGAATTTTTTCTTTTTTTAAGAAATGAAAATAATAAGCCAACCACAGATACCCATGATTCAGGTGGGTATTTTGATTTAACTCCTGTTGATCAAGGAGAAGATGCTCGAAGAGAGATTGTAAATGCCCTGGAATATATGGGTTTTGAAGTAGAGGCAGCACACCATGAAGTTGCTCCTGGGCAACATGAAATTGATTTTAAACATGAGGAAGCAATTACAACGGCTGATAATGTAGCCACTTTTAGATTTGTTGTTCGAAAAATTGCAAAAGATTTTGGCTTGCATGCTACTTTTATGCCTAAACCAGTTTTTGGAATAAATGGCTCAGGGATGCATGTTCATCAGAGCTTGTTTAAAGGAAATCAAAATCAATTTTATGACCCAGAAGGCCAGTATGATGGAATTAGTAAAATTGGTCTGTGGTATATTGGTGGCTTATTACAACATGCAAAAGCCCTTTGTGCTATTACAAACCCGTTAATAAATTCTTACAAAAGACTGGTTCCTGGTTATGAAGCTCCTACTCATATCGCCTGGTCAGAAAGAAATAGATCACCTCTTGTCAGAGTTCCTTCAAAAAGAGGTGAAAGTACAAGATGCGAATTAAGAAATCCTGACCCTGCCTGTAATCCATATTTAGGTTTAGCTGTTATGCTTAAAGCAGGGCTTGATGGAATTAAAAATCAAATTGATCCACCTCCTGCTGTAAACAAAAATATTTATACTATGAGCCAAAGAGAGCGCGGTAGATTGAAAATAGGTTCATTGCCACCTAATTTAAATTACGCGATTAAAGAGCTGGAAAAAGATAATGTAATTAAAGATGTTTTAGGGGAACATATTTTTAGTCATTTTGTTGCTGCTAAAAAACTTGAATGGAAGGATTATCGCTCCCAGGTACACACCTGGGAAGTTGATCGCTATTTAACAGTCTATTAGTTGTGTTGTTTTCTTCTTATAAAAAACAAGCCCATAAGTGCCAATAATACATAGATTGCTGCATCTTGCTCGCCATTTGCAGGAATCATACCGCAACCTGAGCCTTGGGCATCAACTGTTGTATCTTCTGTTGCTGCTGAAACATCAGTCTCAGCTCCTGCATCAGCACTTGCATCAGCTGTTGCTTCTTCGCTTGCATCGGCGGCTGTAGCGTCTGAATCGCCATCATCAGTTGCATCGTCGTCATCAGCATCAGCTACTTCGCCTTCTGCTTCTTCTTCTTCTGCTTCTGCATCTACGATTTCTTCATCTGCAACCGCTTCTTCATCTGATAAATCAGCTGTTGCTTCTGATTCGCCTAAGCAGCATTGATAGGTTGTTGCAGCTTCATAAATTAAGAATCTAACTTCACCATAATCATCAGTATTTCTTGCTATAATTATTTCAGATCTTCCATCGCCATCAAAATCACCACATTCAACAGAACTTACAGAAATATCATTATCCCAGGTGTCACCAAAATCTAAAGATGGTTGAAATTCTTCATATCCATCGCCATAAACTCTAACTTTTGTTCCACCATCTTCGCCTTGAAGAGCCAGGAGAGTTTCGTCATTGCCATCACCATTAATGTCGCACATTGAAACCCAGGTTGCATAATATTCAGAATTAAGAGTTGTTCCACCATTAAAAACCCTATAGAATTCATCATCTAAGAAAACATATTCTTTTAGTTTTGCATAACTTGCTTCTTCATTTTCTACGCCATATACAAATCTAGACATTGCAACAACATGGTTGTCATTATAAGGCTTACCAATTGTAATATGAGTTGGATATGTTGCTGCATTCCAGCCTGTTCCGCCAACTGTACTTGAAGAAACTTCTTGTGTTGATGAATCCCAATCCCACATGATGAATTTTGCATCAGTTGATCCTGTCGTATAAAAGGATGCTACGAGCTCAATTGGGTCAACATCATCTGGATCATCATCAATTTCGCCAACAGCTACGCTTGTTGCATAAAAGCTGTCACTGCCAAGCACAGAAGCACCTGAAGTTACAAGGTTATCAAGAACAACAACTTCATCACCATCATAATCTTCATCATCAAAGTTATCATAAACAATTACTCTTGCTTCATCTGATGCTGTTGTTCGATAGGAAACAACAATTTCATCAATTCCATCACTATCTAAATCACCGACTGCAACACCTGTTGCATAAGCATCATCTCTAATACATTCATCTTTAATTTCATCATCGCCTGTTGCTAACGTTGAATCAAGATAAACATCAGCATTATCGGTATAATCATTATCACAAGTTGAAATTGCATCTGTTGTATCTCCATCTCCATCTACATCATCAACGTCTTGGGCATAACTAAAATTACCAGTTCCACCGCCACCAACGAACTCAACCATTTCCCAAACATTTGTATAGGAATAAACTTTCCATTTAATGAGTTCATTTGAATCATCGTCACTGCCTGTTGTATAATTTGAAACAACAAAATCAGCTTTGCCATCACCTGTTACATCACCGCAAGCGATGTCTGTAACATAAGAACTTGCATCCCAGTTTGTTCCTAGTTGGTCCATTAATTCAAAGCTTGAGTTTGCATCTTCATAGACATAGATTCTGACTGCATCTTCATCATTTGCCTTTCTGCCAACAATAACTTCATCTCTTCCATCACCATCAATATCACAGCCTTTAGCTGCTGTAACAGTGTAGCCAGATGAATACCATTTTCCACCTGAAAATAATAAGTTAACATTTTCAATTTCATCAAAAACTTCATCAGAGCTGTCTGAAGATGCTGAAGTAACATCACCATCATCGGTATCCCAGGCTGATGTGCCATCATCATTGCAGCCACTTGAATCATTACATCCTTCATCAACTGTAGCTGCATTTGAATCTGAATCAGCTTTATTATCGCATGCTATTATTAGCAAAAAAGAAAAAGCCATGATTAGAATAAATACAAGTGTTAATAACTTTCTCATTGTTATTCTCCCAAAATTATTAAATAATTACTTAGCAACTGCGTCGAAACATACAATAACTAATGTTATGCGTCAAGAAAAAAGTGAAAAAAGCTAACTAGTTAAGTTTTTATGCTTTTTTGAAAAAAACCAAGACAATGTATTGAAATGATAAATGTTTTTTTGTTTGGTACTATTACCTTTTTATTGATGCAATTTTATCAGTGGCTTTTTTATAATATTCATCAGTGGGTTCTAGAAGCTCAATAACCTTTTCATATAATTTTAAAGACTCTTCAACATCATCATATCTTTCATGTATCATTGCATTGTGATATGTGTTTTGAGCCTCAACTGAAAGTTCTTCTATGAGCTTATTATATTCATTTTTTGCTTCATCATATTCAGGATATTCTTTTAGTATTTCACGAATCATTTCCCTTGATTGTATTTTATCTCCATTTTCCCAAAGAGCTAAAGCGTTTTGGAGCTTTGTTTTAAGCTTTGTTTTTAAGGAGTCTTCATATGATGAAATTACACTATCAATTCTTATTTTAAATGGAGCGTCCTTAATTTCTTTATAGTTACTTAATTTTTTCAGTTCTAAAATTGCCTTATAAATTTGGCCAGCTTTGTAGTATTCTTCTGCTAATTTTAATTGTTCTTCTACAAGCTCTTCAAGCTTTGCGTCCTTTAGGATTTTTTGATATGACTTGCTTGTGATATTACTAATTATCTTTAGATATTTGGATGCTATTGCATTGTTTTTGTCACTTTTTTGTACTTCCATGAACGTGCTTTCAGCATCTTTGTAGTTGTTTTGATTATATTGAGCGAGACCTCGTTTTTCTAGCTTATCAATTTTTGCAAGCTGTGCTTTGCGTTTTTCTTCTTCTGCTTTAAGATTTGTAATTTCATCTTGAATTTCAAGTGCATTCTTTGATTTTTGAAGCATTGTATAAGCTTCTTCACTTTCTGTATCAAGTTTTAATGCTTGATTAAATTTGTCTGAAGCTTCTTCAAATTTATGGTCATCATAGAATTTTTTGCCTTCTTCCATGATATAATTATAGCGATTTATTTTATCTGTGATTTCGGAACTATCTTGAGGGATTTTTTGAATTTCCTGTTCAATGGAAACTTGTTTCGCAGCCTTTTTCTTTTGCTGGGAAACGTTAAGGGCAACAGCTAAGCAGCATATTATAAAAAAATAAATAAAAAGTTTTCGCCGGGTTAATTGTAGTTTTTTCATCCAGCCCGGGCGAGCGTCCAGGTTATCTTCTGAAATTTCTTCAAGGGAATTATTATTTACTGCAAAGCCATCTGAATTCGCGGTAAAAGTGTTAAACTGTAAATACGCAGCCGCAAAATCTATCCTATCTCCATCAACAAGCTTATGTCTTTTTACTTTTTTACCATTTATTATTGTGCCATTTGTTGATCCAAGATCAATTAGATAAAAGTCTTGGCCATCTTTAATAATTTTTGCATGATTTCTTGAACAGTTTGGATCTGTAACGATAATATCATTGTTTTCCATTCTGCCGATAATTGATTCTTCTTTATCAAGAATAAAAGAATCAGCTTCCTTATCATTATAGTATAAGGTTAACTTCGGAGAAGAATAATCAAATATCGCGGTTTTTGGAGTATTGCTATTTTCAACAGCTGCAATATCATTGTCTAAGTCTTTACTTATTGGTTCTTGTTGGTCCGTTAATTCTTCAGAATCAGAAAAATCCAGACCAAAAGCTTCAGCTGAAGCTTCTGCGTTTTCACTATCATCAAGGGTTTGATCATCAAGGGTAATTAAATCATCTTCTTGTTCTGGTTCTGGGAAAACATCTTGAGATTCATCGAGAAGTTCAGTTTCATCATTATCACCAGCTTTATCTTGCATAAATGATGGCTCTGCTGTATCTTCATCTTCGATTTTATCATTATCCTGCATAAATGATGTTTCAGCATCATCAGTGGTTTCACTTTCATCATTATCCTGCATGAAAGAGGGCTCTGCAGAATCTTCTTCGGCTGGCGCTTTATCTATTATAGAGTCATCATCAAGAAATGAAGAATCTGCTTCTTCCATAAAAGACGATTCTTTTTCTGCTTGAATTTTTGTTTGAAAGGATTCTTCCTTATTATCATCATCATCATCAAATAAACTATCTTCCTTATCCTGAAAACCAATTTTATCTTCTTTTTCACCAAGGTAATGCTCATCATCCTCTTCATCAAGCAAAAATTCGTCTTCTTCTTGACCAAGTGTAATTATATCCTCATCTTCTTCTTCATCAGTGTTGCTTTCATTTATATCAGGAATAATAAGTTCTGTTTTGTTAGAATCATCTTCATCCTTGTCTTCATGTTTTTCAAGCAGAATTGAATTTTCATTATGCTTTTCTTCAAGAAGTTCGATTTCATCATTTTCTTTTATAGAATCTTCCCCAAGATCATTTACCTCTTCTTGCTGGTCAAAGAGTTCATCAAGGCCAGTATTTTTACCTTCCATTATTGATAAATCATTTGAGTCTTTTATATTATCCAAAACATGTTCATCATTTTCTTTATCATCAGGCTTATGTGGAAGGTCATCCTTTTCTAGAATCTCGCTTGAAGAAACTGCGAATTCTTCATCTATATCAATTATATCTTGTTCTTCGATTATTACATCATCAATTGCTTTATCAATAAGCGAGCCATCTTCCTCAAGATTAAAAGAGAAAGTATCTTTTTCAGAGGAGGGTTTGTTTTTTACTTGTTCTTTTGGGGACAGTTCTTTTTCATTTTTATCTTCTTCAAGCTCTGCAATCATGTCCTCAAAATTATTATTTGAATTATTATCATCAGCCATTTTATTTCAATTAAATCCTTTAATAAGTTTGTGCGGTTATTTTTTCTAATTCTTCCAGTGCAGATTTTGCTCTTTTATATAAAGGGTGTTTTTGGTCAGGAATAAGATCAATAACTTGTGAAAAATATTCTTTAGCATCTTGATAATAGCGATTGTTAAATGATCTTTCACCTTTTGATAAAAGTGTTTTGCCAATTTCATTCATTTCGTTTGTCCATGCTTCTTGTTTCATATGGCTTTTACTGTGATTTGGGTTATGTGAAATAATAACTTTTAAAAGCTCTAACGCTTGAAAATAATTACCAGCGTCATGCATAATCACAGCTTTTGCATAAAGTTCTTTTAAGCTAACATTTTGTCCTTCAAAGGTAAAGCTTTGGGAGGTTTCCTTTGAGTTTAACTTGCTAAGCTTACTTTTTTGGGTTTCTTTAATTGCGGATGGTTTGTTTGTCTGTTCTTGAGTCTCAGAGATGCTTGTATCTGTCTGAACAGCGGTACTCTTTTTATTTAATATGCCTGATTTAGATAAAAACAATGATCCGAGGACCAGGGCTGATACTCCATAAATTATAATTCTTTTCCTGGTTGCGGGGTTCATTTTTTTTGAAGAAGATCCCATTGCAAGATCAGCGCCCGCTGAAATTCCTGCCGCTTGATCACCATTAATGCTTGTTCCAAGGATTTGAGCTTGCGTATCTGTTCCTTGGCTTTGTTTTATTCTAACTTGATAATACTCTATTACTGTTTCCCCTATAAAAACTTTATCTCTTGATTTTAAGGGGGTTTTTCTAACTTTATTTTTATTTACATGAATGCCGTTTCTTGAGCCAAGATCTTCAATATCATAACCTTGTGCTGTTTTAACAAACCTTGCATGCTGTCTGGAAATGTTTTGTTCGTTAATAAAAAGACTACATTCTTCAGAACGACCAATGGTAATAGCTTCGCCTTTAAGTTTTAACTGTTTACCCTTTAAATGGCCTTTTATTATTTTTATTCTATGTTCTATCATAATTTAATATCTTTACATTTTACTCTTGTGAAAACAACAATATTTTTGCAATTATTTGTCCAAAGCTTTCTTTGATTGCCAATGATTGTATTTTAATTATTGACCCAGGTCCTCCAAATTCAAGCTCATCAGGAGCTGGTTCATCAATATTATCAGCAATTAATTCGAATTGGCTTTTTAATATATCCAATATTTCAGAGTTTTCAATGGTGTCAAAGACATCATCACCCTTTCCACCATTGCCTGGTAGCTTTAAAAGAGTAAGGGCTGAGTGATTTGTTAATAGGATAGTATTATTAGGATCCAAAATTATTAAGCCATCTTTACAGTAGTTTATGATTGTTTCCCATTCAGAGCTCTCATAAAAATTCTGCGAGCCTAATGATGAAGATGATAAGCTTGGTTCTGACCCACTTGCTGAGGCAGCTTGCGATGCGGCTTTTTCAATGGCCCTGTTCGCACTTTCAATTAATGAACTAAGTTCAGAGAATCCAAGTTTTTCAGAGGCAGATGATTTTAGCCCCTTTATAACATCTTCAATTTCATTTCTAGCTCTTCTGATTGGAAAGACTGTAAAGAAATAAATTCCAAGAAATATAATAAGTGCTGGAATAAGCCCAATAACAAAACCCTCTTTTTGGATTTCTTTCCTGTTCATATGATTATTAATTATTTCCAGGGGATAATAAACAATTTTTGCAATTCCTATTGTTCGGAACTTTGTGTTTTGTTCATCCCATACTTTGATAGGTGTTGAAAGAATAAAGCTAGAATCTGTATTTAGGTTTTTTAAAAAAGTATCCAGATTCTGATAGTCAGGAAAATCATCAACTAGCTTATCTTGATATAGGGCTTCTTTTGAAATGGCATCTGTTATGGTTTGACCAAAACTTGCAGAAGGAGCCCTTATTCTAAGTCTTGTGTCTGCAATGTAGGCTTCTTTAACTCCTTGTTCTTGTTTAATGGTGGCTACATCCAAAAGTATGTCATTATGGTTCATAAGAGGAGTTTGATTTTTTTGAGCCAGATATTTAGCTATTATTTGAGCACGCTTATGAGTTTCAATAAATAATTCCCTGGTCCCCTTTTTTATCAGATAATCAGTAATAAATGAATGGGTAAATAGAATGTAAAGACCAATTAGAATAGCTGTTTTATATTTCCAATCAAGGATATTAACCCTGGATAAAATTTCTTTTAATGATTTTTTTTCTTCTATGATTTCCTCTTCTGCTTCACCATTTCCTGACATTTCAAAACCATCTTCAGAGCTTCCAGTTCCAGCTTGTCTAAGGTCAACAATTTTAAAAATATATTCACCAATTATGATTTTATCATTTTCTGCTAATACTCTTTCATTGATTTTTTCACCATTAACTAAAGTACCATTAGAGCTTTGATTATCAATAACTGAAATTATGCCGGCTTCATTTTTTATTATTGCATGTTTTCTGGAAACCCTAACAGAATCCAATGCTATGTCATTTTCTGCAGTTCTTCCAATTGAAATTTGATCCTTAGTGATATTAAATTCTTTGATTGAAGTGCTTCCAGATACAACTATAAGTTTGGCCATTTATAGCCCTCCCATATAAAAATATCTGAGAATCATTGGTCCAAAAATAACGATTGCTATTGTTGGTAAAATTAGAAGAATCATTGGTATAAGAATTTTTTGTGAAGCTTCTGCTCCTTTTTTTTCTGCTTTTTGAAAGCGCTGTGTTCTTAAAAGCTCAGATTGAGCCCTTAGGACAGGCCCAATTGATGCACCTAGCTCATCTGCTTGAATTAGTACAGTTGTAAGAGAAGAAAATTCAGATAAATGAATTCGTTGTGCCATGTTTCCAAGGGCATCTGATCTGTTTGTTCCAAGTTTGATTTCCTTTAACATGGCTTGAAATTCATCAACTAGTGGATTATCTTTAGATTTCTGTATGATTCTCGTAATTGCTGCAATGAAATCAAGGCCAGCTTCAACAGATAGAGTTAATAAATCCATAAAATATGGCAAAGTTCTAAAAATGATTTTATGTCTTTTTTTCTTTATTCCACTTATCCAAATATTTGGAACAAACCATCCAATAATTGTGATTAGAATAATTTTGCCATAAGGGATTTCAGCGCCACTTGTTCCAAAATAAAAAGAAGATGCGCCTAAAGCAAATAGCACTGTAACACATTTAAAGCTTATGAATTCATTGGGATCTAATTGGTCACTCATTCCAGCTGAAATAAGAATTTTTTTTCTTTTTGCTCTATATTTATCAACCTTTAATGCCATTATTGATGGTAAAAATAGTGGAAATAATATAGCTGCATATTTTAATAGTGAATATCTATATTCCTTTTTGCCAGTATCAACTCCCAGTCGCTGTTGGGCAAGAATCTTTGCCTCATCTGGCATTAGGTAAAATGATACTATAAAAATTCCAAAAAAGATTAAAACAAGAGCAAAATATTCACTAAAAACAATATCTAATAATAATTCCACGATCTTTCCTTTTAATAAAAAAAGCTGAATAATTTTACTTAAATAAGGTGATGGAGTCAATATATAAGTTTTTAGTGGTAAGTGGTAAGTGGTAAGTGGTAAGTAGTAAGTGGTAAGTGGAGATTAGAGGATAAATTTTGTCTGACGACAAAATTTATGGCTCCTCAGGGACTCGAACCCCGGACGCTACGGATATGAGCCGTATGCTCTAACCACCTGAGCTAAGGAGCCATGCTTTGTATTATTACATCTTACGATTGGCGGAAATTAGAAAAAAAATATTTATATGTCAATAAGATTTCGTGAGGCTAAAGCTTGAAGATATTGGAATGCTTGTGTATTAATTGGGCTATATTTTTTCTTTTTGGAAAATAGTGCTGTTTTAGTGGCGAAAAAATTCCTAATATTTAATAGGATTAATGCGTTTTCTAAGCAGGCCCCAAAAAGTACATTGATTACGTGTGTTTAAGTTTTTTATAATAGCTGGCACAATTAATGCAATAGTATACTATTATGATTATAGATTCAGCAAATATAAGCAAAAAAATAGCAGCAAGCTTGCTTATGATGTTGAATGATGATATAATATTAATTAAATAGTTGGGGTAACTTAAGTGGTTGAAATAATACTGAAAAAAACATTTAAAATCTTAATTCTGATGCAATTGTTATTTACCTTTGCCAGTGCAGATGAATTTGCATCTTTGCTTGATGATCCAACCTATCCATATAATCTGAATTTAACAGGGTATTATGGAAGAATGACTTTTTCAGTTCCCTATGAACTTAAAGATAGAGTAAACTTTTGGATTAATATTTACACCAGATATTATGCCTGGCAATCAGTATTACATGATACCAAATATCCTGATATAGCTTATATTGTTGTTGATAATAGAGATAGTAAACAGAATAAATCAGCCGTTAAAAATCATTATAATAAAATATTACTAAGCTTGCATAAAAATAAATATCCAAATACAATTGAAGAAAGACGAATTTATAATCTTTTTGCAAATGTTTTTGAAAAGAATAAATTTCTAAATGCAAGTAAAAGATTAAGATATCAAGATGGTATGAGAAATAGTTTTTACAAGGGCCTTGTAAGAAGCGGAAAGTACCTCGAAATGATGGAAAAAGTTTTTATAGCGAATAAAATACCTGTTGAATTAACAAGAATTGCCTTTGTTGAATCAATGTTTAATACAAATGCATATTCAACAGCTCAAGCAGTTGGAATTTGGCAATTTATGGAGGCAACTGGACAGCAATTCATGACAATCAATTCATTAGTTGATGAAAGAAAAGATCCATTTATTTCTACAGTTGGCGCTGCAAAGTTATTAAAAGCGAATTTTAAAACATTAAAAAACTGGGAACTGGCTGTAACTGCATATAATCATGGCGCTTCTGGTTTAAAAAAAGCATGTGATAAATATTATACAAAATCCTTATCTCATTTAATAAATAATTACAAAGGCAACACTTTTGGCTTTGCTTCAAAGAATTTTTATTCATCTTTTTTAGCAGCACTAATTGTTGAAAGAAACGCCAATTTCTATTTTGGTAAAGTTAATAGATTAGCACCAGAAAAATATGAAATTTTGGAAATTAAAGATAAAATATTTTTAAGCTCAATTCTTAAAAAGACTGGGCAACATTTGAATAATATTAAAAACTTAAATCCTGCTCTAAAAAGAACTGTTTTAAGTTCTGCAAAACCAATTCCAAAAGGTTACAGATTAAGATTGCCTCATGGTACAAAAAGCGTGGAAGTTGCAAGTAATTTTGGAAATGAAGTTGAGTTGAAAACTTTTAATTTGCAGTAAAGAAAACAAGAGCGCAAGAGAAGAAAGTCTAGTCAGTTTCTCTAACCGCAATCGCTGCCATATTGACAATGCCTTCCACATCTGCTTCATGTGAAATAATGTGAGCTGATTTATTTAAACCCATTAAAATAGGGCCGATGGCTTCAGCTTTTCCTAGTTTCTTTAAAAGTTTATATGAAATATTTGCGGATTGTAAATCTGGGAAAATTAATATATTTGCATCACCTACTAATGTAGAGAATGGATAAAGTTCGTTTCGTGCTTCACTGTCTACTGCAACGTCTGCTTGCATTTCCCCATCAATTGCAAGATCTGGTCTTTTTTCTTTTACGATTTCTGTGGCTTTTTTAACTTTTATTGAAGAAGCGTGTTTTGCTGAACCAAAATCAGAAAAAGAAAGCATTGCTATTTTGGGTTCAAAACCAAGTTTTTTGACATTATCTGCTGTCATCATTGCAATTGATGCTAATTCTTCTGCACTTGGGTCAATATTGACTGTAGAATCTGCAAAAAATAAAACTTTTTCATCAAAAACCATCATATACATGGATGCAACAATATTGTACTTTTTATCAACTCCAATTGCTCTAATTGCTGGGCGGATAGTTTCGGCATAAGACATGGTTATGCCACTTAACACAGTATCAGCATCACCTTTTTTAACCATCATTGGACCAAAAACCCTGGGAAGCTTCATTAAATCATATGCTTCAGATAAGGTTCTTCCGTGTCTTTGTCTGATTTCCCAATATTCTTTTGCATAGTCATCATATTTTTCTGATTTCACCGGATTAACTACACTCATTTTTTCAAGTGAGATACCAAGGTCTTCGGCTTTTTTGCTAATAACTTCTTTAGTACCAAGAAGAATTGGCTGACCAATATTTTCCTCAACAATTAAGGCAGCAGCTCTTAAAATTCTTTCATCTTCACCTTCTGGAAGGACAATCTTTTTAGGATGTTCTTGGGCCATGTGTTTTACAACTCTCATTACTTTTCTAGAATTTCCCAATAAAGATTCAAGGTGTTCTTTATATTCTTCAATGTTAAGCTCTTTTCTGGCTACACCGGATTCAATTGCTGCTTTAGCGACAGCAGATGCTTCCCAAATCAAAACTCTATAATCAAATGGCTTTGGTATTAAATATTCTTTTCCAAAAGATAATCTCTTAACGCCATATGCCCTGCAAACAGAATCAGGGACATCTTCTTTTGCAAGCTTTGCTAGTGCTATTGTAGCGGCCATTTTCATTTCTTCATTAATAGTGGTTGCACGAGTGTCAAGAGCACCTCTGAAAATAAAAGGGAAGCCCAGTACATTATTTACCTGATTTGGATAATCAGATCTTCCTGTTGCCATGATAACATCGTCTCTGGCTGCTAAGGCATCTGGGTAGGTAATTTCTGGATTAGGATTGGCCATTGCAAAAATGATTGGATGATCAGCCATTGATTTAACCATTTTTTGTGAAAGAGTATTGGCAACAGAGCAACCTAAAAATAAATCTGCCCCAACCATTGCTTCTTCCAAGGTTCGGAGGTTTGTTTCAACTGCAAATTCAGCCTTGTACCTGTTCATTTTTTCATCTCGGTCCTTATGGATGATACCTTTCGAATCACATAAAATAAGATTTTTAGGATCACAGCCAAGGGTAACATAATGCTTGGCACAAGCGATGCCAGCTGCCCCGGCTCCATTAATAACAACTCTAAGATCTTGTATTTTTTTGCCATTAATTTCCAAAGCATTAATTAAAGCTGCACCAGAAATAATAGCAGTTCCGTGTTGATCATCATGAAACACTGGAATATTCATTGTTTCTTTTAGTTTATCTTCAATATAAAAACAGTTGGGCCCGGAAATGTCTTCCAGGTTTATACCTCCAAAAGTAGGCTCCAATAATTGAACTGTTTTAATTATTTCATCAGGATCTTTGGTGTTAAGCTCGATGTCAAAAACATCAATTCCAGCGAATCTTTTGAACAGAACACCTTTTCCCTCCATAACTGGTTTGGAAGCAGCCGGACCTATATCACCAAGTCCCAAGACAGCGGTTCCATCTGAGATAACAGCAACCAAATTACCCTTTGCTGTATATTCAAAAACTTTTGAAGGATCTTTTGCAATTTCCAGGCAAGGGACAGCAACTCCTGGTGTGTATGCAAGAGAAAGATCTCTTTGAGTTCTACAAGGTTTTGTAGCCACAACTTCAATTTTCCCTTTTTTGCCCATGCTATGATATAGCAGAGCATCGTTGTCAGTAATTGAACTAGACATTTTAATAGCTCCATAAAAATTAAAAATTAATAAGTTAGAGCTTATTAGTTATTTTAATAAAAATTATCAAGAAGTATTCGTATAATCTAAGATTTCCTTGATTTTATTTCCTATTCATTATTAATTTATACTAGGGTAAAAATTTTTTTATTCAGTACTTAATAGGCAAGATTTGGTTAAAACAAATTAACCAAATACTGAATACCAAATACTGAATACTATTCAAAGAGGTAAAATGTGAAAAAAGTATCAATAATCGGTGCTGGAAATGCTGGCACAGCAACAGCTTTTTATTTGGCTGAAAAAATGGTAACAAACATAATGCTTATTGATAATGTTGAAGGGAGAGCAAAGGGCAAAGCCCTTGATCTTATGGAAGCAGCGCCTCTTAGGAATTATGATATTCAAGTAAATGGTTCGGATAAATTTGAAGATATGTCTTCTTCTGATGCGATAGTTATTGCAGCTGGTACAGTGAGGAAACCAGGGATGTTAAGGTCAGATCTTATTGAAAATAATTTGCCAATTGTTGAAGATGTTTGCAGGCAAATTAAAAAATATGCACCAAACGCTGTAATTATAAACCTAACAGAACCGGTTGATACAATGACTTATTATATTGTTAAGGGTTCTGCAGAAAAACAGGGCTTTGATCCTAAAAAAGTCCTTGGCTTAACAGGTGTTTTGGATGCAGCAAGGATGAGAGAATTTATAGCAGAAGAATTGAATATTGCTAATATAAATATTAGCTCAATTGTGCTTGGTGGGCATCATGATCATATGGTTATATTGCCTAGATATTCAAGGGTGAATGGAATTCCTATTTCAGAACTATTGCCACCTGAAAAAGTTGAAAAAATAATAGAAAAAACTAAAAACGCGGGAAAAGATATTGTTGAAGCTTTAAAGACGGGCTCAGCTTCATATGCACCAGGTGCTTCAGTGGCTGAGGTTGTGGAAGTTATTATAAGAGATGCAAAGCAGATCTTATGCTCCTCTGCTTATCTTAATGGAGAATACAAGACAAAAAATATCTGTCTTGGTGTTCCAGTATTGCTTGGCAAAAATGGAATAGAAAAAATTATTGAACTTGAACTTACTTCCGAAGAACAAAAAACCTTCATGAAATCTGCAGAAGTTATAGAAACCGCAAACAGGGATCTTAAACTAAACACATTGCAAGAGGAGGTGTAATATGAAGAAAATTACAATCATTGGAAGTGGTAATGTTGGGGCTAGTTGCGCTTTATACTCTGCAGAAAGAGGGCTTGGAAATATTGTTTTAATTGATGTTGTGGATGGCATGGCTGAAGGAAAGCAAAGGATGCTATGCAAGCTGCTCCTTTAAGGCGTTATGACATAAGCTTAACAGGAACAAATGATTTTTCGGCAATGAAAGATTCTGATGTAGTTGTTGTTACAGCTGGCAAGGCAAGAACACCTGGTATGTCAAGAGATGATTTGCTTATAATAAATGCAAATATTATTGGAACTATTTCAAAAGAAATAGCAAAATATGCTCCAAATGCTATATTAATTATGGTTAGTAATCCCCTGGATGTTATGGCTTATGTTGCCTTAAATGAGACTGGTTTTGCTTTAAAAAAAGTTGTGGGCATGGCTGGTATTTTGGATTCAGCTCGATTTAGATATTTTATTTCAGCTGAATTGGGTGTTTCAGTAAGAGATATCGCTGCAATGGTTTTGGGTGGTCATGGCGATACAATGGTTCCTCTACCTAGATATACAACTGTATTTGGAATTCCTCTTCCTGAGCTAATGCCAAAAGAAGCAATTGACAGACTGGTTGACAGAACAAGAAATGGTGGGGCTGAAATAGTTTCTTATTTAAAGACGGGTTCGGCTTTTTGGGCACCAGCTGCCAGTACTGCTCAAATGATAGAGTGTGTGCTTAGAGGAACAGAAAGAATTTTGCCTTGTTCTGCGTATTTAAGGGGCGAATATGGGCTTAATGGAATGTTTGTTGGAGTTCCTGTTAGGCTTGGAAAAAATGGTGTTGAGCAGATTCTAGAGCTTGATCTAAGCGAAGAAGAATTGTCAGCACTTAATAGTTCTGCCCAATCAGTTAAAAATACTATAGAAAAACTTGAAGAGTTAAAAGCCTCTAAATAAGGCTAAAAAAATATGAGAATAGAAATTCCATATGCAGGCCAAATCCTTGAATGCAATATAAGTGATAAGAATTTCGAACAAATTATTTTTCCAAAGAATATTGGAAGTTTAAATGAATCAAAGCTTTTAACAGAAGCCATCAATAATCCAGTTAATTCCAAAAAATTTGATGATTTTATTAAAGATGCCAAACAGCTTTTATTTATTGTGAATGATGGAACACGCCCAACACCAACTGCCAAAGTTTTGAGAAATATATATAAAAAAATAAAAGATAAAAAGCTTAGATTTATTATTGCAACTGGCGCTCACAGAAGTGCAAGAGAGGAAGAATTAAAAAACATTTTCCAAGAATTCTATGAAGAGTTTCATTCCTTAACTATTAGTCATGATGCTTATGCTAAAAATGAAATGACTTTTTTAGGTACTACGACAAATGGCAACAAAATCTTGCTTAATAAACTTGTTTTTGATTCTGATAAAATTGTTGTAATTGGTTCAGTTGAACCACACTATTTTGCTGGATTTACCGGAGGCAGAAAAGCATTTCTTCCGGGGGTAGCAGATATTAATTCCATTAAAGCCAACCATAAACTTGCCTTAAAAACTTTAAATCAAATAATGAAGCTTGAGAATAATCCGGTTCATGATGAAATGGAAGAAACAGTTTTTATGCTTAAAGAAAAAGAAATATTTTCAATAATGACAGTTCTTGATAGAGAAGACAAAATTTGTTTTGCTTCTGCCGGAGATATTACGACTTCTTTTGAAATGGCAAGCAAAAAGGCAAAGGATATTTTTTCGGTTCATATTAATGAAAAGGTAGATATTGCAGTTGCTATCGTTGAAAGTCCCATGGATATTAATTTTTATCAAACGCAAAAGGCTATTCATAATGTAAGCGGAGTTTTAAATCCAGGCGGTATTTTAATAATAGTGTCTTGTTGCAAAGAAGGTCTTGGTCGCAAAGGATTTTTAGAACTTTTATCAAGCGAAACAAATTATAAAGAAATTTTTAAAAAGATTAATAATGGTTATGAGTTAGGTTATCATATTGCTGCCAAAATTGCGAAAATAGCTGCAAACAATGAAATATGGGTCGTTACAGACTTAAAAAAAGAGCTTATTGAATCAAAGTTTATAAAAGCATTTAACTCAATCCAAGAAGCTGTAAACGTGGCTCTTGAATTAAAAAAAGACAAAAAGATCTTATTTGTAAGATCAGCTAGCATGTTGATTCCTCTTGTAAAGACAGAATAAATTATAGATAATCGAGCTAAATATTTTGAGAAAAAATATAAAAAATGAAAGCACAAAAAATATGAATGAAAAATTTAAACGATTTGATTTTAGCAAAATAAAAACATACCCAATTGCTTCAAGAAAAAATCTGGTTTCAAAAGATAAGTTTTCAAAATTACCAGACGAATTTGATAGCTTTAAAGAATTTTATAAATCTTTACCTGATATTTTAGTCGGAAAGGATTTCAAAAAACTAGTTACGAAAATAAAAGAGGCAAAAGATAAAAAAAAACCATTTATCGCAGCTCTTGGCGGGCATGTTATTAAATCTGGCGTTGCTCCTTTTATTATTAAGCTAATAAAGGAAGGATTTTTAACAGGCATATCAATGAATGGATCAACCATTATTCACGACTTTGAAATTGCAATGATTGGTGAAACTTCAGAGGATGTTGCAAAAGCATTGCACGAAGGAAAATTTGGTTGTGCCGAAGAAACAGGTGCAAATATTTTTAAGGCCTTAAAACTTTGCGAAAATCATGGTTATGGCGGATCAATTGGAAAATATATCAATGATTCTTCCTTTAAATATAAAGAATATTCAGTAGCGTATAATTGCTTCAAAGAAAATATTCCTTTAACAGTGCATTCAGCCTCAGGAACAGAAATCATATATCAGCACCCAGATGTTGATGGAGCCTTGCTTGGAAAAGCTTCCCAAGTTGATTTTGAAATTCTTTGCGAAAATGTAAAAAATCTAACAGGCGGCGGAGTATTTTTAAATATTGGCTCAGCTGTTATAATGCCAGAGGTTTTTTTAAAGGCAATAGCAGTTGTTACAGCTTCAGGTTTTGAGCTTGAAAATATTACAACAGCAAATTTTGATATGATTCAACATTATAGACCATTAACAAATGTTGTTAAAAGACCAACCTTGAAAAACAGTGAAGGGTTTGCAATCACAGGGCATCATGAAATTTTGATTCCATTACTAGCTTTTTCATTATTAAATTCATAGCTTAACACCTCAAGCTTTAGAACAAGAACGCAAGGGAACAAGGGAACAAGAAAAACACATTTTTTTGTTTAGGTATTAATTATTATTGGATATTTTTTTTCTTTCATTTTTTCAGAGAAAAGCCGGCTAAGGCCCAGGAATGTCTTTCTTTCATAATCAATAGTTCTATATCCATTTGGAAAATTAAGTATTCGCTTGATATTATTTCAGTTTGATAAGACCAGATTCTTTTGCGATTTTTTTATGATAGCTTTTTATAAGTTCAATTTCTTTTGTTGAGATATCTAAAGCTTTCGATAGTTTTTCAAATTTATTTACAGCGTTTCTAACACTATTTATTATTTCTTTTTTATCTTTTTCTGAAATTTGGAAAATCTTTGTTATATAATCAATTTCGTGAATTGAAGGATTTTTTCCTTCTCCGGCCACTGTCATTGAATGTTCACCTCCTATTCCTAAGGAAAACATCAAATCAAAAGATGGAGAAAAAGACCATGCGCCATCTTTGCTCATTAAAAAACCAAAGTTTTTTACATGGTCATCTCTATTGCAGGACAGAATATTAAATATCATAATTTTAAAGCATAATTTTACAGCTTCAAAATTATGGGTTAATTTAGAGCAAACTTTAAATAGCATTTCATAATCTACTGAAGGAACTCTAAAATCAGCATGTATTAAGTTACCAAAAGAATGAAAATGAATTCTATCATTATTATTTCTATCAAATCTTTTACATCCGAAATAATAATGATTTTTATTATCTTGAAACAGTTTTACTTCTGGCACTATCAAACCAGCTAATTCAGCCATTTTCATATATACAAACTCAATTTTGGATGCATCTTTGAAATCTTTTTCAGATCTGAACTTTATTATCCATGGTTCAAATCCATCTGGCAATTCTGCTTCACCAGATATTAATTCTTTTCCATTATATCCTACAAGTATTTTGGGCCTTGCACCTCCTGGGGATCCTCCTGCTTTTAGCATAACAGGTAGAATATCTTTTTCTTTTCCCTTTAATATATCCATAGAGTTTATGGAAAGTTTATAAAGATCAACAATCAAGTTACCTTCATATTTAACATCCATAACTGGTTCATATGTTAAAGCACCGATTGTTCTGTTACCTAAAAATGAAAGACGCTCAAGATGAGATATCTCTCTTAAATCAAAACCTGCTTTTTTAAAATAGCGATCCATCAACAATAAACCCCAGCCGTCAGGCAAAGAGTCATTAAATACACCGTGGATGTTTCCTAAAAAGGCTTTGTCACATGATTGTAATCCAGTTCGAAAATCTAATTTAAATGGAGATATATTTATATTTCTTGTTATAAAATCCCCATCATATTCAAAATAAATTCTGTTTTTATTATCCTTTGCTAATTGGCCGATTAATATTCGATTTTCGGAAGTGCAAGCTAAAAAGACATTCAACATTTTCATTTGCGGCCTCGTTTTTTAACAATTGCCTTATCAAGCTTTTCAATGTCTTCAATAGATTTTACTTCTATTTCAGGAAATAAATTTAAAAAATTCTCCAGGCAGTTTAATGCACAGGCAATTTTCAGGAGTGATTCAAATGAGATTTTATAGGAAGTTTCAAACCGCTTTATCGTTGCTTCAGAAACACCTGATTTATTGGACAAAGTTGTGCGTTTCAAATTGTGTTGCAGGCGCAAATATTTTGCTTTTTTGGCAACCTTTTCCATCACTTCGAAGGGAGTATATAAATCCATATTATAGCTCATATGTTATCTTTTATATTATATTAATATTTATTATA
>JBDREC010000034.1:0-57863 GCA_043820105.1 Pseudomonadota bacterium
ATGTGTATTTTGAAATATTTTCTAAATCAGGTAGACCTGTAGAAGTTATTCAGATAAAAAGGACCGAAATTATGCATTCTTACTGGCTCTGCTTTTGCCGCTCCTTGAACCTCTTCCTCCATTTTTGATACTTATCTTTCAAGAGTCTTGGTGCCAGAGCAAATAATTACATTAAATTCATATAATCTTTTCTTTTAAAATACTGATAAAAGCATATTCAACAAGCTCTGGATGACCTCTATCATAAACATAAGTTACATTTTCATTTCCACACGGCATATCAAGCCATTCACTATTGTAGTTATTTTCTTTTGTAAGTCCTGGAAGCTGAGGATAAATGTCTTGCCATAAACAGGCTGCAATATCTAAAGAACAGTTTGTTGTTACCCAATGGTGACAGTTTTGAATGTTTCCCCTTGTTACAATTAAGCCAGAAGCAATATCGCAAGTTGTAAAACCTGATAAAGGTGCAGAAATATAACCTAAAACAGGCATTTCAAATCCGTTAATTGGACTTGCAACTGTATTTACAGATATTCTATCAAAAATGGATTCGTGAATATTAAATTTTTTGGATTTATACTTTAACTTTTCTATTGCTTTTAAGGCCAATACGCCACCTGCTGAATATCCAATAAGAATTATTTCTTTTTTAGGATAACGCATTGCCAAGAATTTCAATGAATAAGCAAGCCTATCTGTGTTAAAAGGTGTTGGTGCATGAGCTGAATAAGTAAAAAGAAAAAGGCCAAATTTGTATTTAATTTGCTCTTCAATTATTGGTAACAACTCCTCTCCATCTAAAAAATCGAGTCCCTGGATTATAAAAAAAACAGGCAAATTATTATCTGAAACCTCATTGATTCTTACAAGTCCCTTTTTAAGCTTCTTTAATTCAGATACTTTAGAGATCGTATCAAGCTCATAAAAAGATTTTGAATCTGTTTTATATAAATTTAGCATTAATTTTTTATCGATAAGTTGTGACCTAAAACTTTTGGCTATTTCTTGCCCTTGACTAGATGAAAAAATAAATAAATTAAAAAATAATAACATTAAACAAATAGTATATCTATGCAATTTGACACCAACAATTTAAAAATAATAAATAAATTTAGATGTGATACAAGAAATGTACCTAAATACATTGGAAACCAAGACAACCATCTAAATGCTTGTTATTATTATCCATTTCCCAGCTTGCCTTTAAAATACCTTAAATGATTCTAGTGCCAAAATATCCTCTTGATTATTCTTTTTCATCTATTTAATTTGAAAACATGGCAATTTAAAGGAGTGATCAATGTTATTTATAATTGTTTTGATGCTGTCTATTCTAATTAAACTGATCTTTTACTAATTTTAACAATACATCATTACTTTTTAGGTTTATAAATTTAAAACTTTCTTTAATCTGAAATTTATTTCTAGAATTTGGAAAACATTTAGCCTCATGAAAATGTCCTTAAGGGATTTTTTTTAAGAAAAAGGAATAACAAATCAGAAACTTATATTTTATTTTTAAATACAAATAACTTTTGGAATACAATTTGCAGTTAGCATTTTATATCTTCAATTTTAAGAAAGAAATGCATGGGAGTAATTATGAAAAAGCAATTAGCAAATATTATCTTCTTGGGTTTGGTGTATTTATTTTTTTGGAATAGTTTATTGGCTCAAATTCCATATAATCCACATAATTTTAATCTTGGTTTGCACAAGGTACAAGTGTTACCGCTATCTGAATTTAATCCAAATGATCCTTTAATCGATATTGTTTATAACGCTTCTGATCCAATACATGAGGAGTATAAAGTTGTTTATTACTATGATTCTAGAATAATTATTTATGCAACTTACCCCTTTATGTATTTCCAGGATACAAAAAGAAAATCCTTTAATCCAAGGTTTATAAATTAAATAAAAGGAGCTTGAGATGTTTAAAATTAAGATTTCTCTTATCTTTTTTATATTTACTCTTATTTACATGCATGCAGCATTTTCGGATGTTATAGAAAATAACTATGAAGGTTTAATTAAAGATGAAAAATATTTGAATTTAGATGATTTTCTAAAAGGTGCTGCTTTAATTGAAGCGAGTTCAAAATTGCAAAGGGAAGAATATAAGAAAAAAATTATTATCATTTTTAATTGGGCCACATGGTGCCCCTATTGTAAAACAAATACAGGTCATTTAAAAAAAGCCATGGAAAAATATGGGGTAAAGGGATTGAGAATTATTGCCATTAACCATGATAAGGAAAGCCTAGAAACTGAAAGCGTTAAGAAATTAATAAGAAATTATTTAGAGAAATATAATGTTACATGGCCCAACCTTGATGCCAGATCCTTAATGGAAAACAATAGTTTTAAAAGTCTTAACATAGATTATATGCCATTTACTGTAATTTTGGGACAGGACCTTCGAATTTTATATGTTCAACCTGATCTTAAATACATTGATGCCATATTAAAAAGCATATTAGGATAATCTTATGAGTAATTTATATATAATGCAAAATGAACACGATATGATAAGAAAAGAGCTATTCTCAAATATTGGTTTCATAACTCTTTCTGTTACTAATCTATGTAATGGCGCTTGTAAATATTGTTACATGCCTATTGTAGATAAAAAGCGAAAATCTGAATTTTTAAGTCATGACTTATTAAGGCAAGTATTAAATGCTATTCTTGTTAATAATTTTGATAAAAAAAGAGCCCTAAAGCTTCAGTTTTTTGGAGGCGAGCCACTTCTAGTAGGTCTTGATTGGTATAAGAAAGCACTTCCTATAATCAGAAATATTGCGAAAGAGTCAAATATTGATATTGAGCTTGTCGTGCAAAGTAATTTTATCAATGTGAACCGTGAGATAATTGAGTACTTTGAAAAAGAGGATATAATTTTAAATGCAAGTCTTGATGGGAATTCCAAGCTTCATGATATTCTAGCATCGTCAGGTGAAAGAATAATAAAAAATATTAAACTTTTTTATAATATAACAGGCAGAGCACCCGGCATTATAACGGTTCTTGGCAAGCATAATGCTTCTGCAGTTGAAGAAATATTGGAATATTTTATCAAAGATCTGAAGATTGATTCGATAAATGTACTTTTTTTACATAATAAAAAAGTCTTAACTGATTCCTTTGAAGCAAATAGTGATGAAATGCTAGCTTGTTCTTACAAAATTCTAGATACAATGAAAAAGCAAAAAGGGAAGTTTATTGAGACTAATTTAAAAAGGTATCTTTTAATGTATTTTGACCATGATTATAACGAGGAGGAAAGATCAAAACGCAATTGCCATTCTTTTTACTGTATGGCTTTTAGAAATATGTGTTCAATATTTCCTGATGGTGAAATTTTGGGATGTGATGCAATTAATTCTAACAGAAGGCAAAGAGGTCTTTACATTCAAGATTTTTATAAAGATCCTAAATATTTTTCAAAAGCTTATAATAAAATGGCCATATCATTTCATGAAAAAGGAGAAGCTTATTCAAAGTGTTTAACATGTTTTGCATCAAAAATATGCTCATTCAATTGTCCAGGCTTGAATAAAAACTATGAATATCATGAAAAGATGTGTGAATATACAAAAAAGCTTTTTAAGTATTTTGAAATTAACAGAAAAAGTTTAATTAGTCTTTATAATATTATTAAAGACAAAAATTTAAAGATTAATAAAATGCAATTGGATGATGCCCTTAAAGATACTTTAGTTAATGTTGAAGATAAAAATAAAATTAAAAATGCCCTTAATTATTATAATAATCAAAATGAAGCTATTTTTAATGAAAAATATAGAGTTAATGAGCTTATAAATCTGTTCACAAAGCTTGATTCAGCAAAGCTTATAATTGAAAAACAGACTAAAAATAATGTTTTTATTAAATCAAGAAACAAAAGATTTATTTATAAACCAAGATCTTTGGAATTATATAAGGTGGATCCAAAAACTTATATGGAGATAATTTTATCAGAATAGAAAGTTGATTATTTTATCTTCAAAAGGAGGTTTTATGTTTAAGAAAATTAATTTTAATAAAAATTCATATCTGGCTCTGGCTGATTGGGACAAGTGTCACTCTCAATATACAAAAGAGCATTCACAAAGTGGAGATTCTCATAAAGATTCCCATAGCAAGGCTAAATCTTGTCCCCACAGCCAGAATGCAAGTCAGGCAAAGACTTATAATCCATATAAAATGGCTCTGGAAGAGCTCGTATAAATATTTGAAATTATGCCCATGATTTTTAACTTAATTTGTTGTCTAATAAATGGAAGCATTTAAAAGAATATATATTTTAATAAAGCCTTTTGAAAAGAAGATACTGTTCTATTATTTCTGCAGTATTATTATGATTATATTCTATGTTCCAATACCTATGTTTAATAAATATCTAATTGATGATGTGTTGATTAAAAAAGATTTTAATCAACTATTATTTATTTTAATATTAATCTTAGCCTTTAAAATAATTTCAAGCCTTTTAAATAGTCTTAATTGTTACAAACTAGATAAACTGGCGGTAGCTATAAATATTTATACAAGAAAAAAACTTTTGTCTAGAATCTTAAGCATAAATAATAATGTTTATAGAGCTTACAGTGGAGGTGACCTGATAGCACGGTTTGACAATGGGCAAGATGCAGTTATTTCATTTATTGAAGTTATTTTATCTAATATTGTAAATCTAATTTATGTAATTGTTTTGGTTTTCATTCTATCTTATTTAAACCTTAAGCTATTTATGCTTGGAATGATATTGCTACCTTTGGAAGTCATTTTATCTATAAAAACAAAAGTTTTATTTTCTAAGTATATACCAAATATAGAAGCTAATAATGGGAAATGCAAAAATATTCTGCAAAAAATAATATACAATTTGCCGGAAATTAAAGGTTTTGGTGGATCTAAATATTCTTATAATAAATATAGTCTCATATTAGGTGAGTCAGGAAAATATAGCCTGATCATGGATAAAAAAACAAATTTGCTTAACCTCTACAAAGGAATTGTCAAAGCACTGGCTATTGCTATTTACGGGTATTTTGGATGGTCTAGTGTAATTAATAATCAAATGACTTTAGGAGCTTTTGTTGCTTTTACAACTTATCTTGGATTTATCTATGGACCTGTTAAGGGCCTTTTGGATTTTATAAGTAAAATAGAAGGAGTAAAAATAAAGGCGGAGCGTTATTTTGAGCTATTAGCTTACAATAAAACCAGAGAATCAAAAGTTGGGTATTTTTGCTCTTCCGGAAACCTTAACTTAATAAGAATTTCTGAACTTTCATTTGGATATAATAAAAATGAAATGATTTTTTCAAACCTCAATATGGATTTGCATTTAAACGGAATCACGGTAATCTGGGGTAAAAGTGGTATTGGAAAAACAACTTTATTGAATTTGATATATGGCGGCTTAAAACCTGAATCTGGAAAGATTGAATTCTTAACAAAAGAAAATAAATTGTGCTTTAATAAACCCTGTGATCAAATTTCTTATGTTACCCAAAAAGCAGTATTATTGCCAGCGTCCATTTATGAAAACATAACACTAAGCAGTACTATAAATAATGAAAAGATTGATAAATGTAAAATTGCTTTAGAAAAAGCGGCTTGTGAATTTGTTAATGAGCTAAAAGATGGGATTTTTACTGAATATGATAAAAGTGTGGATATCTTCTCGCAAGGTGAAATACAAAGAATAAGTCTTGCAAGGATTTTTTACAACTCTAAAAAAATAATTTTGATTGATGAGCCAACAAATAATCTAGACTCAGTCCTTTCAAATAACTTAATTGCAAATATTAAGCAATCATCATTGAGTTTTCCTGTTATTATGGTCACTCATAATCAGGATCTTTTAAAATATGCCGATAGGATAATTGAAATTAAGAAAAATGGGGTTATAAGTGTTTATAAAAATCCAAACAGGGGTCTTTAATGTTTCTTAAAGCTATATCAAGCAATTTAACAAAAGATTCCCTGCTAAAAGATCTTGAAATTAGCTGCCTGTTTTTGAGTAATAGTTATAATTTAATACAACTTAAAAATTCATTTATTGGCATTGCAAAAAATTATTACAAGTTTAAGTCTTATGAGGAGATAATATATTATCATTCTAAAATAACAAGCTATTTGAAAAAAGATAAACTCTTAATTAACACACTACTTAAATCAGAAAAACAAAATCCTCTGTTTTTAAGTTTGAAACTGTCATTACTCAGCGCTATATATCAGTATATAAACAAGAAACAATTTATATTTTTTAAGAGCGATAAAATTAAATATAATGCTTTGGAAAAGGCAAAAGTTGTTGATGTAGTGGGTTTTAGCTATGATATAAAAAAACTTTTAAAAAGCCAGGACCTGATTGAATTAAATATTATTGATAACACACTGAAAACCAAGAAATCATGTCTAAAATCCTTTATAAGTGAGCTCAAGAAAAACTTTCCACAAAAGAAAATAAATCTTTATGAAAATTTAAAAGCCAAGAAAAGCATGAAGTGTGATTTCGCCATAATAACAGCTTCTACTATCTGCAACAATACTATTGATGAGACTTTAAGTTATTATGATGGAATCGAAAAAATTTTGTTTGGTATCAGTGCAAATATACTAGCACCCCAAATTGAATCTAATAAAATCATTGCTTTAGAAACTATAGAAATTCCAAAAGATATTATTTATTTGGCAATGTATAATTACCCTGAGTTTAATGGATTTTTTGCACAAGATTTGAATAAATCAAATTATATAAAAAAAGATGACTTTAAAGCTTCAATAAACGCTGAAATAATTCATTCTGCACTTATTGATTTTAATGCTTTTAAAAAAAAGGATTTTAATAAGACTATTTATAGTCTAGATAACCTTGAAGTCTTTTTAAAAAAAATAAGCAATAAAGGATTTATCTTTCATGGAAGCACAAGGTTAATTGGTGGTAAATTGAAACCAAAAATCTCAAATGATCTTGAAAAGGAAAGTGGAAACAGAAAGGCTGTATATATGACTTCTACACCTCAAGTGGCTCATTTCTGTTCTTTTATTAGTGGTAAAGCAGTTGGTTTGAGTGTGCATAAAACCTCTCGCAGTTTTGATCTGCATAAAAACAAAGAATTTGAAAATTCAATTTTTAGTGTAGAGTATTTAAACAAGCTTGCAATATCTGGTTTCATATATATCTTTCATGTTACACAAGCAGATGAATACTGCAATGGAGAATATCTATCGTATAAGCCTATTGAACCTCTTGCAACAATTAAAACTAGCCTAAAAGATTTTAATCACAAAATACGTGAAATTTCTACCTGAATGCTACATACTAAATTTGAGTATTTAATTTTATACTTATTTAGTTTTCGATATAAAGTGGCTCTTGAAATATATAATTCTTTTTGAGTTTTTAGCCTTTAATCCACAGCTATTTTCTGTAATGACCTTATTTGAAGATCTTTTGTTATTTTTAGAGGCTTCTATCTTTTTCTTTTTCCAATATTTATGATGTAAGCAAGCGCTTCAATTTGATTAATTACTGTTGTTGCAAGATTTGCTTCATAAAAATTATTCGTAATAATCGTTTTTCCAGTAATTAGATTCAAAAGGTGATCTTCTCTCAATAGTCTTTTTACCAGGAATCGGACAACTTTGTGCAGCTTTCCATGAGTATCCAAAATAATCATAGGAATGATATAGCATTGGACATGCTGCTTTTAAATGAGTTACACTATCATAATCATTAACCTTCATTCCAATTATGGACCAGTCGCCACATAAATAACCAAAAAATACCGCGCCATTTCTGAATTTTTTTAAAGACCTTTTATCATCAATTATCAAATATTTATCTGATAGATGCTCTTCGTATGAAACATTAAACTCACTGTGACTAAATTTGGAGTTCAACTTTCCACCACTAATACTTTCCACTGTTATTCCAGCCTCTAGATCTGGATTTTGATCATCATCCTTTTCATATCCACCCAGAAGCCAATATGCTCCATTTCTCCAGCTTTGGTGGAAACTGCTTCCTTTACATAGGCATCTCCAATTAAAAGTTTCCAGGTAAAAGCTTTTATCCAACTTAGCAAAGGCAATCCCTGAATAACTATCAATATATCTTTGAGTTATTTTTGCACCACCATGAGGACTTGGTTTCTCATCATTTGAATCTGGCCAAAAATATTTTCCTCCTCTATCTTCTATGCATTTTGTTGGCACTATTATCAAATCACTATTAATTAAAGCTGCAGAACATATAGGTGTTGATGAACTTATATTGGAGCCAGTTACTTTTCCTATTGCTTCCACTGGAGGATCATCTTCAATATACAAATTTTCCGTAATTGTCATTGCATCAAAGTTTGAATCCATGGAAAACGATCTCCTGGGCATATCATTCATTGGACAAGGGTCAGCCCATACAAGGCTTAAAAACGCCAAGTTAAAATATATTGTTGTAAATAAATTTATTCTTCTCATTAAAGCCTCCTATTTTTTATTAATTATAACTCAATGTAATTTTATGAATTTGATTATTTGAATTATCTAAAAAAACAATATACGGTTTGCATATGTTCTTTTCTTCCTCCGCATTTAAACTAAAAATAATCTTTTTAGATAAATCTATATCTTTTTCAAGTTTAACCTCATCGCTAACGCAAGAGTTTAATATGAACTCTATTTTTTTTATATTTGGAAGTGGTTGGATTGAACCATAATTAGTAATATTTGCTTCTTGAAATTTTGATATGATTAATTTTTCAGCTTCCTCATTTGATAATATTACATTTAGGGTTTGCTCATTATATTCGTATATTATAGATGGTTCATAAAAATAAACATCATCAGTAGTATTAATATTCAAATCATTTGTTCCTGATTGATATAAGTTGATATTTTCTGAAAACAACGTATCTTCTTTAAGATATGTTTTAAACAAATTATGATCTTGGATTGTGTAATCTATCTTGCTTATTTCAAATTCCTTTGAATTTGATGGATAAAATACATAGTAGCGATCATTAAAACCCTCAATTGCAAATATATTTCTAATAATATTCTGCTTTTGAACTTCAATATGTGTTGAAATAATTTTTGCCAAATCATAAGATATAAGATCTTTCAGAGCCTCACTTGAATTGCGCAGCAATGATTCCAGTGTAAATTCATCTTGATCTTTTAAATCTACAACAAATTCAGAATTAGAAAATTCGCTAAGACCATATAAATTCTCCTCAAAATATTCTAGATCAAACAGAACTTCATTTTCTGTAACTTTATAAATTCCATAGATATTTGCATCATATATAAGACTATTTGATTCATACTCTTCAATATAAAGATCAAAATCCATTTCTTTTTTATTTAAATAGATAAAGGAAATAATAATGTTTTCATTATTACTATTTATCTCTTCACTTGCTTTATAGAACACATGATTATTTTCCTCAACTAATGCAAGTTGATAAGCTAAAAAATCATTCCCGGGTGCTTCTGGTTCTTCTTTTTCTTCAATTTGATCGCCTTCAGGAGTACTTTCTTCTTCAGGATCATTTGCTTCCAATTTTTCTTCATTAAGATCACTGGGTCCTTCGTAAAAAATAATTTGCTTTTTTTCAGATGACTGTTTTTGCCTTACATTTTTTATTTTCATGGACTCATTACAATTAATAAAGAGAACCAAGAAAATTAAAAAACTAAAATAAATACCTATTTGTTTTATGGTCATACTTACCTCCCTATTGATAACAGTTTATTGCTACCATTATTAAGATATACTTTTAATAGGCCCGGATCAGTTGGTGTAATATATGCTTGTGTATACTCACTTACAAGATTTACATATACTGGATAAATGTCATACTCATTATATTTGTCCTGCACTTGAATTCTTTTAGGTCTGATTGCAATTTCAACATTTTTTGAAGGATAGTTAATAATTTCATACTTAAGCTTCAGATTCTCATAATCAATACAGTATAGGCTTGAGGTTTTATATTTATTATCAGAAGCTAAAAGAACCAGGCAGTTTTCTGGTTTAGATTCCATATAGCCATTACACGTTTCATTTGAAGATAAATTAATTATCAATTCATTGCTCAACTTTAGATTCTTAATCCTAATTTCATTTTTTTCTATTAAGAGGCTTATTCTTCCTTCAAAAGCTTGATATTTATTTGAAATAACTACATTATTAAAGCCATCATAATCCGGCAGTGTAATATATTGCGGATTGATATTTCCAGTCGCTTCAGGAGCCTGAACAAGGTCTTTTGGACTTGATCTTGTATAGGTAATTTTTGAAATTGAATTATAATATCTTGTTAAATCTATTACATACTTATTTAAAATCGATAAATCGCTTTTTTCCAATTTAATTAGATTTATTTTTTTTAATTTCTTTAACTCCATTTCATTTAATGATCCCGGATTTTTTTTGTATTTTTCATAAAGGTAATGTTCTTTTTTCATTTCACTGTTATTTACTCCAATATTTAACAATTCTTCTTCTGATAATTGACCATCATTTATAAAGGCCAGGTATTCTTTATCTATTCTTGCTTCTTTTTTAAGACTAGCAATCCAATTGAAAAATAGCTCAAGATATTCCATTTTCATACTTTGATCTTCGATTAATATCTTTGCTTCTAATGCCAGGTTTCCTCTCCCAAATAGATTATACAGTTGATATTGAGTCAAATATACTGCCGTTCTATCTCTAAACAATTTATCGACATACTCATCAGCAAATATATATTTCATAAGGACTTCTCCTCTGATCGCAACTTCTTTTTTAGAATAATACTCCAAAGTAATTTTAAATTGAATATTTCCATCCTTAGAATTTTCATAGAGACTTTCAACATCTTTATGATCCATCTGAAACCCCAATCTTATAACACGAGATGCAAATATAATGTCACCATCAGAATTTAAGGGAATATTTTCTATCCAATTGTCATTTCCTGGAATTTTTACTTTAACGTGAAAGTCTTTTGGCGTGATACATTGAACAACGTCATTATCTTTTAGATCAAAATAATTTCTCAATTCTTGTTCAACTATTTTATCATCATATAAAATTAAAAAAGAAATAACATTTGAAGCATGGCTTTCATGACTATAAGTATCTTTATGATAATAAATCCCCGTGTCTTTGGGACTTCCAACTAACAGAAGAACAGGTGTATAAAAAATCTTTATACGCCTATGATCACTACTATCATCAACAAAAACACAAATGGAATACTCTGCACCACTATCAAAAACCTGAAACATTTGGCAATTAACCTCCTCGGGATTAGAATTTGCAAAAACATTTTGTGAACAAGAAATAAAAATTAATAGAGCTAATTTTTCGATTAATTTTATTAATATTTTATGATTAAACATAAAACACACTCTACTTTCTTTTCCATGTAATAGCATATCTATTTATAAAGAGATCCTTAGAACCAGGATCTGCAACACCAGTTGCAGATGAAGAATTGTAGACGCTTGACTCAATAGTGTCATATTTTGTATTTCTAACCATTGTTACAATATTAAGTCCTGCTTCATCTGAATAGCTTTCAACTTCAATTAAAGTCTTAATTTTCATTTCAAGGTCTGTCTTGGAAATATTATATATTTTTAAGTCTAAGGGTTCAATTTGCATTCCTTCCCAATAGTCTTTCCACTTGACAAGGTGCTCATAGGTTTCATCAAACTCTTGATTATGTTCATAGGCATCTATCATTTCTTCAATGGTTTTTTTAATATAATGTCCCTGTAAATCTGGTTTTACATTTATTAATTTGAGGATATCAACCTCTCCTTTCATATGACCATAAATATCTATATTTTTATCCTCCAAAATCTTTTTATATGTTTTCAGGAAATCTTTCATAACTTCATGTTTCATTGTATATTCTTCAGACTCTTGCTCTGACATTGTTTTATAATTAGGAGTCATAAATAGATCATCTTCTTTAATCTTATAAGTGGAAATTATTCCTTCTGATAAATCTCCTAAGCGAGCGGCCTTTTCTTCAACATAACTTAAAAAGTCCTCACATTTTTTTAGAAAAAATGGGTATAAGGATTTATCATCCATTTTTATTTTAACCCTATTATCAATGGCTACTTGTGTGAAAAAATCCATCATTTGTGTTTTGCTTGCTAAAACACTTCCTCCCATATCTGTTCTACCTCCCAAAAGGTCTCTCAATAACTCACTATTAATTTTGATTTCAGTATTTGCATCAATAAAGCTTTTTTCTACCTTTTGTCCAGGATACATATATCGAATTTTAAATGTTATTCCTTTTTTAAGATAACTTACAAATTCATCAAGATATATTGTTGGTACTTTAAACTCTATTAACTGCTCCCTTGCTAATCTAATTTGATTTGCGTCCAAATCAGTTTTCTCAGGAAGACTCCAGCCTAAATTAAATGGAAAGCAATTTTCATCATATAAATACATATCAATTAAAAACATCCCGATCGGCTGCAAATTAAATTCACTTAAAGGTTGTTTTTCGTAATCGGATATTCTACTGACTAGCTTTTCTTTAATTTCCTTTTCATCAGCAACAAGCCACATATATACTACAGAATATGGATCATCTTCAAATTTCATCACTTCTATTTTCGCATGAGTGGCACTTGGATCTTTTTGAAAAAGCATACAGGGTGAATAAATATACTGCTTTTTTTGATATTCATTTCTTTTTACTGATTTACCTTCCCATACATATATATATTGGCCACCTCTTCCACATTCTTCAATAAGTGAAGCAGCTTCTACAGGAGGGTCCCAGGTTCTATTTTGATACCTTGTTGTATCAATCCTGGGTGATGACAGCGTGATATGACTTTGCATTGTCAACAAAAAAACAACTAACTTTAATATTGAAAGAAATACTAATCTTCTATTATTAGTCATCTTTACTCCAAATTATTTTAATTAATAAATCATAGATTCTTTGATGCAAAAGTTGTGCCTTTTAAGCTTTTTAAAATTCTCCAGGGAAAGGGTACAGATTTTGCAACACAAAAAAAGCTTAAGACATGTATTATGTTTATTTAAAAGGATGGTATGAATTTATGACTCAAGGAAAACTATTTATCTTATGTAAATTTGAATTCAAACTAAAGACTAAATTCGAAATAAAATTCGAAAATCGGATTTTTATTTCCAAATATGAAATCTTAAACAAGGAGCTATCATGTTATTACAAACAATGTTGAACGAAATTAAATCAACTCATATCTTATCTACAAAATCAATTTC
Organism: Pseudomonadota bacterium; assembly: GCA_043820105.1. Classification (GTDB taxonomy): domain Bacteria; phylum Bdellovibrionota_F; class JAHFAK01; order JAHFAK01; family JBDREC01; genus JBDREC01. Next base: position 13,298 of record JBDREC010000034.1, read on the forward strand.
TTTTGCTTTTTTAACTTTTATCTTTATTTCCTTAATTGCTTTTCCATGCTTTGCTAAATGGCATTATTATAAGTGGCCATACAAGGGAAAATTACAAAGTTTTTCCTTTGATTCACTTGACGATGATTACTGTTATAAAAATTATAGATCCATATCCGTAAATCATCAAGGTGATAATTATCCCAAGTTTGTCTTAGAAGATCCATGCTATGCCAATATGGAAATAATTGCAGGAAGATTAATTGAAATAACCAGAACCCTTGGTTTAAGTAAGCTAGAGTCTGTAAACTATATTATTAGTTGGGTAAGATCAACAGTTTATAATTATGATACTGACACAAAATATCTCAGTGATTATGTACGATATCCTTTTGAGTTAATTTTAGATAAAACTGGTGATTGCGAGGATTTTGCTGTTCTCTTTGCTTCCATTATGAGCCATTGGTGTATTAGAACAAAATTAGTATTTTTAAATACAGCAGCTGGATACCATGTTGCAAACATTATCAATACTTCAGATTTTCCAGATACTTTTCTTCAAACAATAATTACGATACATGGAGATAAGTATTCATATGTCGAAGCAACTGGTTGTAAGAAGGAAGATCAGCCATGTGGAATTATAAATGTTGGTGACTTACCAGCTTTTAATGGTCAAGTAGTTAAGGAAAGTGATTTGTTAAACTTTTATGATCTGCCTTTAGTATGCAATTATGATCCAAATGTTTCATATAATTCTGGCAATCAGATGAATTCTTCGCAAAGCTCAACTGTAGAAGTAGAATCAGATTGGATAATTGAAGATGGCTTATTTAAAATATATAGACCAGATATCTAGAGCTATTTTATTTATAAATATACATCTTTTTTGGTACATTTTTTGCAAATCAATTTCGCAAATCTTGATACAACAGGTTTTGGTTTTGAGTTTTCATTAAGGCGAATACTTAATTTATAAGGAGCAATAACATGACAAAGGTAATAATAAAAATAAACCTATTCATTTTAATAATCAGTTATTTTGCTTTAGCGATGCACGCAACAGTTGAAATCAAAGGAAGTAAAAGAATTATAAGACCTATAGATTATGATTTATCGTTTACACTAAACTCAAAGAGATATTATTTTGAAATTGAATCAGATATTGATATCTTTTATGAAAAATTGCATCCCTTAAGTGGAGTTCCTGGATATAATGTTGCCTGGAGGGATTATTTTAATACTCATGTTGGTGATGATATGGACTTAAATGAAGCTGATTATTTTGAAGATATTGTTGATCAAATCATTGAACAAACGGGTGGTAACATCAAATTGAATTTTCTTGTTGCTCAAAAAATTGTAAGTGAGCTTGTTGAAAAAGAATACAGAAAATTAAACAATAAAGCTCATTTTTATTTACCATGGGAGCTTTTATTTATTGGAATTAAAACAGAGGAAGAAGGAGCAATATTATTAGGAGCCCTATTTTCTTTTTTATGTTTTGAAATATACTTTGTATATATAGATAGTGACTGGCATTTGGCTGTAGTCCCTGAATCTAAATGTTCAAATAACACATATGCTCTTGATGATATAATTGGCAAAGAAGATCTCTATATTTTCTCTGGCAAGGATCTTTTAAAGGCAGATTTAGAAAACAGCCCTCTTATAGATATTAGAGAAGTTTGTATGGGCAAAAAAAAATCAGGCCCTTCAAAAATTCCTTTTCAGTGTAATAGTATAAGTCATTCAAATAACTTTGGATCAATACAAACGTATTATTCTTCAGAACCAGATGAACTTATAATATTTGGAATTAAAGACGGTACATATAGACCAACTGGATATTATATAAGATAATATTACTTTACTCTCAAAAAGTTTAAATATGATTCAGCCATTGTATTTTGCTTTATTAGGAATATTACAAATTTAATGGCATATTTTTTGCAGTAAGATTTTTTTAATATTAATTAGACCTTTATTAACTTTTATACAAGGAGTGAAATATGATCTATAAATTTTGTTTTAAAACTTTAATTATTCCCATTTTTCTTGTCTTAGCGATTTCTAGCTCACTTTTTTCTTTGAGTGATAAAAAGAAATGTGAGCTCATGGGTTACAATGATTTAATAAAACATCAAGTTTTACCTATTACCTCGTTTAATCCTGCTAACCCGGAAATATATAACATAACTAAACAAAGCTGAGTGGAAAGAATAATTTCAATTTCGAACTATTTTTTTTCTATAATGATTTTTTTGTAATAAAGGAGTATTTATGTTTACTAATAAAACTAATAAATTAATAAGCGGAATATTTATTTTAATTATTTTATCTATGAATTTAATGGCATCAACCCAAAAGAATTATTTAGTCCAAGATTCTGATAATTTTGATATAGAAATTTTACCGATTTCAGAATTTAGAGATAATGACAAAAACATTGTCGACATTAAAGAGGAATATAATGAAAAATATGGAGAGTACCTTAATGTTCTTTACAATGATACAAGAAGAGTTTTCTATATACATGATGAATTATTTTATTCATATGATCCTGCAAATGAAGGTAGTGCCTGCAAGGTTTGCTTGGAATATGTTATGTTGAAAGTATGCGACTTTTTTATTGAAACACTCATCGATTATTGTAAAAAATGGCTTTTCCCTGAAAAGAAAATGGAATGCACGATGAGAAGATGTGAATATGATTATGATGATAATTGGGTATGTAAATGCCTTGAATGGAATTATGGAGAATAGCTCATAATTGGAATCAAACTAGAATTATGATTTTAACTAAAACATCTGTTTATTTATTATTTATAGCCTTTTTATTCATTTCTACTAATATTTATTCTAAATATATTTCTTTAAATTTTATTAATAATAATCAATCCCAAATGTTTGGAATTAACCAACAAGATCATTTTCCTGAACTATATTTTCATTCTTTTGCCGTTGGATATATAGAACGCTTAGGAAATTTTATAGGAACTGCTTTTCTTATCTCTAATGATGGTCTAATGTTAACAAGTGCCCATGTTATTATTAAGGCGTGTTATCTTGATAATTGCAATGAATCTCGGGTTATACTAAAAAACTACCTTGGAATAAATCAGTATTATAATTTTAACATTATTTCAAAAAATCTGGATCTAGACTATGCAATAATTAAAATTAAAGGAGATTATCTAGACTTACCAGAACCACTAGAATTGTATAATACATATGATATACTTGCTCAAGAAAGTGAAGTGTTTTTGTTAAGTTTTTATTTTAATAAAAATACCGAGGAAATTTATCTTATTTATTCCCATGGCTATCTAAATGATTCTAGTTCAATCGAAGATCTTAAATACAAACCTTCTTATAGCTACAGTGCAAATACACTACCAGGATTTTCAGGAGCACCCGTTTTATGCAAGATTAATGAAGAATATATAGTCATAGCAATCCATTGGGGTAGTGATGAATCCGCCAATTTGGGCATTCCAATTTTTTTAATAGATTTCAACTAATTTTAAGATTAAAGATCGGACCCAGACCCTAAATTATTTAATTATATTTTCCTATATTGGAATTTATTTTCCAAAAATCAAATTGAACATGGATCCATAGAGGCTTTAATTGAATAAAATATATTTAGAAAATATTATTAATGCGTGTCTATGGACTTTTCATTTTTACAGGAGATTTTTAAAGTTAATTCTAAAGACTAATAGCGTATTTTTTCATTTTTCTAAAAACTGTGGTCGTTGGAAGACTCACTTTTTCAGCGACAGCTTTAATTGTTTTTTCTTTTTCTGCAAGTTTTAATAGCATAATATTCTCAATATTTGACAAGTAATTCTCATAACCAAACTTTTTTATATCATCTTCATTAATTACATTTCCAATAAACTCAAAACTTAAATCATTTAAATCATTCTTATTGAATATAAATTTAGGATTAATATGATCAATAGTTATAGTTTCATCATTTTTTGATTTTTGACATAAATATTTAACAGTATCTTTCAATTCACGAACATTTCCTTCGCTCCATTCATAATTTAATATCATTGTAAGAATCTCAGCACTATATTTTTTTTCATAACCTTCAAATTCTTTAATATAATATTTCACAATTGGAAGAATGTCTTCCTTTCTATCTCTTAAAGGGGGGATAATAACTTTGCATTGTGATATCCTTGAATAGAGATCCCTTCTAAATTCATTTTTCTTTATCATATTATGAAGATTTTTATTAGTGGCGGAAATAACTCTACACTCAGCATATCTGGTCATTGTTTCTCCAAGTCGTCTATACTCATAACTATCAAGATAAACGAGCAATTCAGCTTGGCACTCAAGGTTCAAATCACCAATCTCATCAAGAAATAAATCACCGCCTTTAGCAACTTCAACTAGACCATTCTTATCAATATCAGCGCTTGTAAAAGCTCCCTTTTTATGCCCAAACATCTCATCCTGCAACCTTTCTTTTGATAAACCGGCACAGTTTATTCTGACAAAGGGCCTGTCGCCTGTACTCTTTAAAACCTGATTTGCATACTTAGCAATTGGAGTCTTGCCTACTCCTGTTTCACCTTCGATTAAAAGGTTCATTTCTCCTATGCTTTTAATTTCATCTAGAGCTTGAAGAATCTCTTTGTTTTGGGTTATAATTTCACTTTCACTCTTAAAGTTTTTTTTAAGACTTTCAAAAGTTCTTTCTTTAATATTTCTTTTTAAGGCATTTTCAATTCTAAAGCGGAGCTCTTCATTAAGGTTAAAATTAGACTTTGATATATAGTCATAGGCGCCAATCTTCATGGACTCAACAATGACATCAACTGAACTTGAATCTGAAAGCATAACAACTGGCAATGAAGAATCATTTTTTTTGATTTCTTTCAAAAGATCAATGCCATTTTTATTTTTTTCATAATTGATATCTAAAACTGCTAAATGAATTATATTATTATTGAACTCTGCAAGTCCTGATTCAAAGTCACTTGCTTCAATAATATTATAAGCTTTCATTAAAATTGCAGCAATAGTTGTTCTAAATATTATATCATCGTCAACTAATAAAACATTTGTACTCTTACTCATTGTATTAGACTCCAAATTTATTAAACTTATTATCTATATATTAATACTTTTAAACAACTTTTTGTTTTTTTGAATATAACATCCTAATTTCTCGACTGCACCGTTTCTTTCATTTTCCTTAAGGAAATATTTTGAATAATCATTGCTTAAGATTTTATCTATAAAGCTATATTCGTCCTCAATCTCAAGTATTACATCTTTATTTTCTTCTATTTTGTTTTCAATAATATAATTTCTAAATTCTTCAAGTTGTACTTGCTTATCCTCAAGAAGCTTTTTCATGTTTTTCACCTGTGTTTCAACAAACCAATTGATATTATCTTTTTCCATATTTTCAATTATTGAAGTAGCGGAATTAAGCATAACATACGCGTTCATAATCGGTTTATTTAAATCATGACAATATTTCCCCAGGGCTTCTTTATTCTTTGATTCATCAATCTTATTACTTTTCTTAATATTCCTAAGTTCCTTTAAAAGCAGCTCAGATAAGGTTGCTTTGTCAATGTTTGGTGGAAAGTATCCTGTGATATTTAACCTTTCAGCCTTGGCCTTTAACAAGTCTTTATCTGTGTCTGAAGATAAATAAAGCAAGGCAGAAGGATTTTTATCTTTTAAAATAGCTAACAATTCTTCTCCAAGCATATTATCATTAACACCAAAAATATTATCACTAATTACGATATCAGGTTTTATTTTCTCCGCTTTATCTAAAAGATCCTGTGGATGTTCAAACTTGTATATTTTGTGTTCATAATCTCTTAATATATCTTTAAGGATTGAGGCAAAAGCTTCCCGAATTATCATGTTATCATCAGCGATAAAACAGATCAGCGGACTATCATTTTGAATATTGATTGCAGGATACTGTCCCTTTGTACTGTCTTCCATAGACAAGCTCTTATGTAAAAAATCAACTAGCTGCTCAATAGATAGGGGTTTACTGGCATAAGATTTAGCCCCCAGATCATAGGCTTTTTGAATTTCGTGGTCTAAATACCTGTTTGAATGGATAAGTGAAGTTACATTCATCTTATCATCGCGTGTCAGCCTTAAAAAATCATAGCCATCCTTATCTTCATTAAGATCAATATCCACAATAGCATAAGAAATATTTTCTTTTTTAATCAGTTCAATCGCTTCATCTACATTATCTGCGTCATATAGGGTGATTAGCCTATTAAGAATTTCACTGTTTTTTATTATATTTCTAACAAAAGCGCGATAAAGGGTTTCGTCCTCCAAAAGCACAATCTTGATTTTTTCATGCTGTGATAAAAGCTCCAACTTTTCATCAAGTTTATCCTGATCTGGCTCATATTTAACAAAAAGAATTTCATCAGTGCTTTTAGGAAGAATGCTTATGTTGTGCTTATCTTCAACTTCTGAGGCTGGAATGGTAATTACGAATTCAACTCCTGTTTTGCCATCATCCACTGGACTATTCGGTGGTTTCAATCCTTCCCGCCGTACGCTGTACTCTGTACGCTGCACGCAATTCCTGGCCTCAATTTTACCGCCATGAAGATTCACAATTTTATTAGCAGAAGCAAGTCCTAAGCCAGTACCTCTTTTATTCCCTTTAGTAAAAAACGATTCAAAAAGATTTGGAATATCATCTTCTTTAAATGCTGGGCCATTGTTGCCAATAATTATCTCGATAAATTTATGCCCATCTATCTTTTTATCACAGGTTTTAAACCAAATAGTATAGCTGTATTCTTTTTTCGGAAGACTGTTTTTAGCTTGTGGCGGGCTGCTTGTAGCCTGATGGCTGGCTAAGGCTTCAATTCCATTCCCAATAACGTTACTAAAAACTCTTGCCATCCTTTTATCATCCATCAGAGCTTGAAATTTGTTCTCAAGTTTATAATTAAATTCAAGGGAAATATCTTTATAAGCTTGAGCTTCCTGCCTTATAGAAAAATCAAGTAAAGCAGAAATTGACTCAGGGCTTGTTTCAAGCTTTACCTCTCTTGAAAAATCAAGGATGTCAGAGATCATGGATTCAACGTGATTAATAGTTTGATTAACTGTATTTTTAGCATGGCTTAAAAAACTAGGATTATTCTTATAATTTTCCATCATAGCTAGCATGGATTTCATGCTTGTAAATGGTTTGCGAATGTCATGGGCCAGCATTGACGTTGTTTGACCAATTGCTACAAGTCGGGTATTTTTTTTAATCTGTGATTGATACGCATTTAATTCATTTGACATTCTTTCAAGCCCATTTGCTAAATATTGAAAGTCATCGCCAGTATGAATATCTAAATCAATATTAAAATTGCCTAATGCAACCATTTGTATAGCATCACCTATTTTTTTTACTGGAAGCAAATATTTTCTTATTAAAATATATAGAGTACAAGAGATACCCGAAAACAGTAGAATTAATGCAATAATTTGTCTTATAGATATTGATTTTATATATCCTAAAGAAGTTTTAATTATTCGATGCCCCATGCTAGAAATAGTTTCCTCTTTTGTAAGAAGAAGTAAATACATATTAAAATCAGAAATTAATGAACTCGCAGCATACATTTTATAATGAGATAAATGTGAAAATGATATTGAACCATTTGAAAATTTTTCTAACTCTACTCGGATATTATGTTTCTCTAAATTTTCTATATTAATTTTTGATATCTTGCCTTTTGGAACGCCAAAATTTCTAGTTAGATCACCATTTTCTGCATAAATATCTTGGTTATTGTCAATAATAGCAATTTCACTATTAATTTTTTTTGCCATCTGTGATAGCTCTTCAATGAATTTATCAATTCTTATATCAATCGAAAGAACTCCAATAAAAACATCCTGAACATAGATAGGTTGCATTGTACTAATTAATATAAAATCACTCATCTCTGCTTTATAAATACTAGACCAAAGAAAGCGTCTTTCCGGATTTCTATCTTGGTTTGCCTGTTTGTAAAATGGCAATTCGTTAAGTTCAAAATCGGGATTTATTAAACCCTTTTCTATCACCATTTTCATATCAGCTTTTGGATACATCCTAATTATGTTTCCTTCAAAATTCAAATAAGTTAGATGATAAAAATTATCGGATTGAATAATTTCTTTCATCATACCTTCTAAATCTTTTGAAAGATATACTAATTTCGTTGAAAAACTACTCCATTTTACTTTTTTACCAGTAAATACAAATGACTGATCCTCAAGAGGGCTAGTAAAACTCATTCCATTTTCATGAAAAGTAAAAGAGCTTCTAAATTTATCAAGTTGATTTCTCGAAATATTGGCATTATTAGTAATAATATCTACAAATGCACTAGATAATAGTCTTGTATTTATTTTTGCGTGATGCAATCTTTCTTTTAAAATATTTGCTAAATTATGTGCCGCTGCCTCAAAATTAATCTTCGCGATTCTATCAGACTCCCTCTTTTCTATTATAGATAAATCACTTGAAAATATTCCATAAAAATACGATTGTATTAAAAAAAGCAATATACTATATGTAAAAAAAATAACAATAAAACACACTAGTATTTTTTTAAACAATAAATTTCTCGATTGAATTCTTTTCATATTATTTTTCTCAACATTAAACAATGGCTTTCTCGATGTTAAATCAAAAAACTAATGCCTTTTATCAGAGTCCAGAAGTAATGGGGGAATTATATTTAAACATAGTTGACATATAGAAGAACAATCTGCAGATAGTTCATTGGGTCTAATCCCTAACATTGCTATTAATTCATTAAAATTATATCTATTCAATAAATTAAAAAATCTAGATTTAATGTATTGTTTTACATTTTTCTTAATAATTCGATTATTCATACTTGAAAAACCACAATGCAAAAGCGAAGAACAACAATGTGTGACACCATATGAAGGTAAATATACTAGATAAGAAAGACGAGGACATTTTTTATTTAATACTTCCGATTCAAAAGAGTAATATTTATAATCTAAATGATTTTTTTTCGCATTACCTATAGGTAATGTTCTCTGAAATTCAAATTCTACATCAAATTCCTTTTCATACTTATAATTATCTGCAAGATCTTCAGGAGAGGCGATTGTTGAAATTAGTGAAATATTAATATCCTTATCATTGCAGTATAAAACCAGATTTTTAACATTATCAATATTAATGAACCTAGCATGATATTTATCATACGATACTATTACCTTTTTTAAATTTGGTATATTTCCAATGACCTTGTAACAAGAATCGAAAGAATTGGAAAACCAAGCATTTGTGGTTATTTCAAAGTTTATATTTGGTAATTCTCTAAGAATAGATTTCACTAAACAATGTATTGTTGAAAGGTTAAGAGTAGGTTCCCCACCAGTTAAATGCACAGTATCAGCATTTAAGTCCTTCAATATATTGATCACATTTTGTGTTTCACTTTTCGCTAATCCAGGAAATTGCACATCTGTACACATACAATGTGCACATTGTATATTGCAATTAGGAGTAACAAACACACCAAGTTTTTTATTAAATAATTCCATGTAAAAATAGATAATTTTTATATTAAGCTATATGAAAATTATCTAGCCCATCCGTTAATTTGGGACTCCATGTTCTTGATAGAATCTTGATTTACTAATTCTGCCCACTTTAGAGTTACATCTAAAGTATCATCTTTCATACTGCTCACATGACACATTGCATTTGCGTAGGAATAAAAACCCATTGAAACAAACAACAATGCAAGTTTTTTTCTTTTACATATCTTCATAAAATGACCTCCAATTAAATTACAAATGTATTAATACTTCATATTTATTATAATATTTTAAAATAATTCAATAAGAATAAAGTTGTGTATATTATATTATTCCTCTCATATCTTTTTTCTAAATAAAACCGCTTCCTCCCCTCCGTCGTAATGTTTTTTGGATACCTTATCCATTTCATACCCCTGTGACATCCAGAATCTTATTGCTTTTTCATTCCCAGACCATGTCCATAAATAAAGACTGTCAAGACCTTGTTTAATAATAACACCTTCCAGTAGACTGTATAAAAATTTACCAATCCCCTTATTACTTTCACTTGATAGAACACCTAAATGTACTATTTCTGACTCATTTTCATCATTATCTATTGCGTATGATATAAAAGCTATAGGTTCATTTTTATATTTCAATATAAAAAAGTTTATTCCTTTAGCCATATCTTTTTTTACAATGTCAAAAGTTAGAGCATATTGTGGTAAGGGATGTCCACATTCAGCACCTACAGCTATAATTTCTTCAATATCAGAAGAAGTAGATGCATGTACTAATTTAAGTAATCCATCTTCAAATGAAACTGGAGATAATGGGTCAATTGCTTGAATAGCATCGTCCATAAATTCATCCGATATTTCAAATTCATTTGGTTTTATATTCTCATTTCCGTCCATATCACCTCCATTCTTTCCATTATTTTCAATTGATGCCCTTATTTCTAAAGGAAATATCCTTTCCATATTTTCCTGATCATGTATGATATTTCGCTCTATCTCAATAATTATCGGTTTTGGTTCATTTGAATCTATATTCGGATTAGGAAAAACTATATATTCTATTTCTTCTTCGGAATACTGCCCAGGAAAATAGATATCGCTGTACCCAGGTTCTTCACCAAAATGAAAGGGCTCTTCATCTGGAACTTCAGCAGGCGTAAATAATGGATATTCATAAGGCAATTCATACGGATAGTCAAATTCAATTTCACTCCATTGATCATGGCTTAATTCATAAGGATTTTCATAACCTAGTGGGTAATAGTAAGAACCAAAATCATTTTCATATTCAGCTTCAAATTCTTCTAACCCTGGATAATATGGTAAATATGGCATCTCAATTGGTCGTTCAAACTCAACCTCTATTTCAGTTTCCTTATCTTGGTCTAAATCACCATCTTCTTTAGGTTCTTCAGGATTAATAGTTGGCATTCCTTCAGGATCCTCTCCTGGAAAAAATATCTCAAGATCAGGATTTTGGATGTGGAGTATGTCCTCTGGCAGATCTGTAATTATTAAAGTTGAAATTCCAGCTGGGATAGTTATTTCCAAAGGCGAAAAGACAGGATTTAAAACTGTTTGAATCGCTTCATTATCAACTACCAGCAAAAGGTGTTCCTGTTGAACGATTGGCTGTGATACGGAGAACGGTTGTTGATCCAGGGCTAGTTGCCCTTGCCCAACATAATTTACAGTTGATCTGCCCATTCTGGCTGGTGCTCCAGTATATCTATTACTTGAACCAGATGAATAGCCAGAACTATACCCAGCTGGTCTGGATCCACCTCCGTTATATAATGTTAAATTAGGTCTTTGTGGATTTGAATTAGAGGAAGGTTGCTTGCTTGCGGGTAATGAACTTATTCTTAATAATTTTAGCGCTGCACCAAAGGCTACAAAAGTAGCTGCACCAAAACCTGCTGAAATTAAACTATGTATGGCTAATTCCAAACCGTGTAATTCTTCAACCAAGACTCCATCCAGGGCACCATAAGCTCCGCCAGTGATCGCTCCAATTAATGCGTATCTTGCTAAAAGCTGAACAGTTGTCATTTCAGCAGCTGAAGCAAGAAAAATGCTTCCAAGTCCCACAGCTCCTAGAAATAAAGCGGGAACAGCAACAACAGCCAGGCAATCTCTTTGGGCCTGTTTGTATGCTTTTTGTTCCCAAATTGTATAAATGTCCCTTCTTATTTGCTCAAAAATAGCTTTATCATAGGCATTTTTATAATCCTGCCAGGCTGAAGTTTTATAAATTGGATCATAAACCATTCCACAATTGCTCCAATAATTAGGTGGTCCCGATCCCTCCATTGTTATAAAGCGATGCACTTCCCATTTCTTTCTAAGAAAGCATGCTTCATTATAGATAGTTTTAGCAGGATTTTCCTTTCTTTGGATTTCATATTCAGCAGGTGTTGGCAAGAAAGGATCGACAAGAGAAAATAAAAGCTGGAAATGTTTAAATCCTAAGCTGTTTCGATCAACTTCAACATCTTTGGATCCACTTGATGATTTATAATAATCAAAGTCATCTGTTTTTTGAATCTCTTCAATTAATCTTAAAGATAAAAAACTATTAGCACCAAAGTCATTTAAAACTTCTATTGGATTTTTTGATGGCCTGGGATGAGTATTATTATATTGGCTCAAGATTTGATGATTTAAATGAGCGAAAACTTTGCTCATGTCATCTACTTTTACAAGAACTGTTTGAGGATTTTTTTCTTTGGAGAAAGAAAGAGAATTAATGAATAGAAACATTAACGAAAATACGATTATTTTCTTTAAAGCCATCTACCAACCCGTTAATTACGCTTGAAATAATATGTCCAAACCCTTAGCCAAGAATTTACCGTATACACGACAAGGCACTTTGCGTCAATAATATTCTTGTAGTTTAATATACAAAATCATCTATTCCGCAGTCAAACTATGAAATGAATGATTTTATTAATTTTGCAACTAATTAATATTGGATGATTAGCAACTTTTATGCCAAATCAGGATTTATGTAATTTCAACTTGTTATACTTTTCACAATTGAATTATTTTCCAATAATGGAGAATTTATTCCAAAAATGGAATTTCAAATTTGGAATAAAAGCATATTTTAGGTTTTGGATGCTTTTCATTATAATGGCACCATGAAAACAATTAAATTTTAATTTGAACAGAAATCCTAATCGTGATATAATGTGTTATGCTTAGGGTTAAATTGGGGTATAGCAAAATGTCTAAATTTATTATAAATTTATTTATAATTACTATCTTTTTAACATCTTGCAACATACTCATTGATAATGATTTAAATATCAGCACAGATTCTGATAAATCAATTTCTGATGAGGTTGCATTATATTCAATTTCCTTTGCAATAGCAGGTCAGATTGATATTGATGATATGGTTGAAACATATGACCTAGATAATAGAGATGACCTTATTTCAAGAGATGATTTGGAATCTAGAAATGATATCATTGGAAGAACTGACGTTTTTTTTAAGTCACTAAAATCATCAAAATACTCCTCAGACTTTTCAGATTATTCATTTATAATTTCAGTAAATCTTGAGGATTTAGGATATTCCTTTACTACCATTACTGAAACAGATGGAAGTTTTTTAGTTGAAGTCCAAGAAGGTGAAATTAGCTCAGACTTTTTTAAATATTCTGCTGGTTCTGATTCAACATATGGAAACTTTTTTGTTGAAGTTGATCTACCAATTGATGATGGCGCAGGTGGTGTGACTAAAGAAAAGATTATGATAATTAAAGACGCTTCTGGTTCTGATAAATTAAGTGCTGATGCCCTAATTGGTAAAGGAATAGATTTTGATGAAATTAATTCATCTGGAATTCCAACAAGACTTGAAAATGAAAGTTTTGATAATTTCATCAGAGAAAATGCTATTCAAGTGGATGAATTTGTAGAAAAACAAAAAAATCCTGCTGTGAATGATAAAAATAATAATGAAAATAGTGATAACGAGAAAAAAGGTGATGATAATAGCAAAGACAATGGTGACAAAAATAAAGATGATGATATTAAGGACAATGGAGATGGAGATGGCGATGGTGATGGTGATGGCGATGAAGATGGAGATGATGAATCAAATCTAATTGCTTATTATAAATTCGATGAAGGCACTGGAACAACCCTCACTGATGGTTCTGGCAATGCTTATGATGGCGCTATCAATGGAGCAACTTTTGTTGATGGTTTAAGTGGCTATGCCCTTTCCTTTGACGGTGAGAATGATTATATTGATCTTGGTACGGACTTACATTTTGACAATGCTTTAGAATTTACTTTTTCTCTTCATTTTAAACTGCCAGCGGTTTATAATTCAGAGCTTGACTCAAATGGAGCATTCATTTTTGGAAAATCTGGAAATAGTGTTTTTAATGCTCAATCATCCTTTAAAGCATGCATTATACATAATGGAGATGGAGATGACTTACAACTTCAAGTCCAGCATTGTGCAAGTGCATTTTGTGGTGGAGCGAGCTGGGGAATAGATCGTGACACCTGGTATCACTTCGCTGCTGTTTATAATGATGGGCAGATAACAGTTTATTTTAATGGTCAGGAAGGTCAAACCTATACTGATAGAACTGAGGGTGTAATGTTGCAAGATGACCTAATGCCTCTTGCAATTGGAGCAGGTGCTGAAAATGATCTTGAAACAATGGGCTATTTTTTCAGAGGATTAATAGATGAAATAAGCTATTATAGTAAAGCATTAACTTCTGATGAAATCCTAAAATTAAGCCTGGTTACGAATTAAGTACTATTTAATACCTAAACAAAGCGATTTATTTTTTGTTCTATAAAAAATGAATCACCTCCTTTAGGTTTGGGGATAAGGCATTCGATTTTCGTTAAATTTCAGTTTATAAAATCAAAAGTTCAAATTGATTTTGAAAAACATGGCAATTGGAGGTGTTTTGGGTGCACCTTTCCTGTTAATTCTTTAAAAAAAATGTTTTAAAGACAATTAAAGCTTTATGGGGACCGGATTATTGCACCTCTCCCAAAGGATTTTTAAATTAAGATTGTTATAAATATCAGGGCTTACTTTCAATATGATTTTCTTTGATGTTAATACAATCTTGACTGCGAAATCAATTAACTTTCCGCGGGCAATTGTCGGATAACTTTTTATCTTAACGATATCAGGGCCAACATCCTGCTTATACGACTGAAATAGAAAATATGCTATAAGCATTAAATAATAGTAGGCCCCATTTGAACCAAAGCGTTTAAAGGGTAACTTTTCTGTTATTGAAAATTCTTTAAATTTCCTGTGAACAAGTTCAGATTCGCCATTGTGATGATATATATTTAAATAAACCCTATCAAAGAGTCCTATGGATATATGGATAACTGGCTGCGTAGCTTATGGACAAGCTACGCCCTAAATAGCCAGTTACCCACATACCCACAGGACCTACTGCTATTTTTATTAAATATTATTTTTAAAAAAAGATTACGCATATGGATTTTAAAGCAAATTAAAATGCTTTTTTCTCTTATTAAAATTTAATTTAGTAGCAGGTCCTGTGGTATTGTGGGTAACTGTCATAAAAATAGAGGCTGTGGGTAGCTTATTAAAAACTCTTTCCTTTAACATATTATATGAGTTTTTAATAAGCTGCCCACAGCCTTACAATTGACAGTTATCCATAATTCCATCAGGACTCTTTTATCCATGTGTCACAGAATTTTAGTGCTTATCTTATTTTTTATTGAATATTTGAGTGTGCACCCATTGGGTTATTTATGAATATATTAATCTTTTGCTTAATATCCCGATCTTATCTTGGTTTGCTCTGTCTTCTATTCTTCTCTTTTATCAAGAATCGCCTTGTTTAGTTATTAATTAAAATGTTCTGTCTTGGTAGATTTTAAATTGTTTTTTTAAAATTGAAAAATCACTGAAAAAATATCAAATACATAATCAAAGTTCTCATCAACATTATGAAACTCAACCTTTATATCTCCAACTCCATTTAATTCTTCTATTGGTAATTCAATTTGAATATCTTCATCTTCTGTTAATTTTATATTTTCCTTTAATACAACTCTTTTATCAGTTCCCTGATAAATATTTACACCTGTTACTGAAATGCTCTCTATACCTGTATAGCAAAAAGCATCTTTAAAAATGAGTTCTTGCCCTTCCTTTAAACCCATTAAATAATCATAGGCTTTCTTTTTTGATATATGTATAATAATCCCCATCCCATCAGATAATTCATCAGTTATCACTGGTTTATAATAATAAACATCATCTAATTTAGTAAAATTTAGTTTATTTGAAAAATCTTCAAAAACATGAGGCTCATGATTAAAATCCCTTACATCAGGATGTTTTAATTCTAAACAATTATTAAATGGATCAATATACATTTTCCCGGAACTTTCTTCCTTTACAAGAAAAAGTTCATTTTCTGAATCTTTAAATAAATATTCATATCCCTGGTCACCTTTAAAAAGCAAGGATTCTCCTGTTAGTAAATCCAATTCAACTTTAAATTTTAAAAGAAACTCTGACTTCATATCAAGCTTGATTAGTTCCTTAACATCATCTGGCATAAATTTAATAAAATCTTCAGGAATAAAGGTGGAAGATTCTTCCTTTTTTATGAAATTATTTTTAGTTTCAGAATCATCAGAGCCCACAATACCCTTTTCTTCAGTTAAAGATATTATTAAAATATTTACTTCATTTTTATAAACTTCTAGTTGGCCAATAAGCTCTAAATTATAATCCAAAACCTGGTTTGTATATTTTTTTAAATTAAACGTTATTTTACTTTCCATAAAATCAACATTTATCCAAGACACCATTTTTGACTGACTTTCTTCATTTATCATATTTTCAGCACTATAGATAGATTCTTGCTTGTCATTTAAAATCTCAGATAACTGAAAGATGTAAGGACTGTTTTCTTTTAGTTTATTCATTTTCTCTTTATAAGCTTTCTTTTTTTCTTCTTCCTCTAATCTCTTTTGCTCTTCTTCCAATTTCTTCTTTTCCTCTTCAGTTATGATCTTTTCAACCTTCTCTTCCGGCTTATCAACAATCGACAAAAAGGTTTTTTCAATATTTGCATTTGTATATTCAAGATCATAAACTAGAACATCTTTATCATCTTCAACAGGAGTAACTTCAACGTGATGCATTGCTATTTTATCTTTAATATAAAGAGCAAGAGTCATTGATTTTGCATGAACAACTTCTTCTAATTTTGTGCACCCTGCACAGTCTAAATTTGACCATGCAAAGGTTTTATCTTCTTTCCTATTTATTTTTGCTATTAGAATTATTTTACTATCATCTTCAGTTGGATTGTTTTTAATTTCTTCATAAGTGACCTTGCCAGCTGTAAAATAATCATCTAAAATCAAAACCCAGTGATCAGAGTATTCAATACCCTCAAATTTGAAACTAAATGATATTGCAGGCATTTCAAATTCAGGACCAGGTGAAAAAGAACTTGGTACTGGTCTTTTCAAGCTGACAGTAAACTGTGTTCCTGGATCGCTATATTGTCTGCCTTCCCATTTTATTAAACCTTTTTTATTTTGATCTTTAGGTTTTGGGGCTAAGGGATCAACTTCTTGTATTTGAGGTAATGTTGTTGAAGTTAAATCCTTTATCTGTTTTGGAATTATAGGATCAGGTCCCTTAACTATATTTTTTGAACAAGATATAAAACTAAATGAAAAAATGATTAAAATTAAATTAATAAAAAAGAAGTTCTTGCTAAATTTTAACATAAGAGTTCTCCCATTTTTAGCCTGATTAAAAACAAACCGATAACACATTTTGCGCCTTGCGTCAACTTGATTCTTCAAATTAAATCAATTGCAACCTTTATGCCAAATTTATGCTATAATGATTTCAATGAGATACGCTTTTTACAATATAAATAAATTAGTAAATTTATATTTTTTCTCTATTTCTGGAATTTTCTTTCAAAAATTAAAATAATGTAAATAATAGTCTCGCTGAATTTGAGAAGCAATTTAGTGATCCAATGTGGACACAAGAATTAGTAGGCCAGGAAAACAACATCCTTTTAATGGGCTTAAGAGAAGAATAAATTTCATTTTTGGTATTATATTTTCCATATCTCGTAACATCTTTTCTTTCTAAAGCATAACTTATTGTTTTTATATGCAGCCTAAATTGGCATGAAGTTTGCTAGTAATATTTTTAAAAACTAAGTAGTTAGAACAGTTGAAACACTAAACTTAAACATGAAAGCATTAGGAGACATCTTATGAAACCCATTATTATCAGCGAATCTATGATTGAAATTTCAAATATAGTTAAAAGTATTAAAGGTAAAAACTCTTCTGTTTTAATTACAGGTGAAAGTGGTGTTGGCAAAGACGTTATCGCAAGAATGATTAATGAAATTGAAGGCAATAGCTCAAGACCTTTTATTGCGATAAACTGCGCATCTATTCCAGAAACCTTGCTTGAATCAACTCTTTTTGGTCATGAAAAAGGTGCTTTTTCCGGAGCATGCAAAACAGTTCCTGGAAAATTTGAACTTGCCTTTGATGGTGATATTTTTTTTGATGAAATTGGATGCTTTCCTTTAAATCTTCAAAGCAAATTATTGAGAGCAATTGAAGCAAAAGAAATAGAAAGACTTGGAAGTACCACAACAAGAAAAATAAATTGCAGAATAATCGCGGCAACTAATGAAAAATTAGAGAAGCTAGTTATGCAAGGCAATTTTAGACGAGATCTTTTTTATAGACTAGATGTTATAAGGATAAATATACCACCCTTAAGAAATAGAATTGAAGACATTCTTCCTTGTGCGAAATTTTTTCTCAAACAGTGTCAAAGAGAAGATATTTATTTTACTGAAGATGCCATTCACAAACTTAAATCATATCCTTGGCCTGGAAATTTAAGAGAACTAAAAAATCTAATTAATAGAATAAGCGTTTTTTGTGATTTCCCGAGAATACAAGCTCAAGATATTAATCTAAACAAAAATACTTTGCCATTAATTGAAAACAAAAAAGATTTAATATTATCAGTAAAGTCATCAGAAAAAGAACACATATCCGATATTCTAAAAAGAAACAATGGCTGCAAACTGAAAACACAAAAAGACCTAAATATTTCCAGAGCTACACTTTATAGAAAGTTAAAAAAACATGAGATAAACAGATATTTACCTTTCTAACCAATAACAGGGAATTTCGATTTGTTAATAAAAAGAAAGTTATCAAAGCTTTTGCTAAAATTCTTTTTGAGGCATCAAAAAAATATGAAATCAAAATATTTCATTTTATTTTACTATCAAACCATTATCACTTGCCATGTCAGACAGTTTTGCCTTTGTTTCTGCAATTGAATTATATTCAACATCCTGAAATTCTAACATAAACACCTCAAACATATTATGACCATAATTATAGTCATAATATTATATTTTGTAAATACTATAAAGGACATTAAGATCTCAAATTCCTGCAAGATTCCCGTCTACAAGCAGTAAAAGCTAGTAACAAAATGTCTTACTTTTTTCTAATATCAAAAAAAGATGCAGGGTTTGAACCATTTATTTGGGCTTCTTTAATAGTAGATGTAGAAAAACTGGAATTTCTTCCCTGAATTATAATAAATATTGATTTTAATGAAGTAAAAAATTTCTTTCTGAGTTTAAAAGATGAAATCTTAGATAAAATAAATCCTGATAATCGAAGATAAGCAAATCGATTTCCCTAATATTATTAGCTTTGTTGCTGGTTGCTAGCAAAATTTTCAATAATCAACAATCAATTCTCAATTTTCAATGGTTAAAAAAAACATGATATGTTTCTGATATGATTGACTTTCAGTGTAAGTGATCTATGATCATCATAAAAGAGAACTTTTAAACAAAATTACAGATATTCAGCATGATTTTCAAAAAGTTATTATTTCGGCACAGCATGTGCACTTGGACCATGATAATTGTCTTGAAATAATAGCAGTTAAGGGAAATCCTGGGAAAGTACTAAAATTGGCCAATCAATTAAAAGCAATAAAAGGTGTAAAGCAAGGGACCTTAAGTATGTCTTCTGCTGGAAAAAAGATCTGACAAATATTTTTTTGATCAATAGTAACACGTATTACATATTCATGTTACGCAAATGGAAAGGTTTAATAATACTAATGGCAAACAGGAGGCAGATATGCACATGGCTGACGCATTAATTTCGCCGCCGATAGGCGTAACAATGCTTATAGTTTCCGCTGGGCTAATTACATATAGCGCGAAAAAAATAAAAGCTGACTCCGATGAGAAAAAAATTCCGCTCATGGGAGTTTTGGGTGCTTTTATTTTTGCGTCTCAAATGATTAATTTTAGTATTCCAGCTACTGGCTCAAGTGGACATTTAGGTGGCGGAATGATTTTAGCTATATTGCTTGGGCCGTACCCAGCTTTTCTTGTAATGTGTTCAGTGCTATTGGTACAGGCCCTGTTTTTCGCTGATGGTGGCTTGTTGGCTCTCGGTTGTAATATGTTTAATTTAGGATTTTTCCCATGTTTTATCGCTTATCCATTTGTTTTCAGGAAGCTTATAAAAAATAATTTTAATGAAAAACAAATGCTTATAGCTTCGCTTGTATCAGCAATAATTGCCTTACAGCTTGGTGCATTTTGTGTTGTGCTGGAAACCTTTTTTTCTGGAATTTCTGAGCTGCCTTTTAAAACTTTTTTCTTCATGATGCAGCCAATTCATTTGGCAATTGGCATTGTTGAGGGAATAGTTACTTCTGCAGTTGTAATATTTATATGGAAAGCAAAACCGGAGATTTTTAATTCAGCATTTAACAAGACAAGCATGGCAAGCACTAAGCTTAAAAAAGTTATAATATCCCTTTTGATTATTTCGGCCTTGGTTGGTGCTATTATAAGCTGGTTTGCCTCGTCAAACCCTGATGGACTTGAATGGTCTATGTTTAAAACATCAGGGCATGAAGAATTAGAAACTCCAGGTAATAATATTTATTCTAAAGCTGCAGAGATTCAAGCAAAGACAACCTTTATGCCCGATTATGCCTTTAAAAAAGATGCAGCTAAAAACATAAGCACTGAAGAAAGTCCCGGATTATGGGCTTCAGTAGATTTCGGAACATCAATAGCCGGGATAGTTGGAGCTGCCTTGACACTTATCATTATATTATTTATAGGATTCGCACTCAAAAAAAAAGCAAGGCTTAGTAATTGAATAAAATAGAAAATGAATTTTTTAATATTTCACACCTGGACAAGCTATCTACAATTGATAGCCCTATTCATAAATTGGATGCCAGAGCCAAACTAATTACAACAGCAATATTTATAATAATAGTTGTTTCATATAATAAATATGCTATTTTAGCATTATTACCCTTTTTTCTATATCCTGTTGTTTTGATTACCATTGGAAATCTGCCCTGCATGTATTTGTTAAAAAAAATATTAATTGTTTCTCCGTTTGCAATAATGGTAGGTATATTTAATCCAATAATAGACAATCAGGTTTTATTAAATTGGGGTTTTATAACAATCTCGGCTGGTTTTGTCTCCTTTATTTCAATAATAATAAAATTCATATTAACGGTTTCAGCTGCCTTGATTCTTATTTCCTTGAGTAGTTTTAATTCTGTTTGTTATGCATTATTAAAACTGCGAGTTCCAAAATTATTTGTTGTACAATTGTTATTTTTTTATCGATATATTTTTGTTTTAATTGATGAAGCAAAAAGAATGCAAAGAGCCAGGGCACTTAGAACTTTTCAACAGAGTAAAATACGTTTTAATACTTTCATTTCTCTTGTTGGAAATTTACTGGTGAGAACAATGGATAGAGCAGAAAGAATAAATTTAGCGATGTCTTGCAGGGGATTTGACGGAAACATTCGCCTTTTAAATAAAACAAAATTTGGCTTAACTGAATTTTTTTTCATAAGCACAGCAACGATATTCTTTGTTATATTTAGGTGCTATAATGTGCCACTTGTACTGGGAACATTAATCATGGAGATTATAAAATGAGTCATCATATCGTTGAAGCAATAAATCTGCATTTTCAATATGCAGATGGCACAAAGGGTTTAAATGGTGTCTCTTTTAAAATAACACATGGTGAATCCGTTGCTTTAGTTGGTGAAAATGGGGCAGGAAAATCAACACTTTTACTTCATATGAACGGATGTTTATTTCCAACAGACGGAGAAATGAGAGTAGGTGAATATCCAATCACCCTGAATAATTTAAATATTATGAGAAGAACAGTTGGTATGGTCTTCCAAAATGCCGATGACCAGCTTTTTATGCCGACTGTTTTTGATGATGTAGCATTTGGGCCGTTAAATTTGGGTCTTGAAAAAGTTGAAATAAGTAAAATAGTTGCAGCCTCTCTTGAAAAAGTTAGTATGCAGCATCTGTCAGCCAGACCGCCATACAATCTTTCTCAGGGGGAGAAAAGAGCTGTTGCAATAGCCACAGTCCTGGCCATGTCTCCGGATATTTTAGTAATGGATGAACCAACATCAAATTTAGATCCCGTTTCCCGCACGCGCCTAATTAATCTGCTAAAAGGTTTTAATCATACCAAAATTATAGCAACGCATGATTTGGATATGGCCCTGGATTTGTGTGAAAGGACAATTGTGTTACATGAGGGAAAGATTACAGCAGATGGTCCGACAAAAAAGCTTTTTTATGATGAAGCTCTTTTAAATAAAAGTAACCTTGAAAAACCTCTTAGATTTCAGCATTGTCCTGTCTGTAATAAAATTTGAGCAAATTGAACACTCACGTCCGTACTAAATACTCACTGCTGCAAATGCACCATTGCTGCCAGGATACCAATAATAGCAACAACAATCATTAATTCAACGAGTGTAAAGCCTTTTTTCTTAACCCTGGTTGTCCCCTTTTTTATTTAAAATGAATATTATTATTATACTAAAAAAAAATAAAAAGATAATCAATAACCTTGATTAAAATCATAAATTTTATTTATTTTTGGTAAAAACATATTATGGATTATAGGCATAGATCCCTTTTGTACTAACACCCAAATCTGAATTATAACCACCAATTAAATAGATTTTCCCATTAATTGCAGCTGCTCTTCCATGAGTTCTTTTTATTGAAGGCTCTGTAAGGCCAGTAAGCCATGTATCAACTAGATCTTCATCGCTTGATTCACTTTGCGATGCTTCTGTACTATCATCATCATTACCACTGCTATTGGAATTTGTATTAAGACTTGAGTTTTCTGAAGCACTATTTTCTGACTCAGAGCTACCACTATTAGCATTATTACTAGAAGCACCATTAGCGCTGTCTTCTAAAACTTCATCTCCATCATTTGTATTTTCATCTGAGCCATCACTTGAGGTTTCCGCTAGGTCTGAAAAATCAGAATAGTTTATTGTAGTATCACATGAACAAAACTGTAATGCTATTAATATAATTAGACTTATTGGCGCATAATTCATATTGTTTATCACAAATGTCTCCCAAATTTACTAGAATTAATTGTATCATATTAAGAAGAAAAAGACAATATTGCAGGTTTTCAATCAAAATAGAAATTTCATATAGATTTTTGCTCTGTCATTAAAATCTGGTAAAATTTTCAATAATCAACAATCAATTCTCAATTTTCAATGGGAAAATTCTTTCCCAAATTACCACATTATTAATTATTTTCCTCCCTCCACCCCACAAAAACCCTATCAACAATCTTCTCACTACTTTCCCCAAGCCCAAAAGATACATATCTTCCATCTGACAATTGGCATACAAAACACTCCTTAAATGGAAGATATTTGCTTCCCAGCCACTTTGATTTTTTGTAGGATTTAAGATTTTCTTTGTTAATAAGCAGCTCATCTCTCCAAAGAGGTATAAGTCTTAGACTATTTTCATTTAAAACTATTATTCCTGGAGTTTGAATTTTTCCGATAAGTATTTGAGATTCCAAGATATTAGCTTCTTTATTTGTTACTCTCAATTTTAAGGCCTCTACTTTTTTTCCAAAAATATAATAAATAATTACTACTTGCAAACCACCAAAAAAAGTAAACAAAAAATATAATGAATTCAGGCCCAGAAAAGGATAAAGCGCAATTGTTAACAAAAGCCCTAGAAAAAATGGAATTATTAGCCATAAGCGCATGATTTCCCAATTCCACATCCATTTTTCGTATAACAATTTAAAATTAAACATAAGTTTTCCTTTATTTTAAATTAATACCTATCAAGCCTTAACCTTGTTCTCTTGTTCTCTTGTTCTCTTGTCCCCTAATCCCAATTTTTCTTTACATTTTTTTATTAATATTCTTTATAACAGCTGTTAAACTTTATAAAAAAAAGTAACTTATTTTTCAAATTAAAAAAGTAAAGACAATGAAGATCATTAATAAATAAAATTTACAAAATGGAAATAAATGAAATCAAAAATAATTGAAATTCTAATTACACTAATAGCTTTTTGCTTTCTTTTTAATCAAATTTCTGCATTAACTTTTTCTGGTAAGCTTGTTGATAAAGATTCGCAAGAACCCCTATCTAATGTTGATATATTTATCATTGAAAAAAACTATAAAACAAAAACTGATCAAGATGGTAATTTTGCGATTAATGACCTTGAAGCCTCTGAATATACAGTAATAATAGATATAAATAATTATATACGTATTAAAGAGCAAATTAAACTGGAAAGTAATTTAATAAAAATCTATGAAGCCATTCCACAAGTTTATAACCTTTTTGAAACTTCAGCTATTGCAGATAAAGAAGATCAGTTCTCTTCAAAAAAGAAGCTTTCAACAGAAGAAATCAGAAGAATTCCAGGTGTAGGAAATGACATCTTTAAGGCTCTTGAAAGCCTTCCAGGCATAGCAAACTCAACATCAAGCTCAAAACCAGGCTCTGGAATGGGGTTTGTTGTTAGGGGATCTAATCCTGAAGACTCATATGTAAGCTTAGATGGCCATAAAATCCCAATGCTCTATCATTTCATGGGTTTTGCTTCAGTCTTTCCAAGTTCTTTTATTGACTCTATTGATTTTGAAGCAGGAGGCTTTTCAGCAAAAGAAGGTAATGCAAGTGGTGGTATTTTTACTGCTAAATCAAGAGAAGGCATAGATAAATTAAAAATTGAAGCTGAATTTGGTTCATTTATAACTGGCGTATCGGGTGAAATCCCCATTACAGATAATCATTCACTCTTCATTGCTGGCAGAAGAAGTATGATAGACCTAATCTTACCCTTTGTGATAACCGAGGATATGGGTCTTGATTTTACAGTAATGCCTCAATTTTATGATTATCAGTTTAAGTACAATTGGGATATTAATGATAATAATTCTTTTAAATTAGTTAGCATCGGCTCATCAGACGCCTTAGGGCTTATAAATGAGAATGCTGTTCCAGGTGAACCTGACTTTTCTGGCGAAATATATTCTAAGCAAAGCTTTTATAAAACATATGCAATTTGGGATCTGGATCTTAATAATATAAACCTTAACATATCTCCATTTCATGGTTTTGATTATATAAATTTCTCAATTGGCGAAAATAAATATTTAATTATCAATTCGCATGAACTTGCATTACGTGGTGATTTATCTTGGGAAATGAATAAGTATAATACCCTTTCAATAGGTTTTTATCCACAATGGTGGTATTTTGACGCTGCAGTTAATTTTCCTTCACCACCAAGAGAAGGAGAAATGTTTGAATCATTTTCCCAGGCTGAAACAAGCACAGTTGATGTTGAAAATAGCTCAATTATGTTAAATGAATTTTATATTGAAGACACTCTAACTTTGTTTAATAAACTTAAAATTATACCAGGCACCAGATTTTATCATGCCTATAAATTAGGTGGAAAGGATTTCTTTTTTGATCCTAGAATTTTATTGAAATTCTTACAAAATGATAAACTAACTTATACCTTCGCATGTGGGCAATATTCCAGAACACCTGATTATATTGAAGTTGATTCAGTTTTTGGTAATCCTGAGGTTGAACCAGAATCCAGCATTCATTATGTTGCTGGAGTTGAATATGAGATAATTGACTCACTGATATCAGAGCTTCAAGTTTACTACAATGATATGAATAAACTAATCGTAACCAGTGCAACTCCCCTTGAAAATGTTAACAATGATGGTGATGGTTATGCAACAGGATTTGAATTGTTTTTAAAGAAAGATCTAACAGATAAATTTTTTGGATGGCTAAGTTATGCTCTAACCTTTGCCAAAAGAAGAGATAATCCAAATGAAGAATATAGGTCTTTTGATTTTGATCAAACCCATTCTTTTAATCTAATTGCAAGTTATAAGCTTAATGAAAAGTGGGAATTCGGTGGCAAAATTAGATACAACACCAATAATCCGGAAACACCTGTTACAGGCTCTTATTATGACGCTGATTATTCTGCATATTATCCCATATATAGCGATGATACAAATTCTGAAAGACTGCCATATTACTTGGAAGTTGATCTTAGAGTTGATAGAATTTTCAGGTTTAAACATTGGATGCTTGACCTTTATTTGGATATTATTAATGCAAACTATAGATCAAATGTAATTGGAAAAACATATAATTATGATTATACAGAGTGGGAACATACTAAGTTGATACCGATTTATCCGTCTATGGGGTTTATTGCTACTTTTTAGAAAGAGAACAAGGGAACAAGCAGAAGGAAATATATTAAAATGAAAAAAGTTATCTTGCTTATTATATATGCTGTTTTATTTAGTTGTGGCTCGGACTTTGAAAATTTTGAAATGATTTCTAAGTTAAGAGTTATTGGAGTAAAGGCTGATAAACCTGAGATTAATGCTGGTGACATAGTTACCTTAGAAGCACTGGCTGTTAATCCTGCAGATACGGAAACTGCAATAACATATACCTGGTCAGCTTCTGCTGGCACGATTACAGGAAGTGAAAACACCGCCTCATTAGTTACTGATTCCACTTTAACTGAAAACATTATTGTTACACTCGTTGTAGCTCAAGCAGCAAGCACAATAACTGTATACAAAGATATTTATCTTTCAGCAGATGATATCTTAAACACAAATCCTGATATTACTGCAATTACTATAGACGATGCAAATCCTGAAACAGAAGAACTAACAATTTCAGTTAATGAAGAATATACAATTAAAATGATAATAGACGAACAAACCGTTGAAGATTCTGACAGCTTTTTATATCAATGGTTTGTTACATATGGGGAATTTAGTGATACTAATGATTTAAGTGACAAATGGACAGCACCAGAAGAAGCTAAAGATGTGACCTTTTATGCTGTTGCTATGGATGCCTCTGGAGGAAATGACTGGTATTCATTAACTGTTAGCGTGACTGATTGAATTAAATTGAAAATTGAAAATTGATTTTTGATTATTTATTGTTTTTAATTAAGTTAGCTTTTTAAAATAATCAATAATCAATAATTAATAATTAATTTTCAATGATAATGGAGATACAATGCTGAAAATTGTTTCGATTTTTATTTTAGTTGTTTTCAACTTAGCCCTTGCCTCCACAGAACAAGAAAAGAAGATTAAGCTTGAGAATGAAGAACTGAAATTAAAAATTATCACAGAACAAAAGCTCTACGATAAAGAATTAGCTGAATTTAAAGATTTTAGGATTAATCGACAAAAGCGAATTGAAGATCAGGAAAATGAAAACAATAAAATTAAAAATGAAATTGATATTTTAAAAAACAAAATCTCTGGTCTAAAAGCAAAAAAATCAAGTACAATTGATCAAGCTCAAAATAAGACTCAATACTTAAAAGCATTTTCTGATATGCTCCTTGAAAATCTTTTAAACTTAAAAACTATTATTAATCAGTCAATGCCATATCATCTAAAAACAAGAACAGCTTCAATAGAATCATTAATTTCAGATATAAAAGCATCTAGGATTTCAGAAAATGAAGCTTTTTCTAGATTAAAAAAAATCCTTGATACAGAGAAAAGATATCAAACAGACAGTGAAGTTTATACAAGTGATATTCTGCAAGAAAATGGTGAGGCTTTAAATGTCAAAATTTTGAGAATCGGCTCAGTTTTCATGGCTTATTATTCAATGGAAAACAAAACTGCAGCTATCCTTGATAAAAAAACAGAAGGTCCAATAAGCAATTGGGCTTGGAATAATAACTTATCATTTGATCAAAAACGACAAATCAAACAAGCAATTCAAATTTTAGAAGGAAAAAGAAAACCAAGCTTAATAATGTTACCTCTAAACTTAGATAATATTGAGGTGACCCAATGAAGATATTAGTAAGTATTCTTTTATTAACTGCACTTTTTCTTCTTATTTCAACTTTTTCTTTTACAATTGATAATCTTGAAAACCTTAATATTGAGAATAAAAAGCTTCAAGCTCAATTTGATCAACTCCAGATTAACAGGTGGCAAGACAAAAAAAAGTCAGTAGATTATAAAGAAGAAACAAGTGATGAACTTGAAAAACTTGAAGACAATCTTACTATGCTAATTAATGAAAAAAATCGTTTAGAAGAAAACTATGCTAAATTACAGATTGATATTAGCCAAAGCAATGAAGAATTAAGGGAAATCGAGGAATCAGCAAAACTTGTTTTACTAGATGAAAAACAAAGGATTCAGACCATAAAAAGTGAACTCAAACTATCTTTTCCTATTAAAATAAATGAAAGAATGATTGCATATAGTGAGATAGAAAAATTTATTGAGGAAAGCAAACAAAACGCTGATACCATTATAACTGAAGCAGGTGATAGAATAATAAAACAAGAAACAGCAGAAATAGATGAAGCAAATAAAGCAGTTCTTTTCAAGGACAATCTTTTACATAATAACAATCTCATTGGAGGAAGAAAAATAAGACTTGGAAACATTTTCCTAGGTTTCGTTTCAAAAGACTTTAAAGAAGTTTTCTTAGTACTAAGAACAGGAAAAGCTTCAGGTGAAACATATTCCTTTAGAAGTGATATTGCCTCCTCTTCCAAAGATGCATTAATAACTTTAATGTCTAGAATTGATTCTAATGAAAAAGGTCTAAGTTCTCTTCCCTTTGATGCAACTCAGAAAAAGGCTGTAGGTCTTGGATTTACAACAGAAGGAAATGTTGGATTTATTGAACAAGCAAAAAGATTTTTATTTTCAGGCGGTCCAATTATGTATCCTCTTTTGCTTATTGCTTTGATAGCCTTAATCTTTGTTATTGAACGCTATTTTTATTTAATATTAAACAATAGCAATCAGGTTAAAATAATTGATGGAATAATGACTCATGTAAGAAATAAAGATATTGATAGAACAATAAAATATCTCAAAACAAAAGAAGGTATTTTAGCAAAATTTTTAATTTCAATTATTGATGACAATGAAGCCTTAAATAATATTAATAAAATGGAGAAAAAAATTGAGGAAAAGGCTTCAATATATATAAGCAAACTTGAAAAAAGACTTTCAACTTTGTCAGTTCTTGGAACAATTGCACCACTTCTTGGACTTTTAGGAACAGTTGCTGGAATGATTTCCTTATTTGAAGTTATCACTTCATATGGAACATCTGATCCCAAGTTATTAGCTGGCGGAATTTCAGAAGCTCTAATAACAACAGAAACTGGTTTGATTATTGCTATACCCATAATACTTGCACACAATTTCCTTTCAAATAAGGCTGATAAAATAATTAATGATATTCATGTATCAGCTATGGCGATTTTGGGAGTGTTTAAAAAATAATGTTAGAATTCATATACGAATCTTTAATAACTGGTGGTTTTGTAATGATACCAATAGGCATAGTTTCTATTTATGGTTGGTATTTGGCACTAGTTTCTTTCAGAAAATTAGGCTGGCAAAATAAAAACACTTTTTTAAACAAACAAAAAATACTCAAAAATCCTGAAAAATTAATTTCCATTATTTTTGTACTTAAAAAAGAAATCCCTACAATATCTTTGCTTGGCAAAATATGCCCTCTTCTTGGCCTACTCGGAACAGTTGTTGGGATGATTACAACTTTTGATGTTATTACTGATTTTGGTTCAGGAAATCCCATATTAATGTCAAAAGGAATCTCTGAAGCTCTAATTACAACACAAACTGGTCTACTGGCCGCCCTTCCACTGATTATCTGGGCAAATTATCTTAAAGGACAAGTGAATAGAATTGAAAAGTGTTTAGAATATGATTGTGACAATTATTAAAAGGATTGTAAAATGGCTGTAAGTGTATTTACCAGAAAACAAAAACAAGCAGTAGAATTTAATATTGCACCACTTCTTGATATGGTTTTTATACTTTTAATTTTTTTTGTGGTAACAACGACTTTTGTAAGAGAAACAGGCATTGAAATCAAAAAACCAAAAGCTACATCTGCCAATGAAGTTGTTTCAAAACATGTGTTAATTGGAGTTTCACAAGAGGGAACAATTCACATGTACGAAAACCAAATTGATTTATATTCATTAAAATCAATTTTAAAAAATGTTGTAAGCGATAACCCAGAAATAAAAATTGTCATTGTTTCTGACAGGCAGGCGCCTTCTGGTGTTATTGTAGATATATTAGATGAATGCAATTTAGCTGGCGTCAATGACGTTGCTATTAGTGCTATGAAGGAAGAATGAGATAAGTGGTAAGTGGTAAGCGGTAAGTGGTAAGTTTTTGCTTACAACACTTACGACTTATGACTTACGACTTATGACTGAAAGAAAATATTGAAATTTATTTTACTAATTATATCAATAGTGATTAACCTCATATTATTTTCCCTAATTCCTGGGATACGTTATGCATTTGACTCTCAGCCAAAGCAAAGAAAAGAGTTTAAATTAAATAAAGCACAAATGACTGTATATAAAAAGCCTGAAGTAAAAAAAGAGATAAGAAAAATAAGAGAAAAGAGAAAAAAGAAAGACATTAATAGGCAGAAGAAAAAACAAGATTCAAGATTCAAACTAGATTTGGCTTTAGGAAACATGGGAAATGGTGATGGGATCAATGTAAATGGAAATGAGCCATTTGAATATGAACTACATCAAGTAGACACTCCACCAACCCTAATGTCAACGAATGTGGGTTTAAAATACCCCAAAAGAGCATTAAATTCTGAAATCGAGGGAATTTCAATTTTAACATGGGTTGTGGATGAAAATGGCAATCCTATTAAAATTACAGTAATAAAAGAAGCTCCGCAAGATTATGGTTTTGCAAAAGCAAGTATTGATCTTGTAAATAAATATAGATTTAAACCAGCAATGATTGAGGGTGTTCCTGTTAGAGTAAAGGTAAAACAACCTTTTAAATTTGAGTTGAAATAGTGTGTTGCTCCCCCAAATTAATTATTATTTATTAATTATTAATTATTAATTATTGATTATTTTACCCCCCCAGAATAATCAACAATTAGTAATTAATAATTAATGCTTTTTAAATTGGATTTCATGAAAAACTTTGTGATTAAAATTATATTCTTTTTATTCATCCTAAGCCTCCCCACACCTGCATCCACAAACAAAACACACATTGACAAAGGAAACTCCTATTACAAAAACCAGAAATTCGAAAAAGCAATTTATGAATATAAACTAGCGATTACAAACAATGAAAATAAGGCAATTTGTTATTTTAATATAGCTAATAGCTATTATTTACAAAACAATATTCCCAGGGCAATAGTTAATTATAAAAAAGTGATAAAGCATGCACCTTTTTTTGTTAAACCTTACTTAAATTTAAGCAAAATATATTTGCTTTACAAAAGAACAGGTGAAGCGATTAACATACTTGAAAAGGCATTTGAAATAGATAAGTCTAATTATGAAATTCCGTTATTATTAGGAGAAGCCTATTTTGAATCAAGTGATAATTTCAAAGCATTAAAAGCATATGATCAAGCCCTAAAATTAAATCCCAAAAGCGATGAAGTTTTTTATAAAATAGCTGAAGTTTACTTAAAATTAAAGGACTATGAGTCTGCTTATACTATTATCAAACGTGGGATAGACAGCCTGGAAAACCCAAGTGGCCTTTATTTTTATTTGGGAGATCTTTATTTTGACAATGAAAAATACAAAAAGGCAATAGTCTACTATAACAAGGGACTTGGACAGAAGTCTGAGGATACGTATATTTACTATAAATTAGCCATCTGTTATGAAAATGATGAACAAATTTTTAATGCTATAAATATTTTAATAAAATCTCTACTTAAAGATAATAACTTTTATAATGCTCATATTTATTTAGGTCAATTATATGAAAAACAAGGAAGACTTGAACTTGCATTTGCTGCTTACAAAAGTGCGGCTAAAATTAAAACTCTTTCTACTATTTCCTCTCTAATAAACCTGGGTCACAAATACTACAACAAAACAATGAACCAAAAAGCAATGGAAGTTTACAAATTCACCTACAGCTTGGATCCAAGTAATCCAATCCTATCACAAATCATAAAATCGAATTAATCCTCTTAAAATTATTTTTTAAGTTAAAATGAGTGAATACTTTACAAATAAATGATAAAATTGGAAATACTTGTCGCGATAAAAATGCTAACTAGATTGCTCTTGATTTTTCTTCAATTGATTTTAGAAGTGAGTTAAATGAAGCAACAAAGGAAACAAGGCCTTTGTCTAAAAGATCATTACAAACTGTATTTATATTGATTCCATAATTATTTAAAGTTTCAAAATAGATTTTATATTCGGTATAATCAGATTCAATTGTATTACAAACCTTACCATGATCGATAAAAGCTGCTAAAGTTTTATCAGGGACAGTGTTCACAGTATTTGGAGCAATCACTTCTTGAACATATAAGATATCACTATATGAAGGATTCTTAGTTCCTGTGGAAGCCCAAAGTGCTCGCTGCCAATTAGCACCTTTTGCTTCTAAATCTTTAAATTCATCTTGTGAAAAAACCTCAATATATTTTTCATGAACAAGCTTAGTATTAGCAATTGCTGCTTTTCCCATATAAGATGCGATCTGATCTTTTTTTGTTTCTTCAACTTCACCCAATTTTTTCTCAAGCATATTATCAATAACACCATCAATCCTTGATACAAAAACTGAAGCAACAGAATGAACACTCTTTGCATCTTTTCCAGATGCGATTAATTTTTTAACACCATTGATATAGCTTTTGGCAGTTTTTTCATATTGAGCAACTGAAAAGATCAAGGTTGCATTTACATTCATGCCTTCTGAAATTAAAGTTTCGATTGCATCAAAACCTTCATCAGTTGCAGGCACTTTGAGCATTAGGTTTAGTCTATTACCCTTTGCCCAAAGGCGTCTGCCCTCTTCTATTGTTTCCTTTGTTTTTTGAGCAAGAGTTGGGTTTATTTCAAGGCTGATATAACCGTCTCTTTTATTAGTTGATTCATAAACAGGCATTAAAAGGTCAGCTGCATCTTGAATATCTTTTACTGTCAATTCATCATAGATTTCAAATGTTGACTTGCCTAAACCTGAAAGCCTTTTTATTTCTTCATCATAATCATTTGACTTTGATACTGCATTATCAAAAATTGTAGGATTTGAAGTCATTCCCATAAGACCTTGAGCAATTAATGTTTTTAATTCACCAGAATCAAGCAATGATCTTGAAATAGTATCAAGCCATAAAGATTGGCCAAATTCAGCAATTTCTTTCATCTTAAAAGTCATCTTTGCCTCCGCATATGTAGATTTGATTAGTATGGGAAGCTAATATTATATTTGGAAGTAAATTGCAATATTAAATTCAAAATTCAAAATTCAAGATTCAAGATTAAAATCTAACATTAAAATCAATTATAATTCCTGATAATAATAGTATGATGGATTAAAACATTAGTTTAGAATAGATTTTTATATTCATTTTTTTGTATAGATACTAGTAAATTCCGTGTACTATACCTTACTTAAGTTAATTTTGAATTTTGAATCTTGAATTTTGAATTATTTTAACAATCATCCAATTCATCAATAGCATCAATATTTAATGGATCACTGAAATCAGTAATTGTAATATCATCATCATATGAGTGGAAATCAACAACTGCTGAAACTTCAAGTGTAAATTCATTGTCAACATAAGTATTGCTATAATAACCACTAGTATCATTCCATTCATCATCAGCTGAATCGAAAACTTTTGAATCTATATAACAATTAACATATGATCCACTTTTTTTACATTTATAGCTGGCTCCATTACCTGAGGAACTAAAATTAAACTCAACTTCATCATCCTCATCTTCTGGTGCTTCGATGTTTTCATCTGTAACCCAATTTTGCGTTTCAGTCCAACTACTATTGTTGATATCAATTAAAACATACTGATACTCTCTTGTTGGAACTTCCTGGGCAAAAGTATATCTATGAACTTTGATAACATACATATCATAATCATTTATAATTTTCCATTTTAATTTAGTTGCTGTTGCTCCATCACTATAACCATTTGACACAACTACCTCATAAGTTATCATATCATAAACTGTCTCACCATAAGAATCCCAGGTAGATAAACATGCAGACAAAGCATAATCAATGGTATCATCATCAGCATCATTTTCAGCATCACCATCATCTTCTGGAGCATTTTCATCAACGTCATCATCATCATCTGAATCATTATCATCGTCATCATCTTCAACCTGTGTTTGATCCTGACTTTCTACATTATCTCCAAAACAACCCATAAGATTTGATAGACCAAATATTATGATTAATAAAAGAATTAATAACCTTAATGATATTTTCATTTTTCCCTCCACAAATATTTTCTTAAATTAAAATATTAAGTGTTAATTTTATATACATTAATATAATTGCACTTTTTGTGCCAAACAGGGTAAGCACTATTTTCTCTTTATATTTAGGTACTTACCAAACGAAGAATTGTTTTTTATGTTAAAGGTGTAAATTTCATGCAGAGGATAAAATATTTGTAAGAATTTTTGTAAATTGATCATTGCTTGCAATCATATTCTCTAGATTTCCATTTTTTATATTATTTCCCTGAAAATCAGTTACATGACCACCTGCTTGTCTGATAAGTAAAGTTCCAGCTGCTACATCCCAATAATTGGCGTGCTCATGCCAAATTCCATCAAATTTCCCACAAGCTGTGTAAGCCATGGCCAGGGCGAGTGATCCCATAACTCTGACAGATTGACACTCATTATATATTTCGGTTAGTTTTTTCATTGAATTTTTGAAAAATTCACCCCTGTAATAATAATCCCCTGCTCCTAAAACAGCTTCAGCAAATTCTTTTTTTGAACTGATTTGGATTTCTTTATCATTTAACAAGGAAGGTTTATCTTTTTCGGTATAAAAAAATTCCTTATTAATTGGATTATAAATTGCACCGTACTTTATAACATTATCCTCTTCCACAGCAATTGAGATACAAAAGATTGGAATTTTATTTGCATAATTTGTAGTCCCATCTAGAGGATCAATTATCCATTTATATTTTTTTCCACTTAGTTCTTCTCCTGATTCTTCACAAATGAAGTCACTTTCAGGGTAATGTTTTTTAATAGTTTCTTTTAAATATTTTTCAGAGGCAAGGTCTGCTTCTGTTACAAAACCAGCATTTTCTTTTTCTTGTCTTTTTAAATCCTGGTCAAAATAGTGAAGTAAAATTTCTCCTGCTTCAAGACAAAGATCTTTAATAAATTCTTTCATAAATAATTCCTTTTACTCATTAAAAATATTATCTAATTCATTTATTAATACTAAAGAAGGTTTATGCTCAAACACTCCAAAATCAGGCCCAACATCTTTATCAATCCCTCTCAAAAACATATAAAAACATCCACCAAAATCCTTAGCATAATCATAATCCTTAATCCTAATCCCAAGATACTTATGTAAAGCATAGGCATATAAATCACACTGATATAAATAATTATTTTCAATCATACACTTAGTAAGGCTTGCTTGATTATAATCAATAAGCTCATTTCCAAGATAATTTGATTTCCAATCAAGCAAATAATACTTATTATTATGCCTAAATATTAGATCAATAAATCCAGTAAAAAAACCCTCATATTGTGAAAATCCAATTTCGTTTATCATAGTTTCATGTTTTTTGAAAATTGCATTGAATTTATGTGGATTAACATCCTCAGCTTTAAAATAAAACTCCAGCTCATTTATCTTATCTTCTTTTTTAATATGCTTAAGCAATAGGTCTTCATGTTTATAAGAAAGCTGACATGATAATACATTTATAATCATCTTACTTATAATCTTTACCCACTTAACATCAAAGTTATAGGCTTTTAATTTCATTTCAGCAAAAGTGTTTATCTTTTCTTCAACTATTTCAGAATAATCAATATTCTCAAATATATCATGCATAAAATTGCCAGCATAGGCACCTTTGGGAAAAGTAAAAATATTACTTTCTAAAAAGTCCTCTTTGGGTGTGGGTTGATTAGCTTGATTATCCTCAATTAGCTGCCAATTTTTTTTATTTTCTGAAGCCAGGTGGCTAAAACTAGAAATTCTCCAATTTTTAAATTCTGTTCTTTTGGTTTTAGCTAAAATTAGCTCTTCTTTGTTTTCTAATTGCTCAGAAAAGCATTGAAACTCAAGGTCTCCAATTCTGTTAATAGCTATAAGACCTTTGCTATTTTCTGATATCTTTTTTAAATCATCTTCTAGTTGATCATCACTTAGAGTCTTATAATTTTCTTCTATTTTTTCCAGATCAAATTCATTTTGCATTAGCTTTCCACAGTGCAATAAATAAGATAAAGCTGAACTTTCAGCGCCTTTTATTTTTCCCCAGACCATGTATAATTTGCTTTTAGCGCGAGTCATAGCAACATATAAAAGTCTTAAATTTTCAGCTAAATCTTGTTTGTTTAGTTTAGCTATGCTTGAGCTATCATTATCTATATTAAGATCAAGAATATTTATTTTTTGTTTTTGATCATAGTACAAAATCTCTTTACCTTTTCTCATTCCATGAAATAAAAAAGGCAAAAAAACTATAGGAAACTCAAGTCCTTTGCTTTTATGAATAGTAAGAATTTTTACAGCCTGTTCATCACTTTCAAGTCTAAGTAGGTGTTCATCATTAGAGATTTCTGGATTTTCTATTTTTTCAAGAAGCCACTTATTCAACCTCATTCTATGTGATTTATTTTCTAAACTGGCCTTATGAAGCAATTCTGAAAGATGTTGAAGATTAACAAGTCTTCTCTTGCGATTTGGAAGTTTAGCTAATTTGCTTAAAACCTTTTCCTGTTTAAGCAATAAAGAATAAAATTTAATAAAACTTTTATTAATTAAAATATCATTATAGGATTCAAAACGTTCTTGAATTTCCAGGTATTTCTCTTCGCTCATAGCATCCAGATCTTCAAGGGAATATGACAGCATATCAGTAAATAGTGCTGTTTTGATATTTTTGCTATTTTGTGGCCATAAAACAGCGTTTAAAACATACAAAAACTCAGAAGCTTCTTTGCTTTCAAAAACGTTTCCAATATCAAATATAATTGAAGGTACCTTAGCCATTAAAAGTGCTTTTTGAATCAATAAAGCTTCTTTATTTTCTCTAACTAAAATAGCTATATCCCTTGGTTTTACCTTTTTCCCATCAATTAGTGCTTCTTTTTTTTGGCCTTTATTTAACAAGTTTACTATTTTTTGAGCAAAGCATTGACTAATTAGCTCTTTAGCGTCTGATTTTATATAATAGTTTTCCTCATTATTTGGAAGCAGATAAAACTCAAGTGCAGCTTCGGTTTTTTTATTAATAGTAAGACAAAAATCATTATTATCCCTAGTTTCAACTTCATGAAAAGTTAGATCCTTCATTAGAAATGGGTTTTCAATATCTTTCCAAATTATGCTTATTGCCTTAGTCAACTTTGCATTACTACGCCAATTCTTTTGCAAAGTATACTTGCTTGATGCATTTTTTGAAGCCTCAAGATAGGTATACAAATCAGCGCCTCTGAAAGAATAAATGGATTGTTTGGGATCACCAATTAAAAACAAAGGAATTTTATTTAAAACAAATAGTTTATTAAATATTTCATACTGATAATTATCTGTATCTTGAAACTCATCAATTAAAGCAGCTTCATAATTATCTATAATAGCTTTTGTTAAGTGCTTATTATTATCTGAATTTATAGCCGTATTTAATCTAATTAACAAATCATCAAAAAACATTTCGTTATTGTCTTGTTTCTTATTTTTAAGGTCTTCTTTAATACCTAGCAAATATTTATATTTAATATATGATAGTTTTTTATCAAAAGCACTTACAAGACTTTTTTTTATTTCGCAAAATTCATCAACATATTTAAAAAAGTTATTTGGATGATACTCAAATCCCTTATTTATAGCATGTTGCATATTGCTTGCTGAGAGTTTTTCAATATTAACATTTTTTAATAACAAAATTTCATCTGTTTTAAATATAGTATGAAGCTGCATTAATAATAACTTTAAAGTAGATGTGCGATATTTCCCCCTATTTAAGCCTTTATAGTTAAAAATAAAATCATATATATTTTCTTCATATTCAAAATACAAAGATTTTAATTTTATATAAGCGTCTTTATATTTGTCCTCATATTCATTAGTATCTTCATCTTTGAGTTTGGGAATAATTTTAAATTCAGGGCGTTTTAGGCTAATGGTTGAAAGTCGGATAAGATCTTCAATATTAAAGTTTACATCTAAAACATAATCAACAAACAGCCCATGTTCAGCATAAATATTTTTCCTGTAATAATCTAAAGCAAGCTCTTTAATAATATTAGTTTGTTCTGTAATCATATCTACTTCGAACAAACTACCACTTTCTAAAGAAAAGTTTTGTAAAACCCTTGCGCAGAAGCCATGAATTGTAAATATTTGGGCATCATTAAAATCAAGCATTGCGCGTTTTAAATTTATTTTACCTTCAACACTTGCATTATTGACTATTGATGCTAGATATTCATCTTTTATAACCTCGCCTTTATGCAAAAATTTAAAGGCTTGCCTTATCCTTTCAAGAATTCTTTCTTTTAATTCAAAGGTGGCTGCATTTGTAAAAGTAACAACTAATATTTTATTAACAGGAATGTTCTTTTCAATTAATAGCCGAAGAAATAAAGAAGTAAGTGCATAAGTTTTTCCACAGCCAGCGCTTGCTTCAATTAAATGCAAACCTGCAAGGGATGTATTTTCTATTTCAAACTTAGTAAAGGCCATTATAATTTTATATCCTCTTTAATCTCATAAATTGGTTTAAATATTTTCAAGGAAATATCTTTAAAATTATTATTATTAAAATCAAAATTATTAAAAAACTTTTTATAGTAAATATTATTAGCTTCTGAATACTCCTGATAATTGTTCATCCAAAATTTCCTTACACTATTAACAGCTTTTTGTTCATTTTCTCCTTTTATAATGGCATTTGCATATCTGTAAGAAGCTTCAGGAAAAAACGGAATAATTATACACATACCTTTTAAATATATTGAAATGAATTCATCTAAAACTTTTTTGGGATCAGTAATCTTATTCAACTTAATTATTTTTTCTTCTGTAATGATATATGTTTCTTTTTCTACTTCAGTTTCATTGCTCATACATAAAAAAAGATGATTAATAAAAGCTTTTAAAATATACTTTTGGGATATCTTGCCACTTGGAAAGCTTACCTGACCAATATTATATATTGAGCTTAGGCTTCCTTTAATTTTAAGTTTATTTATTGAAAGCTCAAATTGTATATCAGGCCTTTTTTCATTTATATTTAGTTTTTTAATATTTTCTTTTATTATTGAAACTGAATTGCCTAAGTTTGCATAACAAGCTTTTCCGATTTCCCCATGGGGTAAAAGGCCCATTGTCTTAATATTTTCATATCTGTTGTCTTCTTCATTTAAATCAACAATACTTTTTAAAAGTTTTTCTAAAACTTTATATTTAGATAGGCTTTCTAGTCTTAGAGGCTCCACTTCAGAAAGTAATTCATTTTTTAATTCCAGATAAATATTAAAACGCTTATTTAAGAAATGCTTACTAGGATTAGAATAAAAGTTTACTAAATCTTTCAAATCAAGTTCTTCAAAAGACTTTCCTATTTCAGGAAATTCTATTTCCCCTAAAATATTAGAATCACTTGTGTGCTGACTTATTAATTCTCTAGCTATATTAAAACTATCTACAGAGTAATTTATAAATTTAGAGTTTTCATGAAAGTAAAGGCTTGAAAAACTTGATATTGGATGCTTGTAAAAAATGGATTCAACTAAAATCCTATCTTTTATAAAATAATTACTTTCAATATAATCCAAGATATTATCAACAAGACCTGAAGGCAATTTCATTGAGTTATCTTTTACATCCTGCCCCTGATAACTTATAAATAACTTATTTCTAGCTGAAAGCAATGATTCAAGAAAAATATAGGAATCATCTCTTTTTCGATCTCTATCACAAACAAAACGCTTTTTTGCCATCAGATCAAAAGATAGTTTTTGTGATAAGCGAGGATACTTACCTGCATCCATTCCAATCAAACAAATTACCTTTGCAGGAATAGATCTTAGAGGCAATAAAGAGCAAAAAGTAATACCTCTTGATAAAAAGCCAGAATAAGCTTTTTCGTTGTTTAATTCATCTTTAAATAAAGCAAACATTGTTTCAAAGTTAAGCTCTTTGATAAAAGCTGTTTTTGTAGAATTATCTTCAAGCTTATTAAAAATAGCTAATATATTTTCTTTAACATCTGCCTCATTGTCCAAGACTTCAAAAAACTCATCAAGAATTTCTCTAAAAAGTGTGAGCCATGAAGAAACAGTTTTTTCATGGTTGAATTTTTCAGTATAGAAAAAGAGTTTATCTAAATATTTATTAAAGCTATCTATTAGTTTGGGCTTTGCTTGAATAAGCGAGACTTCCTTTTCATCGATTATTATTTTTCTTTCATTGAACAATTGAATTAGTCTGTTTTTACCAGACTCCCAGGTATTTTCTTTAGTAGTAGGAAGCTTGAATTTTCGCTTAAAATCTCCATTTATTCCCCAAAATATTTTAGCCTCACACACGAGATCTTTAATAATAATTATCTCATTTAGACTTAAGCCAAATCTTATTCGAACAGATCTTGTCTCAAGAAAGTCCATTACCTCCTGAGAGGTAAATCTAGCTTTTTCAAAAGCAAAAAGCATAAAAATTGCTTGCACAAGTTCAGAACAACTAGAGTATGAATTATCAGAAATCGAATATGCAATTTTAGAATTATTATTTGCTTCTAATTCAAAATTTGCCTCAATATGTGGCACATATTCTTCAATATCTGGAGCCATGACAATTATATCCTTAGCTTCAAGATCTTTATCCTTTTCAAAACATGAAAGAAGGTACTGATACAAAACCTCTATTTCACGCATTTTTGAATGAACAGAATGAACTTGAATCGAATCGTCAAATTCAGCTATTTCATGCTTTTCATTATTATTAGCTAGATTGAAAATATCATTTTGAATACAGGATAATAATGTTTGCCTTGGTGGCTCTGTAAATATTGAAATATCTTCAGAGCAATCTTTATATAAATTAAATAAAAATTCTTTGCCAAGCTGTCCCAGGAATGACAAAAGATCATTTCCTGATTCAAAATATAGTTCTTCTGATTCATATTTTGCTGCAACAATATCAAACCAATAATGTGCGCATGGATTAAGGCAGTAAAAATTAACCTCTGAAAAGGCAGATAAGGCTCGAAAAATTTCAAGATGAAATAAGGTCATGTATGAAATTCCAAAAATATTTATTTGCTTTGGAAGTTTTTCTATGCCCTGCCCTGATGATAAATGCTGCATAAAACTATTTTTTACTTTTCCCATATGTTGAAAATTTCCATCGCTCGCAATTTGGTAAAAAAGTTGGCTTTGCCAGGAAGTATCTTTTTGATTTTCCCACAGCTTGATCATTTCAGGTCTATAAAATATATATTGATCAAATAGATGTGCAAGTTTTCTTGAAAATTGATATGCTTTTAGTTCAGTGTTCCCATCTGCTAAATAAGAACTTAATATCTCTATATTGCTAAAGCTATCCTCTTTTATATTTTTAAAAAGCTTCCAAAAAATAATTTCCTTATCTAAAAGAAAGTCTTTGGAAAAATCTGAATTAAATTGTGAAAATAGTTTTGAAATAAAATGTGAAGGAAAGCAAAAGTCAATATTTGCGCAAACTGGTAAATTTTCTGCTATTTGTAATGAAAGCCATTTTTGCATTCCTTTGCTTTGAACAATTATTGAGTGTGATTTTAAAAGATCAGCATCAAAAAAATCAAAATTCTTGCATAATTCTGCTGATAGATTTTCAAGCTTATTACTGGCAAATAGGCGCAGACCTGACATATATTTTAACTTAGTTTAATTTGCTAATAAGCAAAAACTAAATTATTTCTTAGGAAAATGAAAGGAAAATATTGGACTCGAATTGTTCTGTTGAAATTTAAAACCAGTTGAGGGTATCGATAATGAGGGTTTGTAAGATAAAACAACAGCCAAGGCAATAAAAAGTAAAATTAAATAGATCATGTCTTTATGGGTCTTTAGACATTTACCCAATTTTAGATTCATTTGGAATTCCTCGCAAACCTTGAAATATTTTTTCTAATTCAAAAATGACCGGGGATCTAACTCTTATTATAATATATTCGTAAGAATAATACTATTAAAAAGTGGAATTATATTAATAATTTTGGAGTAATATTGCAAATAAATAAAATTGAACAAAAATTATCACACCACTTACCGCTTATCAAAGACCAATCTCATCAGATATTGACTTCATAGCTTCTAACGCGATTTCAAAGAAGTGTTTTCGGTCTAAGCCTATTTTCTCTATGTCATTAATAAGTCCACGATCAACTGACGCTGCGAAATGTCTGTCTTTAAATTTCTTTGTCAAACTCTTTGCATTGGCTCCATCAAGGTTCTTGTTTGGTCTCATAAGAGCATAGGCATAAATTAGTCCTGTTGCGTTTTCGCCAGCAGCTAAGGCATAATCAAGTTTTGACTCTCTTTTATAAGTGGTATAACCAAGGTTTTCAGCATGACAGGCTATTGCCTTTGATATTTCAGGCAGTTCATAGCCCTCTTCCTTTAATATATCAAGGGCCTGTAAGCCATGCTTTGTAAAGTCATGATTAATCACTTCCAAATCAATATCATGTAAAAGCCCAGCTAATGCCCAGGTTTCTGCATCTTCACCAAGTTCTTTTGCAATAGCTTCGAGAACAACTTCAGATTCTCTGCAATGATCAAGAAGTTTTGGATCTTTTAGATATTTTTTTAATAGATTTCTTGCTTCTTCACGCTTTATATATGTTTTCATTGGGTCTCCTATAAAAAGTCACCAGAGCGCCAGAACACCAGACACCAGACACCAGGAACTCCTAGTTATTAAGAATTAT
This sequence comes from Pseudomonadota bacterium, assembly GCA_043820105.1. GTDB lineage: Bacteria > Bdellovibrionota_F > JAHFAK01 > JAHFAK01 > JBDREC01 > JBDREC01. The sequence goes on from JBDREC010000034.1 coordinate 56,400, forward strand.
ATCATAAGATAAATGTCTTTGTCTGACTGGCCATAGCATAATTAATAAGCATTTTTTTAAATATTTCAAGGTATTCAGATAGTTTTTCATTGGAAATTATTTCGTTATTTGAATAAATTATTCCAAAAACTGAGTTTGTGTTTTCTGTTATTTTGCCTTCCATTGAGTCTTTGATTGGATTGCCCATTGGAATTGAAACATTTTCATCACCTGAACAGGTGCAAATAAGGCCCTTAAGTTTAATCTCTTGTCCTCCTTGATTAAAAACATAGGATTCATCTTCTTTGCCCTGCCTAATTAGCACATTCTCTGAAAGCTTATCAAAATCAAGCAGGCTTATTGGAAGTCCACTTAATAAAGAAACATAATTATTAATATCCACAAGATTATTAATAAAAGGAAAGCGATCTTCACGGGCAGCTTGAGCTAAATACTCACTAGCTGGTTTATTTCTTCCTGTTGGCTTAAAACCACCTGTTTTCAGTAAATCCCGAATTCCTTTTTTTAATTCAGGATCAAATTCTTCTTGTGATTTAGTTATAATAAGAGCTTTTAAATCTCTTGTTAAGTCAGAATCACTTTCATTTAATTTTATATTTTTGGCAACAACAACAGCACAAGACAAATTAATTTCTTTTAACTTATTTATAATATTCATATTTTTCCATAGATTTGTTTAATTAAGCTAATTGATATAAATGATATAAAAAAAAAAGATCAAGATTTTTTTAAAATATTTGATACTTTATTAACTAGTTTCAGAAATAATTATTTACTTCTGCATATTATTAATTTATTAGTTTAGCACTTCAAATATCACGGAAAAGTTATGGAATTGATGTTTAAGATGAATTTCAAATTAATATTATTTTTTATTATTTTTCTATTTTTTTTCACAGTCTGTGGTAATAATTCTGAGGACACTGGAACAACCAATGCAACAGACTCACAAGATGATAATCTCGTCTTACTTACAATATCTGTAAACCCTCCTGGAGCCGGCATTATTAGCCCATCAATTGGATCATATGAATTGGAAACAGAAAGCTTGCAAAGTCTGAGTGCAACAGCAAATCCAGGCTATATTTTCTCAAACTGGACAGCAGCTGGAAGTGCTACTATTTCAAGTACTCAAGCTGCTACGACCACAATAACACTTTTTTCAGACACAGTAGTAACTGCAAGTTTTACAGAATTACCATAACTCAATATAATTTTGGCTCATCTCCATTTTGAGTACCCACCAAGAATAATTATTCTGAAAATATAAAACACTGTTCTATCTATTCCATGATATTCAAATTGAAATAAATATTTCTATACATGAAACCATTGGATTAATCTTAGGATTATGATTATGATTAGGATTAAGATGAGGTTAATGATTTTTTGTGCTCTTCTTCTCAGATTTAACTGAAAACTGCTGCTCTATTGTTTAGGTATTCAAATTGGAGATGATCCATA
>JBDREC010000035.1:0-4174 GCA_043820105.1 Pseudomonadota bacterium
ACAAGAGAACAAGGCGAGTTCAGGATCTCTTGGGCTGAAATTGGTATTCAGTATTCGGTATTTAGTATTCAGTTTCTTTTCCATACTGAATACTGTATACTGAATACCGAATACTAAATAGGCTAATAGCCCAATTATTAAAAACTTTTTCCAAAGGAGACCACAATGAAAAAGAAAGGCTTTACACTAGTCGAACTAATGATCGTAGTTGCCATCATCGGCATCTTGGCAGCAATCGCTATTCCGTCTTTTATGGCTTATATTAAGAAATCAAAAAAGTCTGAGCTCGCCATAATGGCAAATGGAATTTTTTCCTGTGAAGCAGATTACAATATAGATAATGCCAAGTTTCATGGTGTTGCAACCGCAGTTCCAACAGAAGCTCCAAACGTATTAAGTGGCAACAAACAACCAGGTTCTCAACAGGCTTTTATAAATGATACAAATGGTTTTGCAATAATAGGCTATGTCCCTGACCAAGATGTTTACACAGGAGTTAAAATAGATTGTGTAAATGGTCCCCATGATCCAACTGAAACTTGTATGATATTATTATTCCAAGACCTTGATGATGATGGAACTGTAGGTAACTATACCTTGTCAATCTGGAGAGATAAAATGGGTTCTGGAGATGCTAAAAAAGTAGGGGAATTAGCAGAAAACCCAGGAATGATAGATTAATTTATATTATTTAAATTAATCTTGAAAATACTTTTCAAAAAACACAAGACGAACTTGCACGGAAAGACAATGAGACAATGATATCAGAAAGATATCAAAATGGCTAACAGCCTTCCGCCTTCAGCCCTCAGCTTCTTTTGCTGATTGTTGATTGCTGATAGCCCAATTTATTAATTTTTTTAAAAGAGGAGAACAAAATGAAAAAAAAAGGCTTTACACTAGTTGAACTAATGATCGTTGTTGCCATTATCGGCATACTCGCAGCGATTGCGATTCCATCTTTTATGGCTTATATTAAGAAGTCAAAGAAGTCTGAAGTTGGTAGCTTGATAAATGGGATATTCGCAGCAGAGGCTGACTACAATATTGACAATGCAAAATTTCACAAAATTGGGACTGCTGTACCAACTAATAACGTTGGAACATTGGATGGGAATAAGCAACCTGGATCTCAGAATGATTTTGCAACTGACACAAATGGTTTTGCAATTATTGGATTTGTACCGGATCAAGATGTTTATTCAGGTGCTGATGTTGACTCAACTGATGTTACTGAAGAAGCAAATGTAGGGATTTTTCAAGATTTAGACGATGATGGAACTTTAGCCATATATGCCCAAATTTTTAAAAGAGATAAAGCTGGTTCAGGAGATGCCTATAAAAGCGGAAGCCTATTGGTTGGACAGGAAGATTAGTTATTAAAAATACAGCTATCAGCAAGGAATGTTATGAATAGGAGCGCAAGGGAAAAGACGAAAGCGCAAGACGGATATTTGAAGTTGGTAGTCAATAAATAAATCTTTACTATTCATTAAAAAACAGATCGAACTTATTTTTTAACTACCAGACAACCGTTATACGTAAGCACCTAACAAACCCATCTTGCAAACCGTATTTTCATGTAACCATATCGCGGTGCTTTGATTTAAAATAGAATTTACCAAATTGTCTATGATAGCTAAAGAAGTGATTTTATTTTGTGAGGTAGTAAGGCTTCAATATCTTCCAAGGTCTTTGCCTTTGGAAGCTCTTCTAGTATCTTTCTGAAATATTCATTTACATCAAGATTATTGGCCTTTGCTGTTTGCATTATGCTGTAAATTGTTGCTGATGCTTATGGGCCATTTATTTGTCCTGGCTATTTATATTTAGCTTAGTGGAAATTATATGGTTTTTAGATTTATGCGCAAGAGGGGCTTGCAAGGTGCTTACTATATAATTAAGAGTAGATGGACATGATTCTAAATTGTTTTCTAGTTCATTAAAATAAAATATTGTGTCGTAAGCTCCCTCCATATAAAGAGAATTCTCAAATAAAGACCATAAAACATACCCAGAATTACCACTTATGCTTTCACAATATGAATGCTGAAGCCCTACAACTTCATTATTCAGAAAAAAGGAATTTTTATGTACTACAAAGAATACAGTACGGAGGTAAAAACATTTTTGAAAATATCGCCGCAAAATTCTTGCCCCCCCCCCACTTTATTGAGTAATTACAAATTTAGGAATAAACTTATTGAAATTATTTAGAATTCAGCCTGAGTTTTATAAACTCACTATATTCAGGAAGGTGTTTTAATGTTTCGTGCATTGGCATCTCAGAATGGCATTGTATGCATAAAGCTCGAAGCTTGTCGAAGGAATTGTCAGCCTTACTTGCTAAATGATGAACGTGTAAAAAATTTGGATGATTTTTTAATTCAATATTGCACTTTTCGCATATCCAGCTTTTAGATTCTCTATATTTTTTGGAGATTTCACGAAAATTCTCTGGATAGACATCAAGTGGTGCAGTGTTTTCCGAATAATTTGGACTTGATATGAAGTTAACATTCTTATATTTTTTAAAGAAATCCTCTAACTTAAAAGCTTTAAAAATTTGGTCATTTTCTTTTTTCGTTTTTCTAACTATGTCGAAATCATTAAAGTTAAACTTATCAAGACAATATCTACACACATCTAAATGCTTATTATTATCAATTTCAATAACTTTTTTAGAGTCTCTATCAATAATGTTTACCTTAAATTTGCCACTAGTTCTTCTGGATGCAACATATCTATAAAATCTGCCCCTTTTATTCATTTCATTTAAGGTTCTACAAAAGTTTAAATGGTATTTACGTGGTTTACTAATTCCTCTCTCATCGTAATATTTTTTGTCCACAGGCCAATCTCTGATGTAAACTAAGACTTTATGGCCATGATATTCAAAAGTTTCATCGTCAGTTACAAGGCTTAAAATATCTTCAACTTCTATACCATCTACAGACTGGAGCTTTTCATATATGTCTTTTGCACTTGCATAGTTCCACTTAGCTTTAATGTCCCAGAACTTATACTCTGCTTTCATTTCTTGTCTTAGTTTGTTGAATTTAGAACATAAACTGAAGTCTGGAAGCTTCATAAAGATCTCGATGCAATTTTTTTAATTCTTTTCTCAGCATTTGTTTTGACCCGGAATTCAACTCTTCTAGACAGGGTTCTGTCTTCTATGTTTTCCTCATTATAAATAACCTTGCTTGATGATAAACCATTTGCTGTTAAGTGTTTTTTTAGCCAAGCCTTTTTATTATCAATTTCATCTAGGTTCAAAACATATTTTAAAACACTTCTAGTTCTATCTTGTGATAATTTCATATTATAAAAATAAGCTTCATTTTCATCTTGGTTTTTTAAACCAGGACTTGAAGTGTGTCCCTCCACTCTAATCTCATCAATTTCTTTTTTGAACTTATCTTTTGTAACGACCCTAATATATCTTGGAAAGAAATCCTTTAAAATATTTTGGAATTTATTATTCACATCACATTTCCCCCTATCAAACAATATGTCCGGCTCCTTAAATCTAATTGAAAGTGTATCTTCATCGATAATAGCTTTCCATTTTGGCAGATCATTTTTAAATTCCTTAGCTAAAGCTTCATAGATTTCATTTTGTATTTTTGTGTATGTTGTTGCTACCTCTTTAACTTTTATCATGTAGCTTATTGCTATAAATAAAAATACAATCATTAAGCCTGCCATTAAATCTGATACCGAAATCCAGTGACCTTCTTCTGATCGTTTATTCTGTAATTTCACTATGTTCTACTCCACATTTTTAGCTATTTCTAATACACGTTGAAGTTTATCTGTAAGAGGAGAATAGTCTTGCACAAATTTGTTTGATAGAGAAGTTAATTGTGAGCCCAAAGTTTGCAATGATTTTTCTAATTCTTCACCCAAGGATTTATCAAGTTCAGTGATTTGTTTTGAAGTTCTTTCTATATTGCTAGATATTAATTTGTCAATTTGAGAATTGGCATTTGAAATGGATCTATTTATTTGTTCTAGCAATTGTGCTTGGGGGCGAAGGGTCAGGCCTTGACATTCGACAACAAATTCCCTTTTATGCAAAGTATTCTTTCCTTTAATTCTTTTTCTTTCTCCATTTTCAAGACAAATCTATAAATACATTGAGCTACTGAAGCTTTATTACCTGTTTTTA
>JBDREC010000036.1:0-6317 GCA_043820105.1 Pseudomonadota bacterium
GCTTGTCCCCTCCCTAAAATTCAGGAGGGGACAAGCCCCTCCACTACATTTAATCTTCTTTTAATACTTTAAGCTCTTCTTCAGTTCTCTCTCTTAGATGTAAAGAACCTGAAAAGCACTTTAATGCACATATTCCACAACCAATGCATTTTGTTGCATCAGTAACTGGGATTTTGTCGTCATTTAATTCAATAGCTAAATATGGACAGCGAGAGCAGTTTCCGCAATGTTCACAAAGTTCATCATTGACCTGTGAAATCTTTTTAACAGGTGATAGCTCCATAAAACCAGTAATCGGGCCGTTTTCTTTTTTTGAAATATTTATTAATTCAGCAATTGAATTGATTCCTCTTGTAGCCATTAAATAGGAAAGGCCTGATGAGATTTCATCAATTACTCCATAGCCATATTTTGTTGGTAAGGTGCAGAACTGAACATTCTTAACCCCAAGAGATAAGAAGTTCGCAGCTGCTTTATAGTCCATTGGTCCGCCATTTCCTGATATCGCTACTCCAAGATTTTGAACAGATGCTAAGGATAAATAGGAAATTGGTAAAACTCCTTCTCCTGACATTCCAAATAAAATGCCTTCATCCCATGATTTTTTTGTACCAGGTCTAAAATCCATTACAGGAAAAGTGTTGGCTAAAGTTATTCCTGCTTTTTTGTTTGGATATCTATCAAAAACTTCTTTTATTGCTTTAACAATAACAGCAATTGAAGTAACAGCGCCAGTTAGTTTGAAAAATTTAGGAACTTCTGGGTCAGATACTTCCATAACCCAATCAACAATTTTTTGGGTTAGGGCCGCATTTTGTGAAACAATGTCACCTTCTGTTCCATCACCACCCTGAGGGCAAGATAATGAATATTCAATTCCCATTGCTCCTGCTTCTTCTAATCTTTTTGTATTTCCCTGCCACCCAGCTTTATCCGATTCATCGTTTCCTGTAACTGGTCCGCCTGTAGATCCCATTGTCAATCTATCTGGATATTCTTTAACTAACATTTGGATTTCTTCTGTAACTCTATTTAACAGGTGACCTGAAACATTGTCACAGTTTCCATAAGTCTTTTCATCAAATACATGCATGTATCTTTCTGGAATATGAATTGGGCCAGCTGAAAAACTTGTTTTCATGATTCCACCAGCCCAGCCAGCTTCATAGGCTTTTTTCATTTGTTCATAGCCGTCTGAAGGAGGGGCAGCTGAAAGTAAAAACGGAGAAATAATTTTTCTGCCAAAGAAATCTGTTTCTAATGAAACAGGTAATTTATTGAAACCAACTAATTCAGCATTTGATCTTTTGTGATCTTTAATTTCAGGCTTATCAAGTCCTTTTAAAAATGCTTCAACTTGCATTCCAGCATTTTTACCACTAGCTACTGCTTCAACCACTGTAGCTGGGCCTGTGAACATATCACCCGCGTAAAAAAGGCCTGGTTTTTCTTGCTTTGAAAATTCAGACCTGTTTCCAATGGCCATAATTATATAATCAAAATCAATTCTTGAAATCTCTGTTCCGGATTTTTCAATAATATTTTCTAAGGCAAATGTTGTTCCTTCTTTGAGGCCGACTTTAACTGTTTTTATGGCTGCTACCTTGCCTTCAGCTGAAATAATTTCTTTTATTTTGGTTCTTTGATTAAGTTCAATATTAAATTCCAAAAGTTCTGCTCTTTCAGCATTTGTTAGCGGCATTTCAGCGTAGCTTTCAAGAAAGAAAAGCTCTACGTTTTTAGCCCCAAGACGTTTTGCTTCTGTTGCGCAATCAATTGCAATAGCTCCACCACCGTAAACTGCAACATTGCCAGAGACACTTGGTTTTTTTGTTAAAAAGGCATTTCCATAAAATGCTTCAGCTTCTCCTGGCACTCCTGGTTTTATTGGAACATGTAGGCCACAAGAATTTATGACAGCATCATATTCTGATAGCAGGGAATCTTCATTTTCAACATTTGCTGCATTTTTAATATTGAAACCATCTATTGATTTCCAAAAATTAATATCTGAGTTTAAGACTTCTTTATCAAGTCTATGATCAGGAATAAGCCAGCAAGCACCACCTGCTTTTTCATTCTTTTCATATACATCTACAGTGAAGCCTTTTTGGACTAAGTAAGTAGCAGCTCCAAGTCCTGCTGGGCCTGCTCCAATTACAGCAACTTTTTTATCAAGCTTTTGGGCTTGCTTGAATTCTGGCATTACTCCTAGCTCTTTTGCTTTTTGAACTATCGTTGCTTGCACTGCTGGAATATTAACTGAACAGTCAAAATCTTTTCTAGAACATCCTGACATGCAGTGTGTATCTGGACAAGTTTGACCACAAATTCCCCCAAGTGGATTGTTTTTATAAATTAAACCTGCAGCTCGCTTGTAATCAGAGGGATTACCCATTTTAGCGGCCATGATAAATTCAAATGGTGAACAGTCAACAGGACACTTTTCCTGACAACCCTTTTCCTTGCAGTATTCACATTTTATGATTTCAGTTTTTAGTTGGGCATCTGTTAAAAAGAGGCCTTTTTTGTTGAGTTTACTTTCCATTTAGACTCCTTGTTAAGGTGGTAAGCTGTAAGTGGTAAGCTGTAAGAGTTAGTACAGCGTACAGAGTACAGCGTACGGCGTATCGTCATCCTGAACTTGTTTCAGGATCCCCTGTTTAAATTAGAGTTTTATTTAATGCAGATTTTGCTTAGCAAAAGAAAAATAAGGTGTCAAATTTACAATTGGTGTGTATTCTAATGTATAATTAATGATCTATTGATTTCCATTTAGAGTGAGAGTTTAAATTCTTACAATTTGAATTAGATTTAATTAACGATAACGAGCAAGTTAAGCAAAATAGGGATTTTATATGAGTAAAAAAATGAAAATTAAATTAAAATATCAACAACCTGTTTTATGTAACATGCAGATGAATGCTTATAATCTGTGTTACAGTGTTGGAAGTGGTGCTTCTACAGATCCCTCCTCTTGTGATTTAGGAAGTGGAATTGCAGACGTCTTTAATTGTCGAAATGGTTCTGGAGATTCTAGTGGTTGTGGTGCTGGAAATTCCCCATTTAATAACTGTGGAACAGGCTCAGTTCCTCCACCTTCTGGTGAATTTGATCCTGATGGATGCTTGTCAGGTACTGGAAATCCAGGTTGTGGCACAGGGAATAGTCATTTGGATTGTATTAGTGGAAGCGGATTTTAAAGATTTTAATTAAACTAATCTTATTAGGCCGTTACAATGCTACTTTCTTTATATGCATCCGCTTTGTCAGTATCTCTAAGAAATCTTAATTCCATTTTATCGCCTTCAGCATCTTCTTGTAAATGACAATATTTCAAAAGTTGATTTGCAACTAGATTTTCAAATCTGTAACCTTTTTCCTCAACCAGTGACCAGTCCCATAAGTATAATTTTTGCTCTTTTTTTACTGCCCGAATTTTGGGTGATCCAAATGGAGGGATCCTATAACAAAAATACATTCTTTCTAATATTGTAATCCATCTCTCAATAGTGTAAGAGGAATTTCACCTTTAATTAATTTGTTCCTTGTTTGCAGGTTATCCCAATTTAAATAGGCAGGGTGATTTTCATCAAAAGTATTTAAAAGTCCAAGGGCAAAAGTTGTTTTCCCCACTTGGCCAGGACCTCCAATAAACACCATCTTTTCTTTTAAGTCAGGTGCGATTGGTTTTTTTTAATATCTTGATATTATTTTTGACTTTAACATAATAACATCCATATAACTTAACTCATGGGTATAATTATATATACATTACTTTACTAATAAAGTCTAAATGTTTTTTTGGTTCTCATAATCTCAATATTGACATATCACGAAGCATTTAGTAGCTTAAAGTAACACTTTTTAAAGGAGCTTAAAAGATGACAAAACAAATGACAGAAGAACAAATTTATGAGGAAGCCCAAAAAAGGGTTAAAGACAGGCAACGTTTTTATAAAGGTCTTGCTACATATTTAGTTGTAAATACTGTACTAATAGTTGTTTGGGCTTTGTCTGGTCAGGGAGATATGTGGTTTCTATGGTCACTTGGTATATGGGGTGTCTTTGTCCTTGGTGATTATCTGCGTATCTTTGTTTTTAGAAAAAGATCTGATGTGCAAGCAATTGAGAAAGAGGTAGAAAAAATAAAAGAAGGACAGTCACATATATAGAGAATACAAATCACCTTGAAAATGCAATCAGGTATCTTTACCAAAATCCAGTAAGAGCTAAAATTGTCGAGAATGTTTTCGACTATCCATATTCAAGTTTATCTTTTTATTTTGCTAACGGTAATAACGGACTTATGATTCATCCTGAATTTTATACTCAATAACTCATAAAACAAGGAATCCCAAGTCTTGACGCTTTTAAAAACCTTATTAAGGCAAACTTCAATGATAATGACACTAATATAATGAATAAATGTTACACAAGACCCAAGTTCCGATTCACTGTTCGCGAATTGCAATCATTGCACTCAACTTGGGCTCCGCTATAGATATCTTGATCTGGGACAAAGGCAATAATTTTAAAACCAGTTGTATCAGAAGCAAAAATGTTTGAAAATAAAAAAAGATTCAATCTTTAACAATGGCTGCTATAAAAGCCCTTGTAAAAACTGAGAACATAATTATGTTTTTTGATACTTTAATAGACCATGATAGAGGATATAATCCACGATATGGATTGCTTGACAAAAGGTATAACCTAAATTCAAGGTAATCTGTCAAAGAATTTAGTATAAAAGAGCATCCAATTTTATTAAGGAATTGCCATGTCTAATGAATTTGATCAATTACTAGAGAATAAAAATTTAACAGAAAGCAGCGAGAATGTTTTAACCCATCATAGCGAGGATTCCAATGGTTTTGTTTTGAAAGTAAAGGGGCATGTAATTAAATCAGTTGAAGAACTTCCGATTTGTCCAATAATAAGAGAAGTTGTTAATTCAAGTTATGAAATTTCAAGACGAGCAACTTTTGTGAAAGATTCAATTTTGGTTGAAGACGTTCGCAGGACTTCTATAAAAATGCCCGGATCCCTGGTTTCAGGTTTTGATATGGGTGCAAAACTAGTCTTAGTAGATCATTTGATTAAGGTAAAGGGGTATTGCGGAGAGCTTAAAGCTTATTACACACTCGCCTTGGATCAAAGATATATTGATGACGAAATGTATATTGATATGCTAGAAAAATGTAAAAAGATTACTTTGTTTGCTGATAAAATGATTCTTTGTCTAAAGGGTAATAAAATTAAGCAGATGATGACTAAGAAGTTAGGGTGACCATTCTAATAATTTCTAATGTTATAGAGTATAGCTTGCATGATAAATATTTGCAATTGTGGTTTGATTTTTAGATTATATAAAAATTTGATTGAGAAAAAAATGAGTTGAATTATTAATCTTCAACTTCAGTCACTAGACCTTGATCTTTTGTTGCATCGCCGGTTCCCATTTTATCTCTTACGATATGTTGTTGATATCTGCCTAATGTATCATCATCATCTAGATCTTGCCAAACAAATATCGCGCATTCAGTAATAGGATCTCCACAATCAACCTCAACGGTTCCATATAAGTCACCATCAGGAACAAAACCAATTATTTTCGCGTCAGTATTATTTGCCACAATGCTTTGTGATCCAGGAGTTTTACTTCCAGTAAGTTTGGCAAATTGTCCTGTGTTCCATGGTGTTGCTGCTGCGCCTGCACCATTAGCTCCTGTAAATTTATGAAATTTTGCATTGTCAATGTTGTAATCTGCTTGAGCAGCAAATACGCCATTTACAACCATTCCTACTTCACTTCTTTTTGACTTTTTAATATAAGCCATAAAAGATGGGATCGCAATAGCTGCCAAAATGCCGATAATGGCAACAACGATCATTAGTTCGACCAGTGTAAAACCTTTCTTTTTCATAGTGTTCTCCTTGTTTTTTTTGTTGCTAGTTGCTGGTAAATTCCTTGAGAAACTAACAACAATAATTTAATTATAATTTCCAACTCAAGGGATCCTGATTTTCATCAGGATGACGAAAAACTTATTTTCTTGTTCCCTTGCGCTCCTGTTCTCTTTTTAAGCAAGTTCCATGCCAAAATAGGTGATTTTATAAGTGTTTGATTTCATTGGAAAGTCAAAATGGGAAAAGCTTTGAAAAAGCAAAAAGTGACAAAAATTGTCAGGCGAGGTGACGAAAATTGTCACCTGATTTTTAAGTGTTTGAAAAGATAGCAAAAATGCGCTGCAGCATGGTGACGAAAATTGTCACTTGGCTGAAGCTCTGAGTAATCGGGGGGGGGGGGGGGGGGG
>JBDREC010000037.1:0-8125 GCA_043820105.1 Pseudomonadota bacterium
CAATAAATATAAGAGAAAATACTTAAAGCAAAGATTAAATGGATTGTCTGAAAGTTCGAGCATCTTAACGGCGTCAAGGATGATATCAACTGATTTGTGGGGTATATTTAAGTATGTGAATAAACAATAAGCTTTAACCCAGTAGGCATAAATTTTTATTATAATCTTTTAAAATTATAAGTTCTGCTGGATTTTCCAGTGATGTATCCATCTGCTCTGTATTATAGATTGTGATAATCTAGTGCCATTTATACACATTGGAAGGCAATTATCCAAATAATAATTTAAACAGGCTGATTTTTAAATGGCTAAAAAATATTAAAATAAGACCCATTTAAAAGCTATGTTTCAGATAGACAGATGAAGCTTAAAGCTTATATTGTTTTTGATGAACTGTTATATAATTTAGAAAAGAGAAAATAATTATTATGTGTACAGGTATCCAATTATGATTGATCGCTCGAGGCAAAGTAAAAAAACGTTATTCTGCCTAGTTGTATACTATTATTTGTTGACTTTGCTTTTCATAGACAATTCTTGGTCAAATGCAAATAGAGAAAAATAATTTAATAATAGGAAAAAAGATAAAAATAATATGATATAACGATGAATGTTTTTTTTCACAATGTAAACCCCAGTTTAAAGAAGATACGCTAAAGTCGAAAATATTCATAGAACATCTAATGCGATAGGTCAAATAATTTGTGACCCATCTTTAACACTTGGGGAATAAGCACAATAATATTAGGTGGTTAGAAAGAGGGTTTCGGTACTTAATTAGAATTTAGCTAATAATTTCGAAGGCTTAAGTAGTTGAGATATTCCCAGTTTTGTCAGTGTTGATTTTATGGCTTTGCTTGGTTTTGCAAGATCTGACTTTTTCAATTTCCCTAGTTTCATTTTTCCTATCACTGTTTCTGCAAGCTCATCCAATAAGACCCTAAAAGTATAGCCTACATTTTTTAAACCTAGATCAGATAATTTTTCGTCTATTACCTTTTCTATAAAATATGCAATTACACATATTGAATAATGTGCAAAAACATGTTCTTCCTTGTAGACATACCATGGCCTTAATTTTATTAATGACTTCATTGTCCTAAATGCTTCTTCTATTTTTGATTTTTCCCTATAATGATATATCATCTCTTCTACTGATAAATCAGAACTTGGGGAGCTTATTAATGCATATAAACCATCTAGTTTTTCAAATGGTTCAAATCTAAATTTAATTTTAAATGTCTTTACTTTTTTATAATAACCTTGCGAAGGAAATGGATTGTTCTTTTTTCTTTGAAATATCTTATTATCATTTTTGTATTCAAAAAGTTCATAAGCAATATGGTTTTTTTAGTTAAGTCTTTTGAGCTCTGTTTCAACATCTTTTGCTATTGCAACTTTTGTTGCATCCTTTTTAATGGAACTCAATATGACGAATATTTTTCCTTGCCTAGTAATTTCATTTCCAATATGTGATTCTGTATCTCCCATGTTAATAGGAACTAAACTTGTAAAATCATCGAACTCTGAAGTATTCATATGCTTTCTTATTTTTAACTTCTTCTTCCAATATAAAAACTTCTTGTAATCAAGATTATGCTTTCTGCAATAACTTGCTATTTATTTTTTTTATACTTCTTGTACGATGTAACATGATTCTTCCAAAAATCCTTGTTTTGATTCTCTTCTTCTATAAATGAATCTATAGAAACTTGTCCATCCATTTTTCATGCCTGCTTATTTCAATGACTAATGATTGATTTCTTACATATTTATTGAGCTTGAGCAAGACGGGTTCCCTAGTCGCTTACCTAGCAAATATAGAAGTCTTTTTCATCTACTCATATCTATTCCCATCTATTTGATATTATTGAGTTTCACTATAAGTCCGGCTGACTCTTCTTTAATTAAGTAAACAAACTTGAAAAATGCGTTTAAATTTCCTACCACCAAGGAGAATTGCCGTCATCACATCCCCCGAATGGACTGTTGCCAGAATAGCACGCAGAAAATGAAGTTGCCGAACCACCACTGATGCAACTATAGTTTCCGCTATCTCCTGAACCACCATTACAATAACCAATTGCATCACCGCCAGTGGAGCAATAACCCGGGTCCCAAGATTTTGAAGCACCCGAACCATCAGCACACCATGATTTCGTGTTATCAGAAACAAATAAATTAACAACTGGTTTTTGATATTTCATGCTATTTCATTCTTCCTTTGAATTGCGTTTTTACAAGTATAATAAATTTTTATTGAAATTAAATCAAGTAAATATTCTATCATTGTTGCCAAACAATCATATGGGGCCTAGTGTCATGTCAAGCGTCTAATGTCGGATAAAGGCGAGCTAATTTTATCCTAGCGTTATCAGAAGTAAATTGCCAGTTTACTTTTGCATTTTTATTATTTCTAACTTCTTGCCATGCTTTAACCTCTTTTTTTACAAGCTCAATATCATCAAGCCTTCTTTTTAGGCACTGCCCAGGGAGTACATTCAATTCAATTTCTGCCATATTCAACCAACTGCCATGCTTAGGTGTGTATATAAATTCGAACCTATCCCAAAGTTTCTTTGCTTTTTCAGGATTAAATGTTTCGTAAAATGCCCCAGGATCATGTGTATTTAGATTGTCCATAACCAATGTTATTTTTTTTGAATCTTCATATCGATCACTAATATCTTCTAAAAAATGTGCCCAGTCTTTTTTTGTTTTTCTTTCGGTGATCGATACCATTCTTTTTCCCGCCAATGGCTCACAAGCAAGGAATATATTACAAACACCACAACGCCTATATTCGTAATCATATTTTGCAGATTGCCCAGCTGATGCTGCAATCGGAGCCTTTGTTTCAGCAATAAGTTGCTTCGGTGATTCATCCATACATACAACAGGAAAGTCTTGGTTATAAGAACGCTTGTAAACGTCCAATACCATTTCCATCCTTGCAACAAAACTGCCATTTTCTTTTGGCGGAATCACCCAACCTTTTTTTTGCCAGGGTTTAATTTCGTTTTTTTTAATATATTACGAATCGATTCATGGGAAATATTATCAATGTATTCAAGTTCAACAACTTTGTCTGCCAATAGTCGTAACGACCATCTTGCAAAACCTTCCGGCGGTTCGCTGCAACTCAATGCAACTAAATGGGCTTCAAAATCGCCATCTGCTTTTTTTGAATAAACTCGACTGCCCTTATTTCCATTTAAAGCGACATCAATGCTCTTTTCTACAAAACGCCTCTTAACTCGATCGATCCTTTTCATGCTTATATTTAGAACTCGGGAAATTTCTTTATTTAACGACCGTTCGTCTTGAAATTCTCCTTCATCGCATCCAAGTAAAATCAACGCATTGATTACTTTCTGCGATCTATGTTGGCCTCGAGTGGTCAGTGATTCCAAGGTTTCTCGTTCCTCTTCCGTTAAGGTTATAATATATTTCTTCACGATCAATCCTCCTTGTGTTGATTATGAAGAAATTAGTATCACATTTTATGCGACATTGCAAGCTTGACATGACACTAGATTCAATATAACCATTTTGAATCGTAAAACCACTTATCAAGAAATAAAGTGCTTCATCTTCATAAATTGCATAATCATACGTATTTATTTCAATAACAGAACCCAAGGATCTTCCATCAATTATTGTGTTTTCAGCTCCTTCGGTACTTAATAATTCAACAGACACATCGCCCATAATAATATTTTCATAATAAACACCTGGAACTACAGCAATTGAATCATATTCTTCTGCTTCATCTGCTTGGTCTTCTGTAACTTCAGATTCTTCGATTTCTTCTTCAGGTTCTTCGACTTCTTCAGAAGGTGCTTCTTCATTAATGTTTGTTTGTGGATTTTCATCTGTATCTGGTTCTTCAAAAATTACTTCTTCCACAGGCGAAACATCTCCTTCTGTTTCCTGCACTGGAGCTCCCTCATTATCAAGTGAATCATCAAGGTCTGAATTCTCAACATTAGAATTTACAGCAATTTCTAAATTTGAAAGTTCTTCTAAATTTCCACATGAAACTACTAAAAATAAACTTGGAATTGCCATTACTACTATAAATATTTTACATGAATTTAACATTATTTCTCCTCCTTAAAATTTCTCTTTTTAATAAGCTAATATTTAGCAGTTGCGAATCTTGTGCCAATTTTGCCAGCACCGAAGAAGTCGAGTCATATAAGGATGTTACGCGATCAAGCAAGGTTTTTATAAATACAACAGAGGAATAAATAACACATTTATTAATTTTGAATCTTGAATTTTGAATTATTAATGCTGCTGGGCTCAAAAATACTATAGCTACACAAGCCTATTGACATATTGAGCCAATTCTATTATTAATTATTTCTATTTCTTAATTGCATAAAATTAGGACTTATCATGAAGAAAACCATACTATTTTCTTTTATTTTTCTTTTTACTTCAATGACATTTGCTATACAAGACCTAACATTTGAACAAAAATTAAACAAAATAAATAAAAGGGCCTTTGTTAAAGAGCTCTTAGAAAAGCTTGAAAGATATGATGGAGAAATATTAGAAAGTAAAAAAAATAGAACTACAAGTTGGATTGAAATTAAAAGAATTTTTAATGCAGACATAAAAAATGCAAAAACTAATCAAGATTTTGGGTATGCGATTTTAAAGCTAGCAAACTATTATAAAGCTTTTCATACAACCATTGATGGTAACAAAAAGCTACGGCCTGAAAACTATGCTAAATGGCGTTATCCAGCAATTAAGTTTGTTCCAAGAACCGTTTGCAATGAAAATAAAAAAGTTGAATATTTTGTGAACTGGATTTCTAGTAATTTTCATACCAATGAAAAAATTAAACCTCAGCTTAATGATATTTTATTAGGAATAGATGGCCAAAGCATTGAATATTGGCAAGATATCAGCTTTCTTTATTCAGCATATGCATTTAAATACCACAGTGACCTTGATTTTTTTGATAATTTTATAAAGGGCAAAGTATTTTCAAGGCATTTTTCTGCAAATGGTTTTAAGGCAAAATTCAAAAGAGCTGATATTGAATATGAAACATGGATTCCCTTTTCAAGGCAATATCATGACATTGAAATTAATCTGCCAAAAACTTTTAAAAATAAATATTGCAGTTCTGAAACAGCAAGATATTCTGATTTTAAACTAAAATATTCAGGACAATCAACCTGCATTTATGAAAAAATTGACAACCCCAAAATAGCACTCTTGCGAATCTCAACTTTTTTGCATTTAGAAAATAGCAGTGGAAATAAAGTAAGCGACATTGATGAAGTTGAACATTTACGTGATTTTTGGATTAGTCAGTCAAATTCTTGGTCAAAATTAATTATTGATGTTTCAGACAATGGCGGTGGAAATGAATTTGTTGAATTATTTAAAATCCTTTTGACTACAGATTTTCAAGATCAATACTATACACTAAAAAAAGATCATGACCTTGAAGCTTTATTTTATGGCAAACTCCCATATCTACAGAAATATCTGTCAAGCCCATCATATTTAAACCTTCCATATGGTAAGTTTATAATGCCAGTCCCACAATTTCCTGTTAAAGGCTCTAAAGATCCCTTAAATGAAAGACATAAACCATTTGAACATGCTTTTAAAGGAAAAATAAAACTAATTATAAACCATAATTGCATTTCATCATGCAGTGGCTTTGCCTGGGTATTGAAAAAATATTTACTAGAGGATCAATTAGAAATTATTGGAATTGAAGATGCAGCTGACACAACTTATTTAAGGGGATTTTTAAGTGCTACTTTTAGTTCAAATAAGAATGCTTACACTATACAGCTAAAAGATCAACCAACTGAAACTAATGACTTAATCTTTGACTGGTATATTGCTCTAAGCCAAACGAGCGATGAAAAAGGTAATTTTCAAAGCTTCATACCCACCCCTGTTGATGTTTATGTTCCATATATGGGTAATTATAAGAGCTGGCTTAGTAAATCATTAGATGTTGCTCTAAGTAATTAGAAGTAAAACATAGTGCCAGGCTCAAATATCTATTAGTTAATTTCACTTAACTCATTAATGAAGCTTTGTAATTCTTCGCTTGAAATAGCTTCAATAATATTTCCAATAGGTCTTAAATAGATAGAATCTCTATAGATATCAAGTCTGCGCTGCTCATCCAGCCTATTATAGCTTTTGGCAACAATACTAATTCTAATATCACTTTTAATACTGCAAGCATTATCTAAAGATTCAACAACTGTTGTAAGCAATAGATATGATGAGGTGTATTTTTGTCTATCAAACCTGCCAATTACTTCAAGTATCTCTTGACATGCCCTTTGTGGAGAATTTAGGAGATTTGGATTTTCAGCTGTTCGCCTTGTATCCATTATAAAGCTTTCTGCTAATAATTTTGTTAAACCATCACCAATATTTACTTTACAACCATCATTTGTGTTTGCTTTTAAATAAGCCCTTATTTGATTTTGGGTAAATGACAAAATAGCATTTTCGTTTTTAGCTTCATAATCATAACCAGCTCCATCTGCAAAGATAAATGTAGAAATTGATAAAATTGACAAAATAATAAGTTTTTTAAGCATAAGAAGACTCCATTATTAATACTAATATCTTTTCTAATATACAAAGTTGATGCCATTTAAAATTATTATATTTTTATCTTTAATTATAGACACTTATTCTTATATTGCTAAAAATTATATATACAATTACCGGAAAAAATCATTAAAAACTAAGATATTGGGACATTTTAGCTTGTTCATGCTTTGGCACCAGGCTTAATTGAAATTAGTTTTAAAATACTCTAACCTTTCTTCATAAAAGGGGATTTTTTCTCCATTTCCATTTGTTGACATAACTTCTTTGCCACCTGATATTTGGAATAATCTATAATCTTCTGCAAATATTTCTGGGGAATCATCGTGAATTGGTATACCAATATTTTCATAAGCTGCTTCTCCCCCAACTCTTTTATCACTCAAATGACCTAATTCGTGTGTTAAGAGATGTTCAAAATAGACTTCTTTTGGGGCAGTTAGGCTAAGTTGTCTGAAATCTTCTGAATAAGTGGCACCTACTCCTCCCGCAGGGTTTATGGCAGCAAATGGAGAATCTAGCTCAATGCCATTTTTAGAATAGGTTTCATAGCCTTTTCTTAATGCCTGTCCCCCTCCTCTTGTTTCATTTTTAGCACCTCTGAAGAAGATAAAATCAAGTTCTTCAAAATCTTCAGGGGCGTTTTTTCTTAGCTTGGCAAGTGTTTGGTCTAAAATTTCAAGATCTTCATTTGATAAAACAACTCCAATATCTCTGCGAATATCTATTCCATATTTTGCTTCAATTTCATTGATTTTAGCGCTTTCAGTCTCCTCTTGAAATTGTGTATATGCATAATCCAGCTGATGAAGGCTTGCTTTATCAACTTTATGAGGGAAATAGAGGCCTGAAAGTCTAAAAATGATATCAAAATCAATATCATCATTATTCATTTGCATTAAATACAAGCCTTTCATACCAGCAATGAAATTGTCTTTATCCTGAATAGCTCCTGGGAATTCACTTTCATACATTTTTGTTAAGTAGTTTGCGAAAATTCCAGCTTCATCAATTTCCTTTTGCCAATCTTGAGATGAAGGACAGTTTCTTAATTTGTTCATATGTTCTTGAGTTAATCTTGCTGCTTCATTTATCATTTCTTTTAATTTTAGATCAGCTTCATCTGACAGAGCCTTTATTAAAATTTCCATGGAAGAAATGTCATTTTCTTTAATTGACTGTTTTATTCTATCAAAACAAGCCCTTGCAGCAGTTTTTCCAAAACGAACTGCAAAATCATCTTCACATAAGAGGCCATCTTGGCTAACATCTTGTTCTAAAATAGTAGTATACACATTGGTATCTGACTTATAATTGGAGGTATCAATACAATTATCCAAAGAATATAAATTAATCATTAAAAATACGGGAAAAAATGCAAATCGGACGATAAACTGGTCCAGTAATCGGACGCAAAAGTGGTCCACCTACCAAAGTAAAAATAATAAAATATTGAAGGAAGCCAAAATTAAGTATTTATAAAAGGGATATTTGGGAAGTAAATTTATAATAA
>JBDREC010000038.1:0-4395 GCA_043820105.1 Pseudomonadota bacterium
TATTTAATGCCAGCAAATAAGTTGTTTTTATTTTTTCTTCTTTTATTTTTTTTATTAAAGGGCAGTTTATTCCTTTTTTTTTCAGGTGATTGCATTTGGTTCTTCCCTGAAGCAATGAAAGTTGTTTTCCTATTGTATAAATACTTGAATTAGTCCTTCTGCTTATTTCATTTAAAGTCAATGGCCCTGATTTTAATTCAATAACGATTTTTTGCTGTAAAGGAGACAGTTTATCCAGAATTTCTGCTTCAGCAAAACCTTTTTCCACTCAAAATCATCCTTTAACTCTCTAATATATAATAGCATAATTAGAAAAATGTTTTTAAACTCTTTAGTGAAAACAAACTCAATGACTTCAACATAATTTTTTTGACTAAAACTTAAAGTATTTAAAGAAGTATTGCTTAATTATTATCAGAAAACATTTTTTTAATAAAATAAAAAAATTTTAATCATTTAAGGGGGGATTTAATGATTGGAATAAATAATCAAACTTTTTTATCAACTTTAGGAGGAAAACTTTCACTTCTTTTCATTTTCACAATCTTATTCGCAACAATGGCTTTTGCTGCGCACACTTCAACTGTTGACCTTCAACCTGAATGGTCAAGTGCTGATTCTGATATTGATTATACAGTAACTTTTTGTAAGACAAGCGGCGAAACAGTTAACGAAGTAAGAATTTACAAGAATTATGACGGTTCAATTTTTTACACTGGTTTTCAATGTGATGACAAATTAGGATGGGAAAAATTATATATTGGAACTTATCCTGCATGTTTTTACGTCTCTGATGGGTCAAATCCAATAGATGTTGACGGAGAATGTCAGGACTTTACTTTTTCTGCCCACACCCCCCCAGCAGGAGAACAATATTGTGACCTTAACTGGAGATTTGAAACAAGAGACATAGATGAATATTGGCAATTTTTATATGATACAACAAGTGTTGATAATGCAGTTCCATTAATAACTAAAGATTTGGTTGGCGGAACCCAGTCAGGTCCTTGCCCTCCAGGAGCAGGAGAAGAATGCTGGATGACACAAGACACTCAAATAATTGTTTCTGTTATTGACCAAGGAGATTGTGGGATAAGCCAGTTAGATTACTGCACTTATTCTTATACTGTTGACGGTGTGCCTCACTTTGAACACACTTTTGACCCAGAAGAACCTTCGCAAGGAATTTCATGGGAAATTTACTTTGATGAAGATTCAGTTCACGAACTTTATATTGAATGTGCAGACGAAGCAGGAAACACGGTGGAAGACACTGAAGTTTTCAGAGTAGATTCAACCCCCCCAGAAACAGAAAAAGTTTATGGAGCACCTCATTTCCCTGACCCTATAGTGGAAAATGAATATCCTCATTGGATTAACACTAACACTCCGATTACAATGAGTGCAGTTGACCCAGACCCAACAGGATATGAATGCAATATTGGAGTAACAGAAACTTATTACAGGAATATTTTTTATGGTCCTGGAGAATTAGATAATTATTGTGCAAGTTATGAAGCTTGCCAAACTTGGGAACCTTGTGTAATTAATCCAATAAAAAGTGATTGTGATGGGGATTGCCCTTCACCATGTGAAGAATGGATTCCTTATACAGGAGAATTTTATAAACAAGAAGAATCATGCCATATCATAGAGTATTACAGTGTTGATGAATTAGGAAACACAGAACCAATTAACTGGCAGTGTGTTTATGTTGACAACAGGGCACCGACAGTATGGAAAGAGCATGGAGAAGGAATGATTTGGGATTATGATGAAGTATTAGGTGAATTCCATTGGATGACACAGGAAACTCCAATTGATTTGTATTGTAAAGACAATGACCCTCATCCAGTAGATAATGTTTCTTTATGGTATAGGACATGGAATGACTTAACAGGAACTTGGACTGAATGGCAGGACCCGACAGATTATGCTGAAGTCCAAAAAACAATTTATTTCACTGAAGATTCAGTGCACAAATTACAGTATTATTGTGTTGATGCATTAGGCAACTCAGACGGAACACAAGAAGAACCTTATGAACAGACTTACAGAGTAGATTCAACTCCTCCAATAATTGAAAAAACAATGATTGGAGATAACCATTTAGGAGAATGCCCTCCGGTTAATCCAGAGGATGAATGCTTTGTTGCAGACAACGGAGAAAACGGTGTTCATGTTGCAGTTTATGACCCTGACCCGACAGACATGGGTTGTAATGTAGATGAAGTGTCATGTGAGTTCACTTTAATCTGGGATGCAACAGAAGAAGAATGCAAGGAAGCACAAGGTGAATATTTAGGAGACAATGAATGCCTTGTTAATGCAGGAGAATTTGGAGAAGAAGGAAAAGACATTATTTTCACAGAAGATTCAATGCATACTTTAACAGTCACTTGTGAAGATGCATTAGAAAATTCAGTTGAAGACATTGAAGTCTTTTTAGTTGATTCAACCCCCCCGGTAACAACCAAAACTTATGGTAAACCAACTGTTGTTGCAGGAGATTACAGATGGATTAAAACAAGCACTCCAATTACTTTGACTGCAGAAGACGAAAAAGTCGGAGTTAACACAATCAACTGGAGAGTAACTTTGTTAGAGGATATCCCTGACGAATTATGTTATGAAACTTGCCAGTACGAAGGATATGATGGATTTAATTCAGTTGAATCAGATACAACAGAATTCAATATTGGCGAAGAATCATGCCATTTGATTGAATTTTATAGTGATGACTTGTTAGGAAACACAGAGATAATGAAAAGACAGTGTGTTTTTGTTGATGATTCTCCTCCTTTGGTTTGGAAAACAATTGGTGAACCAAAATATGGAGGAAACGAATTCGTTGTTAACGGCGGATTTGAATCAGGAGACACTACAGGATGGACTGTTTCTGACGGCCATGTTTATGCAACAGAAGAAGCAGCACACACAGGAACTTATGGAATTAACTTTGAAGAAATTGGCAACTGCCACACTGATTCTATTTCACAGGAAATTGTGATTCCTGCAGAAGCAACTGATACAATATTGTCTTTTTGGTTAAGGACTCCTTTCTTTGACGAAGGATTTGACTATATTGCAATTTATTTCAACGGAGACCTGTTATTGCAGGAATGGTATCCTCCTACAAACTGGACTTATTATTCCTTTGATGTAGGAAGTTATGCAGGACAAGAAGGAACTCTGACTTTGCAGTTTGTTAAGTCAGAAACAACTGACTGCATTATTGGTTCTAATTTGCAGTTAGATGATGTTTCAGTTAGTTCTGGTTCAAGCGGAGACCTGTATATTACACAAAAGACACCAATTACTTTAACTTGTGAGGATGTAATGCCTCATCCGGTTAACCAGGTTTCATTAAAATACAGATACAGAATAAGCGATGATTGTGAATCATGGGGTGACTGGACTGAATGGTATGACCCGGAAGGAACAGAAGTAGAAAAAATAATTTTCTTCGGGGAAGATTCATGCCATGAATTAGAATACAAATGTGAAGATGCATTAGGAAATGCAACAGAAACTTTTAGTGAAATAGACATTGTTGATACAATGGCACCGGAAATTTCAAGGGAAATTGTCGGCCCGCAAATTGAATTGCCATGCGAGGATAAAGAAGAAACATGCACTTTTATTGACGGAGTAACAGTGATTGAAATAACAGCAACTGACCCAGCACCACATCCAGTCAATGAAGTAGAATGCAAATGGGGTTATTACCTTGATGCAGGAGAATTCTACGGATGGTATACAGAATTCCCAATAAACTTTCCAGAAGAAACACAGCATGACCTTGTTGTTGAATGCTGGGATGCATTAGGCAATACAAGTGACTATTCTGAAACATTCTATGTGGACAAAACTCCTCCGGTAACAGACCATGAATTAGGAATTCCTTTCTATGCAGAAAACGGAAAGGAATGGATGACTACTGCAACTCCAGTGACTTTATCAGTAGATGATGCAGGACCACATAAAACAGGAATTAAAGAAACAAAATACAGAATAACCAAATTAGACAACGAAGGTTATTGTGATACAGAAAATCAGGAGTATATATGTGAAGATGCAGTAAGTGAAGGAGAATGGATGAATTATTCATCAGAGCCATTCTTTGCAGGAGAAGAATCCTGTCACTTAATTGAATATTATAGTATAGACAATGTCAACAAAACAGAGGAAATAAAAAAGAAATGCATTTATGTTGACGAAACAGGACCAGAAACAGTCAAGACAGTCGGTGAACCAAGCGATGTCTGGGATGGAGCAGATTCAGCTTATTACCCAGAGATTGTAGACCACTGCGGAATTGATTTGGATTGCTGGAAAGTAACTTTATTGACTCCGATTACATTAGACTGTAATGATCCATTGCCACATCCGGTT
>JBDREC010000039.1:0-69792 GCA_043820105.1 Pseudomonadota bacterium
TCTGATAGCCTTTAACAAAGTTGGTCTTCGTCTGCTTACATGATCAACATTTAAAGCTAGAGCCATCTGCTCATAAAAATCTATTACAGAACCTGATCCTGCAATAAGCGGTGCTTCATAAATTTTACCATTAAGCTTAAAGGTGCGATCTTTTTTTACACTTCTTGTTTCTTCTTTTATAAAATCAGGCAAGTGTGAAAGGCTTAGTTAAAAGGTTAAATCTTCGTCACTAATTTCTTCTTTAGTAACTCCTCGCCTGGATCCTATTTCTTCGACTAGTCCTTTGGCGTCAGGGTGGGCGGGGTCAAGCTCTAGTGCCATATTGCATTCTAATTCGGCTTTAACCAGATTATCGATTTCAAAATATGCTACGCATAAAAAGAAGTGTGCTTCAGCGTCTGTTCTGTCAATTTCAATGGCTTTTATAATGGTTGGTATACCCTTTTCATAATCGCGCATTGCTATATAATTTTCGCCTAAATGATAATATGCATCATATAAATTCGGAGCAAGTTCACTTGCTTTAATAAAGGCCTTGTTTGAATTATTAAAATCTCCAAGTCCTTTATTTGCAAGCCCTAAGCCCATATGAAAATCAGGGACATCTGGTATCTCAGAAATTAATTCCTCAAAAATCACCTTAGCTTCTTCTAGCTGTCCCTTTTCTAAATGAGAAAAGGCAAGCTCTGCTCTTTCAAAAGAAGTATCATAAATCATATTCATAATTAATTTATGATATTTAAAACCCACTAAAGCGCCTACAACTAAAACAGAAAGGACAAAAAGCTTAAGAATTGAAAGCCCATTTTTCTTTTTTGGGCTAACTTTATTAATTCTTTCTTTTTTTACTTTTTTGGTTTTACTTTTAAATAAGCCAGAAAATAATGCTTTTTTCTTTTCTTTAGAGCTTTTTATTTCATGTATTTCAAAAGACGTCTCACCAATAAAAATTCTATCTCCTGGAATAACAGGAATTTCCGTAATTTTTTTCCCATTAACCATTACTCCATGTGAAGAATTTTCATCTTTAAGCACAAGCTGTTTGCCTCTAAAATAGAAGGTTGCATGTCTTCTTGAAACTTTAGAGTCACGAATAGCAATGTCATTGTCTGAGGATCTTCCAATTGAATATTTGGTGTGTTCCAATTCAATGGGAAATTCAATAGCATCAACACCTGGTTGATAGATTTTCAGAAGGTATTTCATGTTAGAGTTCCATTTTATTTTTTCAAGTATTATTATACAAATAAAAAATTAAATTAAAACAAAAATATGTAACCTAAATATTGCTGAGCCTTTATATTTCAATATCCCAATATTCCAAACTTTCAGATTCTTTTAAAAATCTATTGATTTATCAAAGTATTTATTATTAAAAGAACATTCGATTGATTCTGATAATTTTATACTGAATCAAAATGATTATTTTTATTCATTGGAGGTTTTTAAAAAAATGCTTAAACAGATGAGAGAAAATGCTAGTTCCTGGATAATAAAAATTTTATTTGGATTTTTAGTTTTAACCTTTGTTTCATGGGGCGGTTATTCTGGAATAAAAGGCTGTGGTTCTAAAGAAGGCGCTATAATAGTAGATAAACAAGTTATTTCCCAGCAAGAATATAAAGAAAGATATATGCGAGAACTTGAAAGACAAAAGATGATGTTCCCAAAAGCCTTTTCAGGAGAAATGCCTAAATATATCGAAGAAATGCTTAAAAAGAATGTGCTTGAACAAATGACAAATGAAATCTTACTTGGGGAAATGGCTCAAAAGCTTGGCATTTCAATTTCTAAAGAGGAAGTAACAAACATTATTAAAAATATTGATAGCTTTAAAAACAAAGAAACAGGCCAGTTCGATATAAGTTTATATAAACGGTTGTTGCAGTATAACAGTCTTACTCCTCAAGAGTTTGAGGGACAACAAATGTCTTTACTGGAAAGACAGAGAATTATTAATCTTTTTCAAGGTGGAATAATTCTTACTGAGAATGAAATAAAAGATGCCTATGAAAGTGAAAACCACAAAGTAATTCTTTCATATTTAGAATTAGATCCAAATAATTTTGAGTATCAAGGCAAGCTTAACGATGATGAGTTAAAAAGTCTTTATGAATCATCAAAAACATCTTTTCAGTTGCCAGAAGAACGAAAAGTTAAATATATAATATTTGATACTTCTGAAAACTTTGATTCAGCAAGCTATGAAGAAGATGAAGCATTTACATATTTTGAAGAAAAAATAAAAGAAAACGTAGAAAGCAAATGGCAAAAGAAGCTTAGTTTAGTTTCAAGAATTTTTGTTAAAACGGCAGAAGATGAAGCCGCCAGAACTAATGAGATTTTAGGTCTATTAAATTCTGGAGAAGATTTTCATAAAGTCGCTGTGCAAAGCTCTGATGACTATTACGCTGGTAATGGTGGAAGATTGGGCTATCTAACTGATGATGACATAAAATTAAAATTCACCCAAGAAGCCCTTCCTATTGTTAACGCTACAAAAATTAATACTTATTCAAAACCTATTAAGACCTCAAGAGGCACATATATTGTATTAGTTGAAGATAAAATAAACGCAGGGGATGTAAGCTTTGCCAGATTGAAAAATGTAGTTGATTATGATCTGAAACTTCAAATAGCATCTGAAAACATTCAATTAATAGCAGAAGAAGCAAGTGAACTCATTAAAATGCCTGAAGAAACACTAGAGGCGTATGCAAAGAAAAATAAAATGAAAATATTTGAAAGTTCCTATTTCTCAAAAGAATCAAGCAATGATAGGATCTTTCAGGCAAAGCCCATTATTTCTAAGCTATTTACACTCAGCAAAGAGGATTCTTCTGAGGCCTTAAAAATCAAGGCTGATTTATTTGTTATAGCTCAAATTGCTGACATAAAAGCTCCAATAATTCCAGAATTTGATATCGCAAAAGACATGGTAAAAAAAGAACTAATAAAAAACAAGTCCCAGCAAATGGCTAGTGATAAAGCAGAAGAACTTGTAAAAGAGCTTGCAAACAATAAACCCTTTGAAGATATTTTAAAAGAAAATAAGCTTATAGCAAAAGACTCTACTGAATTTGGACAAAGCGAAAATGGATATATACCAGGACTTGGAAAGGCTGATGACCTCATGAAGCTTGCTTTTGCGACAGATGAAGGTGCGGCAATAAAGAAAAGTTTTTTGATTAATAATAAATACGTAATTGCAAAAGTTAAAAAAGTAAGCAAACCTGATTGGGCTAAATTTGAAAGTGAAAAAGAAGAGATTTCAACACGCCTTACAAGTTCAAGAAAAAACCTAATAGTATCCAGTTGGCTTAAATCTCTTAATGATGAAGCAGATATCAAAGTCAACATAGATATCTAAATAATAATTTTTTAGGTTTATTTTGAAAAAGCATATAAAAAGCCTGCTTATAATTTCATCAATAATATTTATTTGTTTAATCTTCTTTTCTGTTTCCTTTTATAGTTTTCTAAAGCGTATAGATTCATATGATTGTGTTGAAAGCAAACCAGAAGGATTAATTGTTGTTTTAGCAGGAGGACCAGGAAGAATCCATAAGGGCCTATCTGTTCTTTCTAATTCAAAACAGTCTATTCTCGTTTTATCAGGAGTTGGAGAAAATTCCAGTCTTAAAGACATAGTAAATTCAGCAGGCTATAACAATCCAATTCATGAAAAACAAATAATTATTGATAGGACCTCTAAGTCTACATATGAAAACGCCATTGAGGTTAATAAAATATTAAGCCTATATCACTTTTCTAATATTACTATTATTACCTCAAATATCCATATGCCCAGATCACTTTTAATTTTTAGGAAGCTTTTACCTGATAACATAAAAATAGATAGTCATCCTATCTGCGAATATGATGGCAAACTTGCTTCTTTGTTTTCAAATAAATTAAAATGGTCAGTTATTTTTTTTGAATTTATCAAATATTATCTTTTTAAAATTAAGTTTCTCTTTTCATAAAAACACTTAACAATTAATTTGGCACCAAATTTGCACTGTATAAGCAAAGACTGAATTTAAAATTCCCATAAAGGGGGCAAAAATGAAATTTTTAACAAAGCACAACTATCTGTTTTCATGCAAATATATACGATTTGCCTTATTATTTTTAATCTTATTTATACTAAATTTTTCCTCTATTTTTGCGAATTTTTTGTCTCACTATGAAGAACAAAATGCGGCATGTGATTTTGGGAAAAAGGGGCTTGAAAAGTTTTATAAAGTGTCGAATTCTGGAAAATATCATCTGACTTATTGGAAAACAATCTCACAACATGATCTAAGTGCTTATCTAATAAAAGCAGATTTTAATAAAGATGAAAACTGGGATAAGTGTATTAAACCAGGCTTAGCATATCTATACCTCGATGCATGGCTTTGGCAAGTATATCTAGAAAACAAGGCTTCTGAAAATCCTGAAAATTCAACTTATAAAAAGCAAGCCAGGCAAAATGAAGAAGGTTTAAAATACTATGTTACACCTCTATTTTATAATGCTTTCCATGAAAAAGATGGTCATTTATTAAAAGTTTCTGAAATAAAACAAAGTGAAATCAATATTCCCAACAGTATGGAGACATCAGTTACAAATAGAATATTAAACATGTCTGATGAGCTTACTGAAATTGACTTAGTGCTAATGGATGCATGTGAAGCGCTCTCTACCTGCACAGACCTTGTAAGCTTCTTCAAAGCAAATCACCAAGTGATTTTAAAACCAGAAGAATCAAAACAGCATTTGCCAGAGTATGATCCTCTAGGCTTAGATCACGAAAAAGAATTAATGACAACAATAGAAGATTCTAATGAAGAAGATATCTATGGAATACAAATTGAAAAAGTTAACACCAATAATTCAGAAGAGATTTTGGAAAAAAAGGCTGAAGCCAAACCCATAGAAAACACACAAGCTGCTGAACAAAAGCATTTTGAAGATACTATAAACTTGGCAGACTCTTCTCTTCATTTGGAAATCTCTGATGAATCTTATTTCTATACTTCTCAGCTAATGTTAAATTGGATAAGAGCTTATAACCCAGAAATGGCGCTTGCATTTATTGACATAGTGTCATTGGTTAAAAACTATAGTGATGACAAAATCAATCACCCCAAAAATGCATTTTTAGCCCTTCTGCTATATAACAAAACACCTCTTGACCTAGAAGAAGTGTGTCTTGAAAAAAATCTTAACATCTATGATTGCACCTATACATTTCTGGCTGCATGGGATCTAAAGTATATTTATGCTAATAACTTTATAAATAATGATCCTGGTTTTAACAGAGAAGAAATACTTTTTACTTTTAACAGGAAAATAGTATTAACATGGTTAGGTTTATGCAGTGAAATAAATGAAAATCTTGCTGTAGCAATTACTGAAAATTTAAGCCTTTTAACAGACAGTTTTTATGACTTTGCCTCTCAAGATCTTCGAGGGGAAAGTTGCAATAATTATATGGAAATCGCAAAGCTAAAAATTCATTTTAATGCTATACACAGATGGAATGAAAAAGAGTTTATTCAGGAAGTGTATATTGCAGGCTATAACCCACACAAAGACTATAATCAAGATTATACAAGACAAAGGATTGTAGATAAAAAAGATGACAAAAAAGTAGTTATCATTGAAAACCAGCCGGTTTCTACTCCAGAGGAAACAAATAGCAGTGATAGCGACATAGAGAAAATAAGACTTTGGTTAAAGGAATATGGATCGTATAATCCAGAACTTAAAGAGACAATATTACGTGCTTCAGGTGAGTTTACTAAAACCAATAACTTGATGGAATATGTAGCAGATGAAGGCGATGGTTTTATTAGATTAAATGACGATTTCTATGCATATTTAGTAGCAGAAGATATTGAAATTGAAAAATTAAATACACAAGGAAAAGACCAATATCATAAGATAACTGCTCAAACCATATATGATAAATTTGTTTCCTATTACCTTTTCTAATTTGAATCTTGCTTTTTAAGTCTTAAGTGTTATGTGGTAAGTTATAAGCCATGAACCCAAGGAAAACCCATGATAGCACTTGAAATTGAAATGAATAAACTTTTCAGACACTTTGGTTTTCAATTATCAAAAAACCAAATCTCCATGTTTGCAAAATTCCATGATATTTTATTGCAGGAAAATAAAAAAATAAATATAACGCGTCTTCATCGCTTTGAAGATATTGTAATTAAACATTTTGTGGATTCGATTATTATTAACCGTCACGTCTGGCTACCTAATAATTTAATGGACATTGGCACAGGTGGCGGATTCCCTGGAATTCCTTTAAAAATTGTCACACCAAAATTAAATCTTACCTTAGTTGAACCTGTTTTAAAAAGAGTAAATTTTTTGAAATTAGTCAGAAAAGAACTAAACCTTAACAAGGTAAATATTATTGGGAAAAAAGTAGACCTAGACTTTTCATATCCTGCTGAGGGAATTGTAACACGAGCATTTAAATCCATTGACCATACCTTGAATATTGTTAGCAGGTCTTTACAAGTAGGAGGCAGAGTCTTTTTCATGAAAGGACCAAAGGCTGATGTAGACCTGGCTTCAATTACAAATGAAACTAAAAAGATTTTTTCTATTGCCAGCGATGTTTCTTATGAACTTCCAAACACAAGCTATAAAAGAAGAATTATTGTGTTTCAAAAGGAGTGGGAATAATTTATTGCCGCTTGCTAGTTGCTAGTTGCTGGTAATAATGAGAATACTATGCCTAAAAAGAGAATATATTATTGGCTTTCAAAGTCAGGAAAAATAAGAACAAGAAAAGAAGCAGAAAAGCTTATTAATGCTGGCAGAATTTTGCTCAATGGAAACAAAATCAAATCCCTGGAACTTCACATAGATCCTAAAAAGAAAAGACTTACTCTTGATGGAGAAATCATTAAAATTAAAAAGGATAAAATATATATTATAATCAATAAACCTGAAGGTATAATTTCTTCTAAAGTAAATGCAGGAAAGCAAAAATCAGTCCTAGACCTTATAAAAACAGATAAGATAATAAGCGAAGAAATTAAAAACACCCTCTTTCCTGTTGGAAGGCTTGATCTGAATAGCTGCGGTCTTATGTTAATTACTAATGATGGTACTTTAGCTAATAAAATTCTAAAACCTGAAAACAAAATAAACAAAACATATGAAGTAAAAATAAAAGGCCTGCTTGCTCAAAGCCATATAGCCAAGCTTGAAAATGGAATTGAAATTATTCTTGAAAAAAATGGTATAAAATCAAGCTATCAAACGCAAGCATGTACAGTTAGAAATGTGACTAAAAATGAAATTAATAAAACAACTTCTTGTGAGATTATAATTTCCGAAGGTAAGAAAAGACAGATACGAAGAATGTTCAAAGCTTTAGGTTATGAGGTTTTTTTGCTTAAGAGAATAAAGATAGGAGGAGTGGAGCTTGGAAAGCTTGCGTTTGGGGAATATAGAATTATGACATGTGAGGCAATTGGAAAAATAATCAATAATCAATTTTCAATTTTCAATTATAAATGAAGATTTTTTTCAGCTGATTAAGCGAATTATTTGTTATTTAATTTTGCAACAAGTCCGGCATAAAAGGCAGCAGCAGCTGACAAATCAGATACTCTACACTTTTCATTTGGAGCGTGAGCTTCTTTTTCATCGCCAGGACCAAAACCCAATGTTGGAATATTATACATTCCAGCAGTAGCTACACCATTTGTAGAAAAAGTCCATTTATCAACTTCTGGTTCTTTATCAAAAAGGTTTTTATACGAAAGAACTGCTTGCTTTAACCAATCAGAATCTTCATCCATTATCCAGGTTGGAAAATATTTTTCCATTCCAAATTCTTTTCCTGTGTAAGCTTTGCCTTCATAATACAAAACCTTTACTTCGGCATCTTCATATCCTGCGCGTGCTGCAGCTTCTTTTAGCTCAGCCACTGAGCTTTCAAGATTTTCACCAACTGTTAGTCTTCTATCAACTTGAACTGTAGCCCCGTCAGGAACAGCGCATTGTGAAGGTGAGGTAAAAAAGAATTGTGAGGCTGTAATTGTACCCTTGCCTAAAAAGGAATGATCTTTTAATCTTTCATTTAATTTTTCTATTTCTAATAAAATCCTGGCCATTTTGTAAAGGGCATTGTCACCGCGTTCAGGCGCTGAACCGTGGCAAGATAATCCTTTGACTGAAACAGTCATTTCCATTCGACCGCGTTGTCCTCTGTGAATTTTTAAACTCGTTGGTTCTGTTGAGACAACAAGCTCAGGTTTTACATTTTCTTCAGTTATTAAATAGTGCCAGCACAAACCATCACAATCTTCTTCCATTACAGTTCCAGTAAATAAAATTGAATACTCATTATTTAAATCTAGTTCTTTAATTATCTTCGCTGCATATACCATTGAAGCCATACCTGCTTTTTGATCAGATGTTCCACGACCCCAAACATATCCATCTTTAATTTCACCAGAGAAAGGATCCGAGTCCCAAAGACTTTCGTCCCCAGGATAAACAGTATCAATATGAGCATCAAAAGCTATGACTTTTGGACCATTACCTATTCGGCCAATAATGCTTCCAAGGGCATCAACTCTAACCTCATCAAAACCAATTTTTTCCATTTCTGCTTTAATTGTAATAACAACATCTTGCTCTTTGCTTGAAAAAGATGGTGCTTGAATCATTCTTGATAAAAATGAAGCTATATCAGTTTCATATTTTTGAGATAAATCTAAAATTTGTTTATATATTATTGTCATTTTATTCTCCTATGGTGCTATAGCTACAACTTCAATTTCGATTAAAGCATCCTTTGGTAGTCTTGAAACTTCAACAACAGCTCTAGCAGGTTTTGATTTATTAAAATAAAGGCTAAAAAGCTCATTTACTGCTACAAAATTTTCAAGGTCCGTCACATAAATAGTAGCCTTT
This sequence comes from Pseudomonadota bacterium, assembly GCA_043820105.1. Lineage (GTDB taxonomy): Bacteria > Bdellovibrionota_F > JAHFAK01 > JAHFAK01 > JBDREC01 > JBDREC01. The sequence goes on from JBDREC010000039.1 coordinate 8,947, forward strand.
AGGACATTTGCAAGGGATGATCCAGCTGCATCCAAAATTTCTTTAACATTATCAAAGGCCCGTCTAATATGAACCTCAATATCTCCTTCAACCATCTCACCAGTTTTTGGATCAAGAGGAATTTGCCCAGATGTAAATATTAAATTTCCACACCTAATAGCCTGAGCATACGGACCAATAGCCTGAGGAGCATTCTCAGTATTTATAGTTATTTTTTCCATGTTTTCTCCTTACGACTTAAAACTTACGACTTACGACTTACAACTTACGACTTACGACTTCTTTACCCCAATTCTCAAAAGTGTCAATAATTTAGTAGAAGCATATTTTTTTGTTGCCTAAAAAATTGTTATTTGCTTACATATCAAACCTTGAAACATGTAAAAATAATAACTTTTAAAAAAGGTTTTTCAAATGGTTGATGACAAAAAAGATATTCATGAACAGACCGTTTTTAGGCGCAAAGAAGACTTGATCCCAACAGATAAAGACAGAGAACCAGTTTTTATAATCATACTAGGTGAAGAAGTTGGAAAGGTATACAGAATAAAAAGAGATAAACCAATGATCATTGGAAGAGCAAAAGATGTAGACATAGTCATGAATGACATTGGTATATCCAGAAAACATGCTCAAATTGCTTTTACTGGAAATGGCCAGCTAGCTATTTTTGATTTAAATTCAACAAATGGCACATATGTAAATGGTGAAAGAGTATCAGAGCAAGAATTAGCTGATGGTGACAAAATTCAAATTGGTTCTGCTGCAATTATAAAGTTCAGCTATCAAGATATGCTTGAAGAGTCTTTTCAGAAAAACCTTTATCAGTCAGCTACAAAGGATGCTTTAACTGAAATATATAATAAAAAATTCTTCATAGATGCTATTACAAAAGAACTTAGCTATTCATTAAGAAGTGATTTTCCTTTGTCACTAATTATTTTTGACATAGATCATTTCAAAAGAATAAATGATACCTGGGGACACCAGGCAGGAGACCATGTACTAAAAAAACTTGCTCGACTTATTCAAGAACAAATTCGTAAAGAAGATGTTTTCTGTAGATATGGTGGAGAAGAATTTACACTTATTCTTAAAGGTAAAAATGCAGAGCACGCGATATTAACAGCGGAAAGACTTAGAAAAATTGTAGATGCACATAAATTTTCATTCGAAGACAAAGAAATTCCACTTACAATTAGTCTTGGAATTGCAACACTTACAAAAGAAGATAAGTTCCCTACTCCAGATGATATGATAAAAGAAGCTGATAAATTTCTCTATCAAGCAAAGGAAGCTGGAAGGAATAGAAGTGAGTATAAAAAGTAAAGAAGACAACATGCGTCCATGGGGATTTTATGAAATCCTATCTGACAAAGAAGATCATAAAGTCAAAAGAATTACCGTTTATCCAGGAAAAAGATTATCCCTCCAAAGACATCAAAAAAGGTCAGAGCATTGGTTTATAGTACAAGGATATGGTGTTGTTACTCTAGATGACCAAAAAGTCACAGTTTCAAATGGTAAAGCCATTGACATACCAGTTACAACAGCCCACAGAATAGAAAATTCTGGCCAAAAAAACCTGGTTTTTATAGAGGTTCAAACAGGATCGTATTTTGGAGAAGATGACATCCAACGACTAGAAGACGATTTTGGAAGAGCATAAAATAAGAGGCAAATATATCCCAATTTTAATACTTTTAATAAAATAATTCATATCTTTAACATAAAATTACGCGCCTCCAGATATAAGTGCTTAATTTAATTAATTATTTTCATTCTGTACAAATGGTATCCATTTTGCTTTTATATAAAATACTTAATGAATAATAGATAATTTTTATATATAATTGGAGATGGGTTATAACTTTATGAAATGTAAGTTTTTTTTAGCATTAGTTCTAATTCTTATAATTTCTTTCTGCACTATTTCTTATGCAAACCTAGTTGAAATATTATTTGAAAGTCCAGAAGAATTGCCCAATTTTTATATTTCAGAAATGGAAGAAAACACAAAACTTGAAGGCATAAAACTAAATGGTTTTTTTGAAAAATATCAGCAGTATTTTACGATAGCAGATGATGGCCAAATATATTTAAAAACAACATTATCAAAAGAAGCTCTTGAATCTTTAGAAAAGTTAATTGGCTATTCAAAGATTCAAAATGAAGTGCACAGATATACTGTAATTTCAAACATCTGGAAAGAAGACATTCAAGATAGGTATTACTATTCAGCTTATCATATTCAAAGAGAAAATGAGCTTACCTTTTATGAATGTTCTGATTCAATATTTGACAAGTTTGCACTTCACTCAAAGAAGTTATTTATCAATCCAATAATTGATGCAATTGGAGAAGGTTATGAACAAAGAAACAAGGCAAGACAAATATTAATTGAATACTTGATCGATAAAAAATGTGATACCTACAACGAAGCATTGGAACTTTTAAGAAAAAACCAGCCCTTGCTTTATGAAAAATTGGGAACAAATGATTCATCAGATACAATAAACTTTTCACAAGACATTGGAATTAGCTGGATGACTTTTTTAAGTGAATTAACGCGAGCAAAAAACTATTCAGCCCTACAAGAAGTAATTGAAGAACATATCCTTAGCAAAGAAATAGATAATATTGTAACTGCCTTTATAGAAAATAATAATGAAGAATATGTAAAAATCATTCAAAATATTGTTGATTCAGATTTAGCACAAAACCTATATGAACAATACGAAGAAAGACAGTGTCTTTATGAAATAAAATACAAGGAAAACTGGTCACCTGACGATATCGAAAACCTGGTAAATATAGAATTAGATAAAAGCATAAGACGCAAAGTTTTTTTTGAAGGCGTAAAGGCTGGCTTATTGAAACCCATACACTTTAGGGGTGATTTGTTTTTTAGCGCTCAATCAAAAAGGCAAGCTTGGCAAGTTTATAAAGAGGCTTTCAACCCAGAAGAATCTATTCTTCCATGGAACTGGTCAACAGAAACAATAGACAACACCGTTCAAACGCTAGGAATGGCACTGCTTCCAGTAGGAGCCTCAATTGCAGCCACTAGCGTATCAAGGCAACTTTTCTCAAGCATTCTAAAAAATTATATAAAGAAAAAAGCAACGCGGGATTTTCTAATAAAGCGTGCCTCGTTAGCAGTTGGAGCTCTTACTTTTTCTGTAGCCAATAGTGCTATGTATACTCCTATTGTAGGAAAAGCAGCATGGAATCATTTTATTGAAACATCGATTTTTATGTATTTAATTGGCGAAAGTATTGCTCTAACAGCATTATCCACTGAATTTCTAGCTCGTCCTTTTTCAAAAATCATACCTAATAACATAATAACAAACACTGTAAAACATACAGCAAACCTTTCAATTGAATCAGCTGTTGTGCTAGCCCTATCTGAAATCCCAATTTGGTCGCAGAATGATCATAACAGCACTTATTTAAAAAAATATACACAGATACTTTTGTTTTTACTCGAAATTAAAATATTTGCTCTAAGTCTAGATCCATATATTAAAGGTTTAATAAGCGAACCAATAAAAGAACCTGGTCAAAAGAGAAGAACATTTATTGAAGAAGAGGACCTGCCCAGGCTGGACTCAGATGAGCAGCCAACTCGTAGATTTGAAGATAAAATTCCCCATTGTCCATTGTTAAGCGAACTCCCAAGCTATGTAGTAAGAAAAGGCTCATTTTCTGATACAAACCCTACTATCAAGGGTACAGAAAAAGTAGTTTCAGGGGTTGATAAAATTTTTGGAAGACAAGATCTTGACCCAAGACAACTTGTGTTGCAGCAAACGCATAATAAAAGTCCACTACCCCTTGAAAGAGCTCTCCGTTTAAGGCAAGAGCTTATTGACAATGGATTGGATGCACGTTTTCAAAGAGAAATTGTTGGAAGAGGAATTGTCCAAGGTGAAGAAACAGTTAGTTTAATAGTAAAAAGAAACAAATACCATGCTCAAACCTCTGGCAGAACAATAATGATTGATTTCAATGGAACCCCTGAAGCTAGAGTTATCCAAGAAGAAACCACTGAAATAATTAGAATTTTAAAAGAAAATAAAATAACACTAATTCATTATGAAATAGAAATAACTGAAGATGGTCATGTAAAAATCGCTGATCCCGAACAAGTTATAATTGGAACAGAACCTACAGAGATTGATCTTGAACCCCTTGAATTACTTATAGAGATGGTGAGTGTTGAGTAAATAAATAAATTTTAACATAACAACTAGATAAAATAATGGCGTGTTACCAGAAAAAATAAACACAAAACTAAAACAAGAACTTGATTGGATATTAGAAATGCAAAACACTGCTGATGGCTTTGGAACCTGGGACAAAGAACCAATTCCTTGTTTTTTATGGTCTATAAAATAGTTTATTAGTTTTTATTTTCTTGTCAAAATCAAGATGGTGGAAGGAAAATAATAATTTATTCTGAAGAATATACAATCTTGCCATCAACAATAGTATAGCAGACCTTACCCTTCATTTTTTTCCCAACAAATGGTGAGTTTTTTGATTTTGATTTAAAATTATTATCAGAAATTTCTAAGGCACAGTCTTTATCAAAAATACTAATGTCAGCGCAAGCTCCAACATCAATACCGTTGTTTTCAATATTCATGATTTTGCATGGATTAAATGACATAAGTTTCGGAATCATTTCAAGCTTTATTACATTTTTTTCAACAAGATCTAAAGCAACATTTAAAGCTGTTTCAAAGCCTATCATTCCAGGGTTTGCAAATTCAAACTCAAGCTTTTTTTCGCGCTCAGCGTGTGGTGCATGATCTGTAGCAATTGCATCAACAGTTCCATCTCTTAAACCTTCATACAAAGCCTCTCTATCAACAGATGTTCTTAAAGGAGGATTAACCTTGAAGTTTGTATTAAAGCTTTTTAATTCTTCATCAATAAAATAAAGATGATGAGGAGTAACATCACAAGTTATATTTAAGCCTCCTTTTTTAGCCTGCCTAACAAGCTCCACAGATCCGGCTGTACTCATATGAGTAATGTGTACTTGGCAGCCAGTTAATTTTGCCAAAGCAATTTCGCGTGAAACAATAATATCTTCACAAGCATTTGGACAAGGCTTAAATCCTAAGTAAGTTGAAGTTAAGCTTTCATTCATTGATGTGTTGGCACTTAAATTAGTGTCTTCGCAATGGCAGATAACCGGAAGATCAAAACATTTTGCATATTCCATGCCACGCCTCATGAGTCGTGCATTCATTACTGTTTTGCCATCTTCTGAAACAGCTACTATGCCTGCTTTTTTCATGTCACCATATTCTGATAAAACTTCTCCATCCATATTTTTAGTAATTGATCCAACCGGAAAAAGTCTAACACCGCATGCTTCGGAGGCTCTATCCATAATATATTTAGTAACCGCCGCATTATCATTAACTGGATTAGTATTAGCCATGCAAGCAACTTTTGTAAAACCGCCAGCAGCTGCAGCATACAAACCACTTTTAATTGTTTCTCTATATTCAAACCCGGGTTCTCTTAAATGAGCATGCATATCAAATAATCCCGGAATAGTGTATAGTCCTTCAGCTTCAACAACCTTAGCATCCGCATCAACAATAGAATTTTCAATTTGATTGATTTTTCCATCTTCAATTAAAATATCTTTTTTAGAAAATGAATTATCATTTAAAAACACACTTGAATTTTTAATAAGCAACTTCATTTTTTCTCCATCATATTAGACTCTTGTTCCCTTGTTCCCCTGCGCTCTTGTTCTCATTATTCAAAAGATACAAACACGCCATCCTAACAGCAATCCCATTTGTAACCTGATCCAGAATAACTGAGTTTTTAGAATCCGCAACATCTTCTGATATTTCAACGCCCCTGTTAATAGGACCCGGGTGCATAATTACAATATCTTTTTTTGCCTTTTCAAGTTTTTGAGAATTAATCCCAAAATAGTTTGCATATTCTCTTAAAGAAGGAAATAAAACTTCTCCAAGTCTTTCCATCTGAATTCTTAAAAGCATTATTACATCAAGCTTGCCTATTATCTCATCAATATTATAACAAACCTTAACTCCAAGTTTTTCTACCTCACAAGGGATCATGGTTGGAGGACCTACTAAAGTAACATTAGCTCCCATAGTTGTTAATCCATAAATGTTGGATCTTGCTACCCTACTATTTGCTATGTCTCCAACTATGGCTATATTAATCCCTTCAATTTTTCCCAGTTTTTCTTCAATAGTAAGCATATCCAGAAGTGCTTGCGTTGGGTGTTCGTGCGCTCCATCTCCTGCATTTAAGACTGACGCGTATGTATACTTGGCAATGAAGTCAGCAGAACCAACAGAAGAATGTCGAATTATAAAAAAATCAGGATTCATTGCTTCCATTGTTTTTAATGTGTCATAAAGTGATTCACCTTTAGTTGTAGAAGATGAGGACATAGCTAAATTAATAACATCAGCAGATAAACGCTTTGCAGCTAAATCAAAAGAAGATCTTGTTCTGGTAGAAGGTTCAAAAAATAAATTAACAACTGTCTTTCCTCGCAAAGCAGGAACCTTTTTAATCTGCCGAGTCCCAATTTCCTTCATTGATTTGGCAGTATCAAGAATTTCACGTATTTCTTCTTTTGAAACATACTGAAGGCCAGTTAGGTCTTTTCTGTTCATTTAATCTCCAAAAAAACGTACAGCGTACAGCGTACGGCGTTTAAATAACGAAGACTTTGTTATCTTTGTCTTCTCCGAAGACAACCTTTACATTATCTGTTTTTATTGTTGTTATTTCTTTGCCTACATAATCAGGTCTAATTGGGAGTTCATGGAAACCTCTGTCAATAATTACTGCTAGCTGTATTGAATCTGGTCTCCCAAGGTCAATTAGTGCATCAAGGGCAGCTCGAGTTGTTCTTCCAGTAAAAAAAACGTCATCTATTAAAACAATGTTTTTCTTATCAATTGAAAAATTTATTTCGGTTTTTAATAAAACAGGTTGCTCATTTTTTAGAGTTAAATCATCTCTATATAAATTAATATCAAGGTAGCCAAGATCAACTTCTTTAGCCTCTATGCTAGCTATTTCAGAAGCAATTGCATCAGCTAAATTAGTTCCACCTTGGCGAATACCAACAATTGCTAGATTTGAAGAACCTGAATTTTTATCAATAATTTCATGAGCTATTCTTTTAATAATTCGATCTAGATCTTGAGAATTAAGAATTATTTTTTCCATATAATTTTCCTAGGATAGATGTAAGGTTAGAAGTTATATATATTTTAATGCAAAGATAAGTCAATTAAGTTTTGATTAATTTTAGGATTGATTTTGATAAACATGCGAGAACTTAAGAGAAACGAAGGTATCTTTTTTCATAAGCTCTCGCATGTATCTTGTAGCCACGACTAAAAAGCCTGTGTAATTGATATATAATTATGCATATCTAAAAAAATATACAGCTACTAAACTGTTATCTATTATAATCTCTACCACACAATTATACAGTGCAAAAACAATACCAAATACAAAGGTCAAGACATCAGAGCTATTGTATTGATATTATGGGACTTCTCTAAATAAGGGCATTGGCTTTAAAGTAAAAATTCCTATTCATGGTAATTAATTTACCATTTATGAGAATTTTCATATAAAAAGGAAGATATTTGCCTGGCTCTTTCTTGATCATTGATAAGCTTAAAAAGCTGCCTTTCAAGCAGCCATCTATGATTATAAGTATGTTTTTTTAAACTTAAAAGAAGGGTTTTCTCGGAAGGACTCAAGAAATCTTTTGCAAAATTTTCTTTTTTAATTGCCTCTTGTGCTAACTTGATTTTTTCAAATTCGCAGAATTTTTTTATTTCCTCAAAATATTCTTTTTTAAAACCATCTGTCTTTTTAATAGTATTGTATAGTGTTAGCTCATTTTTAAATTTGCTTCCCTCATATTCCTTAAGCTGACCTGCAAAAGGCATTTCATGAGATTCAAGTTCAATAATTGAAGCCTTAGAAACAAGATAAGAAATCGGTTTATACACAGGTTGCATAAAAACATTTTGCATAATAAATAATAAAACAAATGAAACAACTCCAGCAATAATTGGTGTTGCTACCCATCCAGCACTAATTTTTCCAATGATAGACACATTAATATTTCTTCTACACTTTATAATCCCTATTCCCAAGACAGCTCCAACAACGGCTTGAGAACTTGAAACTGGAACCAGGGGAAATGAAGGTAAATTCATAGAAATTAGAAAATCCTTAAGACTTTGAGATGCAAATAAGAATAAAACAAGAGAAGATGAAAAAACAACAACTAAAGCATTTACTGAATTTAAGCTAAAAATACTAGAGCCAACTGTACTCATTACCCTTTTTGAATAGGTAAAAACCCCAACAGCTATGGCTATTCCACCAAGCAAGAATAAGGTATGAATACTATCAAAAGTAAAAAGATTAAACACATTCACTTCAGGAAAGGGTGATACTGGCACAAAAACACCCATAACATTTGCAATATTATTAGCACCCAAAGCATATGAACCAAAGGCTCCGACAATTATTAGAGCCCATCTTATCAGAAAATCAAGCCACAAAAGATGAATCTTTATGTGCTCAATAATAAACTTCATAACAACATAGGAAACAGAGGCAAATATAGCAGCCAGGATTGGACAGAATACCCAGGTTGACACAATTTTTATCAAAGATGCCTGGTCTGTTAGAAAACCTGCATAAAAGTTCCATCCAATGATGGCACCAACTATTGCCTGAGATGTTGATACAGGCAACATTAGCCTTGTCATCCAAAAAACTGAAAATGCAGCAGCAAAGGCAACAATAAAGGCTCCTCCAATTTCATTTATTGATCCAAGTTTACCATAAGTATGAGAAGCTCCGGCGCCACTGATTACAGCACCAAGAATTAAAAAAACTGAACAAATAATGGCTGCTGTTTTAAATCGCAGCATCTTTGAGCCAACAGCAGTTCCAAAAACATTGGCCGCATCATTGGCTCCCAAAGACCATCCTAAAAATAGTCCTGAAGAAAGAAAACAAAAAGCAGCTATAATACTCATATTTTAGATTTCCCTTTTTATAGCTGAAACAGATAGACGCTCACAAACTTCCTGGGCTTCATCAGAAATACTAGCGATACTTTCAGCAAAGTATTTTAAATGATTTTTTCTGGCGAGATCATCAATCACGCCTGATTGGTATATCTTTTTGAAAATGACCAGGCCAAGATTATCAGCCTCTGATTCATAAAAATCTACTTTATTAATGTAATTAGTTGTAAGTTTATTATCTTTAAAAAAAGCAATATCAGCTTTTACCAAAGCATGAACTGCATTACTAGAAGCCTGAGCGAGTCTTAAGTAATCATCTTTTAAACAATCAGGAATATTAGGTCTTTCTATGTCAATTTGAAAACTAACCTGTTTTATTTTATCCAAAATATTATCCGTGTTTTCTAATAATCCAAGCACATCACCACGAGATTCTGGAATCAACATTTCTGAATAAAGCTGAAAACGAACTTTTCTTCTCATTTCATCAGCCTGGTGCTCTAATTCTGACACAGCCTTTAATCTGTTTTCCAATTCAGGAAAATCGCCATTTAAATATTCTTTTATTATTTCAGTGAAGTGCAATGCCCCTTTATCCACATTATCTAAAAACCCATCAATTTGAGCCTCAAGCACTTTAAGTTTTTTGAATAAAGACATATAATATTCCTATCTTTTGTTTTTTTAAATCTATAGAAAGATCATTATCATATTTGTAAAAAAAGTAAATATATTATTTTATTATAAGAAATTATTGTAATGTTTTATCTTAAATCAACTATATCATTAATTGTTACATCATTAATATTGAGGAAAGTTGGATCTTGGTCGTCATATTTTGAATAACCCCAGTCTATGAAAGTACCATCTGTGAACATAAAAGCAGATCCATAAAATTCTGTGATTTCTTTTTCAAAACCAAAGTCAATTGCTTGGCTGATATCACCATATGTTGCTTGAAGATAGGAATCGCCAAAGTTTCTAAAACTTCCATCTTCAAATTTAACCATAAATACATATCCACCATTTTCAATTTCAATTGCCTTAGTATCTACTGAAAAATCAACACTTATTAGATTATCACCCATTTCACCTGCTTCATCACCGATTATTTCGCCTGCTTCAAAAGCTGGATTTAAATGACTAAAGGTATTTCCTCCCCAGCATTTTACTTCACCACTATCAAGCACAGCACATGTTCCAAAAACACAGCCAGCAATATCTACAACTTTTTTATTTTCACCAAGATTAATGTATGCTAATAAATCGCCCATTTCACCCGCTTCATCGCCTCTGTGATTATTATCTTCATATCCAAGTTGTCCATATCCATTGTGTCCAAAACATTTCAGCTTGCCATTTTCAAAAATTGCACAAGTGTGACCACCAAAGCCTTTAAGCTTAACAACTTCACTGTCAGAGCCAAGGTCAACTAATTGAGGTGTAGTAATACTGATTTCTGAGCTTTCAACGCCAACCTGACCAAACTCGTTATAGCCCCAGCACATAACTTCATTCTTGTCCAATACCTTATTATAGGTTAAGGCACAGTTATTCCAGCTAGCTCCAACTGAGATTGCTTGTCTTGCTTCACCAAGGTCAATAGCTGGAAGCTTATCACCCATTTCACCATCATCATCGCCTCTTGTTTCATAATCACCAAGACCGAGTTGACCAAAATCATTCATTCCCCAGCATTTGAGATCGCCATTATCTAAAATTGCACAGCTATTATAAGAAGGAGCATTAATATATAAGGCATATCTATCTGTTCCTAAATCAATTTCTGAATATTCATAAACAGGATCTGCATTTCCAAGACCTGCTTCACCGTAATTATTTTCACCTTTACAATATGTTTTTTTATCAACTGTAGCGCAATTATAGCCAAAGTTTTTAACTTCGATTTTTGATAAAATTGAATCGCCAATTGGCATAATTTCTGACAATTGAATTTTAAGTTTTGCAATAGATAAGGCACCTTGACCATCTTTAAATTCAAAATTTAGAATTAGCATTGAATCATTATTTAAGTCCACATCTGCCATATTAATTTTAGAACTAAAAGAACAAAAATTAAATGCATCATCAATGTTAAGGTCAAAGTCAAAACTATTAAAATTATATGCACTTATTTCAATATCATTTAATTTTTTATTTTCATCTACAGAGTAAGATGTTTTTAAAGATTCTTTAATAAGACATAAATCAGAACCATTTGAGTCTATGGCTTGCAATGCGTTCGGATATAGCTTTATTTCTAAAACACCATTTTCTGAATAATTAGTAGCAATTAGATCTTCATTAAAGAAAACATCAGCTGCATCATTGATAAGAACTTCAGTTGAAACATTTGAATCTTGTGAAATAATTGTTATTTCAAAACCATCTTTATTCCTATTAACTTGAATTTCAACAATCTTTTCTTCTTGAAAGATATCTTCTTCTATTTGAGCTGAACCTAGCTCTTTTTCGCCATCTTGTAATGTTGCACTAAAAGTAGTTTTTCCATAAGGAACTTGAAAATCTGTACTAACTTCTGAACTTTCATCAGAAATATCTTCTATAATAGCAGAATCCTCATATTTTTCATTTTTAACTTCAATAATTAAATCAAAACTTTCAATAATTTCAGATCCACTATTAAATGTAGTAATCATTTTAACCTTTGAAACAGCATTTTTTTCATTTTGATCATTCACTTCTTTATTTCCTGAATCTAAACAAGAGTTTAAAATCATTGAAAATACAGTAATAATGATAATTGGTAAAATTGAACTGATTTTTTTTAGGTTTAAATACCTTTGGTTTGTACTTTTCTTCATCATGTTCCTCCTTGAAATTTAATGCTGCAAACTTGTTAATTATATATAGCGAGCTTTGTGCCAAAAAAGGTGTCGCATTTTATGCTAAAATTATAGTCACTTACGATTTTTAATTATATTAAAAATGAAAGAATCTGGCTTTTTGTAAAAATTATTTTAAATTCGTAAAGAACTAGAATTAACAAATTGGTTTTATGCATTTTGAAGGGGAAATTTTGGATTTTGAATTTTGGATTTTGGATTATAAATTCAGAATGGGTCCAATTCATTTTAAAAATTGTTATTGAGATTAAGAGCAGACTTAAGAAAAAAAAACAAGACGACCTTGCAAGTATCATATTTCTAAGTAAAAGAGTTGTTAAGCTTCATATATTACTGATAATATTGGGAACTTCCCTTTAAACATAGAGTTGGGAAATTAATTTATTTTCTAAGCTAGCTTACTTAGGCCTTTTCTTATTATATCAATTTCAGATATTTTTAGTTTGGCCTTTAAATATTTTTTTAAGCATCATTGAATCCTATAATTAAACATAAAAATATTATATCACATGTTTTTTATTATGTAACTACATAAAATAATGAAATTAAATTAAATTCTATAAAATCAATAGAATAATATGGTCTTCTATTTTTGTGGTTTGTTGTATTCAGGCTTTTTGTTGATAGCTTGGACTCTAACAATCAAGAACGCAGCCTTTAGCATGATAGACAATAATGTCTGTTTTTAGTTTATTACACTAAAACCAGCGATGTAACTGATTGAACATATTACAATAAAACAATTGCCAAGCTTTGGTACACCTTTTGCTATATTAAATTAATGAAAGACTTGCTTTGGAATCAAGGAGGGTAAAACATGAAAAATATCATTCTTATTACTATTTTTTGCCTACTAATTGGGTGTACTTCTGAAGGCTATCGAGAATTCTTACAAAATGCTAATGGAAATGAAGACCAATCAGATAGTGAACTTGATTTTGATAAAGACTTTAGCTTAATGGAATTTGAAACAAGATCCAGTACTTTTTCAGAATCATCTTTTCTTTTAAATAAGGAAAATTTTGATATTTATTCTTCAGAAGATGTTATATTTAGTAAGCAAAAAAAGGCAGAACCTGAAATTCGTACTACACGAAAACATGCAGGCTATTATTTATCTGATCAAAAATATGAAAATAGTTATAAATTTAAAGAAGCTGATTTCTATAGTGATATGCTTACCTGTTCAGATGTTCATGATGAAGAATCAGTAATTACTAAACTAAGTATTGAAGAAATTAGCTCAGGAAAATTTAATAAAGCTAATATGTCATGTTCAACTTTTGATTTTGAAGATGGAAGTATCAATAATAATCAAGAGTTAAGTTCTGACTATTTTTTTAATATGAACAATTCAGGGGATAACTATTATTCTGAGTTTCCTGATGGATATGTTACTGCAATTAAGTTTTTTTTCTCATACACAGGGATTGTGGATTTCCAGCTAATGGGAACAAGTGCAGAGAGGGTTCTTGGTCAAAACACTCATAATGACAGTGGATACCTGGCAACAGGTAGAGGTGTTGATTATAGAAGTACTTATTATACTCCTACTTGTGCTCTAGGATCAGTGATGACAGGTTTACAATTTGGCTATAGAACCAATAATAATTCAACAAAAGCCAATATTACAGAAATTTATTGGGAGTGTACTTTTTTAGGTTATGCTGGAACACGAATTCGAGTTTCAGATACTAAAGAGTTTCCTTTTAATACAATTGCAAGGGTTCATAAAGAGCACTTTGCAGGTACAGCATCACTTATTAGTCCATACGCTGCATTAACAAATGCTCATGTTGTATACAGCAGAGGAAACGGGAAATACCATACAGAATTACTCATTAAACCTGCTATGACTAAAGTGGGTAATTATTTACTTAATCCCTATGGTGTACGAACCTCTTTGTATTCAAAGACAAATGATAAATGGGTTGATTCTGAAACAAATGCAGAAGAGGTTGATTATGGAGCTTTATTGTTCGCATGTGCATTTGAAGAAATTTCAACATATATGCCCCTTGTTTTTGACTCTGACCCAAACTATATCCATCTTTCGGGGTATCCAGTTGAGGAGGTTTCAGATGAATATTATCAATATTACAGTGAAGGCGATGTCATTATAAAAGAAGAAAGATTAATTTATTACAATGCTGTTTCCAGTGGAGGTGCCAGTGGATCACCTGTATGGCTTGAGCAAAATAGAACCAAGCAAAGAATCGTTGCTGTAAATAGAGGTTCTAATGATATTCACGGCGGACAAGGGGTAAGACTAACTTGGCAAAATGAAGATCTGATTTTATCCTGGATGGAATGGCAACCGACTTTTGCTGAAAAACTCTCCCAGGATTGCCCTCAAAAACCTGTGCATATTACAAATTGGGAAGAATTAAAAAAGCTGTTTGTAACTACACATAAAGATAAATTAATTTCAAGCGATGATTTAAAGCTTGGAAAATTATCTGACACTAGTGGTGCAACTTCACACGTTAAGGTTGCTCAATACATTGAAAATAATTTATATGTTTGGGAAGAATATACATTTAAAAATAATGATAATGACGATAAAATTTTTGTAAAAATGCTTAAGCCAGAAAAAAAGATTTTGGAAACAGAAGAAGCTCGCGTTTTACTTTCAGCTTCCAGACAATGGATTGACCAAAAACCAAGTGGCGAGCATGCTTTGCTTGAAGAAATTGATGAAAAAGAAGAGTTTAAAGCTTTTCAGGTGCAAATGAATTATGGTTTTTTAAGTAAATCTCTTGAAAAGGATTCTTTAATTGATGAAGAGGCGGATTAATTGCAAAAAAAATTAATCCTCGGAAAAAACACAAGACGAACGTTTTAATATTATTATTTTTTAATCAAGATTACCAACACCTAGTCTTGAACCATTGTCAGATAGGGCAATGTCAGCAATGGCAGCAACAATAATTTTCTTCAATTCCTGAATGCTTGATTCATTATCTTCATCTCTCATTTCTTCACCAACATGCTCAAAAAAATCAAACACAATTTCATAAACAACGGAAGAAGTTGTTGCCATGTATCTAGAAACAGGCTTTGAATGATCCCTTAGCATCAACTGACTTGATAAAAGGGCTCTTGGCCAGTAGTGGTATTCTTTTTGTTGTGAAACTTTCTCTATATGCTGAACAGGTACATTTCTAATATTTGGAAATCTTTGAGAAAGGATTCCAGCCAGATAATCAGTTCCATCCCATTTCTTTAAAATTTCTATCATTTCTGAATTTGCAGAAGCTATTTCTAATTGTGATATGATTTGACCTAAACCACCATGGCTTGCATTTGGAATTGAACTAATGAAAATTGCCAAAGCAAGGTTATTTTCAGTTGCGTCCATAATAAGATCAAAAACAGACTCAATCATTATTTCTTCTTCTGTTCCTAGGACATCTGCAATAATTGCATCAAGTCTTTTTAGTGCTGGCAGATATTCATTACTATTATTAATGAGTTCATTAATAATAAAATTAACAGTCATTGTACAACCCGCTGCAATTTTTGAAGGATTGCTTTTTAATGGACAAAATGGAGATGCAACTTCCATAACATCCTTAACAAGTTTTTTGCAACCAAACTCCACACTTCCAATACCTACATTTATAGGACAAAATAAAAATAATAATTTTTCAACGTAATCAAAAATATTTTTATAAACAGGAATATCAACTTCTTCTTCAAGGGAGGCGCTTTCTTTTTTGATAACTCCTTGGCTATCTTTATGTGGTAAAATTAGATCTTGCTCACCTGGCTCTTGTGCCATAATGAAATTTGGGAAGGCAAAAATAGAGAAAATGACAATACATAATAGAAACCTTTTCATAGCTAACTCCTTATCAATTTATACTGTTTCTAATGTTTATTGTGATATCCCTTGTTTGAGCCATTGAATGTAAAAAACACAAAGCTTTTACAGATATTAGTATAAATTTGCAAAGAGTGTGCCACTGCTTGCTAGGCGTAACATATCTTTAAAAAACAGGCACTTGTAATGCCTTGCGGTTTTTTTTGTTTTTTGTCTGTGTGCTGATTTTTTCCAATTGACGAAGCATGATAAACTCAGTACGACAAAGAGAAGTCTTATTTTAATTGGGAGAAAAATGCTAAATAGGATTTTTAATTTCTATAAAACAGGTGAAAACAAGCCTTTATTTTCTGATGATCAAAATAAAATTAAAAAGGTTTATGAGCAAAAACGCTTAAGCGTTTTTCTTACTATTACAATTGGTTATGGTCTTTTCTATCTTTGTCGCCTTAGTTTTTCTGTGGTCAAAAAGCCCCTGCTTGACGCAGGAATCATGAATGCTGAAGAAATGGGAATTATTGGATCCGGGCTTTTTATAAGCTATGCCGTGGGAAAACTGCTTAACGGATTTCTGGCAGACAGAAGTGATATTCGAAAGTTTATGTCAACTGGCTTAATGATTTCAGCGATTATGAATTTACTGCTTGGGTTGACAACATATTTTTGGTTCTTTTTAATAATTTGGATAATTAATGGCTGGTTTCAATCAATGGGCTCTGCTCCTAGTGTTGTTTCTATTTCTCACTGGTTTAGTAATAAAGAAAGAGGAACCCGTTATGGTATCTGGAGCATCGGGCATAGCCTTGGAGAGGGTTTAACCTTTATAGGAACAGCCACCCTCGTGTCATTGCTGGGCTGGAGATTCGGTTTTATTGGGCCAGGCCTTGTTTGCATTATTGTGGCTTTACTGATGCTGCTTTTTCATGCGGATAGACCACAAACCTACGGATTGCCACACATTTCTGATTATAAAAAGGATTACAGCGCGCTATCATCTGGGAAAAAATCAACAGGAAAACTTCAATTAGAAGTTTTAAAAAATCCATATATCATTATTTTGGGATTTTCTTCTGCCCTTATGTATGTCGCGCGATATGCTATTAATAATTGGGCTATTTTGTACATGCAGGAAGCAAAAGGTTATGAGCTTATAGCCGCTGGCTCTATTCTATCCGCCTATCCAATTATGGGTCTGCTTGGAGCAGCTTCCTCTGGGTGGATTTCGGATAAATTCTTTAATTCAAAAAGAAACATTCCAACTTTACTTTATGGCCTTTTGCAAGTTTCAACTCTGATAATGTTTTTTATAATTCCCCCAGGGTATCAATATCTTGATATGATCGCATTGTCATTCTTTGGCTTTGCCCTTGGCGGGCAATTGGTTTTTATCGGGGGTCTGATAGCAGTCGATATTTCTTCGAAAAAAGCAGCTGGAGCAGCCATGGGTGTAATCGGAGTGTTTAGTTATATAGGAGCTGCAATCCAAGACTGGATCAGTGGACATTTAATACATGCAAGCAAAATTATAATAAATGGAAAAGATGTATATAATTTTGACAGCGCATTTTACTTTTGGATAGGAGCATCTATTGTTTCTTTGATTCTTGCCTGTTGTGTTTGGAACGCAAAGGCTAAAGAATAGCTTGTAACGTGCGGCGTACAGAGCACAGCGTACGGCGTGGGGGAGGGGAAGATACAAGACGAATATTTATCCCATCCTTGCTGACTACAGCAAAGAAAGCCATTTTTTCATTTGATCAAGCGCTAGATTTCGAGCTTCTTTTGTTTCTTTTGAATCAAAAATATTTGCCTTTTGATAGTCAGAGGCATGGATTCCATTTTTGATAATAAAGAGTTTTAGACTGGAATTAATGTTAAAATCTTCTTCATTAATGCCAAGAGCTGTCCACGGATCATTAGTTCCATTTATAAATAATATATTTGCATCTTCTGCTTCCAGGATACTTTGATAATAAACTTTATTAAAAGAAACAGTGTCAACTGGTTCAGAAATTCCAAATAAATCATAGCATACATCTTGATAATAATTTAAGTTATTATATTTTGATTTTGACCTTTTAGAATCAAAACTACTGGGAATATAAAAATATGCATATTCAGTGCAGCATTGATAAAACCAGGCTCTGGATCCAACAAAATTTTCATAAATTTGAGGATTTGGATCACTTGCATTAACTAGATATTGAATATCCATATTAAAACTCATTAATTTCAGTAATATTCTTGTAAGTTCCAGCAATCTTTTAAAGGCTTTCAATTGATTCTTAGCTGAAAAAGTGGAGCAAAGTAAACCTGTTTGGCCAAGCTGAAAAAGTGTGCTATTAACTGTTGAAACAAACTCAAGCAAATCAAGGGGAGTTTCTATTTTATCTAGTTTAAGCTCTGCTGTTATGTTTCTAAATCCTGCTTCTGTTTCTATTTCTTCTTCAAGAAATGAAATAAAAAAAAGAATATCTTCCTGGCAAGACGACCCTATAATTTCAGTCATAATTTCATCATATTCAATGAAATCTGTTTTAGCCTTCACAGGTGCCGAAGAGGCTATTGCTCCAACAACCTTTTCAGGATACAATGCCCTATAGTAAGCCGCCAGGTTTCCTGCATATGAAGCCCCAAAAGCAATCCATTTTCCTTTGATCTTTTGCGTTTCAGAAATGTAATCTTGAGCAGCAGCCAAATCCTTTAAAGCTTGTTCAGTATTAAGATATTGCAGGCTATTTAAATCCAAAATTCCATAAGGAATGCTTTTCCCATAATGTCTATGCTCAAGAGCCACTACATAAGCTTTTAGCTTTTTGGCATAATAAGAAGCAGAAGACATTTTGATAGCCTTTTTATTGCAAACCATCTCTCCACCAATCAAATAAATAACAGGCGAATTTTCAGATTCAGCGTATGTTTTATCAATATAATATCTTTGACTGAAAACATCTCTTTTAAAAGAATTATGATCTATTTGTTGATCCATTTTATATTCTACTATTTTTTGAGGAAAAGTCAGGGCATAAAAGGGAAGTACGATAATAAAATTCAAAATGATAAAAATCATTAGATAGTTGTTATTTCGTTTTTCATTCATTGTTTTCAAGGTTATTCTCCTCTGTTATAAATATTAATATTTGTATGATTAGTTTAGAATGCCCTAAAATTGGTTTGTTCATCATTGCAAAAAAGATTACAAAGTAATGAGACCTGTTTTTGTTTGCAAAGAATATGCCGCAGTAAAATGTTGAAGCAAGCGAATAACATTAAGGGCTTAAAATAATATTGCCTTTTGTTTTGTGATTATAATGGTGTAAAAAGAGGCTTTTTAGAGTCAAAATATCTCCAGGAGATTTATGACAGACATAGCATTCATGCATTGAAAAGATTATATTGATTTATAATTATTATAGATTAACTTAAAGGTAAGGCAGATAAAAATTAATTTATAATGATATATGCATAAAAAGTGTTTATAATATTAGAGAAAGGTTTTTAATGAAAAAAGAGTATAATAATTTTTCCTTTAAGTTTATTTTAGTGTTTCACCTTCTTTTTTTGCCTCTTTTCGCTGAAAATTCAGATGTTTGCTCTAATGAAAAACTCTTTTTAGAAACCATGAAACCCAAACAAGAAGCTCTTGAAAATACAGAGACCATTTTAATAAATCTTCTTGATAACAAGTTAAATGAAAAAATACCGATTAATTTGATTTTTTTCATTAATCCTAAAAATCCGGAAGACGTTGCAAATAGAATCACTGAATTGGAAAATGAAAGCCAAAATTATGATATCTACAAGGATGTTTTTTTCAAAGAAATTCATGGCTGTCAAAACAAGAACAAAAAAATAAAAACAAAACTTAATGAACTGGTTCTGTTGCAAAAAAACATTATTGAATTAAAACTCAATTTTTTAAAAATCCCGCTTGATAAAAGAATCGAAATTATAGATTTAAATTTCCAAATATCGGCTCATTCCGAAACGAGCAAAAAACTATCAGATGTAAAAGAAGATGCAATACAACGTATTTCAGAGGCGGATAAAAATATTGAAGAGGCACGTTCAAAAATTCAGTTGTCAATCCCCAGCAATTTAAAAGAATTAATTTATCAACAAAATATTTTAGAAAACCTTAGCAAAGAAATTGCAAAACTAAGTCTCGAGCTTTCAAATAAGTTAAATGATAAGACCATATATTATAATGACACACTAGACAAGCTCATAAAAATTGATAAACAACTGAACAAGTCCTTTGTTAGTCTTAGTGATATGAAATTGCTATATTATGACATAACTAATATCTGGAGAAGTTTTGTCGATAAAGCATCTGCCTATCTGGACCTTCAAAAAAACTTCCTGCCAATACCGGAAATACCTCAAAAGCCTAATG
Organism: Pseudomonadota bacterium; assembly: GCA_043820105.1. Classification (GTDB taxonomy): domain Bacteria; phylum Bdellovibrionota_F; class JAHFAK01; order JAHFAK01; family JBDREC01; genus JBDREC01. Next base: position 29,125 of record JBDREC010000039.1, read on the forward strand.
CTTTACTTTCAGAATTAAAAGATAATGTTGAGGTTAATAACTATAATACCACTTTTGCTAAATTAGAAAAAGAAAGATCCTCCCTTGCCAATTTGCAACTTGAACTGTATGAGCTTGATAAAAACAATTATTATGATCTTTTACTAAAAGTAAATCGCTCCAGATCCCTTATGCATCAACGCATAATAAAATATAATTATTCCACAATATACAATATCCTGGATATAGATTATGTTAATGATTTAATTCGAGAGATTAGAATAGTTCCAAACAGATATATTGCCTTATTTCTTAGCAAATATCTGGAAATTAAAAACCTGGTTAGTAGTGGTTTTGATGGGATAATAAAAATAGTTTTTCAACTTGTTCTTTTATTATCAATATTGCTAATTCCTTTTGGAATATATTATTCAGCTAAAATTGGCACGACCTTTTTAGATAGTATGCGCAGTAATATAATAAGAAGTCGCAATATAACAAAGTTCTCTTCCTTCCTGGCCTTATGGATTCAAAGAATAAACGTATATTTACCCTGGATAATTATTCTGATAGGTTTAAGTTTCATTAAGAATATTATAAAAACCACAGCTTTTGCAGGGATTGAGACCTTCCTCCCTTATTTTTGTTTTTATGTTTACTATAGAGTGCTAAAATTATTTTTAGCCACAACAATAAGCAAAATATCAATTGATAGTAATAAAAAAACTTATATTACAATTAACAAAGAAATAAAAAAAACAACTCATTTTCTTGGGATTATATTTCTTATATACGTATCGATACTGTACACGGCTGAATCCATTATTGGCAAAGCTCTTATTTATAACATTGTAAATAATATAATGTTCTTTATCGGATATTTTGTAATATCTTTTGCTTTTGTTCCCTGGAGAGACGAAATATCTTTTCATCTATTAAAATTTGTTCCAGATAAAACAAAAAATATTATTGAAAAAACAATTAAATCAAAATTATTTATTCTCTTTGCTTTTTTATATCTATTAATAATTTTTGCATATTATGTTTTCCAAAGAACCGCTGAAAAAATGGGAGAGTTTGATTTTTCCAAAAAAATATCTGCAAAATTATTTAGAAGAAAACTTGAGACTGCAGCAAAAAATATCCACTCAGATATTAATAAAACACTTCCGGAAGATTACATTTCGATATTTAAAACATATGAATCCCTGGCAGATAATTTCCTTGTTAGTATTAAAAATGATTTAACTGATAAAATTGAATCTCAAATTGAAAACTGGATAAATGATAAAAGCGAAGAAGATTCAATTGCACTATATGGTGAGAAGGGTTCTGGCAAAAGCACTCTTTTAAGATCTGTCAAAAACAAATATAGCAAACTAAATATTGTTTATGCTGAAATTACAGAAAAATTAACAACCAAGAACCAGGTCTTGTCATATTTCGAGGATTTATTGAGTATTCCTTTAAAAAAAGAGGGGGTTGCTGAACTAGTAAGAACCGACACAGAACGAAAGAAAACCTTGATAATAATAGATAACGCGCATAATTTATTCTTATCTAAAAGAAAAGGGTTTGATGGATTTCACACCTTTATTGACTTGATAAATGCACAAACCCAAAACATTTTTTGGTTAGCCGCTTTTAATAATTACAGTTGGTTTTACCTTGTTAGTGTTTTTGGCAAGAACAGATATTTCCGACTGGCTCTAAAAATGCCACCCTGGTCTGAAACAGAACTTAAAACAATGGTTATGACCAGACATCAAAATACTAATTATTCCCTGAAATATGATCCTATTTTATACGCAACAGGCAAAGCCAGTTCCTTTAATCAAAATAATTTAATAGAAGAAAAGTTTTTCAGACTGCTCTGGGAGCAATCTGATGGAATTCCAAGAGCAGCTATAAATATATGGCTTTCATCATTAAAGCCTTCTTATGGAAAAATAATACAAGTAGGCCTTCCAAAAGAAACAAACAAAAATATCTTTTCCATTTTGGCGGATGAAATATTTTTTGTATATGCAGCTATTATCAGACATGAAAACATCTCTACTTATCAAATAATTGAAACAACCGACATGCCTGAAGGAACAGTAAGATACGCTCTAAAATATGGCATTGAAAACGGCTTTTTAACTAAAACAGATAAAGGAGTTTATAGAATTAACTCTGAATGGTCTAAAGATTTATGTAAACTATTAGAATGGAAAAATTTAATTTATGGATACTAATAATATAAAAAACATTACAGAAATAACAGATTTCCTTAAATTTGATAAGCTCGTATATTTTTTTCTTGGGATTATTCTGCTTATCTTTATTTCAAAAGGATTAAGAAAATTAGGAGAATCTCTACACAATAAATTTCCGGCAAAAAGACTTGTTATTCTTCAGGTAATGACCATTTCAATTTTTTCAATATACATTTTGGGAGCTATTGTGCTCTTTTATGGAGTTATAAATCCATCAAGAGAGATGATGTTAGCAATTGGAGGTTCTGCAGCTGTAGCGATTGGTTTTTCATTAAAAGATATTGTTGCATCGATAATTTCCGGATTAATCCTTCTTTTTGATAAACCTTTTCAGGTTGGAGACAGGGTGAGTTTCGGCAATTATTATGGTGAAATTAAGTCCATTGGTTTGCGTGCAGTAAGGCTATGCACTCTGGATGACAGTCTTGTAACAATTCCCAATTCCAGATTTATTAATGATACTGTGGCTTCATCAAACGCCGGAGCTCTTGATATGATGGTGGTTGTTAATTTTCATGTTGCCTTAGATACAAAATTGGATTTAGCAAAAAAATTAATTTATGAAATCATAGTAACAAGTAAATACGCATATTTAAAAAAAACCGTCACCATAACCATTGATGAAGTTGAGATCGCAGAAAGACTCGCGATTAAATTAACAGCCAAGGCGTATGTTTTAGATGTTAAATATGAAAAAGCTTTCCAGTCAGATATTGTATTAAGAGTAAGTGAGGAATTCAAAGAAAATAACATCAAAAGACCTACTGTTAATTAGGTTGTTTTTTAAGATAAAACAATACTATTTATCTGATTTTAATCATAACAGGAAGAAAAAAACAAGCCAACCCTTATTCGTTTATTCAATGAAATGTCGCACTTATAGCTTTTGCCTATTCTTAAGTTCTTGTTATGATTGAGGTAGTTTTGCCTGAATTTGGCACTGAATTTGCTAATAAGGTAATATTGTAGTTATCCAGGCAATGGGTATATTGTGAACAAACAGAAATTAAAACTAATCTTATTCTTTATCTTAATCTTTATTTTAAACTTGTCCCTTCCAATCACGATCAGGCAAGCTTTTGCTGCATATCCTATGTTTGTTGGATGTGGAGTTCGGCATATTGGTTATGAAGATGGCCGTGAAATAAGCGTTGCTGAGGATGTAAGTTCAAATATCCTGGTACTAAAAAGTAAAAATTGGGGGAATAGATAAAAGTGTTGGAACTTAAAAGAATAATAACATTTCTCATCCCTGTCTTATGCTTTAGTTTTTTCTCAATACAGGCAAGCCAGGATTGCCTGAACCTTTTTTCTTTTACTATTCTAAACGCAGAAAGATCAAATTTAGAGCAAAGGTCTTTAAATGCTACTATCCAGACAAGAATTACTGCTTCAGGTGCCTTTAATGATGCTCTTGGCAACAGTTTTTTTAGACCAATTTTTGCAGATCATCCAGTTGAAATTGATTTGCTTCAAGGTGTGATTGTAGAAGTAAGGATATTTGAAAAGTCAGATGACATGCCTAATATTTTTAAAACAAAGCCTATAAAGAGAATTGAGTTCAAGCTTTTTATTAATGAAAATGGTCAATTGGCATCTTCTTTTGAGAATAATTATAATCGTGATTCAATGAAAAATGGGATTATTCTACGCAGGTTAATTGGCAAATCTTTGCACTTTGATTATCATAAATTTTGGGGAAGCTTTGAAGTTGCTTCAAATAGCGTGGTAGCGATAAGACTTAAAGATGGTCAGGTTCTTAGAGCTGATGTTCTTGATGTTCAAAATATTAAAGATGCTTTAAGCATAGACATGAATAAAGAGAACTCACATATAATCATGAGCAGAGATTATTCACTTGTCTATAACAGGCATGGAAGTTTAGTTAGGTCTGACATGTCCCCCCCTAATGCCGGTGAAATGGCAGGCTTTGATTTGCATACTGCAATAGTCCGTCTTGGAAAGCATGGCGAGCTTTATTTGGGAGAAAGGAATATTGCAAGATTTAATAACTTTGAAATGCATATTGCAGCTGTTAAAATTTTGAATGGTTTTGTTGTTGAGGTAAACATATTAAAAGTTAAGAACACCTATGACGTTAAAAAACCAGGTTCAATTGATTCACAGCTGGCAGATAATGGAAAAAGGGAATTTGCTTTAATTTACGATATTAATGGAAACTTAATTGAAACCCAAACAAAACACTCAACTAACAGCTTGGAAGGTCATGTGAAAATAGACGGAAGAACCATTATTACAAGGCTAAGTGACAGTGGTCGCCTTTCTATTGCAGCTCTTGGATATAATCTGGAGTTTGCAAATCATAAGGCTGGGATCGTTGCTATTAAATGCCGGAATGGGGTCATTTGGGAGCTCGACTTTTTAGATGCCACACATATTTGGAACATTAAAGATTTAGATGATATTGAAAGACATATAAAAAAAGATGAAAATGGCCTTGAGATTGGAAGACAATTTTTCAGACTGGTTTGGGATAGAGATCAAAATCTGCTTGGATCTTTTTACACACATTCCGGAAGGATTACTCCACGCTATGGCAATAATGAGGGGCCCATTACCTTAGCTCCAGATATAAATGCCCAGGAGATCTTCACAAGAAAAGCTAAAAAATATTTAGCAGATGATGAAAGCGCTTCATCTCCTGCTATTTGTCCACCAAAGATGATAATTATGGATTCAATACCCATCAAAACGTCTGATGCTATAAGTGACAAAGAATTATCAACCCTGAATGATATTACAATCAGGACCTTTCTTAAAGAAAATGGAATGCTGAACCTTGGGGGAGAGCATATCTTCCAGAGAAAGAACTTGAGCAAAAATCCAGTAGAAATCGATATTATTCAAGGTGAAATCATAGAAATTAGAATTTTTGAAATAGCAAGTGCATCTGACTCTGCCTTTTTATCCTCTCCAATCGAAAAAGTAGAATTTTCACTTGCCTTTGATTTTGAGGGCAACTTTTTGAGAACTTTTGGATCAAGATTCTATGGTTTTAATAAAAGCTTTCAAGGAACCATAATTACAAGATTAAAAAACAGAAGCAGTGAAATCGCAGGCAATAACCTGGGAACCTTTGAAGAAGCGTATGCTTCTAATTTAGTAGCAGCGAGATTTCAAAATGGAGTGCTTATAAGAACAGATGTTCTTGATTTAAGCAAAATCAAAGAAGCCCTTGATTTAAAGCCACAGGAGCAGGAAGCTCATATCTTGGATTCCAGAGAATACATTCTTAATTATAATACAAGGGGTGAATTAGTAGCTTCTTACACTCACCAATCATCAATAACAATGGCAAGGCTTGAAACCTTTGAATCAAATATTCTTGTATTAAGATTAAACGATGAAGGCTTAATCCGAATAGGCAAAAAAGATGTTTTGAAAAAAAGGTGTTTTGCAAATAGCCTGGCTGCTGTATCAATTACAGATGGTGTTGTGACATTGGTAAGAATTTTGAATATTGAAAAGCCTTATGATTTAGATGACATAATAAAGCTTAACAGACATGTTGTAGAGAATGGAAAAATTGAATTCTACCTGGTCTGGGATATAGCTGGAAGATTAATTGATTCTTTTCAAAGCCTTTATCCAGTTCCCCAAAGGCTTTGGTATATAAATGGAGTTATAAGTGGAAATTTATTTGTGGATTCACATAATGGCTTTATCTTCAGGGGAGTTCGTTATTCTTTTGGAACAAAAGAAGATTATAGTGGATACCCTATTAGCAAAATACAGTTTTCAGAACCAAGAAGGCCAGGCCAAATAACAAGTTTTGTAATCTTTGATGAATCAAGCAAAGAAGAGGTGGTTGTCTGGACAGATGATATAGTAAGAAAAGATTTATCGAGCATTGGCAATGGTATGATAAATTAAAGACACCTTGGGAATTCTCTGAAAAAAAACACAAGACGAACCTTTAGGGAAAAAACACAAGACGAACCTTTAGGGAAATGTCTAATTTCCAGAATTCATAAGAAAAAATAAACCTTCTAATTAAAGTCGATATCTGTTTTGTCTCTAATTGTCGCAAATAATTAGTTTTTTGGGTTTGTGTATGTTTCAAGCAATAATGGCAGCATTTTTGCATATTGTTTTTCATTATTCATTAAAATGTTAAAAACATAAAAGTAACATAAGGAAAAACCCAATGCCGTATCTGCCAAGAAGAACAATAACAAAGGAAAGCAATATATTTCATATTACCTGGCAGTTTCATAACAAAGATTGGTTTTTCAGTGAATATTGGGCCAAGCATGTTTACTATAGTTTAATGCTAACTTGCTCGGCACTATTTAATATTAATGTTTATTGTTACGCATTTATGGATTCGCATGCACATTTTATTTTTCAATCGGAAGTACCTGAATTTATTTCAAAATTATTTCATAAAATTCATACAATATTTGCAATTGCATTTAATAAAAGAAATGGCCGACGGGGACAAGTTTTTATGGATCGATTCAAGACAATTCCTATAAAGAGTGAAAAAGAATTACTTAGAGTGATGGCTTATATCGATCTTAACCAAAAAAGAGCAGGCAAGGTAAAACATCCAAGACAAAACAAGTTTTCATCTTATAAGCATTATGCCTTGGGAATAAAAGATGAGTTAATAACGGAAGTAAAGGCTTATCTCGATATGGGGATTAATAAAAGCTTAAGGCAAAGAACATATAGAAAATTAATAGAATCAAAACTAAAAACAGATTGGGAAAAAAAGATGCAATATTCATCTGAATGGGTAATTGGAGATATTTCATGGGTAGATACAGTAAGCAGAAAACTTAGGGCCATAATGAGGGACAAAAGGGATAAATGGAAGAAAGGATATAAAGAAAGATTTGGAATGGATCCAAGTGAAATGCATAAATTAATGAGACAACTTTCAATAATTGCCAAATAAAATGTTAAGATTAAGCAAGTCAAAGAAAGGGATTATCTAAAATATCAATATTATATAATGATTTTTTAAAATAGACTGAATTAAAATAAGAATCCAAAATCCTGATTTTCAAAAAGCTTCAAATCTAAAATTAGTCATATTATTTGGGTCTTTAGGTCAAAAAGCTCATTTTTTTCATATAGCGTAGTAAATTGTTTAAAGAAAAATAAAAGGGTCGTCTTATGATTTTTTATCTTTTTATTAACAACAGGTTAGTCATGATTCCAATTCTGCCTATTCCCATCTGTTTCTGTCTGTTTCCATGGAGTCTGTGATAAAAACGTGATAAAAAATGATATGATAAATGTTGTGATTCTTAGATAGTTAATTATTGCTATTTTTTTTTTTTTTTTGAAATAATTGTCAGTCTGTATGTGGGTAGGCAGCAATGTTTAATTTTTAAAAAAGAGGAGACCACTATGAAAAAGAAAGGTTTTACACTAGTCGAACTAATGATCGTTGTTGCGATCATCGGAATCTTGGCAGCAATTGCTATTCCAAGTTTTATGGCTTATATTAAGAAGTCCAAGAAATCGGAATTAAATGTAATGGTAAATGGAATTTTTGCAGCAGAGACTGACTATACTATCGATAATGCAAAATTTCATGCTTGTTACCCATCTGTTCCAACTGATGATGTGAATGTTCTTAGTGGAAATAAACTGTCTGGATCTCAAGCAGCATTTGCCAATGATACAAATGGTTTTAAAATTATAGGCTATGTTCCAGATCAGGATACATATACAGGAGCACAGGTAGACTGCACCAATGGGACCAACAATCCAACAATGAAGTGTACTATACTTTTATTTCAGGACTTGGATGATGATGGTAATAGAGGTGATTATCTACAAGTAATTAGAAGAGCAAAATCAGAGACAGGAAATACTTGGAAATTAGGAAGTCTAACAGAAAATCCGAGCTTTATTGATTAATAAAAGATGGCGTCCAAGAAACTAGCAAAAATGTGTCACCTGCTTTTCATAGACACGTCACTTACTGTTTTCATGAAGTATTGTCTTGGGTTTTTAGTTTGAGTAGAAAAGAAAAAATATAGCACGGAGGTAAATAGAATTATAAAAGATCCTTGTATTTACACTTAAAAGCATTAGCTAGCTTAAACAAAACTCTTAGGGTTGTATTTGTTTTCCCTGTTTCAATTTTTTGATAATGCTTATAGCTAATGCCATAGTCTTCCATATCTTCCTGGGTCAATCCTGCCTTTAGCCTCAATTTCTTAATATTTTTACCTGCTTGTATTGGGAACTTATCTTCTTTTTTCATTTGCACCTCATAAATCTTACAATTATAGCTACACTCCGGGAGGTAGTATTTTAAAATAATGCAATAAAATCTACTTGCAAAAGCAAATAAAAAGAGCTATGATTGCATTTAGTGCCACAAGTGCAAATAAGCTGGTTTTTATTTGCAGGAAATGAGGAATATTATGGATATAAAAGAGTTTATTTCTGGAAATTATAGGAATCAATATAAATATAAAAGTTTTCTGCCGCAATATGTTGATATTAGATGGGAAATGAGTGACAGTAATTTGCTTCATTTGCTCAGTGAAGCAGATATTAAACTTGGGGAATTAAATGCATTCTCTCAATTAATTCCAGATATTGATTATTTTATTAAAATGCATGTGCATAAAGAGGCCACAACCTCAAGCTCAATAGAAGGAACTGAAACCAATATTAAGGATGCATTACAAAAAAAGGAATTTATTGATCCTGAAAAGAGAGATGACTGGTTAGAAGTTCAAAATTATATTAAAGCAATGAATGGAGCAATCATTCAATTAGAGGAATTGCCCCTTTCAAATCGTCTATTAAAGAATACTCACAAAACACTTTTACAGGGTGCAAGAGGCAAAAACAAAATGCCAGGTGAATTTCGTAATAGTCAAAACTGGATAGGAGGGGCTACCTTAAGTGATGCAGTTTTTATTCCTCCCCATCAAGATGATATAGCAATACTAATGTCAGACTTTGAAAAATTTATAAATAATGAAAATTATCCTATTCCACATCTAATTAGAATTGGTATTGCGCATTATCAATTTGAAACAATACATCCATTTTTAGATGGAAATGGAAGAATTGGACGTTTATTAATTACCCTATACTTGGTTAGCAAGGGGCTGCTTTTGCGACCAACGCTTTATTTGTCGGAATTTTTTGAAAAGAATAAAAATCTTTATTATGATAATCTTAATAGAGTTAGAACTCACAATGAATTGACACAGTGGTTGAAATATTTTTTGGTTGGAATAAAACAGACAGCTCAAAACTCTATTGAAACATTTCAATTGATAATTAAACTAAGAGAAAAAGTTGAAAATCATGATATTTTATTGCTTGGAAAAAAATCAAAATTAGCTCAAAAATTTGTTCATTATCTGTATGGAAAACCAATTGTTGATAGCAAAGAAATATCAAAAGAATTTTCCATTAACCCCTCAACTACTTCACGCTTGATTGAAGATTTTATTAGATTAGGGATTCTAAAGGAAATTACTGGAAATAAAAGAAATAGAATATTTATTTTTGAAGAGTATATTAAGTTGTTTGAATAGAAATGTCATAAGGCGCCACGTCACTTGCGGTTTTTTCCCACCTGTTTCCATTGAGTCTGTTATAAATAATAAAACATGGCGTCCAAGAAACTAGCAAAAATGTGTCACCCACTTTTTGAGAAGAGGTGGTAGTTAGGGTGAATATGGTAAAGGAAAATAAAAAAGCCAAGCAATTTTAGCTTGGCTTTAAATCTTTGTTTGAGTGTGAGTTTGAGTATTGGGGGATAAAATTTTTTTATCCATCTTTTTTTCAAACCCATTACCCAAACACAATACTGTAAAATTTTTGCGAGAGCAAAAAATTTTATGCCGAGAGTGAGACTCGAACTCACACGGGTCTCCCCACACGGCCCTCAACCGTGCGCGTCTACCAATTCCACCATCCCGGCTTATTAAAACTAGTTCTAGGTCTAGAGCTAGCGCTAGTTCAAATTCTTACTGACCTTCGTCTTCTGTTTCAGCTTCTTCAATAGGTGACTCAACTACAGGTTCTGTGCTTGCTTCTTGGCTTGCTTTTGCTTCTTCTGGTTCTGCGGCTGCTTTCATGCTTCCTTCAGGAGGAACATTGTCAGCAGGGGCGGTTACGCTATCAAGTAAGGAAGGTTCTACTTCTGATGATGAAATGTGAGCTAGAGTAATCGAAGTAATCATAAAAACGAGAGCTGCGCTAGCTGTAATTTTTGTCATTATGCCAACACCACCACTTGTTCCAAACAAAGTTTGACTTGAACCGCCACCAAAGGCAGCCCCAATATCAGAACCCTTGCCTGATTGTAGCAAAACTATTAATATTAAACAAAAAGCAACAAATACATGCAATATTGTAATTAGGGTCGCTATCATGGTAATTTCCTTGCAAATTATAAAAAGTGTGCACTTCTATAGAAAATGATTTCAAAAAAGACAAGCTTTTTTTTAGTCAACACTTTGGACGATTTTAGCAAAAGAATCAGGATTTAGGCTCGCTCCACCAACTAAAGCACCATCCACGTTTTCCATTGATAGTAAATCTTTAGCATTTGTGTCTTTTACAGAGCCCCCGTAAAGGATTCTTGTTTTATCAGCTAAAACTGAACCAAACATGTCTCCATAAATTTGCCTAATAAAGGCATGGACGCGTTCTGCATCATCTGGAGTTGCTGATTTGCCGGTGCCAATGGCCCAAACTGGTTCATAAGCTATTACAATTTTATCAAGCTGGAAGGCTTGTAATGCTTTAAAGCATTCTCTAATTTGGACTTCAACAACCTCAAAGGTTTTGTTTTGTTCGTATTCTTCAAGGGTTTCCCCAACACAAACAATTGGAATAAGATCAAATTCTAAACAAGCGTGGATTTTTTTATTTATTGTATCATTGGTTTCACAGAAATACTGTCTTCTTTCTGAGTGACCTAAGATAACATATTCCACACCAATATCTTTAAGCATTGGTGGCGAAACCTCACCTGTAAAGGCACCTGATTCTTCCCATCCCATGTTTTGAGATGCTACTTTAATGTTTGTTTCTGCGAGTGCTATGCCAACAGAATTAAGTGCAATATAAGATGGTGCTACAATTACAGTTGCATTTGCTTTGCCTGATAAAGTTGCTTTAAGGTTTGCAACAAGCTTTATAGCTTCAGGGATTGTACAGTTCATCTTCCAGTTTCCAGCAATAATAGGTTCTCTTTTCATTGTGTGTTCTTCTCCTTTTTTACATGCCTGGTATTGGTAAAGCGGCCATAACTGATTTAAGATCTTCATCTGTAAAGTGGATTCCGCCACCTACAAAGAAATCATATGGGGTATCCCACCAACCATTTCTTAAAAGATCATCAACACCAGCAGTTAATAGTATATTTTTCCATAAATCAATATTTAGAAAAGCCCTTACATGGGGCCTTGTTTCTCTTGAAAAATCAAAAGCATCAACAGAAAGGTAGAAATGATCATCAAATAAATAATAATCAAAACCAACTCCACCTTCTGATCTTATAACACCAAATCTAATATTAAAATCATAAAATCTTTTTGCAAACTGCACTGAAAAAGTAAACGCATCATCTCTTGTTGAGGTTCTTGTTGTGATTGGAGTGCCATCATCAACAGTAATGGTGTTTTCGGTAACCATTTCATCACCAAGGGGTTCATCAACAAATTCTATAAGAAAAAACTTGTCAGGTCTTGGTTGAATTTTTAGTTGAACATAGTTTTGAAGTTCTTGCGTGTCTGTTAACAAGAATTCACCCCTATAACCAATACTTGTTTCAATTCTGTTTACAGTTTCAATAAAGGTATTAACTCCATCAATAGTGGTTTCAAGCTTTTCTACAACAGCCTCATCAGATAAAAGCTTTCCAATGGTACCTTCTCCTCTTTCAACTCGTTCCATTATTCCTTTTAAGGAAGCTAAAGATTGCTTAAGATCACTTGTTGCTTCTTTGACGTTTTGAACAGAGGAATTAATTCTTTCATCACTTGATCCAATAACATCATTTAAGTTATGCGAAATTTCTTCAAAGTTACCAATAATGTGATTTATTGCTTTAATGTTTTCACTAGACATATCGCGAAGATCTTTTGTGAAAAGCTCGACATTTGTGGCAACATTAGTAATTTTTTCATCACTTTTTTTTATGGATTGATGAAGATCTGCCATCATGTCTTGGATGGAAACTGTTATGTTTTTTAAATTTTCAAGAATGTCAGGAACAGTTGAGCTAAGAATTTCAACCTTTAAAACACTAACCAAGTTATTAGTCATTTCTTCAATATTTGAAGCAATTCTATCAAACTTTGGCATCATTTCACCAACATCACTAAAACGATTGAAAATTTGGTCTAGCTCAGAAAAAGAGTTCGTGTTTTTGATTATGCCTCTGTCTGGGATGATGTGGTTAGTATCAGTTCCCAGGGAAAGTTCAATAATTCTTTCACCCAACAAACCCTTGTCTCGAATTTGAAGTCTAGAATCACGAGTTATTATTATTTTAGGATCAATTCCAGCAAGAGTGAGCCGTGCTTTACCATTATGAAGTTTTATATCAGCAACATAACCTGTCCTAATACCAGCGATCATAACAGGTGTTTTCATAATAATACCAATGATATTTTCAAAGTCTGCGTAGTAGGTATGACCCTGTGATCCGAATAATGGAGCATCATTAACTCTGGCTGACATATAGGCGATTCCAACAATACCAGCAATAACAACGATTCCAACTTTTATTTCGCTTGTTAGCTTTAGCACATTTATTCCTTATCTTAAGTCATAAGTCATAAGTCATAAGTCGTAAGTTAAAAGAATATTCATTTTCCCTTACGACTTATCACTTACTACTTACGACTTATAACCTGCTTCTTGCTAAAAACTCTTTTACAGGTTTTAAGTCAGATTTTAAAATCTGAGCTGGGGTTCCTGTTTCAATTATGCGCCCATCATATAGCATTGCAATTTTATCTGCAATCTTAAAAGTTGATGCAATATCATGACTAATGACAATAGATGTTACATTTAATTCCTTTTTTGTGTTAACAATTAAATCATCAATTGCATCTGACATAATGGGATCTAATCCAGTTGTTGGTTCATCATAAAGAATAATCTGAGGCTCAAGAACAATGGCTCTTGCAAGCCCTACCCTTTTTCTCATGCCTCCGGATAATTCACTTGGGTAGTTATGATCAATGCCTTTTAAACCAACAAGATCTAATTTTTGCCTCACAATATCCTTTATTTTAGACTCTTTATATTTTGTATGTTCTTTCAATGGAAAAGAAACATTTTCATAAACTGTCATAGAATCAAAAAGTGCTGCGTCTTGAAATAAATAACCAAAATTTTTTCTGATGTTTTTTAATTCAAAAGAGTTCATTTTTGTAAGCTCATGTCCATCAATTTTGATGCTGCCTTGATCAGGTTTTATTAGTCCAATGAAGTGCTTAACAAGTACAGACTTTCCCCCACCAGATGCACCAATTATAAAAGTAGTTTCACCCTTAATGCAATTTAGATTCACTCCTTTTAAGACTTTTTTTTCTCCAAAGGATTTATGTAGGTTCAATACTTCTATCATTTGTTAAATTCGTATTAAGTATTAAGTATTTAGTATTCAGTATTCAGTGAAAAAACTGAATACCGAATACAGAATACCGAATACTAAAACAATAAAGATGTTAATATATAATCAGCCACTAAAATCAAAACAGAAGATAACACAACTGCTTTTGTCGTTGATTTTCCCACTCCAAGGGCGCCTTTTTCTGTTCTAAGGCCATTATGACAACAAACAATTGCTATAATGAATCCAAAAAACATTGATTTAAATAATCCGTCAGTAATATCTTTAACATCAACCATCCATTCAATATAATCAAAAAATATACCTTCTCCTATTTCAAGCATTCCAACACCTACAAGCCAGGCTCCAAAGATGGCGATGAAATCAATGATGCCAACTAAAATAGGCATCATTATAGTTGCCGCGATAACTCTTGGAACAACTAAATAGCTAACTGGCTCAACAGCCATTGTATTTAATGCATCAATTTGTTGGGTTACTTTCATTGTTCCAATTTGAGCAGCCATAGCTGACCCTGCTCTGGCTGTGATCATAAGAGCAGCCATAACTGGACCAAGCTCTCTAAAAACTGCCATAGCAACAACTGAGCCAACTGTACCTTCGGCTTGAAAACGCATAAAAACACGCCCTGTTTCAAGGGCAAAAACCATTCCTGTAAAAAAACCAGTTAGAATTACAATGAAGATTGAGTTAGCTCCAATATTTTCCATTTCACTAAAAATTAATTTTAATCTAAATGGAGGTTTGACGGCACATTTGAAAAAGGTACCAGTAGTGATTGCAAGCCTGCCTGCTTCATCAAGAAAATTTATTAATGTCTTTTTTAAAAAAGATATTATCATTATTACCTATATAAATGTTCTAGGAATATAATCTCTAAATAAGGTTAAAATCTCATAAGGAATAGTGTCGCATTTTTCTGCGATGTCATAGGCTGTGATACTCTTATTCCCATCTTTTCCAAGCAAGGTAACTGTGTCACCAATTTTTACATTTGATTTTGATACATCTAGCATCATCATGTCCATGCAAATATCACCAACTATTGGGTAAAAACTTTCATTTATTAAAACTTGTCCATAGTTTTTATATGTCCTTAAATAACCATCAGCGTAGCCAATAGGGACAACTGCTATTTTTGTGCTTTCTTTTACACTATGCCTTCTGTTATAGCCAACTGTCATTCCTGGTTTTACTTCCCTGATAGAAACAACTTCTGTTTTTACTTCCATAACAGGCTTCAGGTTTTGTTTGCTATATTCAATGGAACCTGCATATCCATAAAGTGATAATCCAACTCTAACCATGTCACAATGTGCATCAGGATGATAAATAGTTCCTGAAGAATTTGCAAGGTGCGTGATTATGTGTTCACCAAATTTATGTTTTATAGTCTTGGCCATATCGGAAAAATATTCAATTTGTCTAATTGTGTCTTCTGATCTTGAATCAGGCATGTGTGACATTAAGCCAACAATATTAATTCCAGATTCATTACAAATATTGAAAACCTTTTCAATTTCATCTGTTGAAAAACCAAGACGATTCATTCCAGTATCAAGCGTAAGATGGACATTGATCTTAATATTTAATTTATCAACTAGTTGGTGCAGATTATGAAAGGTTTCGTAGTTATAAATAGAAATAGTTATATTGTTTTTTGCTGCTATTTCTAATTCGTCTTTGTGTACAGGTCCAATGACTAGCATTGGCAAGTTAATATCATTTTCTCGCAGAAAAACCGCTTCACTTGCTGAATGCAAGGCAAGGTAAGCAATGTTTTGCTTTTCTAAAACCTTACTAATTTCCACAAAGCCATGACCATAGGCATTATCCTTAACAACTGCCATTATTTTAACATCACTTGCTAGCTTATCTTTAATATAATAGAGGTTATGTTCAATGTTGGAAAGCTTAATTAATATTCTGTTATATTTATTTATGGCCATTTAAATTACCTGTTTATAAGCAGTTAATGCTACCTTCTGTTATATAAAATATTGTTTCATAAGTTCCAAGAATTAAAAGCCACTTAACCACAAAACCTTGCAGCAAGGAGCTCTCTTCTGTTGTTATAGTATCTTCATAACTCACTGTTTGTGTTGGAGTGATATAATCCACTGCAAACAAAGAATCAAGTTCTTCTTTTGTATATTTTATTGTTTCTATAATATTTTCTTCATTACTGTCATAGATGGTTTTTGTGCCGTGGATAAAAAATAAAACCTCACCGTGAACTTCTGACAGCTCAATTTCATAAGTACAAATGGCTTGATTATCTGTAGATGTAAAGCTAACACTACCTGCATCAAAGCTTGATTCGACTGTAGTGTAAACTGGCAATTCAGTTTCGCAAGCCACTAATAAAAATAGTGAAAAAATAGTTATTAAATTATGAGTTAAGTTCATTTTTAAAATAAGCAATTGTTGCTTCTAATCCCTTTTCTAGTTCAATTGTTGGTTCCCAGTTTAATATGTTTTTTGCTCTTGAAATGTTTGGACAACGTTGTTTGGGGTCATCTAATGGAAGTTCTTTATATACAATCTTTGAAGAGCTCTTTGTTATCTCAATTACCAGGTTTGCAAGTGTTAGCATGTCAAACTCTTTTGGATTTCCCAGGTTGACAGGGTAATGAATATCATTCTTATCACAAACTTTGTCTTCCTGTGTTTCCATAAGCGCAATCAGACCCCTGACTAAATCATCAACAAAACAAAATGACCTTGTCTGCCTACCATTACCATAAATAGTGATATCTTCATTTTGCAAAGCCTGACAGATAAAATTTGAAACAACCCTGCCATCATTTTGTGCCATGTTTGGACCATAGGTGTTGAAAATTCTAGCGATACGAATATCCACATTGTTTTGTCTGTGATAATCCATCATCAAAGTTTCAGCGACACGCTTTCCTTCATCATAACAACTTCTAATGCCAATTGGATTTACATTACCACAATAGCTTTCTTCTTGTGGATGCACAGTGGGGTCTCCATAGACTTCAGAAGTAGAGGCCTGCAAGATTTTTGCATTTGTTCTTTTTGATAAACCAAGCATGTTTATAACACCGGCTACACTTGTTTTAATCGTTTTAATGGCATTATGTTGGTAATGTATTGGAGACGCAGGACACGCTAGATTATATATCTCCTCAACTTCTATTAAAATAGGATGAATAATGTCATGTCTTAGCAATTCAAAGCTTGGATTATTCATCAAAGTTTTGATATTAGCTTTTCTTCCTGTGAAAAAGTTATCAAGGCAAATTACTTCATAATTTTTTTCCAGAAGTTTTGCACAGATATGAGATCCAATAAAACCAGCTCCACCAGTTACTAATACGCGTTTTTTTTTATGGTAATTAAGCATTTAAAATATTCCCTTATTGTTTCTTTTCTATTAGTTCCTTTGATTCGTTATCCCGACTGGCCATGTAGACCATTTTTTCAGCTACTCTTTTTGCAATTTCTTCAAATTGCTTATCAGTATTTATATTTTTACTTAAATCAGCAGGTGGCGAAAATAGCTTTTTAGAGATCTTTAAGCCA
The DNA here is from genome assembly GCA_043820105.1 of Pseudomonadota bacterium. Lineage (GTDB taxonomy): Bacteria > Bdellovibrionota_F > JAHFAK01 > JAHFAK01 > JBDREC01 > JBDREC01. The sequence goes on from JBDREC010000039.1 coordinate 46,516, forward strand.
GGTTTTAAGTCAATGCTTCCAAGCTCAGTTAATAAATTTTTTGATTTATCATGTGCAAAGCATGGGATGTTTTGACTGCCTTTAAAAACATATGTTTTTACTTGTTCTACTTCATATCCTGAACACGAAAGCATGATATCGTTTTCGTTTAAATCTGCTTTCTTTTCCTCGGTTTTGTATTTTTTTGTAAGAAAATCCTTATCTGACAGAGTGCTTATTTTGTGACCCATATCTTCAGCTAATAAAAAACCAAACCTTTCAAGGTTAGCTCTAATCTTTTTCTTTTTTTCTTCGTCAAAATCTTTCAGTAAAGGATCAATAAACTTTTTGGGGTTGTCCTGCTTAATTCCTGTTTTGCCTATTATATCAATGTACCAGATATATTCATCTGTGATTATTTGCAAGGTGTGGGATTCAAAGGTTGCCTTTTCTTTTCTTATTTGAGTTTTTCTCTCAATTCTTCTGCTTGTATCTGAAATGTATATTGTTTGAGTACCTGTTTCATTTCCATTGATTTTATAATGTATTATTGCTTCGCTCAAATCAGGATTTTCAATTGTTTTAGAAAAAACGAAGGAACTAATCAATAGTGAGATTATAATAATTAATATTTTCATCATATCTAACCTTTCAATCCTTATTTTCTTGTGATTAGTAACGTTTTCGAGCACGTGTACGAGCAAGGTCCTCTCTCGTTTCTTGCCAGCAACTAAGCAACCAGTCACCCCTTTACAACACCCAGGGGAATCACTTTCGCCACTTTCACAGCTATTTGAGAATCATGAATTACATCAATAACATTTACTACGTCTTTATACGCTTCTGGCATTTCTTCTGCAAGTCCTTTTTGACTTTTTGATCCAACACCACTTGGAACAGCTGAAAAAATCTTATAAATTATATCTTCAATGTGCTTTTCTATTTCTTCTTTATGTATATTGGTTTTTAAAAAACGTACTCCACAATTAATATCATAACCCACACCACCTGGCGAAATTATACCTTCATTTAAATCAAAGGCAGCTACTCCGCCAATTGGAAAACCATAGCCAGAGTGAATGTCCGGCATTGCAAGGCTGTGTCTTACAATCCCTGGAAGACAGGCTACATTTGCCACCTGTTCTAAACAATTATCACCTGCAATATCTTTTTCAAGCTTGTGATTTGCATAAATAATTCCATCAACATTCATTTTTCCTTGTTTGGGAATAATTAAACGGTTTTTATCAAGTCTTTTGCAGGTGATTGGTGGCATTTAGTTTTTTCAATAATTAATATAAAAAAAGCGTACAGAGTATAGCGTACAGCGTATGAATGATTTTAATAATAGTGGCTCGTTTTTGCAAGGAAATAAGTTGTTTACCAGGATTTAGTTGTCTCTGGGATTCGCTTTTTATTCAGTTTCAATGATAGTAAGATTAATATACAAGGCTCCAATATTGATTGATTGCTCATTAAATAAAAGTATTGGAAACTTGAAGTTGCCAGCGTCAGATGTATAGCTCAGTGAAAGAATATAATCTCCAGAATCATTTTTATCAATTGTACAAAAAGCTGGAAGGGAGTTTGATTTTATAATATAGCTTACATCTAAATTTGAAATATATTCTGATAAATTGATTGTCTCATCTGCTTGCTCTGTGCCTTCAAGGCTTAATCTCGTGATTTGAGCAGTATCTAAGACAGAGTAATTTACAAGTAATCCATCAGTGATTTCCTGGCTAGTAATTGATGCTGTTGGAGCTGCATTTTCTGAACTTGCATCATCTGAAAAGCTAATTTTTCCAAGCTCAAAGTTATTATCACTTGATGAGAATTTTACAGTGTATCTTGAAGCGGAGTTTAAGGTTCCCAGGTAATAATCCTCATCTCTGGTTTCTATGTAAAATTCTATCATATAAGTTACTTCTGGGAAAAGATATAATTCAAAATTACCGTCTTCATTGTCTTGTGCTGAAACAGCGTAATTTTTAACAGTTGTTACGTTTAATGTCTTTAATTCAGAATCTTGTGTGACAGGTGTTAGGCTAATATTTATTTCCAAATCTTCAGGTGCGATGGTATCAAAATATCTTGATAAAAAAGAGTTTCTTAAAACAAGATTATCAGCTGGTGTTAGTAAAAATTGATCTATAATTTCTTGATGATTTAAATTCCCAGAAACAATTATTAAATTATCTTCAGCTGCTACTGCAGCATGGATAGCAGTTTCAATATCATTATTTCCACATGAGCAAAGAATGACTAGAATAAGAAGTGATAGGAGGGCTAATTTTTTTATCAAGTTTTACCTCAATCTCTATAGTAATAGGTTATATGCCTTTTCTGCAAGTAATATGCCACCTTGTTGCCATAATATGTGCAATGAAATCAGCTGCTTATCTTTTGTGTTTTGCGGGATCTGCGGATTTATTTACTAATAATAATTATTATATGTGTACTTATTGTCCCATCTAATTTATTCTAACCACTTACCACTTACCACTTACCACTTACCGCTTACCACTTACCGCTTACCACTTACCACTTACCACTTACCACTTCTCTCACCTATACTTCTTTATAAACCCAGCCAACTTCTCATAAGAATCTATCAGAATTTCCTCATTGGGTAAAAACACAATTCGAAGGTGCTTGCTATTTTCTTTTTGCCCAAAGCCTGAGCCATGGACAGTTACCACTCCTGTTTCTTTAATTAAACTTTCAACAAAAGCCTTGTCATCACAATTAATTTCAAGTTTTGGAAAAGCGTAAAATGCGCCTTCTGGTTTAACACAACTTATTCCATCAATTGCATTTAGCATTTCATAAGTAAGGTTTCCACGTCTTTCTAATTTTTCTAAAGTGTCTTTTAAATGAACAGGTTCCATTTCAAGGGCAGGCTTAATTGCAAACTGCATTGGATGGTTAGCACAAAGTCTAGCTCGCGATAGTTTTTGAATTGCAGCGATATAATTTTCAAGTTTTTCATAATTGCCAGAAACAATTCCCCAGCCAATTCTCCAGCCAGGAGCCAAATAGGATTTTGAAAGGCCGTTAAAAGTAATTATTGGTGCTTCATCTGATAAGGATGCTGTTGAAATATGTGTCTTGCCTTCAAAGATAAGCTTTGAATATATTTCATCACTAAAAATAACTAAATTATTTTCCATGGCAAAAGCTATTATTTGTCTTAATGTTTCTTCTGGATAAATTGCGCCTGTTGGATTGTTTGGATTAATTAAAACAATTCCTTTTGTTTTTGAATTTATTCTAGATTTTATATCTTCAATGTCGGGAAGCCATCCATTTTCTTCATTTAAATAATAAGGATTTATTTCTCCACCAAATTTAATTATTGTTGCTGAATAAAGAGGATAGCCAGGATATGGAATTAATATATTTTCACCTTCATTTAGTAAAGCTGCAAAGCTTAAGTCAATAGCTTCAGATCCACCATTTGTGACAAAAATATCCTGAATATTATCTATTCCCATCTTGCTTGCATCATTTTTTATAGCTTCAACAGCTTGGCTTGTTCCTTCTGAAGCTGAATAGCCATTAAAGTTTTTTGACATGGCTTCTGTTACAGCATTTCTTAAGTATTCAGGAGTAGCAAAATCATATTGCATTGGATCACCAATATTTAGATATAATAATTTTTTGCCGGATTTTGCAGCTTCTTTTGCAACTAAAACAATGTCTCTAACTGCGTATTCGATGTTTTTGGTTCTTTTTGCTGGGGTAATTTTATTAGATAACATTTTAATCTCCTCTTTAAAGTGGTAAGCGGTAAGTGGTAAGTGGTAAGAATGGTATTCGGTATTTAGTATTCGGTATTCAGTTAAGAATAATAACTGAATACTGATAAACAGAATACTGAATACTAAAAAACACGCCCGGCAGGATTTGAACCTGCGACCTACTGATTAGAAGTCAGTTGCTCTATCCAGCTGAGCTACGAGCGCATAATACTAATTCATTTGGAAAAGACAAATAAGGTTTCAGTAAATTAAAGTCAAGAAAAAGTGAACAAGGGAACAAGAGCGCAAGGGAACAGGGGAAGAGGGGAACAAAAAGCAAAAAAAAAAGGAAAATCCTTTTGCAATAAGGAACTTCCTTTTTTAAAATTCTTTTTAAAACCTTTTATCAGCTTATAATTTTTCTTTATAAGTTGAAGAAGGTTTAAAAGTAACAGTATTTCTTGCTTTGATCTTGATCTTGTCGCCAGTTTGTGGATTTCTACCAGTTCTAGCTTTTCTTCTTTTTACTGTCCAAGTTCCGAATCCTGGATAAGTAAATCTTTTTGTCTTTTTAAGACCTTTTCCAAGTTCTGTGAAAGTTGAGTCAACGATTTCATTAATAAGAACTTTGCTCAAGCCTTTGTTTTTGCTTAAATTCTTATACAATACATCGATTAATTCAGCCTTTGTCATGGATACCTCCGAGTTAAAATTGTTAACAAAGTACAAAGTTTCTAAACCTTAAGCTAAAGGGTGTCAAGAGAAAACAAGCCCTAGAGTGCTTATTTTTATTGTTTTTGCTTGGCTTCTGCTGTAACCTAGCTAAAAAGGGCATTTACAGGCAATAACATAACAAAAGATAATTTATTTTCTTTTATTGATTCAATTTATATTTTTATTTAAGATAATTAAAATTAAAAAAATGGAGTTAATATGCCAATAGTTAGAATAGAAGGACCCAAATTTAAAAGCCTTGATCACAAAAGAAAAATGGTGGAAAAAATTACAGAAACCGTTTCGGAAATATTTGAAATGCCAAAAGAAACTGTAATTGTTATTTTAAAGGAGCTTGAGAAGGAAAATGTTGGGCTAAGTGGTAAGCTGGTTGTTGATAGGGATTGATTTTACTGATTTTCTTGAGTTTTTTCTTTAATTAAATCCTTTATTTTATCTGCTGTTTTTTCATCTTTAATTTCATTTAAAGTTTCTTTTGCTTTGTCAGTTGAGTCTTTTAAGGTTTCAGATATTTTTTTCATACCTTCCTTTTTAAGTTCATTTGCTTCAATAATTATTTTTTCTGTAATGTTTTTTTGTTTCACAAATGACCTGAGATGATAAAAAATTACCTTATCATTTATTGGAATATTTAAAAACGCAAATGTTAGCACAACAGTAATTGTTAGTTTAAGTAATGCTATTGGAAGCTTTAGCAAGATTCCTCCTTGTTAGTTGCTTGATGCTCGATGCTTGATGCTCGATGCTTGATGCTCGATGCTCGGTGTTTTAATGTCTTATAAAACTATTAAGCATTATTTTCATGCTTTAAGATAATTAACCAATCCACCAGCTTCAATTATTTTTAGTACAGAATCTGGAAACGCTGCAAATTTATATTCTTTTCCGTTTTCGGTTTTTATTATACCCTCTTTAATATTAATTTCAATATTTTCGTTTTCATTGAAGTTGTCAACAAGCTCAGGGCACGAAATAGCGGGCAATCCTTCGTTTATGCAATTTCTATAATATATTCTTGCAAAGGATTTTGCTATTATAAATGAGACCCCTGAAAGTTTTAAGCATTTAACAGCCTGCTCACGAGATGAACCACAACCGAAATTTTTACCTGCGATAATAATATCACCATTTTTTACATTCCCTGCGAACTCTGGGTCTAAATCTTCCAAAGCATATTTAGCCATTTCTGATTCTTCTGTTACAGTATAAGTATATTTTCCAGCAAAGATTACGTCAGTGTTAACATCATCACCGTATTTCCAAATTTTACTGTTTTTCATGCCAATCTTCTCTATTTATTGTATTCAGTATTCAGTATTTAGTATTCAGTAAATACAAAACCGAATACCGAATAGTGAATACCGAATACTATTTAACATTTCTCGGATCTTCAATCTTTCCACTAAGCGCACTCGCTGCTACTGTTTCCGGACTTGCCAAATAAACCTCAGCTTCCTTACAGCCCATTCGTCCTTTAAAATTTCTGTTAGCTGTTGATAAGCAAATTTCGCCTGGAGCAAGTGTGCCTTCATGAGCACCTAAACAGGGACCGCAGCCTGGATTCATTATTACAGCTCCAGCTTCTGAGAGAACCTGGATTGTTCCATTTTTTAAGCAGTTTTGAAATACCAGGTTTGAAGCTGGGAAAATTAATAGCCTGATATTTTTATTTATTTTTTTTCCTTTTAATATTGCAGCTGCTTTTAAAAGATCGTCTTCTCTTCCGTTTGTGCAAGTGCCTATTAAACCTTGGTGAAATTCAAGACCTTTTTTTTCTGAAACTTTTAAAACATTGTCTACAGTATGTGGGCAGGCAAGCATTGGTTCTATTTCATTTAGGTTATAATACAGTTCCCTGGCATAAGCAGCATTCTCGTCAGGGACCATTATTTCAAAATCCAATTTGCCAATATTTTTAAAATAATTTAAAACCTCATCATTTGGAGGGAAAAAACAGTTTTTTGCTCCCATTTCAGCAGCCATATTTGCAATTGTCATTCTATCTGAGATTGAAAGATTATTAAGACCTTCACCAAAAAATTCTACAGACATGTAATCAGCTCCATCTGATCTGATATCTGAAATTATTTTTAATACAAAATCTTTAGCGCTTACCTTTTTTTGAAAATTTCCTGACACAATAATTTTCATTGCTTCTGGAACCTTTAACCAGAGTTCTCCTGTTGCCCAAATTGCAGCTGCTTCTGTTCTGCCAATCCCAGCTGAGAAACTTCCAAAAGCTCCATAGGTTGTTGTATGAGAATCTGAACCAAGAATTAATGTGCCTGGCAGCGCAAAGCCTTCCTCGGGCAGAACCTGATGGCAAACACCTCTGTTAATATCAAAAAAATTAGTGATTGCCTGTTCTTTTACAAACTCTCTTGCCTCTTTGTGGTTTTGGGCATATTTTTCAGTTGCAGCTGGCACACAATGGTCAAGTATTATCACAATTCTTTCAGGATATTTTACTTTTTCAACCCCAATTTTTTTAAATGTTTTGCTAATAGCGCTGGAGTTGTCGTGGGACATAATGAAGTCAGGTTTTGCAATTACAATATCCCCTGCTTTTGCATCAATTCCTGTTTTTTTACTAAGAACTTTTTCAGCAAATGTTTTTGGCATATTCCTTCCTTTTTAAACGTTCAACTCTTATAATTGCACAGATATCTTCGGCTGCTTCTTTAACTTCTGCATTTTCTACACAATAGTCATATTTGTCAATATAACTCAGTTCTTCTTTTGCTATATCTATTCTTTTTTTAATGACCTCATCTGAGTCAAGATTTCTAAATCTTAATCTTTTTTCTAAATCCTCAAAACTTGGAGTTAAAATATAGATTAAAATTGCATTTGAATATCTTTTTTTAATATTCATTGCACCTTGAACATCTATATCCTTTATAATATCGTATTCGCCTTCTGAAATTTCTTTTAAGGTTGTTTTGGAGCTTCCATAGGAGTTGCCATATACATTTGCATGTTCTAAAAAATCATCTTCAGCTATTTTTTTTTGGAAATTTTCATTTGATAAGAAAAAATAATCTTTCTTGTCTGTTTCACCTTCTCGCATAGGTCTTGTTGTGTGAGTAATTAGACGGCGAAGATTTTTTGATTTTTTTAAAACTTCACTAATAACAGTTGTTTTTCCAGCACCTGACGGGGCTGAGATTACAAAAAACAAGGGATCTTTATTCAACATTTTGAATCTGCTCCTTGATTTTTTCAAGCTCACTTTTAATGAAAATAACATGAGATGAAATGTCAGCTTCTCTTGATTTTACTGAAAGCGTATTAAACTCTCTTTGCAGTTCTTGTAGCAAGAAATCTACTTTTCTGCCAACGTCACCTTTTGCTTCTATGAATTCATCAAATTGAGCAAGGTGACTTTTTATTCTGGTGATTTCTTCAGTGATATCTGCCTTATCTGTAATATAGGCTATCTCCTGATTAAATCTTTGTTCATCAATATCTACATCAGTTAAAAGTTTGCTTATTCTATCTTTAACTTTTTGAGTAAGCTTATTAAGCACTTCATCTTTTTTGCTTTCAATTTCAAGAAGTCGTAAAACCACATTTTCTTTGTGTTCTAATATGTCTTTTTTTAGATTTTCTCCTTCGCCCTGCCTCATTTTATTTAGGCTTTTTAGGGTTTGCTCAAAGAGCTCGGCAAAGGCTTCAAAATCTTTGTCAATATATCGATTATCCATCTCTTGAAAATTATTTAAAAAGCCTGTTACATGATCAATTTTAACCTCGTCTTCAAGATTGCATTCAGCCTTTATACTTTTTAAGCCTTCAAGATAGTCCTTTATTGCTTTTTTATGAGCATCAGAAAAATATTTTGATTCAATATTTTTTTCAATATTCAAAAACACATCAACCCGACCTCTGCTTAAATGCTTTTTAACAAGTGGAATTAACTGGTGTTCCCAACGCGAATAAAATCTGGGCAGTTTAAATTTCAAATCAAGATACTTGTTATTCACAGTTTTAATTTCCAAATAATAATTGGAACCATTGATAAGTTTTGATTCTTGTGCAAATCCTGTCATACTTGTAAACATAGTACACCTTTGGGTTAGTATTCAGTATACAGGATTCGGTATTCAGTTTTATTCTTTGCTGAATACTGGCTACCGAATACAGAATACAATAGTTAGTTAACTTTTATTTTTTTTTAATTCAATGTAATAATCATTCCTAACTTCTTTAAAAAAATCAATTGTCTTTTTATATTTATAATCTGGATAAGTCCATTCTAGGGTGTCAAATGAGTTGTGCCTGTATATTAAAGTTGTTTCTACCCAAACCCTGTTTCCAAGCAAAACCCGATGAGCAAAGCCTTTAAATGTGCTTAACACAAGGTTGTGTAAGGTGATATAACCAGGGTCAATGTTGATGCTTCTTTTTTCTTCTTTGGAAAAAGATTGCTCAATTTCATAAGAAAGATATTTCAGATCTATTACTTTTAGATTGTCAAATAAACCTTCAAATATAATAAAACTTCTTTTTAATGAAGCTCCCATTTCTTTTTCATAATATGAAGTTTGATCAAATTCAAATAGGGGTGATATTTTTTGAATGTTTGTAAATTTTTCTTTTAAGAGGCAAATGCATTTTTCAAACTTTTCCTTATCCTTATATATAATGCCTGCAAAAAGTTTAACTGGATCTGGGTTATATGGGTGTGACATAAGTTTACTCGATTTCTAAATTTTTATGATAATTATTAAGGTTTTCACATCCCTTGTTTTTTATATAAACGAGATCTTCAATTCTTACTCCACCAATATCTTCATAATAAAGGCCAGGTTCAATTGATGTTATGTTTCCCTTTTCTAAGCGAGGTCCATTGGCATTTATAATAGGTGTTTCGTGGATCTCAAGACCAATTCCATGCCCAGTTCCATGAAAAAAACCTTGATAACGATCATTTATCATGCCTGTTTTAAAACCTTGAGAGTCAAAAAATGCAAGAATTTTTTCATGAAGCCTTTTACTTTCAAGACCATCATGAATTTGATCAATGGCCATTTCTTGAGCATCTCTAACAGTTTGATGCATTTTTTTGAGCTCTTTTGAAGCTTTTCCTTTGACAAAGGTTCTAGTCATATCTCCGAAATAATTATTAATAAACGATTTTGGAGCTATATCAAAAATGATTGTTTCATTTGCTTTTATTGGACCAGATCCCGAAAGATGAGGAAAGGTTGAGTCATTTCCACAAGCAACAATCATGTCTTCACAAAACATACCCTTTGAAAACAAGTGCCCATTAATAAGGGTTTTAAGCAGCTCACTTGTTACAATTTCACCTTCATAAAGTATATTGCCGTTCTCGATGCGTGAAGCTTTTAATAAATTTTCAGCTTTTAATAAAGCTTCCTCAATTATAGTTTGGTTTTCTTTTATAATGCATTTTTCAGCTTCTTTTTTTATTTTTCTTGCTTTAAAAAAGGGTATATCCTTATTTATTGTTATGCTAAAGCCATTTTCTTTTAGTGTGTTAAAGGTGCTTAAATTAAAGATTTCAGGAATAATTAGATCTTTAATATTGTTATCCTTTAAAAAGGCCATAATAGCAAAAAGCTCAGGATCATGGCTTTGTTTTGTATTATATGATTCGATTAAATTATTTATCACCAGTACTTCATCAACACTTGATTCTTTTTTTGCCCTTCCTTCCTCAATTGTCCTGGTTATATAATAAGATTTGCCATTAAAAGATAAATATTCGCCAGGGATTTCTGTTAAAAAATTGGTCGCATAAAAAAGATCCGGGTCTTTTTTGGAGGAGCCAATTAGTAGTATTGCGGTGTTTGTAGTCATCTATATTTTCTTTCTTTTCATTAATTATTAATTGTTAATTGTTAACTATTAATTATTTTTAAAACCTCTATTTAAGATTGCAGCGATTTTAACAAGATATCCCTTTAAATAATCAATACACTTTATTTAAACAATTGACAACTATTTCTAATCTGTATAGGTAATTTTTTCAATTTCATTGTTTAAGGGTTTGTTTTGATAGAATTAATTCCAAGCGAAATTTTGATTCAGTTTATTTTGTATTTTATTGTATATATAGTTATATCCAGGCTTGTATTTAAGCCAATACTTAGGATCATTGACTCCAGAAGAAAGCTTATTGATGGAAACCTGGCTAAAGCAAAAGAACTTGAATCCAAAATTGATGAAAAAATTACTCTTTATGAAACTCAGATAACTAAAGCTCGAAAAGAAGCTGTATCAAGAAAATCTACTATTGCACAAGAAGGATACTCAATTCAATCTGAAAAAATAAATAAAGCAAAAGAGGAAGCAAAAAAAGAAATACTGGAATTTAACAATAAACTTGAACTTGAAATAAACAAGGCTTCAGAAGAAATTCAAAAAGAAGCCATTATGGTAGCTGAGATGCTGGAAAACAAGCTGAATGTTTGAGAATGTTTTTTTTTGGCATGCGCACGTTAAAGGTTTAAGGATGATGAGAAAAAATGAAAAATAGTAGCTTAAAAATTGTGATTTTATTTTTGCTAATCAATCCTATTCTTTTGTTTGCTTCAGTTAGCAATGAAGAACATGGATTTAATATTAAAGCATTTGTTTTTGCATTAATAAATTTCTCTATATTTGTTGGAGTAATTTTTTATTTTACTAAGAAAAAAATTATTCAAGGATTAAAAGATAGAAGCCTTAAAATCAAAAAAGAAATAGAAACAGCTACAAAACTTAAACAAGAAGCATTGGAAAAATTTGAAGAATATGATTCCAAGCTCAGTTATATTGAGACTGAAATTAATAAAATAAGCCAAGATTCTGAAAATGATGGTCTGTTATTTAAAGAAAGGCTTGCTCAGGAAGGTGATAAAATAGCTAAAAAAATAATTTCAGATGTTGAAAGCTCCTGTGAAAACGAATTAGCAAAAGCAAAGCTTGCCATTAAAGCTGAAATTTTAAGACTAGCAGAGGCTAGTGTAATTGATAAAATGACCAAAGATTCTAAGGCTTCAGATGAAGACATAATGAATTTGCTAAATAAGGAGAAGCTCTTTGATAACAAATGATATTGCCAGACGATATGCAAAGTCTTTATTTTTAATAGGGCAAGAAGATCAAACTTTTGATATGTTAAAAGAGCAACTTGTTGACCTTGAAGCAATATTTAATGATAATTCTGTTCTTTTGAAAACTCTTGATTCTCCGATTATCGAAAAAGAAGTTAAAAAAAATATTATTATAGATCTTTGTGATAGCATGAAGTTATCAGATGAAATGAAATCCCTTTTACTCTTACTTGAAAAAAACAAAAGAATAAGCTTTTTCTCTGATATTACACGGGGATTTTGCTCTATGATTGATGCCAAAGAAAATATTGAAAGAGTTACAATCTTATCAGCAAAAGAATTAAACCAAGCATTTAAAAATAAAATAACTTCATATTTAGAAGAAAAATTAGGCAAAAAAGTTGTTAGCACCTTTTCAATAGATAAAAAATTAATTAGTGGTTTGAAAATTCAAATTGGGACAAAGGAGCTTGATACATCTACCTTTGCTCAATTAAATCTTTTAAGAAAAAAAGTTATAAAATAATTGTAATGGAGCCAAAATATGCAGATTAAAGTGGATGAAATCTCTCAAATTATTAAGCAACAGATAAAAGATTTTGACAAGAAAGTTGTATTAAGCGAAACAGGTAGTATCGTAACAATTGGTGATGGTATTTGCAGAGTTTATGGTTTAGAAAATGCTATGTTTGGAGAACTTCTAGAATTTCCTGGGTCAACTTTTGGACTAGTTTTGAGCTTAGAAGAAAATAATGTTGGTGTTGCTATTATGGGCGACTCAATTCATATCAAAGAAGGTGATACTGTAAAGAGAACAGGAAAGATTATCCAAGTTCCAGTAGGTGAAGAGCTTTGCGGCAGGGTTGTTAATGCTCTTGGTCAACCAATTGATGGTTTATCAGAACTTAAAACAGATAATTATCGTCGGGTTGAACTTAAAGCTCCTGGAATTGTTGACAGAAAATCGGTTCATGAGCCACTTCAAACTGGGTTAAAATCTGTTGATTCTATGATTCCAATTGGAAGAGGCCAAAGGGAATTGATTATTGGTGATAGGCAAATCGGCAAAACCGCAATTGCTATTGATACAATTATTAACCAGAAAAACACTGATGTTTATTGTATATATGTTGCTATTGGCCAAAAACAATCAACGGTAGCTAGTGTAGTTGACAAATTAAAATTCTACGGAGCAATGGAATACACCACAGTTGTTACCTCTAATGCCAACGATCCTGCTCCATTGCAGTTTATCGCTCCGTATACCGGTGCTACAATGGGCGAATATTTTAGAGACAATGGAAAGCATGCTTTAGTTATCTATGATGATTTATCAAAGCACGCGGTTGCTTATAGACAACTATCATTGCTTTTAAGAAGACCACCAGGGCGAGAAGCTTATCCTGGTGATGTTTTTTATCTGCACTCACGCTTATTAGAAAGAGCAGCAAAGATGAGTGATGAAAGAGGAGGTGGATCCTTAACAGCTCTTCCTATTATTGAAACTCAAGCCGGTGATGTTACAGCATATATTCCAACTAACGTAATCTCTATTACTGATGGTCAGATTTATCTTGAACCATCCCTTTTTTATTCCGGAATTAGGCCAGCAATTAATGCTGGAATTTCAGTATCACGTGTTGGGGGTAGCGCCCAGATTAAAGCCATGAAACAAGTTGCAGGATCTTTAAGGCTTGATTTGGCGCAGTTCAGAGAACAAGAAGCCTTTGCTCAATTCGGCAGTGACCTTGATCCTGTTACTCAAAAACAACTCGAAAGAGGTCGAAGGCTTACTGAAATTTTAAAGCAAGGACAATATGTTCCATGTGCTGTTGAAAAACAAGTTGCTATAATTTACGCAGCTATTAATGGATATACAGATAAGGTTGCTGTTGAGAAAATAAAAACTTATGAGCAAGATCTTTTAGAATTTCTTGAAAATAAGCATAAAAATATTCTTGATGAGATTACAGAAAAGAAAGTCTTGGATGATGATCTAAAGAAAAAGCTTAATTCAGCTCTCGAGGAATTTTCAAAGAAATTTAATGGATAATAAAGAATAAAATTATGGCGAATCTTAGAGATATAAAAAATAGAATTGTTAGCGTAAAAAAGAGTGAAAAAACTACTCGCGCCATGAAAATGGTATCAGCTGCAAAACTTCGAAAAACGCAGGAAAGGCTAGATAGATTTGCTCATTATGCTGATGCTTATGAAGGCAGCAAGAATAGTCTTATGAGAAGAATTGGCCTTGATTTCAGATCAATCTTTTTTGACAAAAGAAATGTGAAATCTGAGGCTGTCATTCTTTTAACCTCTGACAAAGGTTTATGCGGTAGCTATAATTCAAATTTAATTAAAAAATTTGATGACTATATTTCTTCTAATCATGCTGTTGCAAAAAGATTGATTTATACAATAGGAACAAAGGGTTTTGATTTCTTTAAAAAAAGATTAGAAATTAATGAAAATTATGAAAAAGCTTCTTTTTCAAGCATCCCAGAGATTCTAAAATTATCAAATAAATTAAAAGACTTGTTTTTAAGTAAGGAAATTGATCAGGTTGTTTTTATTTTCAATAACCTTATTTCAAAATCCCGCTCAGAAATAGCCTTAAAAACTCTTTTACCTGTTATTATAGAAGAAGATGAAACAAAAGATACAGCCAAATTTGCTGTGGATTATATTTACGAGCCTTCAAAGGCTGAATTAGTAGATAATTATTTTTCAAAATATGTTGATGTGCAATTTGAAAGATTTATTTATGCATCAATGGCTTCAGAGAATTTAGCAAGAATGACCGCGATGTCCATTGCATCTAAGAATTGCGAAGAATTGATTGGCGCATTAACATTACAATATAATAAAGCAAGACAAGCTTCCATTACAAAAGAACTTCTGGAAATTATCGGAAGTGCTGAGGCGATGAGGTGAGGAGTGGTTTTTGGTATTCAGTATTTAGTATTCGGTATTCAGTTTTTATAACTCACTGAATACTAAATACAGAATACTGCATACAAATTTAAGAATAATTTTGTTTTAATTAAAATTGGAGACTTAACATGGGAATTGGCAAAATAGTACAAATCATGGGTCCAGTAATAGATGCTGAGTTTAAGCAAGGGGAATTACCTGCGATTTACAATGCCTTGAGAATTACTAACAAAGCTATTGATGATAGAGAAGCTAATCTTGTTGTAGAAGTGGCGCAACACTTAGGAGATAACCGAGTTAGATGCATTGCCATGGATACAACAGATGGTCTTTCACGGGGTATGGATGTTACTGATACTGGCGACCAAATTAAAATGCCTGTTGGTAATGAAACCCTTGGTAGAATTATGAATGTTATTGGTGAACCTGTTGATGAGGCTGGACCAATCAATGCAAAGGCTCATTGGCCAATCCATTTAGCATCACCACCATTCACAGAACAATCAACTGAAGTTGAAGCTTTTGAAACTGGGATTAAAGTAGTTGATCTGCTCGCGCCATATCAAAAAGGTGGCAAGATTGGGCTATTTGGTGGAGCAGGAGTTGGTAAGACTGTTGTTATTATGGAACTAATTCATAATATCGCCAAAGAACATGGTGGATATTCAGTTTTTGCAGGTGTTGGAGAAAGAACCAGAGAAGGAAACGACCTTTGGATGGAAATGAAAGAATCAAAGGTTATTGATAAGGCCGCCCTAATTTATGGACAAATGAATGAACCTCCTGGAGCCAGAGCAAGAGTTGGTTTATCTGCCTTGACTGTTGCAGAATACTTTAGAGAAGAGCAAGGTCAAGATGTGCTCTTGTTTATTGATAATATTTTTAGATTTACTCAAGCAAACTCAGAAGTTTCAGCTATGCTTGGAAGAATTCCTTCAGCTGTTGGTTATCAGCCAACCTTGAGCACTGACTTAGGAGAGCTTCAAGAAAGAATTACCTCTACTAAAAAAGGTTCAATTACTTCTGTTCAGGCAATTTACGTTCCAGCTGATGATTTGACTGATCCTGCTCCTGCTACTACCTTTTCTCACCTAGACGCAACAACGGTTTTATCAAGGGCTTTAACTGAGCTTGGTATTTATCCAGCGGTTGATCCACTTGATTCAACATCCAGAATTTTGGATCCACAAATTGTAGGCCAAGAACATTATGATGTTGCAAGACAAGTGCAAATTATCCTGCAAAAATATAAAGAACTTCAAGATATTATTGCAATCTTAGGTATTGATGAGCTGTCAGAAGAAGATAAACAAACTGTTGCACGAGCAAGAAAAGTTCAAAGATTTTTATCTCAGCCATTTTTTGTCGCTCAAGAATTTACAGGCAGAGAAGGTAAATATGTTAAGCTTGCTGATACAATTAAGGGCTTTAAAGAAATTGTTGAAGGTAAACACGATGATATACCTGAACAGGCTTTTTATATGGCAGGAACTATTGAAGACGTTGTAGAAAGAGCAAAGGAGCTTAAGTAAACCATGCTTTTAAAAATTGTAACTTCTGAAAAACTTATATTTGAAGGTGAGGTAAAAGAGCTTTCAATATCAACTGACCTAGGGCAAGTTACTATCTTAAAAGACCACTTACCACTTTTTGCTAAACTAAAACCATCAATTCTATCTTTTGTTGAGCATAATAAAACTTCTAAAATTGTTGTAAACACTGGATTTCTTGAGATGGAAAATAACCAGATAAATATTATGACTTCACAAGTAGTTTCAGAAGAAGACGAAATCGATTCAGCTAGCAATCAAAATGAACTTAAAAATATTTATAATACGCTTGGTAATGAAGGATATTCCAATGATAATATTGAGGAGCTGCTTGCGTTGAAAGATTATTTGGAAGCTATAATTGAATTGAAGAGTTAATTTTATTGTCTTTTCTTAACCTGTATCTTTAATTTCCCATCTTCAACATGCACATTATATTTAACCCCTTGATTTTTAAATTTTTTCTCGAGATCAATTACCTTGTGCCTTAAAGCCTGATCGAATTTAACAAAATCAAGATTATCAATGTTTTGCCCCTTTGCGAGGCGGTGGTTAACAATATCATTGTAAAGCTTCATCGCATGTTTTTTATCTCTAACATTGTAACCTTCACGGGATCGTCTTTTTTCTTCAAGCAAGGCCTGTTCTTGCTGTTTTTGTCTAAAAAGCTCTCTTTTATAGGTTCCATCAAGAATTTGTTTTTGAATTTTATCCCAGTGTGTTTTGAAGGTTAGATACTTTGCTTTTATCATTCTTAGTTTAAACTTTAGGGAGGTGCTTTGAAAGTAAATATTGTCAATGCGCCGAAACTCTCTTTCAATTCTATCTCGTTCTTCTAGGGGTTCTCTAAATTCAAGACCAATAAAATATTTTTCATAACTTATTTTAAGGCCACCTATTGCTTCTTCAAGCCTAATAATATCTTTTTCAATTGCTTTTTTATCTGTTAGTGCCATGGGGTAAATATTATAAAATGTTAGGATAAAAGCAAGATAAAATGATAATGGCGAGGTAAGAAGTGGTTTTTATTAATTCGACTACTTCATTAATTGCTTTGTAGGTCCACTACATAGCCAAGTGGTGAATAATCAATTGCTGAATCCACCATACCAATTACCGCTCTTGTAAGTTCAGAATCAAAGTCACCAGTGTGCTGTGAGCCGTCAGCTTCGGTTACTTTTCCTTGGCCCTGTGGCACACCACTTACAAAGGTGCCTGTCCATTGTGAGCCATCATTAAGTGTTATTGTTCCCTGGCCGTTTGGTTTGTCATCTTTGAATTGTCCTTTGTATTTTCGGCCTTCTACTAGGGTAGCTGATCCAAAACCATTGGCTCTACCATCTCTAAATTCTCCTTGATATTGTCGACCATCGCCATATGTCAAGGTTCCTTGTCCGTGGTAAGTTCCATTCGCAAAATCTCCAGAATAAGTAAATTCTTTAACCTTAAGAACACCTTTGCCGTGTTGCTTGCCATCTCTAAACTCTCCTTCATAATAATCAAACCCATTTATTTTCATTGTTCCGTGGCCTTGCTGTAGCCCAGAACTGTCAAGCTGACCACTAAAGGTAATGTTTTTGCCAGGTTCTTCATAAATAACTTGCCCTTGGACTGAATTGAAGCCCTCTTGCCCTGCTACTTGGCCTCTATCATCATAATTTGTATAGTCTCTTCTAATTAAGCTGCCATCTTGAAAATAATATTCTGTGACTTCTTTTTTAACACCACCTGTACGTTCTGCGAAAGTTATGCGCTTTTCTTTTAATTTACCATCTGCACTGTAGCTAAATTCATCTGTTCTAGAGCCTTTTAAAATTTCTTGGCCATCTACTAATTCATATTCACTGGCTTCTTGAGAAACAATTTTTCCATCTTTATATTTTTTTGTTGTGGCTTTTTTTAGGTTCTTGCCAAACACACCATATTCATAGTCTATTACAACATCATTTGAACCATCGTTATCTAGGTCTTTTATTTCCTGAATAGGATTACCGTTTTCATTATAAATGACAGTATGTGTACTTAGCACTTTATCGTTTTCAATTTTTCCACAAGTCTTGGAATATGTTTTATCTTCAGAGTATTCATATCCACAAATTCTATCAACAATGCCATCACCATCAAAATCTATTTCTTCTTCTAAAATTCTTCCATTTCGATCCTTATAAACTTTTGCTTCAGAGTCTATCCAATCACTTCCATAGGTTTCTGTGTCATGTTTTCTTATTTCAACTGCGACAAAAATGCTTGGAAGCTCTTCATCACCAAGGATAATTAGATTATCGCCAATTGCTTCAATTAACTCAACGATAATTCCCTTTTGACAGGTCTTGGTGCTTCTTTGAGTTTCTTGTGAAAAAGCGAATTGACTCGTAAAAATTACTGATAATGCTGTAATAATTGATAACTTAAAAAATAATGCTTTCATATTCCAATTCCTCCTTAATTAATAGCCATAAAGTTTTGATTATTGCTAATCTTTGTTTATCTATAAAGCAGGTTTTGTGCCAAAAATTTTGATTTTTGATAATTCAATAAATAACAAATGCTTAGCTTGTGTTTGTGATACATTTATTAAGTTAAAACTTGTGGATTTTTTGTGGACTTGTAAAAAGATGGCGCCCTGATAGCATTTCATCCATGGGAAACTAGCGCTGTGAAAGGTTTTTATCAGAGATTTACTTCAAAAAGAAAATTATTTGGAAATTATACGATTAAAATAGATGATAATAAAGACTTAGAAGATTTCCCCAAACAATACTTTAATAAAGTAATAAAAAAGATAAAATTTGAAAACCATGAAGGAAAAGAAATTTATAATACGTATATTGGAAATAATGATGGTCAGGAGGAAACAATACCTGTTCGATTATCAGGCGAAAAACTTGAAATAAGCTATTATCTGACAAGTGGATTTGGAAATGTAGCATCTTATACTTATTTTGGCGTATATAACCAGGACGGCTTATTATTGAGTCCAGATGATTTTGAATTTGAAAGCGGGGTGCTTGATGAAAAGGTTCATGATATAATGGATGTTATTGTAGAAAGCTTCAATGAACCTGTTCCTAATTCCTGATCGAAAAGAAAATGTATGCCCTGTTAATGTGCCATGGGACGACAGAACAAAAAGGAACATGCGCTTTTTTCAGTTTTCAGATAATAGAATCTTCTTATTTTAATACGCTATTGAAAATTTTGGATCATCTCCAATCTGAGTACCCACAAAGAATAATTTTTCTATAAACATAACACACTATTAGATTAGGATTAGGATTAAGTTTAGGATTAAGATTAAGATTAAGATTAAGATGATTAGCTCATTTTATAGAGCATTCTGACGATTTGTAGGAGTTGATCTTTGAAGTAGGAATGTAGATCTTTAGAAATGAGATTAAAAGAAAAGAGAAGATCAAATACTGCTGAGCTTTCTGATGCTGAGCCAATTGCAATTTCAAAAAATCGTTTTCGTTCAGTTGAGGACTTTCGATAGACTCCTTCTGCAATATTTAGCACGATACTCGCGAGTGCTCTTTTCAACTGATCATTGAGGTAAGCATAGCCTTTTGGCATTTTTTTTGCTAAAGCCCGATTCGCTTCTTTTGATACAAATAAACTCATTTGATAACACTTAAGTTTTTCATGAATTAGCATAATTAGTGACCTCCTAAATTAAATTGTTCTTTCATATGTGCAAGAACAATTTAATTTAGGAGGTCAATATGTATTACTTTAGTCATGAAAAACTTAATTGTTATCAGGAGCTTATCGCGACATAAAAAGAAGCAATCGGGCTGGCAAAAAATATGCCAAAAGGCTATGCTTACCTCGCAGACCAACTGAAAAGAGCAGCGGTTTCATCCGTTTGTAATCTAGCTGAAGGCAATAGTAAAACAAGTCTAAAAGACAGAAGACGCTTCTTTGACATCTCACTTGGCTCAATAGCTGAAATCTGCGCCTGTCTTGACCTTCTTGACTCTTTAGATCTTGACTCTTTTTCTTCTTCTTCTTTAATCTTATCTCTAAAAAAACGATACCAATCTATCTATTCCATGATCTTCAAATTGAAATAAATATTTCTATATATAAAATCAATGGATTAAGCTTAGGATTATGATTAAGATTAAAATGAGGCTTTAGATTATTCAGTTCCTTCTTTATCCAAGATACCTCTTACCGTAACAGGTGTATATGAAGATGAATCTTCAGATCCATTACCTAATTGGCCATATTCATTGCTGCCCCAGCATTTTACTGCACCGTCTCCATTGAGAACACAAGTGGCATATCCACCGGCTGAGATACTAACTGCCTTTTCCATTGTTGCCATTGTATAGGGAGAAGATGTCTCATCGGCTGCTTCATAGCCAAGTTGTCCATGGCTATTATAACCCCAACATTGTATATTCTTATCTGAATCGAGTGCACATGAATGAGCGCTACCTGAGGCAATCATTACAATATTCTCAACACCATCTACAGAAGCAAAATCTTCACTGAAACTAGCTTCAGTATTTCCTAATTCCCCATGTTTATTATTACCCCAGCATACTACAGAAGAATCACGGTTTAATATTCCACATGTATGTTGTCCATGGGTTGAAATGTCTGAAAATATTAAATTTGATTTTGGGCTTGCAGGAACTAGAATGGAGTTATCACTTGGATCATCGTCAAGGTTATCTTCTCTTCCACATTGACCATATCTATTGTCTCCCCAGCACTTTAGCTTTCCATTTTCAAGCAATGCACAGCTATGATAACTGCTTGAAAAAATAAGGCTTGCATTGGACAACCTATCAACAGGTAGTGGAATAGTAGAATAAGGAATAGATGAATCATTTATACCGAGCTCACCATGGTCATTGTATCCCCAGCATGAAGCATCTCCATCAGATAAAACAGCACAAGTAAAATAGTTCCCGGCTGAAACTGAAAGGGCGGAAGTTATTGATAAAACTTCAACTGGCGTCGAGCTATTTGTTTTTGTTCCATCACCTAGCTGGCCATAATTATTGTGTCCCCAGCAATAGACTTTTCCTGAATCAATAACAGCGCAAGTATGAGTAGAACCCGCCGAAATTTGAGTAATATTCTCGAGATCACTGCTTTCAATAGCAGTATTTTCATAATCCTTATCACTACCTCTTCCTAATTGACCGTATTGATTTCTTCCCCAACATTTTACTTTTCCTGTTTTTAAAAGCACGCAATTGTGGGCTGATCCACTTACTAGCATTGAAATTGGATTTTCTTCTTCAACAGTTCCATCACCATCAGCTTCGCCATCACCGTCTCCATCGCCATCACCATCGCCATCACCGTCTCCATCGCCATCACCGTCTCCATCACCGTCGCCATCGCCATCGCCGTCTCCATCACCATCGCCGTCTCCATCACCGTCGCCATCGCCATCGCCGTCTCCATCGCCATCACCTTTAACAGCATCATTGCTCTCAACAAGGTCTATTGTTTCAGTACTAATATTCTGACTTGAAGGGGTGTCTGCTGTTAATAACACTTGCTCTGCAAGTTCTTCTTCATTTCCTGAAGAGCAGGAAAGAGCTATTGTCAATATTGAAATTAATAAAATTAAAATTCCTAAAAAATTTACTTTCATTTCTTCCTCCTTAGAATGGTTTTTTATTTCCTTATATTTAATATGGCGTTTTTTTGCCTTTTCTTTTTAAATTAAGCAGCCAACTTATTGGCTGGCTGCTTTACTTTGGAGTAATTAAAGGTTTTTATCATCTGATTTATATCTAAAAGCAAGGCTTGTGCCATAATTAATGATTTTGAATAATCATAAACAAAACAAAGCGTTATACATTGACAGGCTTGCATTTATTAAGTTAAAACTTGTGGATTTTTTGTGGACTTGTAAAAAATATTTTGAAATAGGAAAAATGTGCACCAAAACTGTGATTGACTTTGTTTTTTATTACAATGTCACCTTAACAAAACCTAGGGTAAAGGTTTAGTTCCTAAGAAATATCCTATAGCTAGTCTAACAACTTCATCAGCTTTTTTAGTTTCAACTACAGTTCCAGAACGGTGGTAATGACCTCCACCACCTAAAGCAAGTGCAACAGTTCTACAATTTGCAGGAGCATCTTGATTATTATGATTTCGATCGGTGGATAAGAAGTATATAACTGATCTTCCGTTATCAAGTTCTTGTATGAAAATTATTGTAGCTTCTTGTCCCGAGCTTTCTAATTTGGAAAGTGTTAATTTTAAAACAGGATCAATAATATTTATTCCTGATTCGATTTTATGCACAATTATTGTTTTATCCTGACTAATCGATTTTCCTAGAACTATTGAAGCTTGTAAACTAGAAATAGTTACTTTTGGTGTATCTTCTGTAGCTTTTGCAAAGGCTAAATCAGCATTTGATTTAATATCACTTTCTATTGTTTGATAATATTCAAAAAGGTCAGAATATTCAGTTTTCATTATTTTTAGAAAAGCTTCAGCACTTTGAGCTTGGCTAATAGCTTGAACTAATCTAACTCTTCTTTGTGCTATCTGCTCCTCTGTTTCACCTCTTTTTTCTGCTTGTCCAAGAGCATTTAGCATATCAGCAGCTTTTTGGCGATTTGAGCTGTCTCTTGCTAAGCCCATGTCTCCTCTTAAACCAACCTCTTCTTGCCATGATTCGGATAAGTCGAATAACTTTGTCACAAAAGCACTATTTGATCTTTGCCATCTTGGTTGATTAGCAGGATCTGGTATTGGATTTGGATTTGCTAGAAATTTCCATTGTTTAACCCATGGTTCATCTGGAACACCATGATGATCTAAGTAAATAAGGGTCGCTTTAAGTTTCTGCAGAGCTTGCATTTTTTTGGAATCAACATTATCTGAAGTATTATTTAGGTCGGTTGAAACAACTGCATCCGGATGAAAATTCGAAATTTCTTCTAGCTGACTATTTGTAGGAAATCTATCTCTAGTATTTATAGGTATAAATAAAAAAGATTTGCCTGTACCTGTTCCTTGGAGTTCAATAATTCTTTTTAGCATAGACGCAGATGTGATTCCATCAGCATCAGCATGAAATAAAACAACTATTTTTTCTGCTTTTTTATTTCATTATATAGGATATCTTTCTGTCTAGTTAATAAATCTATCTGCTCCCAATAAAGATTAGCACTATTAAATGTGGCGTTATGTTCAACTAGCTTGCTTGCCCAATCCTTTCTTGCTTCAGGATTATAAACTTTACTGCCTCCACATAAAATCCCTTTCATTCTAAACAAAGAC
>JBDREC010000040.1:0-2857 GCA_043820105.1 Pseudomonadota bacterium
ATAATATAAATAAATAATTGAAATAAATTTATTTTAGGTATTAACAATTTATTCCAAAACTGGGCAATAAAAGTAAAAGCAAAGCATAAAATGTATGAAGTAATTTTCTCAAATTGTGATACCTTTATTTTTTTCCCCAAATCCTTCGATTTAAATTAAAATCTTCAATAAGAGATATGGCAAGGTTTAGATCTTGAAAGTAATCATTCATTCTGTATAAATTAGATAATTCCATATCAAGACGCGGTTCAAAGAATTTTTTATCATCTGGAATAGCGATATAAATTTTGTCATCAATAAAGGAAAGCAAAATATCTTTCTTGGTCTTTTGATTATATTCTAAAATCTTTTCCATAAAATTCGTTGATAAAATATAGCGGGCTTCAACTTGGTCTTCTGAATAAACAACAAAGGATTTTTCAAATTCTGGATTTTCAAGTTTTACAAGGTCAGGTCTTGTAAAATTTTTTGATTGCATGAATTTTCCAATAATGCCCAAGTATTTCTCAGCTTTATCTGGTAAAACAAAGGTCTTTGAGTCAAATTTTTTATTAAAATCAGCAATAAATAATAAGCCATCAAAAATAGGATAAACTTGTCTGTTTTTTCCACTGCCTTTTTCGACTTTTGCGTGAAGCTCTGAAAATATAAAACTGGTTTTACCAAGCTTTCCTTTAACAAGGTCATCACCAGAATAAATATTAGGTCTTTCTTTAAAAAGTTCACTTCTTTCAAAGGTTGATTTTGATAAATAGCCATAGGCTTGATATTCAAAGCCTGGATCAACAAATTCAATAATCGGTTTTATAATTTGATTTTTAAATTTCCTTGCGAACTTTTTAATTCTGCTTCTATGCACTCTGATACCAAAGACAATTCCTAAAAATATTGGTGCGGCTATAATAGCACCATGCCAGTGATATTTCAAAAATACATATAAGCCAAAAGCTGAGATACTTCCGGTAATGAGCACAGTAGCAATTATTATAAAAACAGCATCCTTGCGCGCGTCTTTTCTTTCTTCTTCTAGGGCCAGGCACTTTTGTTTAAGGTCATTTTCATAAAAAGTTTTGAATTCTTGAAATGTTTTCATCTTAGACTTTCAAATTAACTTGCAAACATCTTTTTAACATCAACATTTTTTCGTTCAGCTTCTTCAATTTCTATCCAAGTTGCTTCTTTTAGATTCATCCTGCTAGCGATAATATTTGAAGGAAACATTTGAAGGGCATTGTTAAAGTCAGTAACACAAGCATTGTACGTTCTGCGACCTGCTGATATTTTTTCTTCAACTTCATTTAAAGCTTGCTGGAGTTGAATGAAATTATTACTTGCTTTCAAATCTGGATAATTTTCAACTGCAACCATGATGCCACCAAGAGCCCTTGAAAGCTCATTGTCAATTTTTATTTTTTCATTATCATCAATACTAGGATTAATTGCTTTTGCACGAAGTTCAGTTATCTTAGTTAAAACACCTGCTTCATGCTTCATATATTCCTGAACTGATGAAATAAGGTTTGGAATTAGATCATATCTCATCTTCAACAAAACATCGATTGTTGAAAATGCGTTTTTCACATTATTTTTCTTTGAGATAAGACTGTTATAAATAAAAACAATACCAAGAATTGAAAACACGATGATAGCAAGAATTATCCATGCTACAGTTGACATAGAAACCTCCTAAAAAGATATAAGGAAAAATTTATGAAATATATAATAGATAAAAACCTGGTAGTGGCAAGATAATAATTAAGCACCTCACATTGTGTCAGAGCAAATCAATTAGCAAATCAAAGCATTTTTTCTGTATTCTGAATATAGGATCTTGGTTGTTGCAAAGTAATTTGGCAAATTTGTAAATTTAAATAATATTTTTCAGGAGAGGTGTTTTTTCTCTTGACCGTACCTTTAATGGGCAACCCCTATAATTTTGGAGGATCTAAATAAAAGATTTAGATTGCAATAACTACCATCTCCACACTGTGCATAAGATGGGTAACTAGAACAATTATCTACAATTTCCAAGTTATCAGTTGCATGATTAGCAGACCAAGTGTTACAGCAATACCTTTCTTCATTAACACTCCACATTATTTGACATTGACCTGAATTTTCAACACCACATTCACATGAAATCTCAGCTCCAGGTTTAAAATATTTAAAAATATCTTGTTGCAGTTCAGTTAGAGCATACTCATAACTTGAAGCATGGTCAAATTCTGTTTGAGAATCATCTTTTTCATAAGCACTTTCAGCTTCATAAATCCGATTTCTTATATCAGCAATCTCATCATCTTTTCCCTGCAAATACTCATGCATTTTAGCAGTTTCATAAAAATATACTATATTGCCACTTGGGACAGGAATCAAATCTCCGTCTTTCTGCTTTTTAAGGATATCCTTAATAGATTCTATTTGATTTTGATCAGACTCACTTGAATCATCATCGACTTGAAAGCTCTCTAAAACTTTACTGCTTTTTAAGCTTTGATCGCCATCTGCTGTTTCATCAAACTCTCCTCCACAACCACTTGATTCATCAACAACTACACCAGAGGAGAAAGTCAGAATTAGTATAGATAAAATTATAAGAAATATTGTTTTAGACGTTTTTTTTAGCATGGCCCCTCCTTAAAATAAGTTACTTTTTTATTATAACATAAAAAATAAAAAATAAAAAATAAAAAATAAAAATAGATAAAAAAGATCACTGCAATTCAGACACTATATTTTTAATAATTTAGGCCGGCATCCAATTGATGGTATTATAAACATGATCAATGGAGTATCTTTGCTGCAAGTAATTTTTAGTACATTATTTTCTTGTTGAATTAAAGGTGGTGGGTATACC
>JBDREC010000041.1:0-70257 GCA_043820105.1 Pseudomonadota bacterium
ATACCGAATACTGAATACTGAATACCGAATACTGAATACTGAATACCGAATACTGAATACTGAATACCGAATACTGAATACTGAATACCGAATACTGAATACTGAATACCGAATACTGAATACTGAATACCGAATACTGAATACTGAATACTGAACACTGAATACCATTCCCTTCTTACCCACATCCACCACTACTTGGAGCGACATAAGTAAACTCAGCTTCTACTGAAGCGCTCGGTGCAGTATCTTTTGTATATCCTTCTGACCCAGATAATGCTGGAAATGCTCCAGCTTCTGTTGTTAAATTTATTTCATTACTTGCATCATCTATTATGGTAATACCCTTAGTTGTTTTTCCAAGTTCAACTGTAACTTCTAAAGCATTTTCAGGAAAGGCAATTCTTTCTCCACTAGTATAAGTAAATGAAATATCATTTAAAATTTCAGCTGTAAAAGATGTATCTGCATCAACAAAAATTCCACCTAAATTTGCACCTCTTAAATCAGAGATTTCTTCTTCGCCATTAATGGCTTGAGCTATTATATTATAAGTTCCAGGTAAAACTCCATAAATTGTAAACTTACCATCACTTGTATCTTCTCCATCATTATGACCAGAAATAGATCCCACAGCTTCTGAAGTTAAAGTATTTACAGCGATCACTGAAATCCCAAAAATCCCGAGGCCGTCAGCATCTTGAACATATCCTTCAATGGCACCAAAATAATCTTCTACATTATTAGCAGGATATAAGGCCGTTACCGCTGCTTTGTCATCTGCCTCTATAGTCTTTCCTAAAGAATCATCTTCTGGAAAAACGGAATAGAAAAGTGTGGGTAAAATAATATCAGCCAGCAAAGTATCAGTTACAGTTGTGTGACCAACACCAATAAAATGACCAAGCTCATGAGCTATGGCTGCTTCTAAGATTCCAATTACTGGTGGATTTTTCATATTTAAAATAAGAAATGCATCTATAATTTCACACGTTGAATCATCTATAATTGGATAACCAACACCAATTACAGAGTCAGGGTCACCTCCAAAAAGGTTGTAAACAATATCTCCGGTTTTATCAAAAATAATCTCATGTCTTTCAATCGTCTCTTGTGTTCCTTGCATTCTTGGCAAATAAATGGAATTATAATCAATAGAACCGGTTTCTGAAATACTATCATAAGAAATAGGATTTTCAGTTTCACCCATGAATTCAAAAGCAAAATAAGATGTACTTACAGATTGCCACTGATTAAACATATTATGAATTGATAAAGGCAAATCATCATAATCAAAATCAAGTGCATCACGATCCATGTATATCTCAACGGGTATACTGGAGTAAGGCCAGTGTGCAACACCTATCTCAGAATCACAGTCATATGTAAAAAGACTATAAGCTTTACCTAATTTTTCTTTTTTATTTTTTTGTAATTTTAAATTTGGCTGCTTACTTATTAATTCAATTCCTTGATTATAACCAAGAATAGTATAAAAAGATAAATCATTTTTATCAGTAAGAAATAGTTTATAAACTGATTCTTGGGTAATATTTGGAAGGTCGTAATTTCTAACAGTGATTCCATTTAAACTGCCACCAAGATAGCGAATTGAAAAACCTTCACTTTCATTAAGGCTTCCTTTTAATTTTTTGGTCACAGTAAAATCAAAGCTTGTAAAAATTAAACTGCCCTCAGAATAGATATTTTTATTTTCACATCTGGCGTGAACAATATTTGAAGCCTTCTCAAAAAGCTCAGAGGATTCATAGCTTAACTTAAAAACAGGAAAGATCTTAAAGGAAAATAAAACAAGCGTAATTATTACTGTTAACAAAAGCGTTCTATAAAACATTTATTTATTTCTGTATTAGTTAATAAGTAAAAAAAGTTTAACAAATTAGATTTTGTCTAGCAATAGTTAAATACAAAAGATATTTAAGGAATATATGAGAAACTATAGATATCTCCTGGGACATTTGATACTCAACTAATGAGGATATTTATCCTTTAATAACACTAAGAGCTCACAGCCCTGCGGGCATATGTTTTTGATATCATTAACCAATGCAAAAGCAACCCACAGTGGCACGATTTGTGCATAGCGTTATCAGCAACCATGTTATTAAAACATTCACTATTGGAGAAAAAAATGTGTAGTAATAAATATTGCCCTATCTACAAACAATGCGACAAACATGCAATTCAAGTTAAAGTTTGCATGGAAAGTAAAAAAGAAGAAGATTTTGAAATTGCAGACATTAGCAAAGAATTAGGTCTATCAGAAATATTTGAAGATTTTATTTCTGAAACACTAGAAGATTTATAAAAATCCTATATAAATTTTATTAATACAAGATTCCATATATTCTTTGAGCTTCTAAACAATTTAAATCTTATTGAAATTATTTACTTTATTTTCTATTATAATGGTTAATTATTTTTAATTATAATAGAGGTGGTCTTTGAAATTAATTAAAATAAAAGATCTTTTTCTTTTAATACTATTAATTACAGTACTAATAAACATCAACCTGGTATTTTCTCAAGTGCCAAACAAAATTTATAATAATCCGACCAATGATATTGTAAAAATAGCTGATGAAGCTTATGAAAAAAAAGATTATTTAAAAGCAAACTCCCTTTATCAAAAATATCTTATTAATGATCCTAAGAATGCTGTTGTCCGCTTAAAGCTTGCTCGCACAATTATCAAACAAGGCTCATATATGTTAGCAGAAACACATTTGAAAAATCTATTAACAGACAATCCAGATTACACAGATGCTGTTTTGGAACTTGGAAAATTATTAGAATGGGAAAAAAAGCTTCCTGAAATGTACGAGTTATATAAACAACACACAAGTACTTATCCGCAAGCTCATAAAATTTATATTGCACTTGGTGATTATTATAGAAATCGTGGCAATTTAAAATTAGCAAAAGAATACTATAAGCTATCCCTTGAAATTGAAGAAAACCCAACAATAAGAGCTTATTTAAAAGAAGAAATAAAGCAAAGTGAAAAGATTGTTGATATTAGCTTTTTATTTAGGAATGAAAATTTTACTGAAACAAGTGACAGAAGAACAAAAACTTTAGAAACAAAATTTCACCTTACCAAAAAAGCTGACCTAAGTTTTGCGGCTTCCTTTGTTGAATTCGGTGAAAATCAAGATGCATATATTATGCTTGCTAGCAATTTCACCCTAATAAAAGATTCTACAGATTTTGGATTTATTTTGGGTAAGGGTTTTAATGAAGATTTATATTTCGATATCATAAGCTCAATTTACTTTAATCAAAAAATCTTTAATTTTCTTGATTTTAAGATTTCAATTTTATTTGAAACATTTGAGAATGCGAATTGTCTTGGATTTAAGCCTGAGTTTATATACCTTCCAACAAATTATCTTTCTTTTGCTTTTGGATATTTCCAGGCTAACACATTTTATACAGTTACATCAGATACCCTTGAAAATACAACTACACACTCTATAACACTTAATAGTTATTATAAGTGGAAGGTCTGGGATTTTGGCTTATTACTAGCAATGGGCAATGAAGCCTTGCCAATCATTTATATTGAGGAAATCGGTAATTATACAGCTTATATGGGAGGGGGCAAAGTCACATTAAGTCCTCATAAGCACTTCAGTTTGAGCTTAGAACTTGATTATCAACTGAGAGAGGCTATGGCTAATAAGTTTAACAGCTTATTTAGTGTTAGTTTTAAGCTTTAAAAGGGAACAAGAGCGCAGGAGCGCAAGGGAACAGGCAGATGAGTGATTAGTTTTTAAGATTTTCAGATTTTGGGAGTTTGATTTTAAAGTGTGAACCTTTTTTAACTTCACTTTCTAATTCAATTTTACCATTATGAAGATTAGCAGCTAGCTTTGCAATTGACAAACCAATTCCAAGACCACCTGATCCAAATTCATATTTACCTGAATAATGCATTTCAACATCAGCTACTTCATAGAAATAATCAAAAATAAGATTTTGATCTTTTTTATCAATACCAATTCCATTATCAATAACTCCAAATTCGATTTGGTCGCCAGCGTCCTTACAGTAGATAGTTATTTCACCTTTATCCTGAGTAAATTTGATTGCATTAAAACAAAGCTGGACCAGTGCTTGATACATTTTTGTTTCATTAATAAATAAATTTTCGATATTGTCAGATTTAACTATCAATTTATGGCTTCTAAGCTTAACATAGGGAAATATTTCTTTCTTAATATCCTCTAGCAAAACCTTGGCACTAACTTGCTTTCTTTGAATTTGAATATCAACTTCTTTTGAATCTGATAATAAAAGAATGTTTCCAACCAAGGTTTCAAGTTTTTCACTATTTCTAAATATAATATTCAAAAACTCTTTAACAAGGGGATCCTTGAAATCATCATCTTGATCCATAACCATTTGCACAGCATTTAAAATAGAATTTAAAGGAGTTTTAAGTTCATGACTAGCCAAGTTAATAAATTTTGTTTTCATTTCATCAAGCCGTCTAAGTTTTTTATTCACGTCATTAAGTTCACGATTCTTCAAAGCCATATCTTTAAAATATTTCTCATTGAAATCGCGAAATCTTAATGAAAATTCCTCAAACATCTTGCGAAAAATTGAAGGATCTTTATCTATAGTAGCAAAAAGATCCTTTCTTGTAAGTTTTAATAAATCAACTTCTTCAAGGGCAACAACTGAGGCTGATCGTGGTTTTTTGTCAAATAAAGACATTTCACCAAAAAAATCCCCTTGCTGCTGCATTGTAGTTAGCTTTATCTTTTCATAATCCTCATTACTTTTATAAATCCCAACAGAACCATTTACAAGTATGTACATGAC
The DNA here is from genome assembly GCA_043820105.1 of Pseudomonadota bacterium. GTDB lineage: Bacteria > Bdellovibrionota_F > JAHFAK01 > JAHFAK01 > JBDREC01 > JBDREC01. The sequence continues at coordinate 4,852 of JBDREC010000041.1, forward strand.
ATTACCAATGTCACCCTCATTAAAGATAAGATGATCCTTAGGAAACGATTCTTTTTTTATTACTTTTTCAATAATAGATATTTCGTGATCATCAAAGCTCTGGAAAATTGGGATTTTTAAAAGTATATCTTTTATCATTAATCTTTTAACCCTAATTTAAGGATAAGGAAAAACTAGAAACTATCGATTCCCCCAAGTTTTTTTTCAAGATTGTCAATTTTTGTTGTTAAGCTTGTGATTTTTTCCTCAATTTCACCAAGTTTTGAAGCCTTTTTCAAAGTATCAGTGATTTTGTCACCAAGTCTTTTTTCAAGAAGGATCATATTTTTTTCAGCTGCTGTATTGAGCTCTTTTACGATTGCTTTTCCTTCACCTTTTGTGATGTCACCTTTTTTAACTAATCTATCAATATAACGTTCTGTATCAACTCTGGAAGTTGTAACGTTATTCATTCCTGTAACAACAAATTTTTGTAAAAATTCATATAAAGAGCCACTACCGCTTTGAATAATATTTTTCAACATGGTCAAAGGCAAAATTGATTTTTTGAATTTTTCTTGATCATAAAGAATTTGAGTTAAAATAATGGCTGTCACATCACCCTTGGTTTGGTTATCAATTACCAGAATTTCTTCACCTTTTTTAATCATAATAGCAATGTCATCAAGAGTAACATATTTTGAGTCTTTGGTGTCATAAAGTTTTCTGTTTTGGTATTTTTTAATTATTCTTTTGTTTGGATCTAATTCTTTGTTTGACATAACTTACCTCTTTTATTTGTGCGTCATAAAAATAATGACGCAAGATAACGCGCGTTATGCTGATTGTCAAGGGGAAAGGTCACCAGTAACCAGTCAAATTTTATATAGACCGCTTGTCAATCTTGTTTTGAGCCTTTCTATATACTTTAACCTAATTTTCTTCCCTGGCGCTCTGGTGCTCTGGTGCTCTTTTTCTTTTCCGTATTAACGGTCTATATTTCTACTTGACTACATTTCCCAATACAAGTTTACTATCTTTGTTATTTACTTAAGTACAAAGCAAAACAATGGAAAAAGATATTCAAAAAATTATAGCCACAAAAATCCCAATAGTCTATACCCTATCCTGGGAAGAAGAGCGTGTTGAAAATACGGTTAAAAACATTAGTCAATCAGGTTTTAAACAAGCTTTAAAATTCATAACCTGGAGCTCAACACTTGGTTTTTCTGAAACTTTTGATGGTGCTGAAAACACTAAAGATCCTGTTGAAGCACTTATACAAATTGCCAGTTGTCAAGAAATCACTATATTTGTTTTTAAAGACCCGCATCCATATATGCAAGATCCAAGGTTTGTTCGAGCTATAAAAGATGTATATATTGCCTTTAAAAACTCTTATAAAACCTTATTTTTTATATCCCCTATTCTTGCCATACCTTCTGAGATTTCTAAAGAAATTAGTTTGCTGGAATTTGCACTTCCTCAATATAATGAACTAGAAAAGACCCTGGATCTGGTTCTTAAAGTAAGAAAAGATGCAAAAATAGTATTAAATGAAGATGATAAAGATAAGATGGTAAAAGCTGTTTTGGGCTTAACTTTAGATGAAGCTTTAAACGCTTATAATATGGCTTTTTGGAACAAGACCAAAATTGATACAAGTTTGATTCCAGCTGTTTATGAAAGAAAAACTCAGATTATTAAAAAAGAAGGTATCTTAGAATTTGTTCCAATAGAAAAGGACATGACTCATGTTGGAGGACTTGAAAATTTAAAAGCTTGGCTGGAGGTGAGATCTAAATTTTTCTCAAGACAGGCTGATGACTTTGGTCTACAATCCCCCAAAGGTCTTTTAATGACAGGAATCTCTGGCTGCGGAAAATCCCTTGCAGTTAAAGCCATAGCAGGTATGTGGGGAGTCGCATTACTACGTCTTGATATGAACCTTGTTTATAGCGGTGCCATGAGCTCACCAGAAGAATCTATGAGAAGAGCTTTAAAAACCGCTGAAGCTGTTGCTCCATGTGTTTTATGGATAGATGAAATTGAAATGGGTCTTGCCTGGGTTTCTGAAGGATCTGAGTCAGGTGTTACAGCTAGACTTTACTCAACCTTTTTAACCTGGATGCAGGAAAATCAAAGCTCTGTATTCATTGCAGCAACAGCCAATGAAATTGATCGTTTGCCCCCAGAACTTTTAAGAAAAGGAAGATTCGATGAAATATTCTTTGTTGATCTTCCGTCAATAAATGAAAGAATTGAAATTCTTAACATCCATCTTCGAAACAGAAAAAATGACCCTTCTAAATTCAATGTAGAAATGCTAGCCAAGTCTTGTGAAGGTTATAATGGAGCAGAATTAGAACAATGCGTAGTCTCATCAATGTACAAAGCCTATGGAGAAGCACGCAAAGTCAATGAAAATGATATGCTAACAGCAATATCAGAAATGATTCCACTTTCAAAAACAATGTCAGAAGCAATAAAAGAAATAAAACGCTGGGCAGATGATAGAGCTGTAAAAGCATCAAGATAAGAATAAAGATTAAGATTAAGATTAAGATTAAGATTAAGATTTAAATTAATTGTTAATTGTTAATTATTAATTATTGATTATTTTTAAAATTTCCAATTTAAGACTCCACTTACCACTTACCACTTACCACTTACCACTTACCACTTACCACTTACGACTTACCACTTACGACTTACCACTTACGACTTACCCCTTATTCCCCAACTTCCACTTCATACGTACTTATCCCATCACTAGAATCCGAAAAATAGTTTTCTGCGTTATTTGAATTATTTGCATTTCCGGTTTTTGATTCAGAGCCATAGTTAATAACGATTCCAGCTGGGTGGGTGTCTGCTTTGTTAGACCCAACCCAGTCATCAACTTCAATGTCCATTTTCTGGTACATTTTATTTCTATCTTCTAAAGTTGCTTTTGTGAGATCGGAAATATCTTTTGAGTCTTCAAGTACTGTGGGTGTAATAAATATAATAAGGTTAACTTTTGATTTTCTTTCATATTTATGCTTAAATAAATAACCAAGCACTGGAATGTCACCAAGAATAGGAGTCTTTGAAACTGTTGTTTCAACCTTATCAGAAATAATCCCACCAATAGCAATCGTCTCACCGCTATTCGCCATAGCAATTGTTTTTGTATCTCTTTTTGTAAACATGTGTCTTCCACTAATTTTATCCTGACCAGCAGAATCTCTAATATTTTGTTCTATTTCCATTGTTACTTCACTTGAATTATTAACCTTTGGCTTTATTTTAAGCATTAAGGTAACATCTTGTTTTTCATAAGTTGGCACGGCTTTTTCATTAGCATTAGTAGGACTAGTAGCCCCAACTTGCACATAAACTTCTTTACCAATGTTAATTGTTGCTTCATTGTTATCTAAAGTTGTAATATTGGGTTTTTGTAAAAGTTTAACATCTGTAACACCTTGGCTAGCATTAAACAAGGCACCAATAGCTGGAAGGCTAAAACCTGAACCAAGTTCAATCGGGGCTGTAGTTAATCCAAGAATCAATCCTGATAATCCCGCTGCTTTAGATGGATCTATTGAGCCTGGTTCATGCTGAGAACCACCAAAAACTCCATAACCATTTGCATCATATCCACCATGACCCGAAGCACCAAGTTTAAAATTATCATCAGTCGAAACTTCCATTATAGCCGCAGCAATATTAACCTGCTTCCTCTTCTTATCCAATTCCATTATAATAGGAATAATTTCATCATATCCTTGTTGTGTAGCAACAATAATTAATGAATTTGTTGGTTCATCAGCTGTAACCTTTATATCTTCTCCACCGATTTTTGATCCACCACTTGGATTTGGGGCAGTATAACTGGATGCTCCATATTTGCTGCTTGTGCCATATCTGCTTTTATAAGATTTTGTTGAAGATAATATTGATGATAAAACTTCTGACACCTTAACTGCTTCTGTGTGTTCTAAATGATAAAAGAAAGGTTTTACAGCGTTTTGGTCATTTGTTAGATCTGTATCAAGTTTCTTTATAAGGTTTTGCACCTCAATAAGTCCTTTTTCAGTTGCTTTAACTATAATTGAATTTGTTCTTTCATCTGCTATTATGCTGGTTATAGTCTTTTTCCTGGTATCAGAAAAAGTCGATGCTGTGCCTGTTTTTGCATATTTGCTGTATCTTGATGAATAGCTAGTGCTACTTGATGAAGAACTTGAAATATTTAAAAGTTGTGTGAGTTTTTCAGCAACCTGCTTAGCTGGTGCATATTTTAAGGTGATAAATTCCACTCTTTCTTCAAAACCTTCAACATCCAGGCTTGCTATAACTTTTCTAATTCTCTTAATATTACTTATTGTATCAGTAATAATTAAAGTATTTGTCGGTGCATAAACTTCAATACCACCCTTTGAAACCATAGAAGTTATAGCTTCTTTTAATTTATTTGCATCAATATATTTTACTTCTATCATTTGTGTTGCATAAGATTCATCAATTTTTACAATACCATCACTTGTACCAATGCTTGACTGCTGTTTAATTGTATCAACTTTAACGATCTTTAAGAAATTACCAGAATCAATCACTGTTATTCCCTGCATATTAATGGCAGCTAAAAAAGCATTATAAGCTTCTTTAATTGTCACTTTTTTAGGGGAAATAAGTGTGATTCTTTTGCCAGAAACAGCTGGATCAATAATAATATTTTTATCAATCAAGACAGCTATTTGTTTTGCAACATCAACAATATCCTGATCTGAAAAATCAAGATTCACCTTTTCCTCAGCTTGCTCTTTCTTAGCAGCACTTGGATCAAATAGTCTAGGCTCTGAAAACAAAGATGTGGATAACATTGCTATAAGAATTAAGTTGATTATTAAAATCTCCTTCAATTTGTACATTTTTTAACCCTTTAATATAAGTTTTTCTAATTCAGCTAAATATATAAGCAAAAATAATGCCAAAGCCTGTAACATTAAATTAGTTCAATCATTTCATGTCACTGCGTCAACATGAAGCTTATTTTATTAATTTTTCAATGCCTATTCTTCAGCATATGATTTTTTCGCCTCCTTGCTCTGTGCATAATAAGCTACTGATTTTATTTCATTAAGCTTTAATTAAAGCAAATTTTGTTCTTATCAATATAATGCTTAAAATCAGCACATACTAAATCAAGTAAATATTTTTACTTACTTGATTTATTTACATTATATAATTATATAATTAATTAATATAAATTACTAGGTATAAAATTCTAACACATGATTATTATTGATTATTTAATAAATATACCTGCGTTTTTCAAGGTCTTGTTTATCTTTATTTCCATTTTAAGTCTTTATAGGCTAGGACTGGCTCTTAGCCTTTCAATGATAGTTTCAGCACTTTTTTTAACCTTTTGGACAGGTGTAGGAGTTCAAGGAATAAAATTTCAACTGCTAGCCCTTTTAAAACCTGAAAATTATCTCTTATTGCTAATAATTACCCTCCTTTTACTTTTTAGTGAAGCCTTGAGTAAAAGCAATCGCATGCAATTAACTGTTGATGCTTTAAAATCAATTTTTCCATATCCGAAAATATTATTAATGGGTTTGCCAGCTCTGGTTGGTATTATTCCAATGCCAGGAGGAGCCCTTTTTTCCGCCCCATTAATTGATTCTATTGATGATAAAAAAACCTTAAAACCCTGTTTAAAATTAGCAGTAAATTATTGGTTTAGGCATATTTGGGAATATTGGTGGCCTCTTTATCCAGGAGTAATATTAGCCATTCAATTAAGTGGTATAAAAGTAGGAAGCTATGCACTTGCAATGTCTCCTTTTACTATCATAGGTCTTTTAGCTGGCTACTTTTTTATATTAAGAAAAATTGAAGTGAATAAGATGAAAATTTCAACTACTAAAGCTAAATATAGAGATTTATTACCAGGCTTAATCCCTTTATTAATAGTAATTTTTTCTTCAATTTTTGGATCTTTGATTTTTGCAAAACTTGGTATAAATGCGAAAATTGCAAATCTTTATGCAATGCTATTTGGTTTGCTTTTTGCTATTAGTTTAATATTTATTAAAAATAAAGATTCAATAAAAGAAACCTTAAAAGTTTTTAAAACAAAGAAAATGCAAAATATACTTTTGGTTGTCTTAGGAGTAGAACTTTTTTATACTGCTCTGCAAATTCCATTAAATGCACAAGGTCTCACCTTAGTTGGATTAATGAGAGAAGAATTCTTGCAAGCTTCCTTTCCAATTATCATAATAATTATGCTTCTACCATTTATATCAGGTCTTGTAACAGGCATAGCCTTTGGCTTTGTTGGAGCAAGCTTCCCAATCATAATTCCTTTGCTAGGCGATAATCCATCCTTTGGCTTATTATTATCAACTGTTGTGATTGCCTTTAACTTTGGATATATGGGTCAAATCCTATCTCCTGTTCATGTTTGCCTGGTAGTAACAAATGAATACTTTAAAACAAAAATATATCAGGTCTATAAATATATTTGGAAACCGATTTTGGTGTTTTTGGTGTGGACGTTTTTAATAGCTGGACTATATTATGTATTATTTCCCTCCTAATCATTAATTATTAATTATTAATTGTTAATTATTGATTATTTTAGTTCACGTTCACGAGCACGAGCACGATTAATATTAAGCAGTGACATAGCATTATATCGAATATAAATTTTTAATCAAAATATACTCCTCTGAAACCTCTTCCACAACTCCATCAACAGGACTATGCACAGGAACTGCCATTGCATCGTCTTTTTTATGAATGGCTAGCATTTCAAATTTTGAAACTCTATTTTTTTCAAAAACGAGTGGAGTAAGCAGATTTCCAAAATTTGGTTTTAAATTTATTTTAAGATATTTGGGTATGAATTTATAAGCTATTTTTGCATAGTGTTTATTATATTTATCCACATCAAGCATTTGCGCTAAACGTGAAATAGCGAACTTTTTTCCATCTCGATTTATTCTTACTGCATCGACTTTATTGGTAAGCGGATTTCTTATTTGGTTATTAATGAATTCTTTTTTATATGCTTCATAAAGATTTTTTGGAGCAAGTCCACAAGGACAAACAACAGCACATAATCCACAAAAACAACAAAGAAAAGAAGCGAAAAATGATTCCGCTGTATCAGTCTTTGAAAGAGCTGAATCTCTCATGACCATATGTGGTTTAATCCTATGACCATTTAAGTAGCGAGGGCAGAACTCTGTACACTGAGTACATTGATCACAAGCTGAGCGGGCTCTTTTAATTTGTTCATCAATTGTAATTGATTTTAACTGAATAAGCTTATGATCTTTTGGAACAACAATAATACCGCCAGTTACTTTTTGAACACAATTTTGCAGTGCTGAAACAGAACCCATCATAGGTCCACCATCAATAATTGCTATATTATCAATTGCGTTTCTATAGGTTTTTTTTAGACCACCAGCTATCATTATTAAATCTGCAAAGCTGGTTCCAATTGGCACATTATAAACACCTGGCGTTTTTACTTCACCAGCAACTGTTACATATTTATAAATAAGTACTTCATCATTTTTTAAAGCATCATGAAGATTAATTAGAGTTGTAACATTGCTAACTAAAACACCAACATTCAGTGGTATTGCACCTTCAGGGATTATTCTTTTTGTAGCTTCATATACCAAGGTATGTTCATCCCCTGCTGGATAAAAATCAGCAAGCGTGCATATTTCAATATTTTCTATTTCTTTAGTAGCTCTTATTAATCGTTCTTTAGCAAGGTGATAATGATCCTTTAAAGCAATGATTCCTTTTTTTGCAGCAGTTAAATCCATAGCTATTAAAACACCAGAAACCAGCTTATCAAAATGCTCTTCCATCATTACCCTATCAGAAGAAAGACAAGGTTCGCACTCAGATCCATTTGCTAAAACAATTTCAACTTTAGAGTTAAGTTTAAAAAAGGCAGGAAAACCAGCACCGCCAGCACCAACTATTCCAGCATTACGAATTTTTTCTAAGGTTTTATTCATAGTTTATAACTTACGACTTACGACTTACGACTTACGACTTACGACTTATGACTTATGACTTACGACTTACGACTTACGACTTATGACTTACTAAACTAACTCAATAGCACTAAAAAAATATCCAATTTCAAAAGCAGCTGTTTCAGGTGCATCGGAACCATGCACGCAATTATTCTGAATGCTGTCTGCAAAATCTTTTCTTATTGTACCAGGTTCGGCATTTTCAGGGTTAGTCGCTCCCATTATTTCTCTATTTCTTTTAATAACATCTTCTGCTTCTAAGGCAACAACAACACAGGGTCCTGAAGTCATAAACTCAACTAAGCTATCAAAAAAAGGCTTTCCTTTATGTACGCAATAGAAACCTTGAGCTTCTTTTTCGGAAAGGTGTTTAAGCTTCATTCCAATTATGTTAAAACCAGCTTCAGTATATCTTTTAATTATTTCACCTGTTAATTTTTTCTTAAAAGCATCTGGTTTAATTATTCCTAATGTTCTTTCCATCTTTTTCATCTCCTTTATAATTTTTAGCTAATTCAATACCAAATTCTAAAGCTTTTCTATTTAATTCTTCACTTCCCTTTGGAACTCTAGCAAGCACTGCTTTTCTAATTGCTGTTTCCGAAACAATACCAGTAATTTCAGCTACAGAGCCAAGCATAATGATATTAGCGACAATTTCTTTGCCAAGATTTTCTTTTGCTAATCTAACAAAGGGAATTTTATAAAGCTTATAATCACCTTTTGGTAATTCCCAAACTCTATCATTATCAATTATTAAATTTCCATTTTGCTTAAGATCACCATGATATTTATCACATGCTTCTTGAGTCAGGGCAACTAAAGTATCAATCTCAATAGCTTTTGGAAAATCAATTGCTTCATCAGAAATAATAACTTCTGATTTACTAGCTCCACCTCGTGCCTCAGGACCATAAGACTGACTTTGAATAGCCTGTTTATTATCATAAATTGCAGCTGCTTCTGCTAGAATAACCCCAGCTAAAATCATTCCCTGACCACCAGAGCCTGAAAGTCTCACTTCATACCTTTTTTTCATAGGCATTTTTAATTCTCCTTACATTTTCATTTTACGTTCTTGAACACCTTCAACTAATTTATTATATCCTTCAAGAAATTCTTCTCTTTTTTCTTCATGAAGTATTCCTATAACAGTTTTGCCATTCAATTCCTCTTCTGTCATAGAATCAGCTTTTGCCTTTGGCACAGCGATATCCTTAAACCAATTCAATAAAGAAACAGGAGTTTTTAAATCATTCTTTCTACCATAAGCTGTTGGGCAACCTGATAAAATCTCAACCACAGAAAATCCTTTGTGAGCAATTGCTTTTGCCAAAAGAGTATGCATAGTTGCAGCGTGATAAGCTGTAGTTTTTGCAACAAAGGTGGCACCAGCTCCAATTGCCAGCTGAGCAATGTCAAAATTTGGTTCAACCATTCCATAAGGAGCAGTTGTCGCATATTTTGTTTGTGGAGTTGTGGGGGAAAATTGGCCCCCAGTCATTCCATATATAAAATTATTAAAAACGAATAAGGTCATATCAAGGTTTCTTCGGCACGCATGTATAAAATGATTACCACCAATAGCTGTTGCATCACCATCGCCAGAAACAGCAATAACAGTAAGCTCAGGTTTTGCAAACTTTATACCTGTACCAAATGCCAGGGACCTGCCATGTGTTGTATGTAAAGTATTAAGATCAACATATCCAGGAATTCGGCTAGAACAGCCAATTCCAGATATCATAGCAGTTTCATCTCTGTGTAAACCTAAAGCATCAATAGCCCTAATTATTGCCTTTAAAATTGAGCCATGACTGCAACCTGCACAAAGTATATGAGGGAATTTGTCTTCCCTTAAATAATGTTCATAATTAAAAGCCATTATATTACTTCCTTATATTTATCAATAATTTGTTGTGGTTTAACAGGTTCTCCATCAACCCTTCCAACATGACTAACTTTTTTTCTATCTGTATATCTCTCAACTTCAATAACCAATTGACCAAGATTCATTTCTGCAACAATGATCTTTTTCATTTTCGCAGCCAAGTTTTCAAATTCTTTTTCAGGAAAAGGCCAAAGAGTTATTGGACGAAATAAACCAATCTTAACTCCTTCACTTCTTAAGGTATCAACCGCTACTTTTGCTGAGCGCGCTGTAGATCCAAAAGAAACAAACAAGTATTCAGCATCATCAGTTCTATATGACTCTGTTTTTAAAATATCATCAAGATTTTGATTAATCTTAGCCATCAGTCTTTCTTCATCTTTTTGGATTTGCGGATTGCTATTAATAGGAAAACCTGTTTTATCATGATTAAGGCCAGTTGCATGAAACCTGTAGCCTTCACCAAAATTAGCCATTTCAGGCACTAAAGTCTTAGAATCATCATATGGTAAATAATCTTGAGGCTTAACACTTGGTTTTTTTCTATCAAATATTTCAACATCTTTAACATAAGGAAAGGTAAATTTTTCTCGCATATGTGCAATAATTTCATCAATAACTATAATAACAGGATTTCTATATTTTTCAGAAAGATTAAAAGCCCGAACTGTTTCCCAAAAGGATTCTTCAATTGAATTAGGAGCCAAGCATATAACAGGATGATCTCCATGAGTTCCCCATCTGGCTTGCTGGATATCTGATTGAGATGGGCCTGTAGGTTGACCGGTTGAGGGTCCTCCTCTCATAATATCAACAATCACACATGGAACTTCTGTAATACAGGCAAAACCTATATTTTCTTGTTTTAATGAAAACCCAGGGCCAGAGGTTGCTGTCATTGACTTAAGCCCTGCAAAACTTGCACCAATTACAGAAGCCATTGCAGCTATCTCATCTTCCATTTGAATAAATTTTCCCCCAAGCATAGGCAACCTAAATGCTAAGTGTTCAGCGATTTCAGTTGAAGGTGTAATTGGATAACCACCATAAAACCTACATCCAGCATAAAGAGCGCCTTCAGCACAAGCTTCATTTCCCTGAATGAGCTTTGTTTTACCTTCATACATTTTCATATTACTTTTCCTTTTTCTTTTCTTTTTTGGTTATTTTGATAGCAAAGTCTGGACATCTATATTCACATAACATACAACCTGTGCATTCTTCTGGTTTTGCAACATAGATTTTAAAATTTCTTATTTCCAGAACTTTTTGAGGGCAAAATTCAACACAAATACCACAGGCTTTACAGAAGTCTGGAATTACTTCAATCTCTGCCTTTGGTCCATCAAATTTTTTTGATTTAAAATCGGAAAATTCTTTCTTTTTTTTCATTTATCTATCTCCCATTGCTTCTAGTACTTTTTTTCCAATATCAGCTGGTGATTGGGCTACGTATACTCCGGCGTCAAGGAGTGCTGTAATTTTATCCTGAGCTGTTCCTTTGCCTCCTGCAATAATAGCCCCAGCATGCCCCATTCTCTTTCCTTTAGGAGCTGTTAGGCCGGCGATAAAGCTGACCACAGGCTTCTTAACATTTTCTTTAATAAAGAAGGCTGCCTCTTCTTCTGCGGTTCCACCAATCTCACCAATCATTACTATACATTCTGTTTCATGGTCCTTATTAAAAAGATCTATAAGGTCAATAAAATTTGTTCCATTTACAGGGTCTCCACCGATTCCAATGCAAGTTGATTGGCCTAAACCAAGTCTTGTAACCTGATCAACAGCTTCATAAGTCAGCGTACCACTTCTAGAAATAATTCCAACAGATCCTTTTTTATGAATATAACCAGGCATGATTCCAATCTTACATTCATCTGGAGTAATAATGCCTGGGCAATTAGGACCAATTAACCTTGTGCCAGATTCTTTGATTGCTTGCTTTACTTTTACCATATCCATTATTGGAATGCCTTCAGTTATAGCAACAACTAAAGGAATCGACATGCTGGCAGCTTCCATTATTGCATCAGCCGAAAAAGCAGCTGGAACAAATATAACGCTGGCTGTGGGATTCACTGCCTTGCATGCTTCTTCAACTGTATTAAATATGGGAACATTTTTAAACTTTTCTCCACCTTTGCCTGGGGTAACACCACCAACAATATTTGTTCCATAGTCTAAACATTTTTCTGCATGAAAAGCTCCGGCTGAACCGGTTATACCTTGTACTAAAACCCTGGTTTCTTTATTTACTAGAATGGACATTGTGTCTCCTGGTATAAGTGGTAAGTGGTAAGTGGTAAGTGGTAAGTGATATACCACTGACTAAAAACAACTTAAAACTAATATCTATTTTGTGGCATCCACGGCTTTCTTTGCAGCGTCTGCCATATCATCAGCTGTTATTAAATCAAGACCTGATTCTTGTAATATTTTTTTGCCAAGTTCAACATTAGTACCTTCAAGTCGAATAATTAAGGGCACTTTTAGCTCAAGCTTTTTACTTGCAGCTACAATTCCAGAGGCAATAACATCACACTTAACAATTCCGCCAAAAATATTTACTAAAATTGCTTTAACTTTTTCATCTTGAGTGATAATTTTAAAAGCTTGGGAAACTCTTTCTTCATCTGCTGTTCCGCCTACATCTAAAAAGTTAGCTGGCTCGCCACCGTGCATTTTTATTATATCCATAGTTGCCATAGCAAGCCCTGCCCCATTAACCATGCAACCAATATTGCCATTAAGACTTATATAACTTAAATCATGCTTTGAAGCTTCTAGTTCTTTTGGATCTTCTTCATCAGGATCGTGATATTCAAGCAGTTCTTTGTGTTTAAATATTGCACTTGAATCAAAGTTGACCTTAGCGTCTAAAGCAATAATATCACCTTCACATGTAAGGACCATAGGATTAATTTCAACTAAAGAAGCATCCATCTTTACAAAAAACTTATAAAGATTTGAGAAAAAAGATAGACTTGATTTAAATGCCTTTCCAGTAAGACCCAATTTAAAAGCTATATTTCTTGCTATATAAGCTGGCAATTCATCTGAAAAGCTAACAAGTTCAGTAATGATTTTTTCAGGGGTTTCGCTAGCTACTTTTTCAATCTCCATTCCTCCTTCACAACTTGCCATTAAGGCAATTTTGGAGGTTTTTCTATCAAGCACAATCCCAAAATAAAATTCTTTTTCAATATTTAAACCTTCTTCAATTAATACCTTTTTAACCTCTTTGCCTTCTTTCCCTGTTTGATGAGTAACAAGATTCATGCCAAGAATATTTTCAAAGTTTGTTTTCATCTCTTCTATACCCTTTGAAACCTTAACACCTCCCCCTTTACCTCGTCCACCAGCGTGAATTTGTGCTTTTACAACATAAATATCATTTTCAATTTCAGACGCTACCCTCATTGCATCATCTATGGTATATGCAACATTACCTTTTGGAATTGGTACATTAAATTTTTCAATCAATTCTTTTGCCTGATACTCATGTATTTTCATATGCTTATCTATCCTTTTTTTATTTGTAAACTTGAGAACAAATACTATCTGCATATAAGTTTTTAAGTCTAGAAAGGCAAGAAAATTGGATTAATTTTACTAATATTTTTCAATATATTCTTCTAGATTCCAGAAAAATTTCTTTAATTCAGATGAAATCCATACAGATAATTTGCTAAGCAGAACATATCACTTTAATTTCATTAGGCAAAATTAAAAATGAATATTTTGGCTTTAAAATTGCAATAAGAATTTAGCACTTATTAACTTATTACAAGGAGGATTACATGAAAAAATTATTATTAACTCTAGCATTATTATTGTTATTATTTTCCTGTTCATCGGAAAACACAAGCAGCATATCAGCTGAACAAGCTTCCACAGGAACTTTATTTGTTAAACTTGATGCTGAAGAAAACATTTCTGGAAGTTTAAATATTATTATTGCTGCAGATGACTTTACCCAAAGCATAGAAGAAGATTTTACAAGAGATAATCTTACTGAAGCCTTTACAATTCATAATATTCCAGTTGGAATTGATCGAAGCATTTCTATAGAAGCTTATGATGAAGAAAATAACCTTATATATATAGGTAGTGAAGATGGAATAATAATCACTGAAAATACAATTACAGAAATTACAATTACCTTAATATCTTTTGCTGAAGATGAAACAACCGGAAGCCTAAGTATCTATTTAGATGTGAACAATGCACCTAATATTCTTTCTCTTATAATAGACCCTGAAACGGTTTATACATCTTCTCTGGTAAATTTGTATTGTATCTCAAATGATGCTGATAATGATGACATAACTTATTCATGGGAAGCAAGTGCCGGAAGTTTTGATGATATCTCACTGCAAGCACCTATTTGGACAGCTCCAAATAATGCTCAAGATGTTAGCTTTACAATCACAATATATGATGGATTTAGTGAATCCGAATTTTCTTTTAATATTACTATTGAGAGTGAGCCAGTTGAATATGCATTAGTAATTAATGAGTTTTTAGCAGATCCTCCAGAAGATCCACTCCTTGGAGATGTTAACCAGGATGGAATAGTATCTACATCAGAAGATGAATTTATTGAAATTGTCAATTACAGTGAAACAAGCATCAATTTAGAAAACTTTAGCATTTATGATTCATCTAGCTTAAGGCACACATTTACAGCAAATGATGTACTTGGAAGTTATGAAGCCATAGTGATTTTCGGAGGAGGAAATATTGATGCACTAACATATACTGCGACCATTGCCTCTGAAGGCTGCTTAAGTTTAAATAATAGTGGTGATGAAATTTATTTAAAAGATGCTCAGGGTAATACTATTGATTCAACAATTTATGCTCAAGAAGGTGGAAACAATGAATCATTGACCTTAGATCCGGATATAACAGGTGAATTTATTGGACATACAAATATTGGAGACGTCTATTCTCCAGGATATAGAAATGATGGCAGTGAATTTTGATTCTAACGTTTTGAAAATTGGAATCTTGCTCTGGCGCCTTTCTGACCATATTTCTTTCTTTCTTTAACCCTTGCATCACGAGTAATAAAACCATTTTTCTTTAAAATAGGTCTAAGCTCTGGGTTGTATACTAACAAAGCTTTAGAGATTCCATGTTTAATTGCACCAGCTTGACCATTCGGTCCACCACCAGTTACAATAACACGAATCCCAAATTTGCCTTCAGTTTCTGTTAGTTTAAATGGCAAATTCATAACCATTTTTAGCACTTCTTGTTCAAAATAAACATCAAGTTTTTTTCCATTGATTGTAAAATCGCTTTTACCTTCAGTTAGGTTAACTCTTGCTATTGCTGACTTTCTTTTGCCAGTTGCGTAATATTTTTTTTCTTCCATTTATTTTTCCTCAAAATTCAAAAAGATTTTTATTTTAATTTATAAACAGCAGGTTTTTGTGCTTCATGTGGATGATTTTCATTAGCATAAACCTTAACCTTTGTAAGTTGCTTTCTACCCATAATATTCTTTTGCAGCATATTCTTAACAGCAAGCTTAATGACTCTGTCAGGATGCTTGCTAAGCATTTCACCTAAAGATGTTTCTTTAATGCCACCAATATATCCAGTATGTCTGTAATACATTTTGTTTGCTAATTTATTTCCAGTAACTTTGATTTTACTTGCATTGGTAATTACAACAAAATCTCCAACATCAGCGTGTGGTGTATATTCAGGTTTGTATTTACCTCTTACAATATTAGCTACTTCTGTTGCTAATCTACCTAAAATTGCACCGCTTGCATCAATTACATACCATTTTTTTTCAACTTCACCATTTTTTGCAAAATAAGTTTTCATGACTAACCTTCGTAAATTTTTTAGTATTATTAATAAACTTATGCAGCAAATTGAATATTCAGCATCAATTTGCTACCCACCCGTATTTAGCGAGCGCCAACCTATATAATATGCCTATCAAAAGTCAAGAAAAATTAAAGAAAATTGAAAATTGCTTAATATTTGGTCAATTTGTAAAAGAGCTTAAAATATTTAAGGATTTTTATAAAATTATCAAAGAATGACCGCAGTTTTCCACAAAACCTGTGGATAATTTAAATAATATGTTTTTTAATTTTCTCGAGCATTTCTGATGATTCATAAGGTTTTGTAATATAATCAACAGCCCCTGTTTCAAGCCCCCAATACTTATCACTTTCTTGTGCTTTTGCAGTAACCATTATAATTGGAATATGTTCTGTTTTTTCATTTGATTTTACTTTGCGACAAAATTGATAGCCATTCATGTCAGGCATCATTACATCTAGCAAAATAAGGTCAGGTATTTCTGTCTTCAAAATTTCTAAACCTTCTAAGCCATTTGCTGCTTCAAATATTTCATATCCTGCATGTTCAAGTCTGATTTTTAGTATTTTGATAAAATCTGGCTCATCATCAACTATTAGTATTTTCTTCTTATCTGACATCAAACCTCCTTTTAACCCCTTTTAAATCAAAGGCTAAAATAATATAATTATAATTTTCCAAGCGCGGACTTAATTAGTGTTTCTGCTCTTTTACCATTTCTTGGAAAACACGCAACAGCTTTTCCTAATTTTAACTTATCTATCTTTCTAAAATAATCAATCTTAAAATTTTCTAAAAATTTTAAAAAAGTATCAAGATCTTTTTTTAATTCTTTTGGTTTTTCCTGAAAAGATATTAAAAGGATCTTATCTTTATCAACTCTATAAAACCCTATAAATCTATCTTTAAAATCAAGAGCCATTTTAGGCAAATGGTCAAAAAAGTTAATACTACTAGTAAAATTATCCAAATCATCGATATTATTAACATCTTTAATGCTTATAATTACCAGAAAGAACTGTTCATTAGTAGTAATAGAATTAGCTATTAATTGAGAAACCTCATTCATAGCCCTGTTAACCTCAAAGGCTCTATCATCAACAGGCAAAACAAAATGGAAACTTGAACCAACATTTTCCTTGGTTTTTACCCAGATTTTACCATTGTGTTTTTCTACAATTTCCTTTGAAATAATAAGCCCAAGACCATGTCCTGAAAATTTATTATTCTGATCAAAAGTTCTTATTATTTTTTCTGTAAACATATATGGTAAAACTTCTTTTGGAATTCCAGTACCTGTATCTTTAATTGTTATGTGAATATTTTGAAAATAATCTTGACCTAAAATATTGTCATATTGTGGGTCTGCTTCCCTATCTTCAAGCTTAAGTGATACATTAACCTGTCCTTTTTCTTTAGTAAATTTCAAGGCATTGTGGATTAAATTTGTAAAAACCTGTTGAATTCTATCAGAATCAATATAAATAAAAGGTAATTTTGCAGGAAATTCAAATTTCAACTCAATCTTTCGCTTTTTAGCTTCATATTCAAAGGTGTCTAGAACAGTATTTATAACCTGTTTAAGATCACAAAGGCTTCGTTTTACTTCAATTTTATTTCCGTCAAATTTGGGGAAATCAAGAATATCAATAGTTAACCTTAAAAGCCTATCAACATTGACATGGATTCTTTCCATGATCTCTTTTTGGTTTTCTGAAAGTTCACCGGAAATACCATCTTGTAAAAATTCAACATAGCCTTTAATAATTCCCATAGGATTTTTAAGCTCATGAGAACAAATTCTTAAAAAAGCATTTTTTTGCTTATCAAGTTCAGATAAACGAACATTTACTTCTTCTGCATCCCTGAGCAACAAATTGTTTTGAATTATCAAGTTAGCTGCATTAATAATAGCTATAAAAAAACCAATTTCTTCGGAAGAAAATTTATGGCTTTTTCCTATTTCAACAATTGCATATAGCTTATCCTGAACAACAACAGGCAAAGATATATAGTTAAGAGCTGCTAAAGAAATCTTCTTGGTTTTTGAATTATTTGCCTGAAAGCCATAGGACTCAATATTAAAGCTCTTATGTTCAACTTTTGAATGAAAAACATGTGAGTAGGCATTAAGCACTCTTTTTAAAATATTTTTTTCCTGCACCTTGGAAAGCTGATTTTTTGATAAAATTGTTAAGGAATTTTTCTGCTTATAAAGGTTTAAAATATTCACATGATCATATTTCAAAACATCATGATTATCACCAATAAAGGCTTCTAAAACAGTAGATTCATCAAGCAAGTAATAAGGCTCTTTAAGAAGATGATATAATTTATTTCTTACTTGCTTGCTTTTTTGAATTTCAAAGATTTTTGATATTTTATGCTCTAAAAATTGTATATCTTCATTCCCTAGATAAACATCAAAAGCACCAGCCTGTAAAAGATCCACTGTTTTTTTATTTGATAAATGATCAAAGCAAAAAACAATTGGAGTATCTATACAATTTGGGATTTTTTTTAGGCCTTTTAATAAAAGTTCATTTTCAGACATTAAATCTTTAGAAAGTTTAATGACAAGCAAATCAGGAAACCTTTTCTCTAGCTCCCTCGTAATTTGTTCCACATTCTTATAATGGATAATATCTAAATGAAAGGGAAGCTTTGATAAAGTGTTTTGAAGGCTTGTTCTTTTTTTATCGCTTATATAAGCAATTGAGTTTTCTATATTCACTTATTCTGTCCTTACTATAATGAATTCTAATCCAGCGTCAACTTCTGCAGATAGATTAATCTCGTAAGATCCAGCTGCAGGAGTAAATGAATAAAATTTTGATTGTGTTTGATATAATGAAACTGTTGCTGTTTCTGGAAAAGCCTCTGAATCTAAGCCAGATAAAGTATAAGTTGTTCCATTAATCTCCCTTGAAGATATGGTTCTTAAGCCAATATACTGCATTGTAAATGGATCCTGAACTGATTCATCAAAAGCATAAGTCTCATTTGCATCACTCTCGTCTAACAGTAGGGTTGCAAGAAATTTTCCATATAAAGTTTCAAAATCCTCATCAAGATTAGTCTCACTTATATTTTCAATTCCTCTATAGGTTGACCCTATAAGAGAGGAAATAATGTCAATTCCTGAGCCTACTATTGCTTCTTCCTGCGTTTCGGAATATGTAACCCCACCTTCGGCTTCAAACAGGTATCTTAAAAACAAATATGATAAAGCTGTTTGACAATCAGAGGTCTCAGGCGAGGCTAAAACTACGCTTCCAAAATCATCAAAACAATTATAAACATTAATAAAGTTATAATCACCATAACCAACAAGATCCTGAGCTAAAGCTGACAAGCCATTATTTAGCCAGGGAGCTTCAGGGTAAGGTGTTGCAACTGCGCCTGTTCTATATAATTGTAAAACCTTTTTTGAATAGTTAACAAGCTTCTGATAGCTTCCGGTAAAATCAGAAAATATTTTATCAATTAAAAGATCATCAGTTGGGTATCCAGAATATATTATATATTGCTGATTACTAGAGGGATTAAATAACTCATCACGTTCGAGCATATCATTAGGATTAAACAAAGCAACTTCATCAGAATTGTTTAATCGCCCAGTTAGAACCAGGGCAAGCTTTTCATCCTGATCAGCAGTAGATAAAGAACCATAGGCTACACTCTCAGCGTAGCGAGCACCAAACAAGGTTTCCATTCTTGGCAATATCAATTCCTCAAGTTGCTGGGAAATGGTAATCACATCTTCATCAAGGCTGTCGTCATCAGCGTCATAAAAGGCATCAATATCCTCAACATCAACGTAAATGATGAGATTATCTGTCACCCTTCTTGCTAAAGCTGAAATGCTTCTTTCAGTTGTAACACCGTCTCTTGAAAAATAAAAGGTTTTTGCATCACCAACGGCAATATCAGTATGTTTAAACGTTTGTTGCTTTATCTGAGCATTTCCAAAATCAGCATTTTCATAGAAAGCATTGAGCACATCAATATTTGAATTATAGGCAAGCCTTTGCATAGAGTGTTTTAAAAAGGTAGCATCTGTTTCTTCCGCTATTTCCTCATCTTCTGCTTCAGCTTGTTCAACAGAATTATAATTTATACTATTTAAGGTAGCTGCAATTGAAAGATCATAGGTAAAAGTATCTGCAAAAACTCCATCAGTACTATAGGTGAAATAAGGAATTAAAACTAATTTTTCGTCACCTTCAGCATCATCTCTTGCAACTAAAGCCAATTCGATATTATCATCATCGTCTGAGGTTTCAATATCAACAAATAATACTCCCCCAACTTCTGTTAAATCCAGATCATCAGAAGCAGTGTCATCTGCTGTTTCATCTAAGTTACAATTAACAAAAAATATTATTAGAAGAAATAATATAAGGCATAAAAACAACTTTTTCATCAAAATTCCTCTTTTTTCTTGAACACATATGAATATTACTTAATTTATTGGTATAGTGTCAAGTGGTAAGTGGTAAGTGGTAAGTGGTAAGTCGTAAGTCGTAAGTGGTAAGTGGTAAGTGGTAAGTGGTAAGTCGTAAGTGGTAAGTGGTAAGTCGTAAGTCGTAAGTGGTAAGTGGTAAGTGGTAAGTGGTAAGTGGTAAGTGGTAAGTGGTAAGTGGTAAGTGGTAAGTGGATTTTTAACAGTATAATAAGTCAAGTGTTTTTAAAAAAAGTAATCAAATAAAATCACAAATTTTTAGGTCTATCAAATAGCTAACTTAGCACTTACCACTTACCACTTAAAATTTACCACTATTTAAATTCCTTTACCTTTTGCGAAAAATCATTTAATAATTCTTGTGATCTTAATTCAATTCAAAGAGGCTATTTATGAATAAAAAGCTAAAAATTATGCTCATTGTTTATTCAGCTATGTTTCTCATATCATTTTTAATTTTAGGCTTTTTAAAGGGCTTTCCTTATGTTTTCAAACTATATCACATTGATGGATTTTGGTTTATTACCTCTTGTGTGATTGCTATATTGGTTATTGTTGGATCTCATATCCTTATGATGAAAACTACTTATTTTGATTTTTTAATAGGTCTTTTCAAGGAGTTTTTTGAAGGCTATGGAATTTTTACTTTTTTATTGCTTGCTTTATTAAGTGGTTTTGCAGAGGAATTACTCTTTAGGGGCTTATTACAAGATTATATGGGCCTTATCCTAACAAGCCTAATCTTCGGAATCCTGCACATCGGTCCTTCAAAAAACTTCCTTCCCTGGACAGGCTTTGCAATCATCATGGGTTTTGTTTTAGGTATTACAAGAGAGCTTTCTGTTTCTATTTTGGTTCCTTCTATTATTCATGTGTTTGTGAATTTTGTTAATATGCTTGCTTTGAAGTATTGGGTTAAGAAGGAGCTGTAAAGAGTTGCTGGTTGCTAGATGCTCGATGCTGGATGCTGGATGCTCGTATTTTACTGGCGACTGGTGTTCTGGTGACTGGTGTTCTGGTGACTGGTACCCAAGTATTCATTAATTATTATTTATTAATTATTAATTATTGATTATTTTCAACAAAAGGTGTGAGTGCCCGAAGGTGAACGGAAACTCAATGGGTTGGTATATTAGTTTCAACTCTTAACTCTTAATCCTAAGTCTTTAATCCATCTCCCTTATCCTTCACTGCCAAAAAAAATTAAAAAATCAACTTTTCGTTTTTGCTTGTCTCATAAATAATAAAAATCCATGTGTTGTTTTCAAAATAATTACTATTTTTAGGTATATACCAAAAAAAGTTAAGCGTAGAAACAAGGGAACAGGCGAACAAGAGAACAAGGGATTGGTATTTAGTATTCGGTATCTTACTGGCGACTTGTGACTGGTACCCAAGTATTCATTGATTATTGAAACCTTACATCTGAGATAATGCTGCGCTCAATGCCCTTTGGAGTCTTTCGCTTTTTACAGCTCCAGAGTCTTCATCACGTGGCAGATTATTCCATCTATCCTTACCTATTGTAATTATATATCCTGAATCAGAATCTCCATCTACCTTAAATATAGCTGGATTAGCATGCGAGTCAACTTTGACTGTAAGTGGTATTTTACCTTTTCCTTCTAGCCTTTTTGCTATTGCTTCTAAATCAGCTGGAGAAAATCTGTTTTTACTTGGATCATCTTCATTTTTTTGATATATATCACTTGTATCAAAATAAACGCCTTTTTTTCTATATGCTTTTGAATATGCAATTGCTAATTCAGGGTCACCCTTATGTGAAATTATTCCTTGTGTAAATCTTTCTCTAACAATTTTATCTGTGCTAGCAGTGCTTGTATAATCGCTATTATTAAATAACTGAAAAGCTTCTTCAATTGAATTTTCGTTATAATTACTATTTTTTATAATGTGCAAATAATCCTTTGCTCTGGAAGGTCCTTTTGCATCTCTATAAATCATAGCACTATAGCCCCTTGCATAAGTTTTTGTTTTGCTATCTTTAACAAGAGCAAAAAACTCATTAGCTTCATTATTTTTTAGATTTGGATCTAAAGCTAGCTTTGCAAAATCTTGTGCATACATGCCATTTGGATCCTCAAGTAAATTAAGATATTTCGCTGCTTTTTTAGGGTCATTTTTTTGTAATTTGACAAAATTTTCAGCGCCCTCTTTTTTACCTAGTCTGAGTGCTGTTAAATAATTATCCTTTTCCCCAGGATTTCTTGCAACAAATTCTAAATAGGCAGAAATACAATCTTGATTCTTGTCACAATATTCATATAAGCCTTTTCTTGCTTCACTATTGTCACCAATAATAGTACCAAGGGCAGTATTACAAGAAGCATGACTATCATCAGCATTAGCTTTTTCATAACAAGCCCCAATTGCTCCCATCATCTTTTCACAATCATCATTACTTATCCCTTGAGCATCACAGCGTTGATTAAGACTAGCTATAAACTGCCCTCTTTCATATTCTGTATCTGAAGCTTGTGAAGCTTGGGCTCCAGTGACATCTCCCATAGAATAAAAAGCTAGCATAGCTAAGTCTCTTTTAGCATCTGCACAAGGTTCATTAGATGCACAAGGAGAACGTGGTTGGGACCTTGCATTACTTGCTATTACTTCAGCCATAAGATCACTATTGGCAGTCAAGGCAGCTAATGATTGACAAGCACCGGTATCAGGTAAATCCGAACAGTTTGCTTTTTTCTTTTCCTGTTCCATAATAAAATTAAAAATTTCTCCCTGACAATTTGGAGAATAATTTGAAAGAAGGGGCCCTTCAAAAGGAGCACTATCAGCTCTTATTCCTGGCCAAGCCCCAGTAGCAGGAAGATCCATTGCTTTTGTTTTACAATCAAGGGAATTTAAATGACTAAACCCACTGTTTCCTTTTCTCGGGTCTTTATAACAATGCCCTCTTTTTGAATGATCCCTTGGAATCCTTACTTGATCAACCTCAGTGCAAAAATGATCATTCTTTCCTTGAGTTTCTGAAGGAACCCTTTCCATCATCTGACAAGCGATTGGATGACTCTGGTAAATATCTTCCAGGTATTGAATTCTAGTATATTTTTTATTTCCTTTATCATATTTAAATATTTTCGGGCGTGTTTTATTAACTTCTTCAAGACACTTATCACTAATCCCAGCTTCCCCTTCATCAGAATAAGCCGAATTTGCAATGATGAAAACAGATAGAATTGATAAAATTGAAATTAACGAAAACGTTCTCTTAATTATAACTCTCATAATTCTTATCTCCAATGCTGTTTGTAATTAGCAAAGTATCTTCACTGGATCCTGAAACAAGTCCAGGATGACCGTGAAGTGGTCTTTTTTCTGTCCCCAAAATTGAAAATTGGGAATTGATTGTTGATTATTGAAAATTCGCGTTATTAATAATCAATAATCAACAACCAATTTTCAATTCTCAATACTCATACAACTTATCACTTATCACTTACCACTTACGACTTACGACTTATTAAAAAGTTATTTAGTTACCTACCCATAACAAGGATCATGCAATACCTTTCGGAGGAGGTATAAACACCCTCTAATTCTATAACATATTGCATCATTTTGCAAGGTTTTTTTATTGAGTAATATTATAAAATTACGTTGAAAAAAGCAACCTAGAAGTAGAGGATGGCTGTTTATCCAGCCTTTATATCTCTTAAAATTAATTATTAATTATTATTTATTAATTATTGGTTATTTTTAAATTGTTGCTAATACAAAGGTTCATGTTCTACCTTTCAAACCTTGAATTAGGCTTTTCCAAGAGCCTTTTTTAAGGCAGAAAGAAATTTGATGTAAGCGCTAGAACTATCATCTGTAAGCATATCATTTACTTTTTTATCCATCACAACATTAATCACAGTAAGCTCACTTTCACCAGTAACTTTATCGGCCGTTATAGCTGGCTTAAACGGTCTTACTTTATCAATATACTCAATTCTTATTAAATCTGCGCCTGTTGCAGATCTTAAGCTTCCAGTAGAAGTATTTGAATTAAAAGCCAGTAATAAATGCTCAAACTTATCAGCTGGAAAGTTTTCAGGTTCATTTACCCAAACAGCCATATTAGCTAAAGTTAAAAATGTTTCAGCATTATCTGGCCCATAATAAGCTCTATTATTATAAAGCTCTAAATAATCTTCATAAGCGATTATCATGTATTCATGAAGTTGTGTTAAGCTTTGATAATATTCATGGGCATATGTTGGATTTATAGCATAAAGTCCTTTATACGTTTGAGATTGATAATAATATTCATCTCCCATAATTAAAAGGCTTGAATAATCAGCAGCTGAAGCGGGATCCTTGGAATAGAATCTAAAGTGTTCTGCTATACAATGCTCATCTTTTACATAGGCTTTGCCATCATCACTGCACAAGGCAAGCAATGATCTAACAGAAGATTTGTTTAGTGTTACACTTTGAAAAGCTTTAATACAAAGAACTGCATTTGAGTTGTCCTTTTTCCAAACAGCCGTTTGCACACATTCTAAAAAGGCCCTTTCTGTTGCAGAGGCTTCTTTTTCAACCATATATTCGCCTGCAACTTCTTCATTCAATTTATGATCAATTTTTGCATAAAGTGCTTGCTGAATTTCATTATCAGAATAATCATATTGATCTGCCACATCAAGTAGTTGTTCGAAGTCTAAGGCTTTAAATTCAGCTAAAGCATCATTATCTGTAGCCTCAGGTTCAGCTGGTAGTTGGACAGGTTCTTCTTGTTTTTCTTCTTTTGGTGCAGGGTCTTCGGCTCTTGCTGGTTCTTTTAAAGCTTCTTCTAAGTTATGATCTTCAACAATACCAATTTCAACTGGAACAGTATCAGGATCGCCATCTATCATAGCCTCATATCTTTTTTCAATAGTTTCTAGCTTCCTTTCAAGATATTTTTTTCCATCATGTGCGTACCAGCAACCCTTGTAATAATCAGTGGATTCATCAACTAAAATAATTTTATTGCCAAGTCTTACAATACCAAGCTTAAATTCAATTGATCCAAATTTAACCATAACAGCTTTTCCGTTATTTGGATTTTTAACATACTTTAATTCTATTACCAGGTAACTTAAGCCGGCTATCTCAGGTTGTTCTAAGGTAATTTTTACAACTTTTTCTTTTCTAAGTTTATAATACAACTGAAGATCAAGAATTTCTTCAAGTATAAGCAACTTCAAGGACACCATTGATTCTACTACTCTTTGAGTTGCTTTTGCTTGAGTTTTTTGAAAATCAGTAATTACCCTTTTGGTGGCTTCTTCCCGATATGCAAGGTTTGATCGCAATCCAGAAAGACTTTGCATTGCCTTG
Source organism: Pseudomonadota bacterium (assembly GCA_043820105.1). Lineage (GTDB taxonomy): Bacteria > Bdellovibrionota_F > JAHFAK01 > JAHFAK01 > JBDREC01 > JBDREC01. The sequence goes on from JBDREC010000041.1 coordinate 30,443, forward strand.
TTAAACTTTTCACTGCTTAAAGCTGTTTTATAATTATCCTTACACCAATTACTCCTTTTTTCATGGTAAGCCAAATCTTGCTCAAGCAAAAAAAGCTCAACATCTTTTGCACATCCAGTTGAAAGTTCATTCAACGGAGATTCTTCAGAATACAACAGATCCCATTTCATTGAGTAGTGTTGGTATTTGTTAACAGAAAATACATTACTTGCCAGGGCTGCTTCAATACAACTATCATTTGGCTCAGCATACAGCATAAATGAAAGCATAAGCAAAGGGCAAAGGATAAAAAAAGACGGCTTAAATTTGTTTAAAAATGAGTTCATTGCACAACCCTCCAGGGTATTGAAAATTAAAAAAAGTAAAACCATACCCACATCGCTGGCCTAAATTGACGCAAAGTGTATGCCAACTTTTAAAATCAGAAAATTAGATGTATTATTAATATGATATAAAAAGCGATTTTCTCTTTTTATGTTAAACTGTTAGATAATCTAACTGAAGTGTAAAGCAAGTGAGACAAACATAGTACAGCAGTGTTATCAAGCCTTCCCCTTGTTCCCTTGTTCCCTTGTGCTTTTGTTCCCTTACTTCTCCGGATTATATATAGCAATAGACTGAGATGTAATTAGATTTGAATTATCTCTTGCTCTGATTGTTATAAAATTTCTTCCACTTTCTAAATTAATGTCCTGATCAAGAAGATATTCCTTTTCACCATTTAGTTTTAAGTAAGAAATTTTTTCATCTTTAAGATATATATAAACATCTTTTAAACCTTCGTTGTCCTGTATTACATATTTTAAATGATATTTATTATACCCATTACTTCTTTCTAATTTATTTGATAAAGTTTTTATTAGCGGTGGGTTGTGCTCTGTAAACCACTCAATATTGCTTACTAGTTTATCTTTATGAGTTTTTTTACTGTCGATTATACCAACATTGGCGCTAGATTCAATCCAGGCAAAAGCCCCATTATTTAACTTTACTTTATAAAAACCATTACGTTTTTCCATTATTTCCAGTTCTAACTTCTCATCATTTATATATAAAATATTTGAAGCCTTAAATGGAGATGAATAAAAGGAAATACCTTTTTCTTTTAATTCAAGAAAGCCTTTTGGGTGGCTACCAGGGCCAATTTCAGGCCTTGCTAAATCAAGCTTTAATTTATCTGATATAATTGTTTCATATACATCATCATAAATAAATAATTTAAACTGTATACTATTAGAGCTATAACTTGGATCTATTCTGAAATTCATCGTTACTTCTTTGACTTCACCCTTTTTTATTTGCTCTATCTCTTCCCTGCCCTTAACAAGAAAAATTCCATCAGCTGTTGTGGCTTTGGCAGAAACCAAAATCTTTCCAGAATCAATTTCAGAATTATTTTTTATTAAAAGCTTAAGGTCTATTGTTTCACCAAAACTTGGAACCCCATCGCCGTTACCTTCACTATTGTTTGAAGAATCATCTATAATTTGATAGTTATAGGAATACGTAGGTTTATCAAGTGATTCAATATTTATATATAGAGAATCTTTGTTTAGAGTTCTTTCGAAATGATCCTTTAAAACCAGAGAAGTATTTACAATTTGGGAAATAGTAGCCTTTGATAATTCTATTTCAATTTCCCGAGTAAGTGTTTGGCCTGCATTTATTTTACCAAAAATAAATTCATGATTTGTAAATAAAAAGCTATCAGATTCTGTAAGAGCCCAAACTTGATAAAGAGGTAGTTTACCATTATTTTTAACTTCACAGGCTAAGTGAATTTTTTCCCCTGCTTTACCATTGCCTTCTTTTAAGTAAAAATTTATACTTACTTTTGGTTTTTCTTTTTTAAGTCCAAAGCCCCAGTCTATATCAAATTTCTTGAGCTCTTGTTTAATTTTAATTTCTTCTTTTCCTGAAGCTTGCACAATAATTTTTTGAGCCTGCGCTAAAAGCTGTTGCCTGTCATTTGATTTTGCATGTCTAATTATTTCTGAAGCTAGAAAAAGTTCAAAATCATTTTCTTCACTAGTTAAAACAACCTCTCCCTTTGATTCCTTGGTTAAATCATCATCTTCTTCTTCATTGGTTTTTTTGAAATAAGTAATAGTATGAAGAGCACTTTGGTCAGAATTATTATAATCTGCCATATTCATTCCTTCAACACCATACATCTTTTCAAGATATTCTGCTTTTATTGTGTGATGTTTTTTAAAAAGAAACATATTATTTTTTTCAATATTAGCAGGATATAGTCTTATATCTGGCATTACTCCAGCTATTTTAATTTCACGACCTGAAGGAGATATAAATTTGGAAATCGTAATTTTTAAGGCTGATTCTGAGCCATCATGCATTTCAAAAAGTTGTTGAACCGTCCCCTTTCCAAAGGTCTTGTCTCCAATAATTACAGACCTATCATGCTCTTTTAGAGCAGCTGCAACAATTTCAGAAGCAGAGGCTGAACCTTCATTAACTAAGGTAACAAGTGGAAAATCTGATAAAGTACCAAACCAAGTTGCTTTTTTTGTTTCTCTTCTATCAGAGCCTACAATAGAAACAATATCACCAGATTCAATAAAAAGGTCGCTTATTTTATGCGCCTGCCTTAAGACCCCACCTGGATTATTTCTAAGATCAAAAACTACACCACGGAAATCACTTCTTTTAAGGTATTTTGAAAGATGAAGTTTAATTTCATCAAGAGATTCATCATGAAAGTTTTTAAGCCTTATTAAAACAACTCCTCCTGGCAGCAATTTAGAATCAACGGATTGAATCTTAATAATGTCTCTTGTTAAAATAAATGGCCTTGCATCTTTAAAGGTATCTCTTGCTACCCATAAAGTTACATCTGTTCCAGGATCTCCTCTCATTCTTCTTACAGCTTCAATTAAAGTCATGTTTACTGTTGAAGCATTATCAATTCTCACGATCTTATCACCAGCTTTAATTCCTGCATTAAAGGCAGGTGTATCATCAATGGGGGAAATAACAACGAGGTCGCCATCCTTAATTGTAATAACAATACCAAGCCCACCAAATTTTCCCATAGTTCCAACTTTCAACTCATTATAAACATCCCTTGGAAGAAAATTTGTGTGTGGATCTAATTTCATAAGCATACCGTTTATAGCAACTTCCTCAATTTCCTCGTCTTCAAACTCATCACTTGTATTATTTCTAATAAACTCATATGCTTGTATCATATTCTTTTTTAAATATTTTAAAGACTTAATGTCTTTTAAATAAAAATTCCGTATTTTTTCATTTAACTTTATAATAATTTTCTCTTTTTGCTGTACTATCTGAAGTTCAGGAAGAACTTTTTCAATTTCCTTCAAACCGTTTACAAACATCTCTTTATAATTTATTTTAGACTTATCTACATATTTTTCATCAACTGTATCTGCTATTTCTGAATAAGTAGATAGTTGTTTGCTTTTAGAATAAAATGTTTTAAAAATATTTAAAGAATTTTCAGTGTTTGAACAAGACGCATATCTATAAGAAAAAAAGGCAGAAGGAACTAAAACTAAAAACAATATAGTTATAAGCTTAAATAAATCAGATTTTCTAAGAGCCATTACATCTCCAAAAGTTAAATAAAATATATAATTTCAAAATAAAAAACATAAGCCTGCACTTAATTTCTGAGTCCTGAGTTCTTACTATAATTATTAAAAATTATTAAGAATAATGCAAGTTTTGTTTCATTTTTAAACAATTCTTGACTTTTATTTTATGATTTAGATATATAATGCCGCTTGTCTAGAACATGTTAATTAATCGGAGGAACTAATGTCACAAATTGAACAAATTGAAAAAACTCCAAGGGTTGAAGTCTCTGAAAGCGAATGCAAAGGATGTCATTTTTGTGCTGATATATGCCCCAAAAAATGCATAAGCATGTCCCAAAAATTTAATAAACTAGGATATCAATACGCTGTTCATGCAGCCGAAAACTGCATTGGATGTGGTTTTTGTTTTTATACATGCCCAGAACCAGGAGCATTAACTGTTTATAAGAAAGTGAAATAGCTGATAGTAATAAGTAGCAAGCGCTGGGCTTTAGGCTTACCACTTACAGCTTACCACTTACCACTTACCACTTAAAACAAGGATTAACTTATGAAAATTGAATTTATAAAAGGCAATGAAGCGGTTATTAAGGCTGCTATAATAGCAGGATGTGATTGTTATTTTGGTTATCCAATTACCCCAGCCAGTGAAATTGCTCAAGCAGCTTCTTATTACATGCCGCTTTTTAACAGAACTTTTATTCAGGCTGAAAGTGAAGTAGCGGCTATTAATATGGTATATGGAGCAGCTTCAGCCGGTTCTAGGGTGATGACAGCTTCATCAGGTCCTGGAATAAGCTTAAAACAGGAAGGTGTTTCATATATCGCCGGCGCTGAACTTCCATGTGTTATTGTGGATGTAACCAGAGCAGGTCCAGGTCTTGGAAATATTTGGCCAGAACAAGGAGATTATAATCAATTAGTTAAAGGTGGTGGTCATGGAAATTATAAATGTATAGTGCTCGCTGCAAATTCAGCACAAGAGATGGCTGACTTTACCTTTCTATCTTTTGAATTAGCTGATAAGTACAGAATACCTGTTTATCTGCTTTCAGATGCCTATATTGGCCAGATGATGGAACCTGTAAAATTTCCAGAAGAAGTTAAAAACTACGATAAAAATGAGAAAAAAGATTGGGCAACTTTAGCAAATGAAGAAACCAGAAAAAATCTTGTAACTTCAATTCATATGAATACAAAATCAATGGAAGAACATAATATTAAACTTCAGAACAAATATAGTACAATACAGGAAAATGAAGAAAGAGTAGAATTCTATAACACAGATGATGCTGAATATATTTTCATCAGTTATGGTATTACTTCAAGGGTTGTTATGAGTGCTGTTGATGAACTTAGACAACTTGGGATTAAAGCTGGTTTATTAAGACCTCTTACTTTATGGCCTCATCCTATTAAAGCTTTAGAAAAAATCTTGCCACAAACCAAAAAATTTATTGTTGTTGAATGTTCAAATGGTCAGTTAAGAGATGATATCTCTCTATTTACAAAATCTCAGAAACCTATTCTTCTTTATAATAGAATGGGTGGAGCAGTTCCATCAGTAAAAGAAGTGGTAAATTTTACAAAAGAAATAATTAGCTAAATCATATATATTTTTTTAGCTGCTAAGTTTTAAGCTTACCACTTACCACTTACAGCTTACTGCTTTTAAAAAGGAGTTATAATGCAAACAAATATCTTAAGAAAACCAAAGGGTTTTTATGATGAATTCACAAGAAAAGGTGTTGCTGATGTAAAATCAACTCACTATTGCCCAGGCTGTGGTCATGGAATCATTCATAAATTAATAGCTGAAGCAATTGAAGATTTTGAAATAAATAATGATACTATAATCATTTCACCAGTGGGCTGTTCTGTATTTGCATATTATTATTTTGACACTGGAAATATACAAGCAGCACACGGAAGAGCTCCAGCTGTTGCAACAGGTGCAAAAAGAGCAAATTCAGATAGCATTGTTATTTCTTATCAGGGTGATGGTGATCTTGCTGCAATCGGTACAGCAGAAATTATTCATGCTGCAAACCGTGGGGAAAACATATGCGTATTTTTTGTAAATAACGCAATTTATGGAATGACAGGTGGACAAATGGCTCCAACAACTTTGATTGGACAAAAAACCCTGACATCACCACATGGAAGATCAGTTGAAAATGAAGGCTACCCTATAAAAATGGCTGAAATGATGAACCAATTAGAAGCTCCCATTTATATTGAAAGAGTAGCATTAACTGATGCTAAACATATTAACAAAACAAAAAAGGCAATTAGAAAAGCTTTACAAAATCAGATAGACAAAAAGGGTTTTTCTTTTGTGGAAATCTTAACTCCATGCCCTACAAACTGGAAAATGACCCCTTCAAAATCCAAAAAATGGGTTGAAGAAGTATTAATGGACACCTTTAAAGTAGACACCTTCAGAGATAACTCTGAAGACGCCACTCCAAGGGTCTATGAAAAAGAAGATCTTACTTTAGAAGAATTTTTTAAAACATTAAATTTAGTACAAGAAGCCAAAACCCAAGACGCTTCTTTAGATAATTTTCCAGAACAAAATATGAAAATAGCAGGATTTGGTGGACAAGGCGTTTTATCAGCAGGTATTGCTATGAGCATAGTTGGAATGGAAGAAGGTCTTAATGTATCATGGATTCCAAGTTATGGACCAGAAATGAGAGGCGGCACAGCAAACTGTTCTGTTAGAATTTCTACAAACAGAATTGGATCACCTCTTGTTGAAAATCCAAATGTATTAATTACAATGAATGGCCCTTCTTTAGATACATTTGAAAATGATGTAGTTCCTGGAGGTTTTATTCTAGTAAACTCATCTTTAGTTGATAGAAAAGTAAAAAGAGATGATGTGAAAACTCTTTATATTCCAGTTACAGACATGGCAGCTGAAATTGGCTTAAGGCAAGCAGCTAATATGGTGGCATTAGGAGCTTATTTAGCATACACCAAAATTCTTGATCCAGAAAAACTTTCAAACCTTGTTACAAAAGCCATTAAAAAGAAAGAATTTGTGGAAATTAATATTAAAGCGATTCAAGCTGGGGCTGAGTTTGCTAAAAAAGAACTTTAACCTTTCTAACTAGTACCAAGCACTAAAACTAAATCTTTGCATCCAACTTTGTCTTAATAAATTCGTGATGTTCAATTCTTAAAAGGTTCGCTATTTTTCTGATGATATATTCTTCTTCAGGGGTAACAACATGATCTGCATAAATAATATTCCAAAGCATTTTAAGAATTTTAATTTTTTCTTCTTTTGGGAATTGCTTATTTACTGCATTAGTAAAAAACCATAGATCAATTGACTTTTCTCTTTCTTCACGTGCTTTTTTAATGAGTTTAATTACTGAAATTTGATCAAGTAGAAATTCTTGTTTAATTATATCAATTAATGTTTCTTTTTCAACAGAGGTAAACTCATCATCAGCATTAGCTATTTCAAGCATTAGTGCAACAACTGCTGTTTTTCTTTCAATTTCAAGTTCATCAACATCAATTTTAGTTTTTTTTAAAATTGCGTTTTTTATGTATTCAAACATTGGTTTATCCATTTTCCTAGGTAGTTTTAATAATTTAAGTAAGTTGGGTTATCAGCCATCAGCCTTCAGCCATCAGCAAAAAGGTAAACTTCTTAAACATTTTTCTAAAAATCAATGAAAAACTATAATTAAATTTATTTTAAATTGACATTTGTTTTCTATAAATAGAATAAATTTTATTAAGCTTAACTAAAAATGGAAAGCTATAATGATTCTTAAATTTGGTGGTGCCTGTCTAGGTCACGTTGAATATTACAAAAACATATTACATATTATTACTCAAAGAAAAGCTAAGTGCCTAATTATTGTAGTTTCTGCAATTGGAAAGACCACAAGAATGCTTGCGTTCTTATGTGAAGAGGCTGAAAGGTCTAAAGAAAACTATACAGCCCATAATGCTTTAATTGATTTTATTGAGCTTAATAAAAAATTTATACAAAATTTATTTGCTTGTCATGAAACAACAGAAAAATTAGAGCTTATTTTTAAACCATATTATAATAGAATGAAAGAAATATTAAGTTTCATATCAGAAACATCTGATGCATCTAACATTTTAAAAGATGAATTTTTTTCCTTTGGAGAACTAATTAGTTCTAATATTTTTAATGAATTCTTATTAAAAAATAATCTTAATCCTGTTTTGCTTGATGCCAGAAAAATAATTATTACTGATAGCAATTTTGGAGCAGCCAATCCTTGCATATCTACTACAAAAGAAAATTTAAAAAGTGAAATTGCTCCATTTAGGAAGGAAAATCACATTTTTATTATACAAGGATTTATTGGAGCTAATGTTAATAATGACACAACCACTCTTGGCTTTGAAGGATCAGACTACACTGCAACGTTGTTAGGTTCAATTATAAATGCCAGCAAAGTCGAACTTTGGAAAAATGTTAAAGGAATCTGTGAATGCGATCCAGATCTGAACCCTGCTGCAACAACAATTAGACAAATTGGATATAAAGATGCAATTGAGTTTGCGGAATCTGGAGCAAAAATATTACACCCAAAATCAATAATACCAGCAATGGAAAATAATATAGAAGTTGTTATTAATGATATAAAATGCCCTGATGAAGTGCAGACTGTTATAAGTCGTAAGTCGTAAGTCGTAAGTCGTAAGTGGTAAGTCGTAAGTAGTTTCAAGGAGTAATAATGAATATTGGAATAATTGGTTATGGTAGGATGGGGAAAATAGTTGAAAAAGTGGCTATTGAAAATAAGCACAAGATAAGTGATATTTTTGATATTGATAAGGCTTTTTCAGGAACTTGTAACTTAAACACTGATGTATTAATTGATTTTTCTATTCCATCATGTGCCCTAAACAACATAGAGCATGCTTTGAACTCAGGAATAAATATTGTTAGCGGAACAACAGGATTTGACCTTGCTGAACTAAAAAAACTCCAAAGCACCTTTGCATTTAAATCAGCAGTTTTATTTTCACCAAATTTTTCTCTTGGCTTAAATGTTTTTCTTAAACTTTGCAAGGATGCTTCAAAATTACTAAGTAATTTTGATTATGATGCTTACCTGGAAGAATATCATCATGATAAAAAACTTGATGCACCCTCTGGAACAGCTAAGAAAATTGAATCTATTTTACTTGAAAACTTTTCAAAGAAAAATGAAACCCTGTATGATAATCCTAAGGGCCAAATAAAACAAAATACTCTTCAAGTTAAAGCTATTAGATCAAAGTCAATTCCTGGAATCCATAAACTTACTTTTCAATCAGATAGAGATAATATTGAAATTAAACATTCTGTTTTTGACAGATCCTTATTTGCAGAAGGTGCAATTAAAGGTGCTGAATGGCTAAAGGATAAAAAGGGGGTTTTCTTTATGGAAGATTTTCTAGAGTCGTTTATCTAGTTTGCCTATTCCTGCAAGGAAAGATACCCGTAAAATGCATCAGAGCAATAATCCTCATGCTCACTCCCTGAATACCAATAATAAACATAAAAATACTGACCATCATAGCTGTAGGTATTATCGCTACTTCCAACAGTATGGAATTCAGCGTAATTTCTTGAAACATAAGCTGTAACTGAAGGATTATCGTCCCAACCATCTGGATAATAATACCCATAGCTTCCTGAGAGAGTGTATGGTTCTCCATTAATTGTAACCACCAAAGTATCTGAACCTGGATCATAAGTTAAACTAGTCTCCCAAGCGATTTCTTCTTCTGTATCAACACAGGAACTAGAATAATAGCCTAGTCCACAGAAATCATTATAAATATTGCCACTATAAGTTCCAGTTGAGGTATCATCTTCGCCCTCATCATCACCAACATATAAATCCCTCCAGCCATATGCACTGGCATAATCAGAAGAATCATTGCAGTATGTGTAAAGATTTATTGATTGATATCCAGAGTGTGCGTAAAAAGAAACCTCATATACAATACCATTTCCATCATTACCTGAGAGCCATACATTGAAATCAGTATCATTTGCATAAATGTATGAAGCATCTAAATCCCAGAAAGAGTCAGAGTCAGTGATTGTAGATAGAAGGTCTTGGCCATCATACAAATAGAGATTTAAACTTCCATCTACAAAATCAAGTTCAATATTGTCAACCGCGGACAATGTCCATGGATCACAGACATTATCAGATTCTGGATAAGTATAAGTAGAAACATTCATTCCTGAAAAAGTTGCCGGAAAAGTAAGAAAATCTGAGTACGTATCTAGTTCAGGAACTGTATAAGACAGATCTGAATCACCATATCCCGAAGAATAATAATCATAAGTATTATTAGTAAAATATAGTGACAAGTAACAATCACCTGCTGCAAAAGTATATCCCCAATCACCTTCTGGTTGAATATAAATATATCCATCAGTTACCCATTTACCTGTTTCACCTTGAATCCAGGATGTGGTATACCATTGTGAATAATAATTTGTTCCAGAAATTGAATTAAAATCTGAGTAACAATAAACATAGCCACTTGATTCTTCGCAATCAGCTGTTAAAGAATCAAGATCACCATAGGATAAAGTTGCTGTTAATGTCTCAGCGTCATAAGCAAAATCAAGGTTTGCATTAGGACCTGTTAGTGGAAAATTAAGCCCCATTGTACTAATAACGCTAGAAACATCATCTGACTCATCTCCATAACCCTCGCTCGCATCATAGCAATATCCCCACATATCATTTTCTGAAACTGCGAATTGCCTTGAAATATCTTCATCGCCTACTCCAACTAAATCTGCATATTCAAGTTCAGTATCTCCTGTCTTTTCTAATTCTATTTGAGCGTTCCACTCATAATCTGAATAATCATCTCTTCCAGTTGTTATTTCAGTACAACCATCACCATCTAAAAAAGCTGCCATTCTAATCCAACCCTCACCAGTATAAGCAGAGGAATCCATAACTACATTTAAAATAGTTTCATTATAGAAAGTACAATTAGGGATTGGAATAGGGACATTATCAGCACAATGGATCTCACCTTCATATTCTCCAGCATCTGTGGATCCAAACCAATAAACATTACAGCTTAACTGTTCACCATCACCAGGAACGATAATTAATTCATTTGAATCAGTATTGTGATAAAACATTACTTCACTTTCTTCATCAATGCCAGTACCTTCTTCATCAACAACAAGATCCTCGGATTTAGAGGCCATATATTTGAGGTAGGAACTGGAATCATCAGTAACAGTAACAGTCCATTGCCCGGTTAAATCAAAGACAATACTTGAATCAGTTGTTACTGTACCAGCCAATACACCAGGATTATCTACTAAATAAAAATTCCCTGTAGAAGAATCATATCCAATTGTTCCTAAATCAAGCTCAGTACATGCAAAAGTTGTATGTCCCCCATCTGATAAGGAAACATCAATTTCAACTGTCCCATCTGTATATTTTTTACCTATAATTATTTGATAATTATAACCCTCAGTACAGGAAAGCTCTAAATTTTTTCCGCTTGAAAGATCATCCGTACTTATTATATCAATTGAAATTCCATTAAGGCTTCCTGAAAGTAAAAGCTCCCAGGAAATCATGATAAAGCCGTAGGATTCAACAGTTTTTGTAGCTTTACCAATAGTGACTTGCTTATAAACTCCAGGAATTGCAGCAGGAATTGCAGCAGCAACAACTCCAGCAGAAGCAAAAGTGTCAGAGGACACATAACCAGTCATTGTTTTTTCGCTTCCACCAAGGCCTAAAAAGCCGCAGCCTGAGACCATAATTGCCATGATTGAAATAAAAATTAAAATAAACTTTTTCATGTGATCCTCCGAATATTAAAAAGACAGATGAAATTTAGTTGAATTGACATGCTTTTGCAAACTTATTTTTCATTAATTATTTACTGGAAATTATTCAGGCGATAAGTTATAAGCTTTAAACTTTATACAATAGACAATAATTGGGAGAAAAAAATGACAAAGAAATTCACTGGAACAACTACTGCATTAGTTACGCCTTTTAATGATGATTTAAGCATTGATAATGAAAGTCTTAAAAAGCTTATTGAATACCAGATAAATGGGAATATATCTAATATTTTACTATCAGGAACTACTGGTGAAGGAGTTACTTTAGAAACAGAGGAACTTGTAGATTTAATAAAAACAAGCAAGGAAGTAATAAAAGATAGAGTTCCAGTCATTGTAGGCTCAGGATCAAATTCCACTTCAAAAACAATTTCTAATTCTAAAATCGCCAATGAAGCAGGAGCTGATGCCCTACTAGTTGTTGGTCCCTATTATAATAAACCAACCCAAAATGGCTATTATGAACATTTTAAAGCTTGTGCTTCTGAAGTTAATATTCCTATCATTATATATAATGTGCCATCAAGAACTGGCGGCAATATTGACCCAGCAACAATTATTAAATTATCGGAAATTGACAACATAGTTGGAGTAAAAGAAGCATCAGGAAATCTCAATCAAATGATGGAAATAAAAAAATATACGAATGAGGATTTTATAATTTTATCTGGAGAAGATTCTTTAACTTTTCCTATGCTAACCTTAGGAGGCGATGGTGTAATCTCAGTTGTCTCTAATCAAATTCCAGAACAATTTTCTAATATGGTAAGTAAGGCCTTAACTGGAAACCTTGAAATCGCCTCCCAAATTCATTATAAATATTTAGAATTAATGAAAATTAATTTTGTAGAAAGCAATCCTATTCCAGTGAAATATGCGCTTTATAAAATGGGCCTCTGTAAAGAAAATTATAGGCTTCCTCTGGTTAAATTACAAAAGGTAAATAAGGAAAAAGTAGATAATTGCCTAAAGGAACTTGAATTAATCTTAGATTGAAAATTGAAAATTAATTATTGATTATTGATTATTCCTTCATATACCAATTCCGCCTTCCCATGCATAACAATCATATCATCTTCAATAGAAATCTTAGAACTATTATTTTCAAAATGGATTGTAATTTCATCTCCAATCAATTCTAAGTGATGAGCAATGATAAAAGACGAGGCAGCTCCTGAAACACAAGACAAAGTCAAACCCACTCCTCTTTCCCAGGTTTTTATTTCTATATTATCCTGGTCAATGATATGTACAAAATTAATATTTATTCCATCTAAGAAACAAGCTTCACAGGCATATCTTTCCATAATTGATAAGAGTTTATCATTAGGAGGAAGTCTGCCAAAAAACACAGCGTGTGGGTTTCCTATGGCTTTTGTAAAATAGCCTTTATCACCACCTATTATTATTTCTCTATAGCTTGAATTAATTGGAGCTAAAAAAGCTTTTTGAGTTAAACCACAGAGAATCTTTCTCTCCCCGGCTTTAGTCACTATCTTAACATCAGCCTGAATAGAATATTTTTCATAAAGATATCTTCCAATAGAAAGCAAAGCATTGCCGCAGATTTCAGCTTCAGAACCATCATTATTAAAATATTTCATTTCAAAACTATTATCATCAATCTTATCAAGAATAATAAGACCATCTGCACCAATAGAGAACTGTCTTTGGCAGAGTTTTTTACTTAACAAAGAAAAATCTAAATCTCCAAGCTCATCGCAGTTAAAAAGAATAAAATCATTACCATTTGATTGAAGTTTAAAAAAAAACAATTGCTTCATTTTCTTAAGACCTCTGATAAAGACGTTTTCGCGTCTGTTTTATTATCTCTGGTTTTAATAATAACTGGAGAATACAAATCAACTGATCCAATTTTTTCATTATCCTTATAAATATCTTTTGACCTTGAGCCTGGAAGCAGTACTGAGTTTTCTGGTACTTCTCCAATGTATATTTTACCGAAGTTTTCTGGACGAGCGTCAAAGATTTTGGTTGAAGCGCCAATAAAAACTCCCATAGAAATAACAGAACCTTGTCTTACAATAACACCTTCAGCGATTTCTGACCTAGCTCCAATAAATACATTATCTTCAATAATAACAGGTCTTGCGCCAATAGGCTCTAACACTCCACCAATACCAACACCACCAGATATATGGCAATTTTTACCAATCTGTGCACAACTTCCAATAGTTGACCATGTATCAACCATTGTACCTGCTCCAACATATGCACCAATATTAACATAAGATGGCATTAAAACAACATTAGCTTCAATGAAAGCTCCATATCTGACGATGGCTTGAGGCACTACTCTTACATTCTTGTCTTTTAAGTCAGTTTTTACAGGCACTTTGTCAAAGTAATGAAAGTCTCCTGCCTTAAACTCTCGGGATTTAGTTATTGCAAAAAATGCTAAAATGGCCTTTTGAGCTAGCACATCAATTTCGTAATCACCATTTTCCTTTTTATTAGCTATCTTTCTTTTTCCACAATTAAGTTCATCTAAAATGCATGAAACTTCATTTTTAAATTCAGTGGATTCTTTAATTTCATTTGGAATATTTAATATATCTTCTATTTTTTTAAGAAGCATAAAGCTTTTTTCCTTATTTATAACTTGGAATAAAAAATTCTTGTTCTTTTGTTTTTTTCTCTACATTTTGAACAAAGTCGATCACTTATTTCATTTGTAAATATTTTTTCATCACATTTCAAGCAATTAAAAGAGTATTTATAAAGGTCAGCCTGAACATGTTCCTTATCATCTGTATCTGAAAAAGAAACATAACAATCATCGTCTGAACAGGTACCTGTAACACTTTCCCTGTAAGTTAAAGGTATAAAGATCTTTCCGCATTTTTTGCAAATCAGCCTGGCAATTTTAGGAGATTGATTTAAAGACACTTTACTAAAAAATCCTTTCTAAAAAATATTTATTAAGTTCAGCATATCTTTTCTTTGAACCAACTAAGGTAAAATACATTTTATCAGGATTTAATATTTGTTTGGCAACCTCATTTACTGAATCAATGGTTGCTGAATTAATAATATCAATTCTATCCTTAAATGAGCAAGCTTGAAAATATAGTTCTTTTTCTCCAAACCATCTTGTCATAAGGTTAATATCATCCATTCCCATTTCAATATCAAAATTATATTTTCTTTTTGCAAATTCAAATTCTTCTTTTTTAACACCCTTTGTAACGATATCAGAAAGCAGTTCCATAACACTTTCATAAATCGCAATTATGTTATCATGGGATACAGTAACAAATATATCGAAAATACCAGTGCTATAATAATTCTCAATACTAGCATCTACATCATAAGCAAGGCCCAAATCACCACAAATTTTTGAATATAATCTTGATGACATGCCACCATCAAGAATTTTCCACAAAAGAACATAGGGAATAAAAAATTCATCATTATTTTTTATTCCTAAAAATGAAAACATGGCCATAGATTGACTCATATTTGAAGTACTATAATGAAAGCGTTGTTTTGCACCAGATTTTACAATTTCAGGATAGATATTTTTTGTGCCAATTTCTAGATCTGCAAATAACATTTTGATATATTCAACATCAGAAGGATCGTAGTTACCTGCTATTGAGACTACCATGTTCTCAATTGATATATTTTTTTTATGCCAAGCTTCAATCTGAGAACTTGTTATTGATTCAATTGAACTCTTTGTCCCAAGAATGGGTCTTGCCAATGGATTTTCCGCGCCAAAAATTAATGTCCTTGAAAGCTGGTCAATATCAATTGTTTCACCATCATCATTTACTGTATCTAAGTATTCTTCAAGTATGATAGTTCTTTCAGAATCAATATTCATAAATTGAGAATTTTTTAGAATATCAAAAAGCACATCTAGGCCTTTTTTAATATACTTGGGGTGTGAATTGTAGAAAAACTCAACATGCTCTCTTGACGTTGATGCTTCTAAAGTTCCACCATAGTTCTCAACTTCTCTCATTAGAGAGGTTAAGCAGGGATATTTTTTAGTTCCTCGAAACATCATGTGTTCAAGAAAATGAGATATTCCAGAAAGCTCAAGTGGTTCAAAAACTGGGCCTGTTCTAATGAAAATTCCAATTTCAGCTGAATGCATATGAGGCATAGAAATCTCTAAAATCCTTAAACCCTTATCTGTTTTATAAATTGTATGTTCTATTAAATTCATGTATTCTTTCAAAAAATTAAATGATGAGGAAAAGCTTAATAGATTAGGGGATAAATAAAGTCAAGTGAAGCGTGAAAAGTGAAATGGGAAAATTCAGGGAATAATTATTGAATATCTTGTCTTACTATTTCGTATACTTCTTCTGTAACATATAAAACACAGAAGGTTCTTCCGTTTTCTTTTACTCTGACTATTTTTCCGGAACTATCAACGATAACTTCAGCACCGCTTTTCTCGGCTCTTTGAATTAAAGATGCATAAAATTCAGGATCTTTAGTATAAATTGAATCTACTCCATCTTTAGATGCTACATGATAGCTATCACCATATCTCATGTTATCTAAGATATTTTGAAGCACTTGAGAACCTGCACCAATTGCTGAGATCATTAAAGCTGTTTTTCTTTGCGGTTCATTTAAAAGTGTTTGCCAATATTGCATAAACAAAGCATCTTTCTGTTGCTTTCTCATCATTTCCATTTCCATTCTTTTTCTTCTCTGTTGCTCAGCCATTTGTTGCCTGAGCATTTTCTCCTTTTGAGAAGCAATTTGGACGCCATATTGATTAGCATGACTTGATCTTTTTTTGCCGGAATCACAAGCAACAATAAGAAAAACCATACTTAATGTTAAAATTCCAATTAAAAGATTCTTTAAAATCTTCATTCTCGCCTCCGTTTTAGCCTTTTAATAGGCTATTAGTTTTAAATTCACTATATTATTAAGCAAATACTGTGCCAAGGTGTGCAATTGAGCTAAGATATTTAAATATTTTGACTAATTGGGCTTTCAGCTCTCGGCTATCAGTTATCAGCATAAAATTTTGCCGATATTTAGGCGGAAATCGCTGAAGATATATCATCAATTTGATTTGATTTTTTGTTTTAATATTTCTATTAATCAGCAGAATAAAATTCTAACTTTAGGTATTTGTTAAAGTGTTTAGCTAAAAAGTCAAAGTTAGGAACTTACAACTTACAGCTTACCACTTACCACTTACCACTTATTAACTGGAGGTTTTTAATGTCTAACTATAAAATTGCATGGCTTCCTGGTGACGGGGTAGGCAATGATGTTATGGAAGCAACTAAAATTGTTTTAGCAAGTTTGCCATTTTCAGCTGATTATGTTCATGGTGACATAGGATGGGATTTTTGGTGCAAAGAGGGAGATCCGCTTCCAGCCAGAACAATAGAAGTATTAAAAAATACTGATTGTGCTTTATTTGGAGCAATAACTTCAAAGCCTAAAGACGAAGCAGCCCTTGAACTGGATCCATCGCTTCAAAACAAGGGTTTAAGTTATTTTAGCCCAATAGTTAGATTAAGACAGGAATTTAATCTTCACACTAACTTAAGACCTTGTAAAGCATATAAAGGAAATCCGCTGAATTATAAAGATGATATTGACCTGGTGGTTTTCAGAGAAAACACTGAGGGGCTTTATTCAGGCATAGAATTTAGACCTGTTCCTGAAAAACTATTTGCTTTATTAAAAGAACTGCATCCAAAAATGAAAAAATTTGAAAATGTTCCTCTTGATGAAATGGCGATATCATCCAGAATTATGACAAAAGCAAAATGTGAAAACATTGTAAATCAAGGTTTTAAATATGCACAGAAACATGAATACTCACATGTTACAGTTGTTGAAAAACCAAATGTATTAAGAGAAACTGGTGGTCTGATGATGGAATCAGCCAGGAATGTAGCTAAGAATTATGAGGGAATTGATCTTTGGGATGCAAACATAGATGCAATGTGCATGTGGCTAATTAAAAACCCTGAGAACTACGGAATATTGGTAGCTGAAAATATGTTTGGAGATATCATATCAGACCTATCAGCCCAACTCGTTGGTGGCCTTGGCTTTGCTTCAAGTGGAAATATTGGTGACAATTACGCTGTCTTTGAACCAACACATGGCTCTGCTCCTAAATACGCAGGCCAATTTAAAGTAAATCCAATTGCAATGTTCCTTGCTACAAAACTCATGTTTGATTGGCTGGATGAAAAAAAGTGTTCAGAGCTTTTGGAAAACGCAATCGCTGAAGTTATAGCTGAAGGTAAAGTTAAGACTTATGACATGAAAGGCACTAATACCAGTATTGAGGTAGCTCAAGCTGTAGCTGATAAAATAAAACTAAATTCATAACTTAAACAACAACAATCCAAATTAGAAAGCCCAAATACAAAATCCTTTTCACTCCTGGTACTCTGGTGCACTGGCGCACTGGTGACCTAGAGATTACTCTTACAAGCCATCAACCTTAGCTATATTATCAGTACAATATTGATCCCACCTGGCTTTTGTATTTGTTGAAGATTTATTTTCATCGCGGTCAGTATCTTTAATATTTTCAGAAACCATTCTTTGTAAATATACAAATTGCTCTTTAATATGTTCTATGGATCCACATCTAAATACAACAGCTCTATTCTTGGCTCTTATAATTCTAAGCTTACGACCCTTGGCATCTTTTTCAGCATCATCAATTAAATTAAATTCACCATATGTAATTGATAAAATCTTTTCTTTATTAAGCTTACTTGTTTGGTTTTCAATTTCAGCAATTAAAATATCATAAAAATGGCTGGCTCTTTTATTTCCAAGGTCAAGATTATACAAGAATGAGCTTGTCATTGAAGTATGACCTTCTATAAAAAGATACATTTCATTGTCCTGACAGGTTTTTGCAAACTCATAACCAAATGTTTGAATCTGATTTACAGAATCTTCTTTTGTTTCTTTTGGCAAATTTCCATCTTCAAGCAATTTCCATTCACCTGGTTTAAAAGTATCAACTAGCAATATATAGTCTCTTGCGTAAATTCCCAGGTCCACAGCGTCATCTGAGCTTTGATCAATTGAATTACATTTCACAACAATGTTATCTTTATCAGTCATAGAGACAAGTAGTTCAGTAATTTGCGCCTCTCCCTCTGGAAAGTACAATCTTCCAACATAGCCAACATATTCTTCATTCTTCGCAATATCCTGATGTTCAACAGCAGGAACAATAATTCCTTTTTCTGCAAAATATTCCTTATATTCACCAAACCATATTGAAAAACTTTGTTTGTCTTCAATGTTTATTGAATATAGTTTATCCATAATTACCTTGAGCTCTGCAGAATCAAAGTATGACCTAATATTAGCTGGACAAAGATTAGAAACCAGCATTTTTTTCAAAGCTTCTTCTGCTTTCTTGGCTCGCTGCTCCTCATCTTTTGCTTTTTGCTCAGCATCATCTGCTCTTTGTCCTTCATCATCGGCTCTTTTTCTTTGTTCCTGGGCCTGCCTTTCTGCCTCTTCTACTCTTTTCTTTTCTTCCTCATATAGTCTATTTAATTCTTCATATTTCTTTTGTAATCTTTCTAACTCTTTTTGTGTTTCATCTAGCTTTTCAGTCAAAGCTTTCTTCTGGTCTTCACTAACCCTTTTTAATTCTTCAAGTTGAGATCTAAGCTCCTCTTTCTCAGCTTCAAGTTGTCTGTTGACTTCCTCTAATGCCAGTTTTGCTTCTTCCAGGTTTTTATTTGCTTCTTCTAAGTCTCTGGCTGTCTCTTCTGCTTTTTCTTTTTCCTTTATCGCTTCTTCAAGTTCTCTTTTTGCTACAGCCAACTCTTCTTCTGCTTTTTTTACTTTTTCTTCTAAAACTTTCTTTTCCTCTTCACTTGCTCGCTTATATTGCTCAAAAGCTTCTTCAACTCTTGATTTTTCTTCTTCTAATCTCTGATTTGCCTCTTCAAGTTTTTCATTTTTATTTTCTAAATCAGCTTTTGCTTTTTGTAGTTCTTCTGCTCTTTTTCTTGCATCTTCTTCTTTTTTCTTTGCTTCTTCAAGCTGGTCTTCGGTTTCTTCTAACTTTTTCTTTAATACAGAAGAAAGTTCTTCATATTTTGTAGCTTCTGCTTCAGCTTCTTTTAATTTTTCTTCTAATTCTTTTTTATCTTCTAAACATTCTTCTAGACCAGTTTCACATTCTGCTAATTTTTCTTTAAGCTTTTTTGCTTCCTTTCTCTTTGCACAAGCATTTTTCCATGCTTCTTTCCAATCATCAACACAAACACAAATACCTGGGACCAGGCACCCAAAATGAACATAGTATGCGCCAGATAAATTATATCTTATAACTTCATATTTAGGAGTTGAAGAAAGCAAAATCCAATCTTCCTGGACAGTAATATCAACATACTCGACATTGTAAGTTGAAACATACCTTGGATAGTTCGAAACATAAACAGTACCTGGAATAATAGGTCTTGGAACTATTGGAATAATTGGTGGAACAGGTTTTATATATACATGTGGCACATAAGGTCTATATGGTCTACTATATGCTGCTCTGTAAAAAGGACCAGGTCTAAGACTTGCTGACATAATTGCAGTATGATTTTTATAATACCTATTATTATTATGGTAATAGGGATTTGGTCCTTTACAAGAGGAAATCAAAAGAGTGCACAAAAATGCAAAGGCCCAAAAAATATTGATAAAAACAATTAATCTTGTTTTTTTCATAAGGGGTCTCCCGATTAGTGAACAAAAGTTCTAAATACACAATCCCCATATAAGGCTGAAGCACATACACATAAATTATTTAACGCGAACTGTCAAGGTAATTGTAGAACATAAAGGAAGTTATTACTAATTTGCATTCTCTTCGGCAAGAATTCTTTCTTTTTCAATATTTGAAAGTGATTCTTCAGAAATGCCAGTTGGATATTCTCCAGAAAAGCAGGCATAGCAGCATTTTTGGTCATGGTACACTGATTTTAGGTCTTCAATAGTTTGATAAACCAGGGCATCAGCTCCAATATAATCTTCAATTTCCTTGTTGCCTTTACCAGAAGCAATTAGGTGTGTTTTTATTGACATATCAATACCATAAACACATCTGCACTTTACAGGTGGAGCAGCTGAAATGAAATAAACTTCTTTTGCGCCAAAATCTTTAAGCATTTTTACGATATGCCTGGAGGTTGTTCCTCTGACTATTGAATCATCAGCCACTGCCACTTTCTTGCCTTTTATTATGTCGCGAATAGGATTTAATTTTTGTCTAACAGCTAATTCTCTTTCCTTTTGGGAAGGTAGGATAAAGCTTCTGCCAATAAAATTATTTTTTGAAAATCCCCTTCTATAAGGAACTTTTAAAACTTCAGCAAGTCCAGAGGCAAAGAAATAAGCAGAATTTGGCACATCAATAATAATATCTGGATTAAGACCTCTTGTTTTAATTCTTTCAGCCAATATTTTACCCATTTTCACGCGCTCAGTTGCAACAAGCTTTTTATTAATTATTGAATCTTCTTTGGCAAAATAAATATATTCAAAAACACAGAAACTATCTCCTTGTCTATGGCATATCTTTGAATGTATTTTCTTCTCATTATCTATAAAAACAGCTTCCCCTGGTTCTAAATCTCTAACAAGTTTATAACCCAAAAAATCAAAACAAGTAGATTCTGAACAAAAGGCATATGCTGGCCCTTTATCAGTTTCCTTCATACCCATTACAATCGGCCTAATCCCATAAGGATCTGCAAAAGCCAAAATTCCCTTATTCGCTACAATTGTGACTGTTGAGTAAGCTCCCTCAATCATTTTTTGAGTATCTGCAACAGCGTCAAAAATATCATCAATTTCAAGATTTTTTAAATCCTTTTTTTCAAGCTGGGCAGCCAGGGTATATAAAATTAAAGCCACATCATTTGATGTATCTAAAAGGCGATGATAATCTTCAAGCAGTTTTTTTCTAATGCTTTGGAAATTGGTAACATTGCCATTATGAACCATGGCAAGGCCATAGGGATAGTTGAGAAAAAACGGTTGAACGTCAAGCTCTTCTCCTGCACCAACAGTTGAATAACGAACATGGCCTAAACCAATATTTCCACTTAAACGTTTAAGATTTTTTTCTTTAAAAACTGAGCTAACATAGCCAAGGCCTTTTTTTAGACGAAAAGTTTCGTCAAAAGTAACCATACCAGCTGCGTCTTGACCTCTGTGCTGTATAGAAGTCAAACCCATAAGAAGTTCTTCAGAAACATCATCATTACCATAGATGCCAAGAATTCCGCACATAAAAAGGCTCCGCCTTTTTGGTATTCAGTATTTAGTATTTAGTATTTGGTTATTAAAGCACTTACCAAATGCCAAATACTATAAACCGTATACCGAATTATCTTCCGTGAATTAATATTTTATTTCCATCTTCAAATAAAACTTCGATTTTTGATCCAAGTTCTTTTATTACAAAACCTTTTCCAAAGGTTTTATGATCAATAATGTCAGCTGGCACAAATTTAGAACTAATGCTATACATTCGCACATCTTCCATAGTAGTGGCGGCAATTAATTGATGCCATTGTGAAATTTGTTCTGTTTTTGTAGGTTTGCTTTTTGTTTTTGCAATCTTTTTACTTTTTGTTTTTTTCTCTTCTTTTTTGGCAGCTTCTTTTATACCCTTTGCAGGACGATAATTGTGCTCTGACTTACATGTCAAACATACAACTCTCGCTACTAATCCGTCTACATGCGCTACAACTCTATGACCAAGATCCATGCGACACTTTGTACAATAACAAACAAGATCTTTGCCAACTGGTGTTTTTGTTATGTCTTTCATTCTTTTCCTTTGTGTTATTTATTTTCAAACAGCTCTTTTATCACCGTACTGTAAAATTTATGTTCTACGTTTAAGCCCTTTTCTTCAACTTCAGAAAGTGTTTTACAAAAACTTAAGTCAACATCTGCTTGTTTGATGATTTTTCCTGTATCTACACCTGAGTCAACATAATGAACCGTAATTTTTGTGCGAGACATTTTTTTATTAAAGGCCCATTCATAAGCATGTGCCCCTTGATACTCTTTAGTATCAGCTGGATGAATATTAATTATTCTTCCTTTGTAATAATTTACAAATAATGGTGACAATATTCTCATAAATCCAGCCAGGATTATATAGTCAGGATTATATTTAGCAAGAACTTCTATCATTTTTTTTTTCAAACTCTTCTCTGGATCTTTTTTTAGAGTTAACTAATTCGGTTTTTATTCCCATTTTACTGGCTAATTCTAGCCCTTTAGCTCCTTTTTTATTTGAAAGAACACAGGATATTTCACAAACATCCTTTAAAATGCCATTTTTGGCATTTTTAGCAATAGCTATCATGTTTGAACCGCGACCAGAGATAAGTATAGCAATTTTTTTCACGAATAGCTTCCTGTTGAGAATTGAAAATAATCAATAATTAATAATTAATAATTAATAATTAATTAAAGATACTTACAACTTATTAATCCTCATTCCAATATCTTTCCTATAATAAACATCCCTAAATTCAATCTTTTTTACTTCTTCATAAACTTTTTCTATGGCTTTTTTTAAAACTTTATCATGAGCTATAATATTAAGCACTCTTCCTCCTGAGTTGACAAGATTACCATTGTCAATCTTAGTTCCTGCATGAAAAACAAGAGAATCATTATTGAGCTTATCAAGACCGCTTATCTTAAAACCTTTTTCATATGATTTTGGATAGCCTCCTGAAGCTAAAACTACATCAACATAGTAAGCTTCATTAAACTCTATGTTTAATTTTTCAAAGTTTCCATTAAAGCAGGATAAAATTATTTCTAAGAGATCTGTTTTTAATGCAGGCAGTATTACTTCAGCTTCAGGATCACCAAAGCGCACATTATATTCTAAGACTTTGGGCCCATCTTGGGTAAGCATTAAGCCAAAATATACTATACCTACATAATCATAGACTTCGCTTCTTAGACCTTCCATTGTTGGATTTACAATATTTTGGCAAATAAGTTCCATCATTTCTTCATTACAAAAATCTACAGGGCAAAAAGCTCCCATTCCTCCGGTATTAGGTCCTTGGTCATTTTCTAAAAGTTGTTTGTGGTCTTGTGAGGTCTGCAAGAGTTTAATTGATTTACCATCTGTAATTCCAATAATAGACAGTTCAACACCTTCTAGCTTTTCTTCAACAAAGAATTTTGCATCTTTACCAAATGAATTTTGCATATCATTTAAGGCTAATTTTGCTTCCTCAATATTTGCACAAACATATACACCTTTTCCAGCAGCTAAGCCGTCAAATTTAATAACTACATTTCCTTGATAACCAGAGATTATATCTTCAGCGCTTTTTATGTTATTAAATAAATGGAATTTTGCAGTTGCTACACCATATTTAGACATAAACTCTTTTGCATAAAGTTTGGAACTTTCAAGCATGGCTCCTTGCTTACTAGGCCCAAAAACAAATATTTCTTTCTCTTTAAAGTAATCATAAATACCTTCTGCTAACACTGCCTCAGGGCCTGGGATAATAAGCTTGATATCATTTTCCACACAAGCTTTTTCAATGGCTTGAAAATCACTTGGAGCAATTGCAAGGTTATTCTCAGTTCCACCATTTCCAGGTATTACAAAGACATTTGAAACAATAGGACTTTGTTTTATTTTCCATTCTAAAACATGCTCTCTTCCACCTGAGCCGATTATAGCGACATTCATGATATCTCCTCTAATAGCATATCACATAACTTACTTGCTTCACCTATATATTCATGAATTTTTAGAGCGTGCAATTTCTTTTTGATTTCTTTATCAACATTTAACTCGTCTATAAATGTACTTAAATCTTCATCTGTAAGTTTTTTACCTCTAGACAAACCTTTTAACATTCCATATGGATCATCAATATTTGTTGTTCTTAATATTGATTGAATTGGTTCAGCTAGAAGCTCAAGGCTATTTTGAAGCTCTTGTTTGCAGACATCAGAATTTACATCTAATTTATTTAGCCCTTTTAAGGTTTCTTTTAAGGCTAAATATGAATGAGAAAGCGCTACCCCCATATTTCGCTGAACCGTACTATCTGAAAGATCTCTTTGCATTCTCGAGCGACAAAGTTTGTCAGATAGAAAAGAAAGCAAGGCATTAGACAACAAAAGATTTCCTTCAGCATTTTCAAAGTTAATTGGATTTACTTTATGTGGCATTGTTGAAGATCCAACCTCTTCTTCTTTTGTTTTTTCAATTAGGTACCCTCTTGAAATATATTCCCAACAATCCTGATCAAGATCAATAACAATATTATTTAGCATTCGAACAATATTAAAAAACTCGGCCCAATTATCATGACTCTCTATTTGTGTAGTATATAAATTAGGTGCAAGCTTTAATCTTAAAACAAACTTATTAGAAAACTCTATCCAGTTATAATCAGGAAATGCAGATTTTATAGCAGAATAATTACCAGTAGCTCCATTTAATTTTCCTGCAAAATTAATTTTTTCTAATTTAAATACTTGTTTGTGAATTCTGGATAAAAAAACAGCAAATTCTTTGCCAATTGTTGTTGGAGAAGCTTTTTGACCATGAGTTCTGGCACAAAAAACCAGGCTTTTCCATTTGCCAACCATTTCAATTAGCATATTTTCTATTTCTTTTATCTTAGGAAGGAACTCTTTTTCTAAAAACTGTTTTAAAAGAAGTGAATAAGCAAGGTTATTAACATCTTCAGAGGTTAAACCTATATGAATAATATTATTATTTTCTAAATTTAAATAATCTTGCAGAAAAAGTTCAACTGATTTCACATCGTGATTTGTCAGCTTTTCTTTTTGTTTAATAAGCCTATAATCTTCAATAGTAAAATCATTTATTATTCTTTTTATCTTATTTTTATTATCCGCACCAAGTATCCCAAATAATTTTGTTTCATACAAAGCAAGTATGTAGAAAGACTCAATTACAGTCCTTGCCCTCATTAAGGCAAATTCAGAAAAATAATTTCCCAGTTGTGCAATTTTGTCTTTATATCTTCCATCAAGAGGGGATATTTCGAATTCCATTAATTACTCCTTGTTGATATGGTTGCTAGTTGCTGGTTGCTGGTGTGAAAAGTTATTGATGGCATTTTATAGGTCCTCGCTGGAAATTACTTTTATTTTATTTTTTAATAAAAGTTTCGTTGTAATTCCCTGACCAGCAATAAGGGTTAGGTTGAAATTTCCATTATAGATTTTTTTAACACCACATGAAGGCGAACGTTCTTGCATAATGGCTTTATCACATCCATACATAAGTGCAATTTTCAAAGTTTCTAGTGCTCCTTTTTCAAATTGAGAATTCACACAAATTCCATCCTGGTTCACTACTTTTCCATTTTTAATTTCACTTGGCTTTCTTGGTGTCGAAAGACCCCCAAGCTGCTCAGGGCAAACTAAAATCACCTTACCATCTTTGACAAGCCTAATTACTTTTTCACTATAATTATTCACCCCATCATATCTACAATTCACACCAGCCAAACAGGCACTAACAATAATCATATCTTTTCCTTAATTACCCATCACTTTAACTCTTAACTCTTAACTCTTAACTCTTAACTCTTAACTCTTAACTCTTCACTCAGAACTCCTAACACTTTCATCATTATGCCTTAGTTCGTCTTTCATTGTTTTTATTTCTTCATTAAATCTTTCTTTTAACCTGGGCAAATTCAAACTTCTTAATGCAGCTAAAGCTGCATTGTGGGTTTTAATAACTGTAGCTGCTGGAACTAGTGATGGCATCATTAATGAAGAATTAATATTTAGCAATAAATCAGTCTGATCTTTAAATGGAGGACATGAAAACACAGGAATTGACAAATTAGCAGCCAGGGCTCCACCTAAGCCATTTGAAAAACCAGCGATTGCTACAATTGCTCCAGGCTCAACTGATGTATTATAGACTTCAGCTAAAGATAAAATATCCTCGCCATTTTTATGAGCTGAACAAACTCTTATATCACTATAAATATCATATTCATTTAAATGTTTTTTTATTTTATTGGCGTGATCAATGTCTGTGCTTGAACCCATAATTAGAATAACATATCCATCTTTAATTAGCTTATTTTTAACTAAATTATGTCTCACTCTTTGATAAACATCCTCACATATTCCAATCTTTTTGCCTGTAATTTTCTCACAAATATATATATATCTATTCTGAGTTTCTTTGATAACCTTTTCAGGCAAAGCATTTGGATATTGGCCATCTTTTTTATTTGCAATTAACCAAAGCCGAACAAACTCTTTATCCATTTGTTCCACATTCTCAGGATCTGCCTTATATTTTTCAACATCCCAAAACCTAGATGAATCTGGGGTATGAATCTCATCAATTAAAATTAAGTCGCCATCATAAATTCCAAATTCGTATTTTGTATCGACTAAAATAATTCCTTTTTCAGAAAGAATTTCAGTTCCTCGTTTAAATAAAGCTAGGGCTGCATTTTCCATTTGTTTATAAAGTCTTTTTCTACACAGACCTTCCATAAGAATTTGGGCTGGAGTAATTTCCCGATCTGATTCTTCTTTTGTAGTTGGAGTTAAAATTGGATTTGGAAGCTGTTGGTTTTTTGTAAGACCATCAGCTACTTCAACACCTGAAAAAATTCTTTTTCCTTTTTCATAATTTCTCCACATTGATCCTGACAAATAATTTCTAACAACCATTTCAACTCTTATTGGTTCTGCTTCTTTAACGATATTAATGCTTGGATCAATTTCCTTAAGTAAATGATTAGGTATTATGTCCTTTGTCTTTTCAAACCAAAAATTGGAAATTGTATTTAGCACAGCCCCCTTGCATGGTATAGAAGTCTTCAAAACAGAATCAAAAGCAGAAATCCGATCTGTAACTACAATCATTCTTGATTCTTTGTTAAAACGAAAACTATCACGAACCTTGCCTTTGTGAATTAGAGCTAATTGAGGAGTGGTAAAAGATGTTAAACAATTCATATTTATTCCTTATAAAAAGCAAAGTCATAAGTCGTATGTCGTAAGTCGTAAAAACTTACCACTTACCACTTACCTCTTACCACTTATTATTAATGCCTAAAGTGTCTCATTCCAGTCATAAACATTGATATTCCAAGTTCATCACATTTCTTAATAACTGCCCTATCCTTAATTGACCCCCCTGGTTGAACAACTGTTTTAATTCCATATTCATTCATTATTTCTATGTTATCTGGAAAAGGGAAAAAGGCATCTGAAATTAAAACAATTCTTTCTAGCTCTTCTTTTTTATAAGCTTCAAATTCAGTTTCAGGGCCAGTAAATTCATTCTTAAGATTTTCAAGCATCCTATCAAGTGACAGTCTAACTGAATTTACTCGATTTGGCTGGCCTGCACCAATTCCAAGCAGTTGAAAGTAATTATTATTTTTAAATTTTCTTATAACAACTATTGCATTTGATTTAACGGATCTGCAAGCTTTTAGACCAAACTCAATAAACTCTTTTGTTAGGATATCACATTCTCTTTTAGTAACTAAGGTTAGATCCTTTAAAAGTTCATTATCAGAATCTTGCAAAAGCAAAGTTCCATTTAAAAATTTATAATCTGCTTTCATATTTGAAGAAAGCGGATCAAGCTTAATAATTCTTAAGCCTTTATGAAGCTTAAGATATTCAAGGGTCTCATCAGCATAAGATGGGGCAATAATTACTTCAACAAATTTTCTTTTAAACTTATCTTCATGATCAAGCTCT
This sequence comes from Pseudomonadota bacterium, assembly GCA_043820105.1. GTDB lineage: Bacteria > Bdellovibrionota_F > JAHFAK01 > JAHFAK01 > JBDREC01 > JBDREC01. The sequence continues at coordinate 58,703 of JBDREC010000041.1, forward strand.
AAGAACTTTGCAGTTTCAAGTTTTAGTGGTTTATTAAAAGCAATAATTGATCCAAAGGCTGAAACTGGATCAGAAGCCCAGGCTTTTTCAAATACTTCCAGCTGATCATCTCCTTCACATAAGCCACAGGGATTAGTATGTTTAATGATAGCACATCCAAAGCGATCTAAATCCTTGCAGGCATATATAGCACCATCAATATCAACAATATTATTATAAGAAAGCTCCTTTCCACCAAGAATTTCCATATCAAAAAGAGAATTTTCAAAATCATTTTGTTTGTAAAACATTGCTTCTTGATGTGGATTTTCACCATATCTTAATTTCATACCTTTTGAGAATGAAAGCCTTTTTGAATAAACACCAAAGCGCTGGTCTAGGGTTTCTGCAATCATTGAATCATAATCAGCTGTATGGTTAAAGGCAAGTCTAGCTAACTTCTCTTTAGTTTCTAAAGATAAAGATCCTGCGTTTTTGTTAAGCTCAAATATGATATTTTCATACTGAGCAGGATCTGTAAGACAGGCAACAAATTTATAATTTTTAGCAGCAGCCCGAATCATTGTAGGTCCACCAATATCAATATTTTCAACCAAAGTATCCAGATCAGCATTTTCATCCCTGTAATTTTTAAAAGGATAGAGATTACAAATCACCATATCTATAGCTTCTATTCCAAGATCACTAGCTTCTTTGGCATCATTATCTCTGTGAAATAATATGGCAGATTCTATTTCAAAGGAAATTGTCTTCATCCTGCCTGAAAAGGCTTCAGGATTTCCTGTTACCTTTGATATTTCAGTGAATCCAATTCCATTTTCTTTTAAAACTTTTCCTGTACCCCCAGTTGATATCAACTCACATCCATTAGCAACGAGAGCCTTAGCTAATGCAACAATTCCATCCTTATTAGATACTGACAATAAGGCTTTTTTTATTTTAAGCATGAAACCCTCCAGAAACGTACAGCGTACAGCGTACGGCGTACGGAGTAAATTTGAAGTTTGAGTTGATTTATATCTAATCATCCTAAAAATAAAAATCAACTTATTATCTTTATAATTTCAATAATTTACAAAAGATTCACAACTTGGATACAAAGTTGTCAAAAGACAGCTTAATCTGCTAAAATTATGCCAAGTATTTGCACAGTTTGTAAATGTTAAAAAAAGAGCATTTGTTACTAAGCACTTGTTTGTATTGAATTATAAACAAAACCGTTAAATTGGTCTAATATTTGCATATCATATCTTTGATTTATTTTTTTTACTGTGGGAAACATATATGAAACATACAAAATCAAAATTCATAATCATAATCTCAATCTTAATCCTAATTTCATTAATTTCATCAAATAAACTCTTTGCTTTTTCCCCATGCCTTAACTTATTCGGAGCTAGCATTGAAAAAATAAAAATGGAAAAAAAAGTCCTAATCCACGGTGATATCCATGGTGAACTTTCAGGTTTTCAAGATAATCTAATTAATGAAAATCTTGTTAATGTTCTAGGCGAATGGATAGCTGAAGATACAACCTTAATAGTAACAGGTGATTTAATTGATAGAGGTCCAAAATCCATAGAAACATACGATTATCTAATGGACCTTCAGAAACAAGCAAAAGAAAAGAAAAATGGAAGTGAAGTAATTATACTTCTGGGAAATCATGAACAGTATATTTTAAGGGGAATATTTGATGTGCTCGTAGAAAGCATAGAAAAACAAGGCACAAATAGATTGATGGCTTTTAACCAGGCATTAAGATTAAGAAATCGTATGATAGATGATGTAATTTCAGGTAAAATTGTTGGCTCAACAGTAGTTAATGGTGATTTAGTTACACATGCTGGAATGAGGACAGAAATTAGATTAATGTTAAAAGAAGAATTCGCACAACTTGAAGGAATTCCTGTTGACGAAGTTACAGTTGAACAAATTTCATGGATTCATAATATCAACTGGATAAATGCTGTAGTTAATGAAGATTTTTCCCCTCCAATGTTTCAAGCAGATGCCAGACGAGGTGGGGTGGCAAATGTTGGTGGAACAACATGGAATGATGCTCAAGACATTGACACTTCAATGGAAGCATTGATTGATTTTGACCAGATTTTTGGACATTCAGCTGCACAAAAAGGAGAAGCCTTAATTAGACTATATCAGGATGGTAGAGGTATTTGCGTGGATGCTGGCCATTATGCAGGCAGACGAGCATATGTTATAATGGAAAGTGGTGAAATAATTACAGTTGAAGGCAGTGGTGCTGGATATGAAAGAAAAGTAGTTGGAAAATATTAGAGATTGAAATCTTAATAAAATTTCAAATTCAAATTATCAAAAAACTAATAGTAAAATACTTTTGGATTGCTTAATGAGTAAATATATGCACTTTAGTGTTTTCTATTTTTCAAATGGATTTGAATGGATTGGTTTTTTTATATAATTATAGCCACAGTGTTATATGGTGTTTATAATTTCATTTATAAACTTGCTACAAGCAAAGGAATATCCAGTTCACAGATAGTGAATAAGGCTGCTATTTCAGTTTCTATATTATCATTTTTAACCATTTTAATTTTAGGGAGTGAATTTGTTGATATTGAATTAATTTTATTTTTTGCTCTTTTAAACTCATCGGCCTTTGCACTTGGTGCTGTTTGCAAAGTTAAAGCTCTTAGTTATATTCCAACATCATATGTTTTTCCAATTGGCAAAATGAACGCATTTTTAGTTATTATTTTATCAATAGTTTTTCTTGGAGATAGACCAACGATTAATCAATATATTGGATTTTTATTTATACTTTTAATGATGCTTATTTTATTTTGGGATGTATTTGATAATAGGAAAAATTCTAACTATAAAAATGTTAAACTTGGAATTATGCTTGCTTCTGTTTCAGCTATTGCAACTGCAGGGTCTATGTTTGTTGGAAAATTTGCATCTACGAGTGTAACAATATTAAATTATATTTTTGTTTCCTACTCTATGGTTGCAATTTATACCTACCTTATACCAAAATTTATAAATAGGAATACGCTTTTAGAAAAAACTAGCAAATCAGTATATTTTTATGGTTTTGCAGCTGGACTATTAAATTTCATTGGATACTATCTTGTGCTAAAAGCCTTTGCCTGCGGCCCTTTATCTTTAATTCAAGGAATATCAGCAACAGCCCTGGCTATTCCCATCTTTCTATCGATTGTATTTCTGAAAGAAAGCTTTAATTTGAAAAAGGGTTTGATTGTTTTATTTGCTTTGATAGCTATTATTTTGATAAAAATTTAGTTAAAAGCAATTCGACCAAGCCATCTAGAAATAAAATCAATATCTGTTTGAGTTAGAGAATTTTCTTTATCATAATTTTTTTCATTAATATATAGCCTTATAGTCTCAATATCTTGTAGCTTAAAAAGCCAGCATATTCCAGTGTCAGATTAAAAAAACCAGCATATTTTGACACCATAATAAATTATCTTTTGAAACTTCAGACGAACCTTAACTTTATGATTTCACACTTCATTTTATAAAACATCCTTATTGGCATTATTCTTGCGATGGATGACTGAGTTATTTCAATAAAGAAGGGGCCTTTAATGAATTTTAGAAATCTTTTAAGAAAAGTTTGCTTATTTTCTTTAATAAGCTTTAACATTGCAGTTTCAAACCAAACAATTGAAAATCCTGCACAAAGCTTTTCAAGGTGCAAGCATACACTTGAAAAACAGGGGATCTTCCAATCAAATTACTATGAATGGGTTAATCATTATTGTGAAAATACAACTATTAACGAGCTGGCAAAAGTAAATAGTTGTGCATATCAATTAAGTGAAATTTACAATGTAGAGAGATTGGATTATGCATATTTTAGATGCTTTCATTTTAATGGAACTAGAACAAATGAATTACTAGAATGCACTGATAGCTTAACAAAAATGGGAGTTAGCGGAGAATATGCTTCTTACAGATGTTATCATAATATTTACAGAGAAGATGAGCTAATATCATGTACAAAATGGACACAGGTCTTAACCTTTGGTGATGCTGAAATTGCATCTTATAGGTGTGCTGGAGTTGATTATAGAATGTGGTGAGATTGTTGATAGATTAATCTTCTTGAATTTTATTTATTTTCATAGTAAAAATATTTTTTCAATTATTAGAATTAGTTAGGTTTTAAAATGATATATAAAAAACCATTCGTAAAATGTCTAACAGGCATAAAGAAAACTGCTTGCTATAATGGTTCATCTGCCTCAGGTGGACTCGCTGACAGTACTTGTGATACTAATGGAATATCGCCACACGACACTTGTGGAAATGGCCCGAATAATATTGATGGATATGGCGCTTGCAATGCAAATGGAATTTCAGCGGGAGCTTGTAATAGTAATGGATCAGATGTTAGCTTGGCTAACTGCTCAAGCGGAACAAGCGTCTTATCTTGTTTGACCGGTCCTTCAGCAGCTTCCTAAAAAGCCAACTGAAATGCAGCATTTCCATCTAGAACAAATATCACAGTATTTTCCATATATCCATAACTAGATGGATTTTTTTCATCGGATTTTTCTATAGTTACATTAGCTGCATTATCTAAATCATTATCAACAAAAACCTTTGGCAATATTACATCTTCGAAATTAGAAGAATCTATATTCTTGAGCTGCACCATTATAGCTTTATCATAAAGCCCATCAGCAACAATACTAAAAGCAGCTGTCACAGAATCACCAATAGAATCACCTATCAGATCATCTATAGCAGAAATGGTGACCAAAGTTCCTTCAAGAAAGTTTTCCGGAGGAATTTCAACAAATAAATCATAAAAAATATTTTCAGGATCATCACAGCTTAAACGATAAGCTCCTGTTCCCAATTCAACTTCTCCACCTTCACAAATATCAACTTCTTCAAACTCTACTAATCCATGACCTTCCTTCTTACCATCTGTCTTCTCTCCATCTTTCTTCTCTCCGTCTTTCTTCTCTCCGTCTTTCTTCTCTAGATCATCCTTTTTCTCTCCATCTTTCTTCTCTCCGTCTTTCTTCTCAAGATCATCTTTCTTCTCTCCATCTTTCTTCTCTAGATCATCCTTTTTCTCTCCGTCTTTCTTCTCTCCGTCTTTCTTCTCTAGATCATCTTTATTCTCTCCATCTTTCTTCTCTAAACCATCTTTATCCTTACCTTCTTTATCCTTATCACTAACAGTCTTATCATCTTCCCCTGTTTTTTGTTTATCGCTACCTCTACCATCATTTTCTCTTACCTTATCTAAAGCATCATTCATACTATCATCATTAAATAGACGCCCTTTTTCTTTGATTTCTCCCATTTTTTCATCGATTTTTTCATCTACATCCATTGCTAAATCTGATATTTTAGAAAGCTCATCTTTTTCGATTTTTTCTTTTATTCTTTCACCCATATCAATTGAAGCTGCTTGTGAAGATGCTGCATATTCAAAAGCTTCAGCCATTGCCTGCATCCTATCTTCCTTGCTTGATGCTGCCTGAAAAGCAGTCATTGCATTAGTTTCAGATTCTTTCACTCCCTCATTCATTTCAGAAATAAGCTGGGCAGCACCGGCTGCTGCTTCTTTTATATCAACTTCAATGTTAGAATTATTATTAAAAGAAGCTCTTTCAGATGCTTCTTCTATTATGTCTGAAATTACATCTTCTGAATCACTCATACCAGCGCCATATTCACCATTTGCTATTGAATTAGCCATGCTTTGCATTGACATAGAAAAATAATTTTGAGTAGTAACCTCCGAAGCAATAGTTTCTCCAATAGCCCCTAAAGTACTAGTTGATGTATTAATAATATTCATTATCTCTGTTGATCTGGAAGCTGTTGCTAGAGCAGCTGTTTGTAAGCTTAAATCATCACTTGAAGCAAGGGCCAGGTGATCATCTTTTAAAATATCAAGATCACCAGATAAACCTAAAGATGCTGAAACAAAATCAGCAGCTTCAGAAGCTGAATATCCTTGTGATGCTACAAAATCCTGAACTATGGTTGTAATAGGTGTAACAACTACAGATGAAACACCGTCTTCAGCTTCAGGGCTTGGTGCCCTTAATATACCTTCAAATTCTGAAACTGTTGATACATCTGTTCCTTCTGTAACAACAATAGAGCCAACACATGAGGGATTAATAAATTCAAAGTTTCCCTCACTATCCGTTTCAGTACTTGGTTCAGAAGCATCAATCTCTCCACTCTCATCACAATCAAGACCAACAGTTGATCCTGACAAATAGCCATCAATTGCAACACCATTTATTGTCATTGCAATAGTAGTTGTATCATCAACATCACCAGTGTTTCCTATATTGCCAAAAAATCCTTCACATGAGATGATTAATAGACTAGTTAATAATATTGTGATTATTGTTAAATAAGATCTAAGCATAGCCCCTCCCCAAAGATAAGGTGTAAATCTAGAAAATTATAGATTATATTTTATATTATCATATTATTATAGTAAATTAAAGTGATTTTAGTCACAAATAGCGTTTATTTAATACGTTTTTTCATGTCTATTCCCTTTCATGTTACTTTATGAAATGTTATTGTTTACCTACAATGAGTAAATTAGCAGGATCTATACCAAGATATTAAAAACCAAGATTTCCTGTTTTTTCAGAGAATTAGACCAGGAACATCCTGCACAATAAACTAAAATTAGCAAAAAGTGCTCGCGAACATGCGACAATTTAAGTTATAGGGGAATGTTTAATAGGGGATATTTTATTCAACCGTAAAGTGAAGAATATAATGATTATTTGGGGCATCCATATAATGGGTCATCAAGTAAACATGAGTCTCGTTATTTATTTCAACAACTTCTAGACCAGCGAACCATGTTGCAGTAGAAACAGAATTTAAGAATGCTGAATAATCTGCTACAAATAAAATATTTCCTTCTAAATCAGCAAGCATTAAGGATCCGCCATTTGTTACGAAAATATGATCTTGGGTAACAGAAATATTGTGATATGGCCATTGACCGTCAGCTGGGTCATTTCCGCTTGAATCAGTTAAGGCAATATTTGCTTGCCTTGTGCCATCAAGATCAAATTTCTCGATAACATAACTTCCAGTATGTACAAGCCATAGATATTCATTTCCAGAAGAGTCTGTTGCAATGTCAAAGTCTACGAAATAGAGAGTATCACCTTCAAAACTGTCTTCAAAAGAAAAACTTGAAGAATCCTGCCTTTTAGTTATATAATCCATTGTACTTGTATCAATTTGCAAGATACTTCCATCTCTATTATCAGCAATATAAAGAATATCATCGTAAATAAGACCATGCAAAGATGAATATCCATGATTTAGAGCTTCATATGTTGAACCCAAAGAAGTCCCTGAAAAGTCAGGGAAATTCACATAATTTCCTATTCCTGTATAAAAAACAAACAGGCCTACTGATGGATCATAGGCTAAACCTGAAATAGGATTGGTATTTTCAAGAGTGCTTATATTATCATACAAAGATAAATCAATGTTTGTAACTTGATTTAATGTCATATCACTATTTAATGAAACAACTCCGATTTCAGTATTTCCATCTGTAAATAAAATCGTATTATCAGTTGAATTATAAGCAAGCTCTCTTGGCCACATTTCAGAGCTAACACCGATATCTATGCTTTCAACATAGGTAAAACCTTTGGTAAATATTGTTGAAGAACTTGAACCTCGTGATGCAGCTTGATCAAAAGTGATCTCAGCCAAAGAGGATGTATAATCATTATTTGAAGCTGAAATTGTTCCAAGATCAACTTGAACAATATCAGTATCCTCACTAGCCTGAGAATCAATTTCTTCTGCTATGAGCTCAAAGATATCTGCTGATCCATCAATTGAAACCGTTTCAAGAAGCAAGAATTGATAATTTGCAGCTGACTCAGATTTAATAACAATATACACATTTGTATTTAGCTCATAATCTGTACTAGTAATAGCTTTAAAAAATGATTCATCATCTTCTTCATATGATAATGTAAAGCTACCAGTAGTTGAAACCACAGAATAAGCCAGGGCATCTGTAAAAGCATCAACTATTGTTGAGTCACTTGTTGAATCACTAGAACCTGAGAGCTCCAGGGCTACAAATAAGATCAAATCAGAAAAACTAGAGGTGTCACTAGCACTTGAATATTTTTCAAAAGCCTGCTGGGCTTTAAAACCTGAAAGGCCTGATGTAATTTCTGAAACATTTGTCACATCTGTCCTGGTAATGATATCAGTTCTTGAAATTATATCAGTTCTTGAGATTATATCTGCATAAATAGTTAAAGGATCCAAGGTTCCGGTGACAGTAATTTCTGTAAAATCAGATACTTGAACTTGAGAAGTTGCAGAGCTTTTTGAGTTATAACTAAAATCATTTTGGGCGATGCAGGAAGATAGAATTTGGATTAGGATTAAGCTTATGATTAAGATAAGTTGCTGGATGTAAATGAATAAACGTTTCATGCTTGCCCTTTTGTTTGCTTATTGCTTTTATTATATCATAAGAGGGGAAAAATTAAAATAGTATTTTTTTGATATAGAAGCTTGTCTTACAAATCCTTATATACCTAATTCATATGTGTTTTCAATAAAAACAACATTCGCCAGATAATGATAAGACCCATTAGAGTATTCTTTCATCTTTTCAATTGCCCCAGAATAATCATCAACACAAGCCTCAGTATATTCACTTAAACCTCCTTCATATAAAGCATATATAAAGTTGCTATATGCTCTATGCGAAACGGCGGAGGAACCGGCTAGAGGCTTTTCAGCTCCTGTTGTATAAGTATCTCTAAAATAAATTGAATACCCTTGTTCCGTATATTCTTCGAGAAGATTAATATCAACATCCATGCGTCCATATCCTTCTGTAGATGTCGATATTTCAAAATCATTAAGTTCTATATAATCTGTTGCTGATTTATATGCATATACTTTAATAGTATCTTCATTCACTACTGTTGTGGTATTTTCTCTAAAAAAAACAAATCCTAGACTAATAGATGGGGTCAAAAGAAGTGAAGAAAACTCACCTTTTATTCCTGAAATTTCTCCATCAGAATCATTCTCAAGAAAATCAATAATTTCACTTTTAGTGCTTGTTGAACTTAATCCTGTTATTGAGGCATTGTCTTCAGCTCTCATAATGTCAGTTAATGACACCTCATATTCAACAGATTCAAATGAATAATAAAATTTCGCAGAACAACCTGAAGAATCCAAACATGAAACAATATCATCAAGATTCGCTTCAATAGTACAAGTAGAAGAACTAATTTCACAACTTCCAAACACATCGCCATTATCACTTCTTTTAAAAGAAATGCTTTCCTCTTCTTCTATTGCATCGCCTGCTGAATCAACAAAAGAAAGTGATAAAGAAATAAGATCCGAAGAAGTAATAGCAATTGAATGGCTTTTATTCACAGTTGCAGCCATATTATCGCTTCCTGTCTTTGGTGTAGCGGAAGCTGAAAATACCAAGGCTAGTGAATCAATACTTTGATAATTAAAAGTTATTCTATATTCATTGTCATCTTCATATTGTCCTATACTGGGTTGGGAAAAAACACCAGCTTGTACAGCATATCCAAATTCTACAACTCCATTTTCATAATAAACCTTTGAAGCATTTTCATCAAAAGTAAAATCATAATCAAATAGGCTTGTATCTGTGATTTCATTACCCTCAGAATCAGTAGCGACAATATCAACATCAATTGTTACACTGTCATCATCATATGAACTTGTAATATTCATATCAATTGAAAAAACAGTAAGCTCACCATCAACTGTGACAGTTGCCTGTTTTGCCAAATTTTCACTTAACGTAAATGATACAGATGAACATTCATTTTCAAGTACAACGGTATGGGTATAATCTGTTGCTTCATTTTCAGTTATTTCAAAAGTATGTTTAATATAATTTCCTTCAATTGTAGGTGTAACTGAAGCAGCAGCAGAAGACCCAACTGCATAGCTCATTGTAACCGTATATTCACTTGGATCAATTATTTCTATGGTTTGAACATCTTGAATCGCAATTGACAAAGTTCTTTCATTAGCCGCTGTTTCTGCGTAATTTTTCAGAACTTCTGCTACAACTAAATCCTCACAAGCTGCTCCATCTGTTCCAATATACATTTCAAAGCTAATTGTTGCATTCTCTGTTACTTCTACTTCCTGGCTTGATATATAAGGCCCACCAAATTCACCATTTGCATCAATCGTTAAAGTTGCTGTCACTGTTCCTTTTGTTACAGCAATCTCAGAAGCACTGAAAAGTCCTTCTGCATATGATAAATCATAAGTACTTGTTGAATTGGAATCTGTTATTGAGACTGATACAGATGAAGCAAGACTAGAAGGATCTTGACCAGCGTCCATTGAAAACTTTGCATTTATTCCAATTGAAACCATATCTTCTTTTTCTAGAATTTCTTGATTAGATGAATCTACAGTATCCTTATTATTAGATGAAGTACATCCTACCATGAACAATATGAATTGAAATAAAACAACTATTAAGAAATTTCGTGACCTGACTATTATTTGCTTTTTCATTACACTATCCTCCAAAAAACATTAATAAAAATATATTTCCTGGATTTTTAGCGTTTTATAGGCAAAGTTAATAAAACATTTTGCAAATTAAGTGCCAAAAAAGAAAGAACAGTTTTTTCTTTTAATTAAAAGAGCTTACAAAACAAGATTTTTAGCTTTTATGTTTAAGATGGAATGAATTGACAGAATTTGTAAAGCATAACTTAATCAAACTGGCTCATCACTTCTTGGAAGCTATCGCATATTCCCTTGTCTGAAGCCTTACCTTTTTTGCAAGCTTGTTCAAACAAGTCCTCATTTTCTGCATTATGCACAGGTCCTTTAAAGCAATCAGCATCATCTACCATTCCAGGAGGATGATGACATATTCCAAGCAAGCGTAGCTGCATTTCTGAAAAAAGATCACCTGTCAGCCAAATATCATCGAAAGCAGAACTTCTACAGCTTCTTTTTTCAAAATCACCAGGATTATTAAGCTTTGCAAGGCATTTTTGATATACATCATCTCTGCATGCAATAACTTTTTTGTTAATATCACCCCTTACTTCTTCTGTTATACTGTCAGAATTTAAAAGCTTCACTATTTCAGCTTTTTGACAAAGAGCAAAAACAGAAATTGCAATTAAAGTGAAAAAAAACATAAACTTCAATGATTTCATGGCATTCTCCTTGCAATAAGTGCTAAGTGGTAAGTGGTAAGTGATAAGGATAAAAATCCTACCAGCAACTAGCAACCAACAACTAGCAACTAATCACAACTTACGACTTATTACATTATATCAAAGTTTAATTTTATTCACAAGAGGGATTGCAAAAATTCTCTGCAATTCAGACACTATATTTTTAATAATTTAGGCCGGCATCCAATTGATGGTATTATAAACATGATCAATGGAGTATCTTTGCTGCAAGTAATTTTTAGTACATTATTTTCTTGTTGAATTAAAGGTGGTGGGTATACC
>JBDREC010000042.1:0-54499 GCA_043820105.1 Pseudomonadota bacterium
TGAAAACCTTTTAAAAACTCAAAACTATTTCTAATCTCAATTCTTCCAATAAACTTATCAATACTCAAATTCTTTATTAATTGAATCGCTTTAAAATCATATTTATTAGAAAAATAATTTAACCCAGAATGAAGTTTCTTATCCGTTAATTTCGCCTCAAGTATAAATTCAACTTCATCATTAACAATAAGCGCAAAATCTACTTCCTGTCCATTCCTTGTTTTAAAATATTTTAAATTCGCCTTTTTGCCCTGATAATCCTCAATTTGAAAAGTGTGTTTTAATAATGAAAGAGCTACGAAGTTTTCATATTTTGCACCTTCATCACCGATTACCATACCTGTATCATAAAAATATAACTTGGGTTCTTTTACTAATGATCTTGAAATGTTTTTTGAATAGGGTGTGACTCTAAAAATAATAAAAAGCTCTTCTAAAATCTGGATATACTTTTTTACAGTATTTGGGGAAATTGAAATATCTTCAGATATAGATTGGAATGAGATGTTTGAACCAACTGATCGTCTTAAAATCTCTAACAACTGCTGCATGGCCTTAAAATCATAGATTCTTTCAAAATCTAAAATATCAGTCCTAATCAAACCATCTACATAGATTAATCTCCACCTGTCTGCATCTTGCCTCTGCTTTTCCAAAAAAGGTTCTGGAAAACCACCTTGAAATATTAATTTATCCTGGTCAGAATAATTTGGATTTTCAAGCTCTGATAGGGAAAATGGTAAAAGTCTATGTCTAAAAAATCGGCCAGCCAAAGAATCTCCTGCTTGTCTAAAAGTTTCCAAGCGAGCGCTTCCAGTTACCAGGATTTTTAATTTTTCTTCTTTTGTATCAAATAAGCCTTTTAAATAATTCTTCCATTGAGGCATTTTATGAAGTTCATCAAAAACAACAAGCTCAAGAGCTGGATTCCATAATTTTTTAAGAATTATCTCACGATGATCATAATTATCATAGTTAAGATATAATCCTTTTTCAAAATTTTTAAGAATTTCCTTTGATAACCAAGTTTTGCCAACTTGACGAGGACCAACAAGAAAAACCATTTTTTTATTTAAGTCATCAAGAATTTTATGTGTTTGTGATCTATTCATAGATACTTTTTTGCACTACTTTGCGGTTTTGTCAAGACAATTCCGCAAACTGCTGATGTTTTGTTTAGAATTTCGGGTGGGTTTTATTGTTTCGTTTAAGTTTAAGAAGGAGGGGACAAGCCCCTCCACTACAGGTAATTAAGATCTTTGGAAAAGGACCTGAATTATTAAAAATAACCAATAATTAACAATTAATAATTAATAATTAAAGACAAGGATTAACTCAGAAATGATATAAAAAGACTCCGAAAATTACAACACTAGCAACTAGCAACTTCACTTACCACTTACCACTTACCACTTACCACTTACAGCTTACCACTTACCACTTACCACTTACCACTTACTCCAAATACATACAAATCATCAACTCATATATAATTCCCTCTTCTTTAGCCAAAATCTTACGGTCATCCAGGAGACGCTTGAGCCTTATGGATTTGTCTTCAAGGCCTCTGCATTTAAAAGTTGTCTTGCCCTGGCATTCATCATCCCATATTTTTTGATTATATCGATACTCTTTTTCGAGTTTACATAAGAGTTTATAGGCATCTGCATGTCGTGCCTTAAGTTTTGTTATGGTTCTTTGACCTGCATAGATTGAGGAGCTTACAATTCTTTTCATTTGTTTAAGGCGTTTATATAAGGAAGTTACAATCTCCAGATTTATAAAAAGCTTTTTTTCATCTTCTTTTTTAAGCTTATTTTCGAGCCACATGATTTTTCCAAGAATTTTTTGGCCCTCTTTATAGTATGGATCAATGTGATCTTTAACTAAATCAAATTGGCGATTAATTAGGGACATATCTCTTAGATACTGACAAAGAGTGGTAATTAATGAAAGCCAATGCCTAAAATCCTGAATTAAATAAAACTTATAATCTCTGCCCTCAAAATATATCGCGTGATTTTGCAATAGGTTTTTATTCATACCTCCAATATAATCAACTGTCATTTGACTTACTGAGTTTAATAAAAAATCTCTTGTCTTTTTTTCAAGTTCAAATGGAAGCTCTTGTGGCCAATCATTCAGCTCTTGTGTAAAGTCAAAATACAAATTATCTAAAGTTAATTTGATAAAAAAGTCCTTGCCCTTATTTTCGAAATCCTGCTCAAGCTCTAAAAGAGCTTGTCCCATCATTTTTTTTCTATCACTTGAATCAAGCAGATAATTGTCGCTGAGTTTAATTATCTTAATATCCTCATCATCTATACCACAAAGGGCTTTTGCATAAACTTGACCTTCTCTTATTAGAAAATCTTCTCTAATTTTCCTGAAGTGAAGTCTTGGATCAAATTCGCAAGCATCATAAAAGCTGTCTTCATAACCTTTATATATAGCTGAATCATCCGGGTATTTTATCAAGCACTTTGAAACGCTAAAAAGTGTTTCCTTATTATTTGGATTATAATCGTCAAGACATTCATTTCTTTTACTTAGTTCAACAAAATATCTATCAATATAATCCCTTACATATTGATTATCAAAAACAACATCCAAATCCCGCTTTCTGTCTTTATATTCAAGATCCTTTTCCCCAAAAGAATAAATTTCATTGAGAGCATCTTGTCTTTGATTATCTTTCAGGGCTTTACCTATTCTTTTTAAAGGTGTAGAACATGATAAAATAACAAGGAATAGAATAGGCAAGAATATGGAAATCTTTTTTAAGCTCATTTTTATCCTTAATCGTTAAAGGCAATTATTTTTACAATTAAACGCTATAAATCCAGAGCAACTTTTAATATTATTATAAATTTCGTTATATAGTAGATAATTTATACTTAAATTAAAAGCAAAATTTTATTTGCATTAAATTATTTAATCTACTAGGACTCTTTCATTATGATAAATGAATTGCTTTTAACATATAATAAATTCCTGCCTCCACTTATATCAGTAATATTGATATCATTTTGTATGATACCACTAGTTATTGCATTGCTGGTTTTTATTTCATTATTTGTAGCTAAAATTGATGCCGCTATAAGAAATGTAAAATTTGGCCAGATTTTTAATCATTTAAATAAAAGTATATTCATTCAAAAAACATCAAGAGGAATAGAAAAGACAATATTAATTTCCTTTTTGGTACTTGTTGTTTTTTTTCTATGCTTTTCAATTTTATTGATCCCTTTTTCTGATAAAGTATTTTTACTAACAACAGGTGCAAACTTAGTCTTAATTATATCATTGCTTTTATCAGTTAAGCTTAGCTTTATGGTTTATCACTTTTTTGTTTCCTGCAAAAGCTTGAGAGATTCGAATGTATATACATATATTAATATTTTTGTCGCAGCTTTTATAATCATCATATCAAGCTTAAGCGCATTAATTATTTCTGAAACTGGAAACCTAGGAGAGATCGTGTCTTTTCAGGGCACAACTCCCCTAAGATGGAATATCTGTCACAATCCATTTTCTTTTGTATTGGCTGTTTTGTATTTTATTTCAATGTTCTTACTTTTAGAACTAAATCCTTTTGACAGCAGAACCTTAGCATCAAAAAAACTAGGCTTAATGCAAAATTATTTTAAAATTAATAAAGACATCAATAAAATGATAAAATATGCTTTAATATTTTTATTTTCATTAATTTTTGTTTTGATTTTTCTAGGTGGGTGGAATTTTTCAGTTGAGAAAACTTATCAACATAAAGAAACCTTAAGTGATTTATTTAAACCTTGTTTATTATTGCTCAAAACTACAATCATGGTTTATTTCATTTTATATTTAAACCACAAATTAATAAGCCCTGACTATAAAAAGCTCACAAAATTTTCCACATTAGGACTTTTAATAGTTTGCCTTGTAAGTTTTTTATTTTTCATAGCTTATTATTTTATTTTTGGAAATGAATTCTTATTTGATCTTTGGATTAACAGCTAAGAAAAGAAATGGAACAATAACAATGATATTTTTTCAAATACTTAAGTCAATATATTCAACACTACATTTTGATAATAAGGAATTTTCAAATCAAAAAGAAATAAAACCAGTAAACAGCATCAATAAAGGGATTGCAGATCTAACTTTAGATAAAGATATTTGCACTGCCTGCAGAAAGTGTGAAGATGTTTGCCCTATTCTTTGCATAGAAATCCAGATAAAAGAAAAAGTTGTAATGAATGGAGAACTTTTCCAATATGATATTGAAGGTCCCTTTGGCCAATTAAGAGAAGTTCCAAGTGAGTTTAAAAATTATAATAAAAGCAAAAAAATATTATCAGGCCTTGATATTGAGCGAGTTGATAAAAATAGATTTGCAGAATTTAAAATAGACAAGGTTAGCTGCACACTCTGTGGCCTATGCATAAATAAATGTCCAACAGGAGCCTTACGCTTTTCACCAAATGGACATAGAATTGTAAAGAAAATAGAAGAAATTAATGAAACTTATCGATTTTATCCTGTTCAAATATAAATTAGTATTTAGTATTCGGTATTCGGTATTCAGTATTCGGTATTCGGTATTCAGTATTCAGTATTCGGTATTCGGTATTCGGTATTCAGTATTCAGTATTCGGTATTCAGTATTCAGTATTCAGTATTCAGTAAAGATTAAACTTACCACTTACCACTTACCACTTACCACTTATAACTTACCACTTACCACTTTCTCAAGCCTAATCATTGCTTTTAGCTTATTAAGCTTAATCTCTTTCATTTCTTCATTGGCTTCTACTTCGCGAGTTATTTCTAAGGCTAGGGTTTCTTTTGAAATGTGCTCCAGGTGTTTTTTAATTGAAGCGGCGACTTCGTCGTCTGACGCATAAAAAATCTTGATTCTATCCATTACATCAAAGCCAGATTCTTTTCTTAAAAACTGCACTTTATTAACTACTTCTCGGGCAAGGCCCTCGGAAATTAGCTCTTTGTTAAGTTTTGTTTGAAGCAAGACAGTTAATCCTCCTTCTTCTGCTGCTGCATAATCAGAAAGTCCTTCAACATTTCTCATAACTTGATTTTGCTCCAGTTCAAAAGTCGTTCCTTCAAACTCAATATTTAAAGTACCCATGGTAAAAAGCTTAGAGGATTCTTCATCAGTCAATTTTTCAACCAAGGGTGATAGCTTCTTAACTGAGGCACCAAACTTGGGACCAGCTTGTTTAAAGTCAAGCTTGTGCTTATAGGTAACAAAACCTTCTTTTTCTTGACCATGACAAACTTTTTTAATGTTTAATTCATCAACGAGAATACTTTTATATTCTTTTAATACTTGCTCTGGATTAAAAGTTTCTTCTTTAGCTCTAATTACATAAAGCTCAGATAATGGTTGTCTAACTTTTAAAGCAGTTTTATTTCTAATGGATCTTCCCAAATAAACCACGTCTTTTATGAAATCCATTTCTTTTTCAATTTTTGGATTAACTAAATTCTCATCAAATTTTGGATATTCTTGTAAGTGAACGGTTTCATCTGCACCATGTAATGTTTTATAAACCATCTCAGCCCAGAAAGGTGTAAATGGAGCAAGAATCTTTGAAAGACCATCAAGACAAATAAACAAAGTTTTGTAGGCATCAAGTTTATTTTCAGGCATTTCGCTAACCCAATATCTGCGTCTGTTTGTTCTAATATACCAATTTGAAAGTATATCAATAAAGGTATCGATTGCTCTTGCTGTTCTAGTTATATCATATTTTTCCATCTGCATTATTGTTTCTTTAACCAGACTGTTATATTTAGAAATAATCCAAACATCAGCAACTTCCTTTGGCTCAAACTTACTAAGATCGCCAAGCATTTCCTTTTTTAAATCATCAATGTTTGCGTACAAAGTAAAAAAGGATAGAATGTTTTTTATGGTAACAAAAAATCTCCAATGAATGTCCTTAACATCTGCTTCATTAAAACGAATATTATCCCAGGGATTATTGGTCTTAGACAAATACCATCTTAAAGAGTCAGCACCATGAGTTTTTATTGTTTCCCAGG
The DNA here is from genome assembly GCA_043820105.1 of Pseudomonadota bacterium. Taxonomy (GTDB): domain Bacteria; phylum Bdellovibrionota_F; class JAHFAK01; order JAHFAK01; family JBDREC01; genus JBDREC01. Next base: position 6,052 of record JBDREC010000042.1, read on the forward strand.
CATCAACTGCATTCCCCTTACTCTTTGACATTTTTTGTCCTTTTTTATCCTGGATAATTCCAAGTACAAGACAATTTTTAAAAGGAGATTGCTTGAATAAAAAGGTAGATATTGCAAGCAGAGAATAAAACCAACCTCTTGTTTGATCAATTCCTTCAGATATAAAATCAGCAGGAAAATTAGATTCAAAAAGTTCTCTATTTTTATGTGGATAACCCCATTGTGCAAGTGGCATGCTTCCTGAATCAAACCAAGCATCTAAAACTTCTTCAGTTCTGGTCATCGCCTCTTTACACTTTGGACAATTAACAGTGATCTCATCAATATAGGGCTTATGCAGATCAAGTTCCGCGATATTTTCTTCTGTAAATGCTTGAAGATCTTTTCTTGATCCAACACAAATTTCTTCACCACATATACACTGCCAAATAGCAAGAGGTGTACCCCAATAACGTTCTCTACTAATGGCCCAGTCAATATTGTTTTCAAGCCAATTACCAAAACGACCAGCTTTAATATGATCAGGAGACCAATTGATCTCATTATTAGCCTTAAGCAGATCTTCTTTAAACGCAGTTGTCTTAATATACCAGGAAGCCTTAACATAATATAATAAGGGTGTATTACAGCGCCAACAAAAAGGATAAGTATGTTCATACATTTCTGACTTATAAAGTTTTTCTGTTTCTTTTAAATGTTTAATAATTTTAGGGTCAGCTACTTTAACAAATAAACCCGCCCAATCACCAACACCTTCAACAAACTTTCCTTCAAGGTCAACAGGTTGCAGGAAAGGAAGATCCTTTTCCATGCCAATCTTACAGTCATCTTCACCAAAAGCAGGAGCTATATGAACAATTCCAGTACCATCATCAAGCGTAACAAAGTCAGCGCCAACAACTTTATATCCCTTTTTCTTTTCATCTTCAGGCAATAAACCAAAATCTAAAAGGGGTTCATATTCGATATCCAAAAGCTCAGAACCTTTAAATTTATCTTCAATTCTAAATTCTTCAATAATAACTTTATTTGCCAAAGCTTCTGCTATAATAAATTTTTCTTCGCCGGATTTGAGCAACAAATAATTATGCTCAGGATGAACAGCCAAGGCAACGTTTGCTGGCAAAGTCCATGGAGTAGTCGTCCAAACCAGAAATGAAAAATCTTTATTAATAGCTTTAAACTTTACAAATAGAGATGGATCTTTAACTTCTTTATAACCTTGAGCAACTTCGTGGCTTGATAAGGGGGTTCCACATCTAGCGCAATAAGGAACAGTCTTTCTTCCTTTATAAATTAGTTTTTTATCATAAAATTGCTTTATGATCCACCAGACAGACTCAATGTAATCATTTGTGAAGGTAACATATGGATCATCCATATCAAGCCAGTAACCCATGCGATCAGTTAATTCGCGCCAGGCTGACTCATATTGCATTACTGAATCTTTACATTGTTTATTAAACTCTAAAACACCATACTCTTCAATATCACTTTTGGATGAAAGATTTAACTTTTTTTCAATTTCAAGCTCAACAGGAAGACCATGTGTATCCCAACCTGCTTTCCTGCCAACATAGAAACCTTGCATTGTTTTATATCTGCAAAAAATATCTTTTATAGTTCTTGTAAAAAAGTGGTGAACCCCTGGCAAACCATTAGCAGTCGGTGGTCCTTCAAAAAAAACAAATGGTTTTCGATCTTTTCTAATTTCACAAGATTTTTTAAAAATATCGTTTTTCTTCCAAAAATCCAGAACTTCAGATTCCATATCTGGCAATTCTTTTTTCAGCAAACTTTCATTAAACATCTATAAACTCCGTAAAAGTTTTAATATTAAGGAGGGGACAGGCCCCTCCACTACATTGCATTGAATATCATATTCCCTGCCAGCAACTAGCAATTGGCAACAATCTTACGACTAAACTCACTAATCATATTTTACTCAATTTACAAGCCTAAAATGCATTTAACATAAACATTTTAAAAAACAGCATTTTAAAATTGTTTTTAATTCAATGCGTTATCAGTTTTTGCTTGAAATCGAATTTTGACTATTGTATATATTTTTCAAGTTAATTTTGGAAGGTTAATGTCATGACGCATCAAAATGAAACAAATAATTTTACCACAACACATACTACTGACAACTGTACAAACACTGAAAACACAAGCACAGAAACAACAAGCGTTGAAACTCTCGGCACAACAGTTACACCTGAAAAACCAACTGAACAAACTACTGATTTTTCTGAAAAAAGAAAAAATATCAGAACTGATATTGATGTTAATGTTCAGTGCAATATTAATGGTCAAGTTTTCCAGGGAAAAAGCGTGAATATATCAAGAGGCGGCATACAGGTTTATTCAGATGAAACTGTTGATCAAAATACCCCCATTAAAGTTGAGTTTACACTACCTTACATGTCCCTGCCAATGAATCTAGATGGCAACGTTGTATGGACTACTTCACAATCAAGCGCAAGCTCTTCAGGTTTTGGCGTTATGTTTGAATGGAAATACATATAATAATTCAAGATTCAAGATTCAAGATTCAAAATTAAAGGATAAATAAGTGGAATATAATAAAGCTGAATTTGCACATTTTTTAAAAGAAAATAATGTTATTAAATTTGGTAACTTTATTTTAAAAAGTGGGAAAAAATCTAAATATTTTCTTAATTTTGGTGACATTTCAAGTGGCTCTGCTCTTTTGCTATTGGGAAAATTTTACGCTCAAAAAATAAAAGAAGAAATAGGCTTTGATAGCTTTGATGTTATTTTGGGCCCTTCTTATAAAGGCATTCCACTTGCCCTTGCCACTTCAATTGCCATCAGTGAATTGTTTAGTGTAAACAAACCATTTGTATTTGATAGAAAAGAAGCTAAAACTCACGGGGAAGGCTCAAATGAAAATGTTTCAAAACTATTTGTTGGACATAAGCTCAATGGAAATGAAAGACTTTTAATGCTTGATGATGTGCTGACAACAGGAGGCACAAAGCTTGAACTTATGGATAAAATGAATTCCCTCTTTAATGGCCTTTCTTTTCCAGCAATTATTATTGCAGTTGATAGAAAAGAAAAAGATGAGCAAGGGCTTACTGCTTTAGAAAAATTTGAAAAAGATACTAATATAAAGGTTATAAGTATTACTGATATTTTTGATATTTGTGCAGCTTGCGAAATTTCTCAAGAGCAGCTTCTAAGTTCTTAAAATTAATAAAACTTATCCTTTCATATCCTAAAAACTTATTTTTAATAATAATTTGATATTTATCATTGCTTATTTTCAGTAAGTCAAAGCTCGAAACACCTTTTTCTTTGACAAATTTTATATCAGCAGCCAAAGACCTCAACCTGCGGTAATCATTTAAAAGAAATTTACCATCTGTTGTTTTGCAATATTCAAAATATTTATTTCGACTAAATGCATATTTATCAAATTGCATAAGCATATTTTCTATTTTAGAAATAACTTCCATAATCTCACATTTCTGATCTTTTTTTTAAATTTTATATCAAATTTTTGATATATACAAGAAAAAGAAAACATAAGCCTATGAAACTTAAAGGCAACTAATTTGGTATACTATTTGCAATCCCTATTAACTTGACCATTTCATATGTTTTTATTATTGTTACATAGTTTTTTTAATGAAAACAAAAAAAACAATTTTTATTTTTTTCCAAAGGAGGCTTTAATGATTAAGCGAAAATTTCTATTATGTTTAATTGCGGGAATGTTTGCACTTTTCCAAATGGGCTGCGGTCTACTGGACAGTGGTGTAAGCTGGGATGGTGGTTTTTCAACCCTGAACACTACCTTTACATCACTTCCATCTGCATCAGCCTTGAGTGCTGCGATTCCAAGTTACAAGACAATGAAAGCAAGTGGCACGTCTAGTGTTTATTTTGCCGCTGTTACTTTAAATGGTTTGGCAACTGGAGCTGCCTCAGCTGATTATGATTTTGTTATTGTGGCATTAGAAGACGCAGATCAGGCGGTACGGGAACTGAAAGTAAAACCTGACACATCATATATATTTGCAATCATTTCAGCTACAGTGGGTGATGATGACAGTGTTTCAAACGTTACCATTCACTCAACAAGCTTTGCAAATGGTACCTTTACTGATGGTGAAAAATATGGTCTTTCAGTTGCGATTGATGATGATCTCCAGATTACAGTTACTGTTACTTCCGGCACCTGGGCAGCAGCTGGCGCTAAAGCCACCAAATCTGTTGAAGGTGAATGGGCCTGCACCATGGAACTTAATGAAGATAATTACTATGCAACAGTTGAAGAAGGAAGCGATCAAGCTCTTCTTGGTTTCAAATTAAAAGCTGACACTGAAATAGAAGATGACTATGAAGGTGTATATCAGGAAATCATAGTTACTCCAGATGAACATACTGTTATGATTGGTCACTATAATCAAATCAGTGATGGCACTACAGATTACCAAAGAATATTTGTAGTGGAAGAATTTGAAGAAGAAGTTTTTGAAGCTGATTCAATTACACATTGTACCTTTAAAATTTCTCATGAAATGCTGCTTGATTCTATTACAGAAGAAGAAAGCTTTACAGGCACAGTTACAGTTAAATTTTCAGGAGAATGTGATGAACCAGAAGCCCTTGAATATATGAAGAACAAATACAACTTTGCAGCAAAATTTGCAACAGATGACACAGAAGAAGAGGATTTAGATGGTGAAGAAAATTATGATATTAGCTGTGAATATAACAGAGAATTTCCATATGAAATTAATGAACTGCTTCCAGCAATAGATTCAGAAATTTCAAAAATTTTTGAAATTAGTGGTGAATCTTGCTGGACATACAGCGATGAAGATGAATTGTTAATGCCAAACTTTTTATCTATACTCGAACAAAGAAACCTTAGTGAAGATGCTTTAGATGAATATGCAACTACACTAACATTAACAAAAGCTGCTGACACTCTTGATTTCTCAGTGGCAATTGCTGAATCAACAATTAGTGATACTTTTGAAGCTGAAGCTGAAGGTTGGTATGCTTTACATCGAGAAAACACTGATGAAGTAATTTTTAGCGGTATATCAGATGCTTTTGCTCATGATACTGCTCAACTAACTTACAACATCAATGTATTCCAGGGGGTTAATTTCAATTATGATATATTTATTGAATATGGATTTGAAGATACTCCAATTGGAGCTTGCTATCTTTCATCAGGAGCTGCTTTTTGGAATGATTCTGGCGAAGATGGCGATGACTACAACCCATTTGAAGGAGATGATGGGACCTGGGGTTTTGAGCGTGATTTAGATTCAGAAATATGTACTGGTTATACATACTTATACTTTCAGGAAAACGATGAGAGCCTTAGCCTCTTATTATTCACAGAAACTGGTGAAGAACTTGAATATGACCTTGAAAGAATATCAGGAGATGCTTTTGTTGGTATAACAGAAGATATTTTCTTTGAAATCAACTGGTATGACTATTCTTTCTATCTTGAAGTAGGTGGAGCAGAAATTTGTTCTGTATCAATGTATGAAGATACTATTTCAGAATACGCTGGAGTTACAATCTCCTTATCAGAAGATCTTCCTGAATTAGTAGATGTTTGGAATAGTTGTGAAGGTGATGAATCGCCAAGTCTTCCACAGACAGGGGAAGTAACTTTCTTAGAAATCAATTTCAACTTTGTAGATTGGAACGGCAGCTTTTATTCAACAGTTGGCGGAGAAGATTTCCATAATGAATTTAGCTGGGCTGATTTCTGGGGTGATATATGGCAAGGGGTCATGGAAAGTGATGACGGCAACAGTGAAACAAAAATAAATGTTAATCATTTTGATAATGTAATTGATATTTTTGCATGGAATTATGATGCAGACTCAGGCTGTTATGAAGAACTTTGGTATTCTACTTCATTTAATGATGATCCTGATATGGTTTTTACCGAATATAACTTTTAAAAACGTAGGGGAGGGGCTTGTCCCCTCCCAATAAAAACAACACACAAATTTAAAAAATGCCTCAAAAACGTATATGTCTAAAAATAGATGGCCGTGAAATTCATTCAAAAGAAGGCATAACTATTTTAGAAGCCGCGAAACTCGCTGGCATCCCAATTCCACATATTTGCACCCATAAGGCACTTAGCAATATTGAATGTTGCAGAATGTGTCTTGTTAAAATTTCAGGATATGATCCTCTGCAACCTGCATGTACAACAGAAGTTTTAGATGGCATGATTGTGGAAACAAACAATGAAGAAGTTAAGAAATCAAGAGTTTGGAACTTAAAATATCATTTAATTAACCATCCAGCAGCTTGCCACACTTGTGAAAAAACAGGTGAATGCAAACTTCAAGACTTATATATGAAATACGGTCTTTATTCTTCTGATGAAGATTCAAGGCAAAAATCAACGCGCTTTTATCCTATAAATAAGCATGTTATTTTAGACTATTCAAAGTGCATTTTATGTGGTCGCTGTGCCATATTTTTAAGAGAATATTTTGCTTTTGAGATTCCAAACTCCATTAAAAACAAAAAAACTTTAATAAACATTTCCCCACCAGAAAGAGTCACAGGAAATTATACTCTGAATCTAACAGATCTTTGCCCAACAGGAGCCTTAATTTCAAGAGACTTTAGGCATAGAAGTCCTGTATGGAAGCTTGCTGAGTTTGATTCCATCTGTATAGGCTGTGGAACAGGATGTAACATTAAATTCTGTCATAGGGAAAATGTAATTCATAGAATTATCCCAAGATATAATGAAAAGATAAATAAATTCTTTATGTGTGATCATGGCCGATCTATCTATCATCACCATAATATTGAAAATCGCTTAAGCTCACCCTTGAAAAAAGTAAAAAAGGCTATGCTAGAAATAGAATGGACTGAGGCCATAACTGATATTTCGACAGAAATTAAAAAAAGAATCGCTTTTAAACAAAATAATAAAATCGCTGTAGTCATGACACCTTCTCTAAGCCTGGAAGACTTGTTTTCAATTGAATATATATTTAGACAAAAGCTAAAAGCTAATATATTTTTATATACTAATAATGATATTGAATCGTTAAAAAAAGATAAGGATAATTTTTTAATTCATCAGGAAAAAAACCCTAACACTGCTGGAATAAACTTTTTTGAAAATCAATTTGAAAAATATTTACCATTAGATACGCTTGAAGAAAAAGATCCTGACATTATTTTATTCTTTTCCCCAGGAAACTCTAGATCTTATCCAAGCCTTGAAAATCTAGTTCAAAAATTTTGCGAAAGAAATAAGTTCTTTATTTACGCTGCGTCAAATCTGAATTTCAAGCTAAAAAAAGCTTCTTTAATATTGCCACTAAAAACCTATATTGAAAAAAAATCTACTTTTATAAATAAAAGTGGAATCATTCAAAAGCAAAGCCTTGGAATTTCAATAGTAGAAAATGCTTTGTCTGTTTTTGAATTTTGCGAAATGATAGAAGTTTCAATCGGAAAATTTACCCTCGCAAATATGCTTTCCTCATTTATGTCTCAAGTTGATGATTTATTTAAGGGACATGTAAACAATCAAAACCAGCAAAATAGTCCCTAAACCAACATAAAGATTTTCTGCTCCAAAAGACATTTTCTTAATTTGGTCTTTTAATTTGGTGCTAGTTTTTTTATCCTGATTTTCACTGAAAGCTTCAATTGTTAACTTCTTTGCCTGATAATAATTGCCTGCTTCAATTAGTTCTTCTATTTTATTAAAAGGAGTTTTTTTGCTATTTTTGCCTTGCTTATTTGCCATCTTTTCCTCGATCAAAATGATTCATGATTCATCATGGATAACTTGATTTTTACTGTATTAAAAAATATATTAACATATTAATAATTTTAAATGAATTTAATCAATAAAAATGAACAGATTGAAGCTACTTAATAGTGATAAAATATTTATTCTTGATGGTGCCATAGGAACATCTTTACAAAAATTTGAAATAGATAACAATCAATGCATTGAAGGACTTAATTTAATTAATCCCCAGTGGGTTAGTGATGTTCATGAAAACTTCGCCAAACTTAATGTTAATATAATTACAGCGAATACCTTTAGTGCCAATAGAATCAAATTAGAACAATACAAGCTTGAAAATAAATTGGCTGAAATTAATCAAACAGGAGTAAAGCTTGCTAAAAAAGCCTGCAATAAAAACCAGTTAGTACTAGCTTCAATTGGACCTACTGGAAAATTTATAAAGCCAAATGGAGATCTAAGTTTTGACAACGCTTACAATATATTTAAAGAACAAATTGCTCATATCTTAAAAGAAAAACCTGACATTATAGGCTTTGAAACCTTTTATGATATTCTTGAACTAAAAAGTGCTATTGTGGCAGCCAGAGACCTTGATGCAAATGTTGCAATTTTTGCATCAATGACCTTTGAAGCTTCGGGTCTAACAATGCTTGGAACATCTCCAGAGGCAATGGGTGTTACATTATCAGCTATGGATATTGAGGCAATTGGAATCAACTGTTCCTTGGGAATTGACTCTATTCACCCCTTTATTGAAAAACTAATAAGTACAGCCAAAAAGCCAGTATTTGTTAGGCCAAATGCTGGTCTGCCTATTATTAAAAATGGGAAAACTCATTTTCCAATGGAAAGCTCCTCTTTTACCAAGTGGCTTCCTAAATATATTGCATCTGGAATTTCAGGTATTGGTGGATGCTGTGGAACAACACCTGATCACATCCAGGCAATAATCAAGGCATGCACAAATAAAATAGAAATAAAAAAAGAAAATACGTTTTATTTTTCATCACGAAAAAACATATTAGAATTAAAAGACAAAACTTGCTACATTGCTGGAGAAAGAATAAATCCAACAGGCAAAGAAAAACTTAAAAAAGCTTTGACCAAAAAGGATTTTTCCTTAGTCAAAAAACTTGCTAAAACACAAGTTGAGGCAGGAAGCCATATGCTTGATGTAAATATTGGAATAGGCTCAGATAATGAAGAATTTTTAATGGAAAAAGCATTGGAAAGCATTCAGGATGTTTTTGATATACCTCTTATAATTGATTCTTCAAACATGGATATAATTGAAAATGCTTTAAAATGCATTCCAGGCAAATGTTTAATAAACTCATCAACTGCCAATGAAATAAAACTTAAAAAAATGCTTTTATGTGCAAAAAAGTATGGCGCCTGTTTACTTGTTTTGCCAATGGATGAAAATGGCATCCCTCACAATAAAGAAGGTCGAATTAAGCTGGTTAATAAAGCACTTAAAACAGCTAATTCTATGAACTTTAATCAAGATAATCTTTTTTTTGATCCACTAACATTACCAATTAGTGTTGATAATGAAAATGCAAAAATCACTTTAGATACTCTTGAGTATTTAAGCAAAGAATTGAAGCTAAAAACTGTTATGGGAGTTAGTAATGTTTCTTTTGGCCTCCCCAATAGAGATCTAATAAATGCAGCCTTTTTATCAAAAGCCATGGATAGAGGTCTGAGTATTGCAATTATAAATCCAAACAAAGAGCTAATGACAAGCTCAATAGTTTTAAATGATTTAATTCAAGGTCATAAAGGAAGTTGCGATAACTATATAAAACAATATTCACAATTAACTAAAGAAAAAGAAAATAAAATTGAAAAAAGCTCATCTGACCCAATTATGAGTTCAATTTTAGAATTCGATGACAGTAATATTGAAAAACAAATAAATATTGCCTTGGAAAAAAACATCGCGCCTACTGATATTATAAATAATTCTATTGTTCCGGCCCTGCAAGAAGTTGGAGACAAATATGAAAAAGGTGAATACTTTCTTCCAAACTTAATAAAAGCCGCGGACATTGCATCTAAAGCGTTTAAGGCCTTAAAAAAGGCTCTTCCATCTCTTGACACAAGTTATGGCAAAATGCTTATAGCAACAGTTGAAGGGGATATTCACGATATTGGTAAAAATTTGGTAGCATTGTTTATTGAAAATAACGGTACAAAAGTAATAGACCTTGGCAAAAATGTTAATATAGATAAAATTATTGACGCTATAGAAAAACATAAACCTGATATTGTTGGTCTAAGTGCTCTTATGACAACGACTGTAACTGAAATGAAAAAAGATATTGATATAATGAAGAGCAAAAACATCAATGCCAAAATAATAGTTGGAGGAGCTGTTTTAACAGAGCGATATGCAAAGGAAATTGGAGCCGACTATTATGCAAAGGACGCTGTTGAAGCAGCAAAATTAGTAAACAAAATTTTAAATAACAAAGTTAAGAAGTAAGTTTTAAGTGTTATTATCCATTTTATTAACACTTACCACTTACCACTTACCACTTACCACTTGTTTATATGATAGAACTTTTCCATGTTACAAAAACATATGAAAATGAAACTCACGCTCTATATGACGTAAGCTTACAGATTGAAAAATCTGACTTCATTTTTTTAACAGGAGCATCTGGTGCTGGCAAAACTACTTTACTCAGACTAATTTTCGGCGCAGAACCAGCAAGCTCAGGACAAATCCTTGTAGGCGGACATAATGTTTCGGCATTAAAAGCTCACCAGCTTCCAATGCTAAGAAGAAAAATGGGAATCGTTTTTCAAGACTTTAAACTCATTCAATCAAGAACTATTTATGAAAATGTTTCCTTTACTCTTGAAGTATTGGGATTAAGTCAAAAAGAAATAAAAAGAAAAACATGGAATGTTTTAAAAGATGTTGGTCTTCAACACAGAATGAATCATTTCCCAAAACAACTTTCAGGTGGAGAACAACAAAGAGCCGCAATAGCCAGAGCCTTAGTCAATGATCCCTTGATTATGATTGCAGATGAGCCAACTGGCAACCTTGATTGGGATTTAACCCTGGAAATAATGAATTATTTTAATAGAATGAATGCCAGAGGAACCACAATTTTAATTGCAACCCATAATCAAAACATACTCAAGCTTTATAATAAAAAAACTATTCATCTTGAGAAAGGAAGAATAGCTTGAAATTATTTTATTACATTTATAGTACCTTTAAAAAAGGCATTGAATATGCTTTAAGAAACTTTATAATCAATTTAATTACGATCAGTATTATTTCAGCCTCATTAGTTCTTTTCTCAATTTCGATTATTGTAATATTTAATCTCAATCTCCAAATAACTGGTAGAAATGAACCAATTCACTATTCTGTTTTTTTCAAGGAAAATATAGAAGCCAGCAAAATAAAAACCATATATGACAAACTTGGCCAAACAGAAGGTCTTATATCAATTGAATTTCTAGGAAAAGAAAGAGCAAAAGATCGTTTTTTAACAGACAATGAAAACCTTAAACCAATAGTTGAATCAATGAGCGAAAACCCATTTCCCCCCACCATTGAATTGCAAATTGACTCAAAAAAGAGTTTAAAATTATTAGAATCTATTGCCCAGAACCTTTTAAAACTTCAAGAAATAGACGATGTTGTATATACAACACAGTGGCTTAGTAAGTATTCAGCAATAATACGACTAATTAAACTTTTGGGAAGTTTGTTTCTGATTTTCATTTTCTCAACAATTGTTTTTATTATTTCGAATACCATTAAACTTACTCTATTTTATAGAAAAGAGGAAATTGAAATCATGCTCTTAGTTGGGGGAACAAAAAATTATGTGAAACTACCTTTTCTGATTGAAGGGTCTGTGCTTGGATTATTCGGCTCACTTATCTCCATAGGCCTGACTTACGGATTGTTTCTGTTATTAAACTACAAACTAAACTCTTTACCTTTTTTCAATTCATCCGGAATTGAGATTTCTTTTTTGCCGCTGCCTTATATTACAGTTATCATTGCGACCGGAATTTGCCTTGGCTTTGTTGGAAGCTATTTCTCCCTTGGAAGATTTATGAAACTGGGCGAGGGTTTGTAAGGTGCAAAGAGCAAAGAATACACTACAGCGTGAATATAATGCAAATAAAATATTAAAATATTTTCAACTTATTCTTTTATCGATCTGTATATTTACAACTTTGCAGTCTCAAGAAGATCCTTCAACAGTTGAAGAAGCAAAGGAAGTTTTATCAGATATTCAAAAAAAGCTTTCAAAAGAATATGATAAAATAAGCGACCTGTCTGCAAAAGAAACAAATATTTTAATTATTTTAGAATCATTAGATTTTGAACTTCAAAGAAGCAGAAAGGAATATGCAAGTGCTAAGTTATCTTTGCAAAACTTAAGTTTAAAAAAGAAAACCCTGGAAAGGGAAACCTTAAAATTAAAAAAAAGTCTTGATGCAAGCATAGAGAAGCTAAAAAAAGTATTAGTAATGCTTTATAAAAACCGACATTTTAATTATCTTGAAGTATTATTTGCCTCAAACTCTTATTCTGACTTAGCCTTAAAGAAAAAAATATTTTCTCAAGTTTTTGTGAAAAATGCTGAAACTGTCAAAGAATATAATATTTCTTATAAAAATTACCACCTGAAATATGAAAAACTACAAACAAATGAAATGATCACAAAGAATAAAGTAGAGCTTTTGGAACAAACAACTAAAGAAATTCAAGAATTAAAGACAGGAAAACAATCAATCCTAAAAGATATCGAAAATAAAAAGGATATTTACAGAGCCACTGTTAATGAATTAAAACAAAGAGTTAAAAACCTAAATAATAAAATAAATAGTCTTATGAACAAAAAAGCAAGACAAATCCAATTTGAGAGAAATATTGTGGAATATAAAGGGCTCTTAAAATTCCCTGTTACCGGAATAATATCACAGGGCTATGGAACATTAATAAAAAGCAAGTATGAAGTGAAAATACCTCACTCAGGTCTTGACTTTAGTGCAAGCTATGGATCTGAAGTAAAATCAATATTTGATGGAAATGTTATTTTCGCTGACAGATTCCAGGGCTATGGAAACCTGGTTATTGTAGATCATGGACAAGATATATTCTCTTTGTATGCTCATTTAGCAGAAATCAATGTTAAAGAAAATCAACGCTTACTTGAATCTGACTTAATTGGCTTAGTGGGGGATACAGGCTCTTTAAAGGGTCCATATCTTTATTTTGAATTGAGAAAAAATGGTAAGCCTTTTAATCCAAAGAAGTGGTTTAAATAATGCAAAAGAACAAGGGAACAAGAGAACAGGGGGAAAGGGGAACGGATTGATTGACTTGTAGATTTTTCCTTGATAATGCGAGCATGTTTTTTTAAAAGGAAAAGGAGCTTCTTGTGTTTAGCTATATTGACAAAGAATTTAATAAAATATTAGAAGAAAAAAACAAAGCTATTCTTATAGATCGTTTTGGCAAGCTTGTTACAGATTCAAATAAAGATAATTTATCCAGACCTCTTTATAATATCCTTGGGCCTATTCCACTTCCGATAAATTTGAATAATCACCAGGAAACATTTAATTGGTATGTTTTTGTAAAACATATGGAATTAAACTCAATACAAAACATGGCAAATGAGATTAAAAAAGGAAAATCAAACTCTCTTTTTGAATTAATAAATTCTTATCTAACCGTAAATTCTATTTTGACTTTAGGAAATTTCGCTACATCGAATTCTCCTCTTGTAAGATTACATTCCTGCTGTATTACAGGAGATGTCTTTGGTTCATTGCGATGTGATTGTCAGAACCAATTAATAGATTCCTTGAAACTAATTGCTTCTGAAAAGGAAGGGGCTCTAATCTACTTATCAAGCCATGAAGGTAGAGGCATTGGATTATATGCAAAGGCCGCAACATACCTCCTTCAAGATATTGGCTTGGATACCTACGAAGCTAATGAAAAAATGGGACTTCCTGCTGATTCAAGAGATTTTCATCAAGCAGCGAGCATTATAAAATATTTTAGAACAAATCTTAACATTCGACTTATTTCCAATAACCCACTAAAAAAAGAGCATTTAAGTTCAGAAGGCATAATAATAGATGAGATGGTATCTATAATTACTGGAATAAATGATATAAATAAAAATTATATTAAAGCAAAAGCAACCGCTGGGCATTACATTAAAGATGAAGATATAGTAAATTCTGCAGTCAAATGATTAGGTTGTAACCTTTTTGAGTAAGTTAATATTTGAAAGAACTTCTCCACATCCCTTAACAACCGAAAGTAAGGGCTCTTCAGCACGAAACACTGGGATTTTTATTTCTTCGCGAATTAATGCATCAAAGTTTCTTAATAAGCATGCTCCACCTGTTAAAACAACCCCTCTTTCAACAATATCTCCAGAAAGTTCTGGCGGCGTCTTCTCCAGAGCAAGTCTAATTGTTTCTACTATTTGATGTATTGGTTCATATAAAGCGTCATTTATTTCTTTGGAATTAACAATAAATTGTTTTGGAATTCCACTAACAAGGTCATTGCCCTTAATCGCGAGCTCTTTTCTATTTTCATCTTCTAAGGCTGAACCAATTTCCATTTTAACTTTTTCAGCTGTTTTATCACCAATTAACATATTATATTTTCTTTTAATGTAATTGATAATAGCTTCATCCATTTTATCTCCACCAACCCGAATTGACCTTGAGTGAACAATTCCAGCAAGAGAAATCACCGCAACTTCAGTTGTTCCACCGCCAATATCCACTACCATATTGCCACCAGGTTCAGCAATTGGCAAATTTGAACCTATTGCAGCGGCCATAGGTTCTTCAATTAAAAATGTTTCGCGAGATCCGGCTGTTTCCGCAGACTCTCTAACAGCTCTTCTTTCTACTTCAGTAATTCCAAAGGGAATACAAATAACTATTCTAGGACGAATAAATGAACCCCTATTGTGAGCCTTTCTAATAAAATGTTTAAGCATAACTTGAGTGATTTCGAAATCAGCGATTACACCATCTTTCATTGGCCTAATAGCGCTAATATTGGGGGGAGTCTTGCCTATCATTTCTTTGGCTTCAGTACCAACTGCTATCACCTTTCTTGTTGAGTTGTCAAAAGTTCTTATGGCAACCACAGAAGGTTCATTGATAATAATTCCCCTGCCTTTAGCGTACACTAAAGTATTTGCGGTTCCGAGATCTATAGCAAGATCATTTGAAAAATATCCAATAATTCTTTTAAACATATTTTTTTCTTTGCCTAAATTGTTGGTCCTACTCCTGGAGGTGTTAGCCCTTGAAGTAAGCCTAAAATTGTGTTTTGAATTTCTAACATAACTTGATTATCTTTAAATTTAGAATTTTTATAAGCCTTTCCCTGGTATGAAATTCTTCTTCCAAATTTATCATAAGTAATTGTAGCTTCACCACAGTCTTTTTTGGTCATTTGAGTAGGTTTGCCAAAATAATTATAAGTAAAACTTATTTCATTACCTGTATTATCTGAAATATAAGCTGGTTTTCCCCTATTATTATACTTCATGGTAATTTTTTTACCTTTGTTTGTTTTTGACTGAATTATATTTCCGAGCTTGTCATATTCTAAAGCAGTAACAGTACCATCGCTTTGAGTAATTGACTTCATTTGATTGAATTTCTTTTCATATGTAAATTCTATTACATCTCCGCTGGAGTTTGTTTTCCTAATAAGATTATTTTCTTTGTCATATTCAAAATATTCTGCTTGTCCTTTTTCATTGGTAATAGACATTGGCTTATTACAACAAGGGGTATTCATTACGGTTCGGTTTGTACCATCATTTGTTGTTTCAACTATTTTATATTGATCTTTATAAAAGTCATATTTACGCCAAGTTCCATTATAATAACTAGTCTTTACCCAATGATGAAATTTATTATTTTTATCTTCCTTGCGTTCATATGTTGTAACACTGCCCGTAGTATCAATTTGCTTTCCTATCCAACCTTTTTTATTGTAATAATTCTTTAATTTTTTACCATCAGGATAAGTAATTTCAACAATATTATTTGTTCTGTCTTCATAGTTGTACCTTGTAACTTTACCATCTGAATCTTTATATCCTATCATCCTATCTTTTTTATCATAAGTATACTGAAATTTTCTATTAAAAGGATCAGTGATTTTTGATATTTTTCCACGCTTATTATAATCAAGTCTCATCTTTCGTCCGCAAGAGTCAGAAACATATTTAAGTTGTCCGTTAATATGCTGCATAGTAATTGCATTGCCATTTCTATCAACTACTTTTACAATAAGCCCATCTTTGTTAAAATAATCTTTGCGACCGTTTTGTAATATCCTCACATATGAACCATTATCTAATTTTTGCAGAACAGCATAACCTCGATCATAGGATTCATATTTGCCCGCTTTTGTTTGAGCTGATGACTTAATATATTTCGCCTTCATTTCTTTATAAAGCTCGTCATCTTTAACAAGCTTTGTATAGAGTTCTTTATAATAATTTGTACTTTTTTTAATACTCTTTCCCTCAAGCTCCTTTTTACGAAGAAGCATTATTTTTTTGGCACTATTTTTTCTGTATTTTTCACCTTCCCCAAAAGGCACAAATTCATTTGTTCTTCCATCCATTTCTAAAATTTCAATGCTGTCTCCTCGTTCATATAGCCTAACATCATAATTAAAGGTCCAGCTCTTACCAAATGGACCATTATATCCAATAAAACTTGAAAAGGTCCTGAAAACTTCCAAAGGATTGCTATAACAAGGTATTGAAAAATCCTCAAACTGTTCAATATAGTTTAAGGTTTTTTTATTAACAATTGCACTTGCTAATGTGAAAGAACAAATAAAAGTTAGTAAAATAATAAATATTACAAATAGTTTTTTATCCTTCATATCAAAATCCCTTATTTTATTTATAAAAATCGAGTTATATCTTATACTCAGGTCAAATAAAATGTCCAATTATTTTTCATTAATTTGATTTTGCATTGACTATTAATATAGTGTAAAGCATTATTTTAAAAATTGAAAACACTTCGATTTTATTGTATAATAGAGACAGTAGGTTAGTTAGAGGAAAGCATGTACCCAATCATATTAGATTTACCAGGAAAATTAAGTATAAATTCATATGGTCTAATGCTTGCAATAGGTTTTTTTATTGGAATTCAACTAGCTCTTGCTAGGGCAAAAAAAGAAAATGTTGATCCTGCCTTTATATTATCTCTTACTTTTTGGATTTTTATTGCAGCTATTGTTGGCTCCAGAATGTTACATGTATTTGCTGAAGATTTGGATAAATATATAGCTAATCCTATTAAAGTGTTTTATTTATGGGAAGGTGGCTATGCATTTTATGGCGGATTTTTAGCCTCTTTCCTTGTATTATTTGTTTTTTGCATAAAAAACAAAATGAAAATATTAAAAATTACTGACATGCTAGCTCCATCAGTTGCAATAGGCCTTGCCTATGGCAGAATGGGTTGTTTTTTAGCTGGATGCTGTTATGGTCAGGAAAGCAATTCAATATTTTCAGTAACTTTTCCTATTCAAACTCTTGGTAAAGCATCAGTCCCTCTACTTCCCACTCAAACAATATCATCACTAAATGCAGCGATTATATTCTTAATATTAACGTATTTTTATAATAAGAAAAAATTTCATGGTCAGATCTTTTTTCTCTTTATTATTCTCTATTCCATTAGTAGATCAACTATAGAATTTTTTAGAGACGATCATAGAGGTTTATTTTTCAATGGCCTGATTTCAACTTCTCAACTGATTAGTATTGGATTAATTGTAATATTAATGACATATTGGGGATATAAAAAGTATAGCACAAAATCTTAACTAGAAATTTCTTTTAATTAATTATAAATAACTAATTTTATCGCTTTTATTAGAAGACCTTTGCATTTCTTCTTTTTTCTGATCGTTTTTCACTTTCCCTTTTCTTCCTAAATCGAAACTAAGTTTACCATCATCTAATAAAGAAACCTTAAACTCCATACTTGGGTAAAGAATTTTACTAATCTCTGCATTCAAATTAGATAATTTTACTTTGATATCATCAGAACTGACATGGAAATCAGATGGATCTAATTTAATATTAAGTCGGGAAGCATCTTTGGGCAGTGAATTCTCATCACCAATAAAAGAATCAGCTGCTAAATTATAGTCTTTCTGGATGAAACTATCTTGTGGTTTGCAAGTCTGAAAGGCACTTTGAATGCTATTTAAGCGGTCTTTTAGATTTTGATCGCCAGGATAAGCATCTAAATATTTATCAATAAGTTCTTTTGCTTCTATAAACATTGATTGTGCAATGAAAAAATCAATTTCTGAGAGCTCTGAATTACTCAAACTTTTAGTTGATTGTTCTGCTGGCACAGCAGGTGCCTGTGCTGGGATTTCCCTTTTTTCCTCAAGCAAGACTTCTTCATATTTATTTTCAATAGGTAGGGCTATATCTTTCAGGCCCTCAAGATCTGCAGAGGATTCATCAAGGTTTTGGGTTTCAATAACTTCATCAATAAAAATTTCCTCGCTAAGCTCTTCGGATACTGATTCTAGCGGTTCATTTATTATTTCGTCTTTAATTTCTTCGGATTCACTTTCTAAAAGCTCAGTGCCTTGATCAGCATCAGGTAATTCAATATCAATATCATCATTTGAAATACCTAAATCATCAGAAATTGAATCAAGGGTTAAGTCTTCTGAATCTAATATATCACCACCCGTAACATCAAGGTCAACAGCAGTAGTATCTTTAGAAATAAAAACTTCATCATCTTCTTCTATCTTTGGTTCTTCTTTATCTGAAACAACTTTATCAAGCTCTGCATCTATATCTAATTCATCAAGTTCATCATTAGAACCCAAATTAAAATCATCAAATCCCTCAAGTGATAAAACGTCATTTTGGGGTTGACCAGGTTCAGCTGAAATAGGATCATCTCCAAAATCTATACCTGTTTCTTTTAAAATATCTTCATCTATATTTAAAGAATCGTTCGGGGTTTCATTTGCATCTGGCAAGGCTTCTTCTTTTATTTCTGCATCTACTTCTTGACCTCCAAAGCTCTCACCCAGATCTGAATCGAGCGACTCAATGTCAGAAGCAATTGATTCTATACCTTGAGCGTCTTCTTTGATATCAGAATCAAACGAAGAAGCATCTAAATCAATGCTATCGAGATCAATATCATCAGAAGCAGGTCTCTGCTCTCGCTCTATAACTTTTGTACCAGGATACGTATCTTCTTCGTCTAAATCACCAATATCAATTTCTTTTGTTCCTGTTACCTCCTCAGAATTATGTTCTTCGCTTTTTTCAATAAGCTCAGAATTGAGGTCTCCAAGATCAAGTTCGCTAACTTCACCAACAGCAATATCAGCTTGAATTTCTTCGGATCCAACCTCTTGTTCGAGAACATCATCACTAACAGCGGAATCTTCAGTAGAAATAACCTCTAAACGACTTTGGGCTTCTGTGTTTTCAGCATCAATAGACAGAACTTCATTTAAATATTGTTTTTCTCTTGTTTTATCTTTTTTCTTTTGACAAATATTAGCACAAGCCAATAATTCGGCAACAGCGCTTTCAGTATTATTTTGCTTTAAATAAATATCTTTTAATTTTGCTCTGGCGATCAGGTTATCGCTATCTTCTTTTAAGACCTTATCAATTTGGTTAATAGCCTTCGGCAACAGACCATATTTAATGAAAACATCTGCTTCTGTTAAAAACTTTGAGATACTGGAAACAGTTGATGTTTCATCTGCGTATATCGCATCTACCTGACCAGCTTCCATTTGCTGGTCTGATTCTCCAGTAAAACTTGAAACTCCAGATATAGAAGAGGAAACATCTGTATTTCCTGTTAATTCAGCTATTTTTTGTGCAACTTCATGTGCTTTTTGATCCACCTTTTCTCTCAGATAAGTAGCCTGCAATTCTTCAAGCACAGAAACGGCTTTGTCATTTTCATGTTCTTGAATAAATGTCTGTGCTAATAGTTCCATAATGCCAGCATCTTCAGGATTTGTTTTATAGGCAACCTGCAATTTCATTAAAGCTTTTTTTGCCTCATCATTTCTTAAATAAACGGTACATAAGTCTTTTAATATTTCAGCGTCATTAGAATCTAAGCTATGAAGTTTTTCAAGAATCCTAACCAGTTCTTCATCATCACCTTTTTCTTTTAAAGCAACAACCAGTGTTTTCAGCTCATCAATAGCCTGATCAGTATAACCACCCTGCTGATACATATCAGCTAACTTAATTTTGCCTTGAATATTATCAGGGTTCAAGTTCGCTATTTTTTTATAGAGGCCAAGGGATTCTTCTTTCTTTCCCTTTTGTTCATATTCTTCTGCTACAATATTATAATTTTGTATGGCATCACTAACAAGACCTAGTTGATGAAAGAGATCAGCAAGTTTTAAAAATATATCCGCATTATCTTCTTTTTTTATTTTCAGAATCTGTTTATATACAGCAATAGCTTTAAGATAAAAACCATCGTTAGTATAATAATTTGCCACAGACTGATAGGTTTCAATTGCTTCACTAATAAGATCTCTTTTAGAATAAAGATCACCTAATTTCAGCAATGTTCGAACATCCTTTGGGTCATCTTCAATAATTTTTGAATATTCTTTTATCGCTTTTTTTAACTGCCCCTTTTGAACAAATTTTTGAGCACTTTTTAAAATTTTATTTCTATTTATTGCCACTTTTTAACCTTTATAAAACATTTCTGAAAAATCTTTTAGAAACAATATTTTTCTGAGCTTATCCATTTTTGATAAAACCTTTTCTCCATTTTTTCTTTTAAGAGCATTTTTATATATTTTAAAGGACTTTTCATAATTACCTTGTTTTAGTAAAAGATCAGCGTATGTTTCTGTATAAAAATTTTCTTTTACAATATCGCTTTTCTTTTCAATTTGGGCAATTTCAGGATCTATTGGATTTAATGTTTTTAGGGTTTGAATTATTTTTTCTGCTTCTTCAATTTCTCTTAGACGAATATGAGCCTGACATAAAAGTTTCATTGCACTATAATTGTCTGGCATTAAGTCCAGGACATGTTTGCAGTTTGTTTTCACTTGCTTATATTTTTCAAGTTCAAAATATACCTTAGCTAAGGTGAAAAACAAGGTTTCGTCTTTTGGTAAGTCTTTAATTCCATCTTCGCAAATATTAATAGCCTTTTGAAAATTACCCTCAGAAATGTAGTTATGGGCCATAGTTGTAATATCTTTTTGCATTTTTTTCTCTTTCTAAATAAATTACTCAACAGTAAAGCTAAAGGCAGACACTCCGCCAATAGTACCTGTTTTAACCGCAACATTAAAAGCAATATCAGCTAAAATACTATCTAAATGTTTAATTCTAACAAAAAAATCATACTTTCCATATTTATCAGTAGTAACTGAACATGGGGACGGGCAAACAGTTTCACCGTCTGTTTTTAAAAATTGCACATTCTCTCTATCAGCACCAGAAACAAAAGACTGCCCATAGGCTGCGTTTGAGCTAATCTCAATATTCACTTCACTAATAGGCATGTCATCTGCATCGAAAACATAGGCTCTTAAAGGAAAATCAACGGTTGTGTCATCATCGGAATCATTATAAGTTCCTACCTCAAGGGATATATTGTCTGGAATCACTTCAATTGTACTGGTCTGCAAATCAATTGTACCACAGCCTATAAAAGTTAGTATAAATAAAATAGTCACAAATAAGTTTATCTTTTTTTCCATAAAACTATTCCGTTGTTACTGAAATTGTATATGTTAAGGTTGTTCTTCCTGCTATAAAATAACAAAAAGCTTCATAATCTCCTCCAAGAGGAACAAGCAGTGCAAATTTAAATATTCCTTCGGAATCAGTGGTAAGTGTAAAATAATTACCAGTTAAGGCAATTCTTGTTGAGTTGTCTAATTTATCAAAGGCTTGTAAGGCATATGTATTGTCAGCAACCAGGTTAACACCATTTTGCGGCATTCCCACAAGAATCTCAACATTATTTATTGGAATTGTATCTCCTGCATTGTTTACACGAGTTACTAAACCGCTTACTTCTGTTTCAACATGGCTTTCTGTAGATCCTCCATCAAGTGAAATAGTATCTGGATATAAATTTGTAATTTCTATATCTATAGGGATTAATTCACCACATGAAATAATCATAGCTAATAAACAAAATAATATTATAGTAAATATTCTAAATAACATTAAACATCACCTTTAATATTGGCTAATATTCTTGGAGTTATAAAAATTAATAGCTCTCTTCTGTTTCTAACTTTTTGAACATTTTTGAAAAGCCATCCAAGAACTGGAATATGAGAAAGCACAGGAATTCCTTCATGACTCTCTGTTTCTTGAACGATATATATTCCACCAATTACAGTAGTGTTTCCACTTTTTACTAAAAGTTGCGTTTGAGCTGAATTGGTTGTAATTGATGGATTACCCTGAACTAAATTAGAATAATCCGGAGCATTTCTAGAGGCATTAATTTCCATAATTACTGATGCATCATCTGTAACCCTTGGTGTAATCTGCAAAGAAGTTGTAGCACTTTGAAGCGCAACACTCATGCCCGATTGAGGAGAAGATGTAACCATGGGAATAGAGGTTCCTGTTGTAATTGTAGCTGATTGATTATCTAAAACAGTAATTTTAGGGCTTGAAATAGTCTTTCCTTCACCCCAATTCTCAAGGGTTGCAATACGAAGATCTAAATCTACAAGTCCATTTATACTACCCAGGGACAAGGTACCTGCAATGTTGCCTCCAGTGGGTAAATTCACAAATGTATTTGGTATTGCAGATTGAGCATCATGAGTACCAGCTAAATTTATATTATTTGGAAAAAATATTCCAAGAGGAGAGCCTCTTCCTGAATCAAAGTTTAAAGCACCGCCCCATTGGATACCAAGAGCCTTTGAAAAGGAGGTCGTGGCTTCAACAATTCTTGCTTCAATTGAAACCTGTTTTGTCTGAGTATCTAACTCCTGTATAATCTTTAAGGCTTGTCGAATATTTTCTTCTGTATCTCTTAAAATTATACTATTAGTTCTTGCATCAACAGCCACTTTGGCTCCAGCAACAATAGTACCACCTTCAGCTGCAATAACATCTGTTAATAATTCTTTTAGCTTATCTGAAATATCCGCTGCTAGTGCATAGTT
The DNA here is from genome assembly GCA_043820105.1 of Pseudomonadota bacterium. Lineage (GTDB taxonomy): Bacteria > Bdellovibrionota_F > JAHFAK01 > JAHFAK01 > JBDREC01 > JBDREC01. The sequence continues at coordinate 29,115 of JBDREC010000042.1, forward strand.
TATAGCAACCATAAGAGTTTGAAGTGGCTCTTGCGCTTTTTTCTTTTTTAAGGCCAGCAGTGCTCCTTCTCTTTCTGCCTCGAGTGTTGATTTTGGTGCTATCCTAAGAATATTGTCGCCTATCCTAATTAAGCCCAAATTTTTTGCTTCCAGTACAAGCTCTAAAACTTGAACCCAGGGAACATCTGTTAGCTGCAAAGTTAACTCTCCCTGGACATCATCAGCTACTAAAATATTATACTTACTAACATCAGCAAGAAGATAAAATACTTCTTGAACATCTGTTTTTTGGAAGTTAACGCTAATTCTTTGCTTTGAATATTTTTCTCTAAGTTTTGAAAGAAAAACATTTGTGCTAAAATATTTTTCTTGAATTTGCTTTTCTTCGCTTGTTGGTTGTTTTTCCAGATCTTTTACTGCGATTGCTACACCTTCTGATGTAATAATTTGACCGTCCATATTTTCATATTGATTTTTAACATCTTTTTCTGAAACCTGTGCAACTTCAACTTCTTGGCCATCTGATTTTGCATATGAACTAATATCAAAATCAATCACATAATTATACCCATCTTTTCTAATATTATAAGGAAGTTTTTTATCCCAGCTTATTGCAACTTTTGTAAATTTTTGATCATCCTTTTCTATTTCTCTTAGCTCAATCTTTTTAATAGGAGATTCAAATCCACTTGTATCTATAAGTCTTTCGACATTTTGAGCAATCTGTGCCTTTTCAAGCTCAAAAACCAATTCTTCATCATATTCAAAAGACTGATAGTTAGAAAGTTGATCAACATTTAATACAATCCTGGATTTACCATCTAATTGAATAAAATTAATTGAATCTACTGATGCAAAACCTTTTCCGTATAAGGCTGGGGCTAAATCGTCCTTACTAAAAGAAACCACAAGCTCTGAAGCATTCGCTTGAACTTTGTAAGGTGTATTCCGTTTTAAATCAAAAACAAATCTTAATAAATTTTTATGTTCACCAATCCGAACTTTTTGAAGTGCTCCAACAAAAATGTTAAGAGTATTTCTGTCTAATCGATTTATCGCTTTTTTCACATCTAATACAATTCTATCAGGAGATGTAAGTTTAAAATCTTCAAAATCCTTAATATCACCATTTGCACTAATTACAACGTTAAGTTGTTTTTCATTTTGGATAACTTTAATATCTTTAATTTCACTAACAAGATCTTTCTTTGGTTCTTCAGAGATCTTTGGTTTTTCAATATCTTTTGCTTTATCATTAAGACTTTTATCTTTAATAACAACAATTGAAAGTCTACTTTGAAAAGGCAGAACTTTAAATTCAACTTTTGTTGCAAAAGTTAAAATAAGCCGAGTCATGGAACCTGTATTACTATCTATTTGCTTAAGATAAACATTGGACACTTCTTTAATTGTATCAGGAACAGGAGTAAGCTCGGCAGTTGATTTAGTATCCGGAAAGTCTACTACAACGCGAAAGGGATTTTGAAGTTGGAAGACATTGTATGTCAAGGCTTGCTTTGCTTTGATGAAAAATTGCACCTTATCATTTGCATCAAGAATTTTTAAAGATGATATTTCATTAAAAGATTCTGCGCCTTGCCCAAATAAATTTAGGGAAAGTAAGATCATAATAATAATTATCGTATAAAATACCTTTTTCATTTCTTTTTTTCCATTAAAACAAGTCATAAATTGCTATTGGTAACTCATAAAAATACTTACGACTTACCACTTACGACTTACGACTTACCACTTACCACTTACCACTTACCACTACCACTTATTAATATAAATATCAAAATTTATTTGCTTATTAATTTATTCATTAATTCATTTTTCAAATCCTCAATTGCCTTTGATTGTCTTTCTTTTTCTTTAATTGTTTCATCAACTGTCTTTTCACCAGCTGATTTTTCTATTCGAATAAGCTTATCTCCTTCTTGGGATTCTTCTTCTACGCCAGCTATATATATTTCATGTGTTTCCATTACAAGTTTTCCGACAGCATCTTTGAACTCTTCGACTACGATTATCATATTCTCACGAACATCTTTAACTTTGCCATAGTTTTTACCAAGAAGATCTCCTTGAGCCACAACATAGCTTTTACCATCAGGGGCATTAATTAAAGCCTTCGGAACTGCCACGCCCCAAATAATACCACTCAAAGACAGATCTCTCAACTCATATCTCGCCAAAGCAGATTCGCCTTCTTTAACAAGCCATTTTTCTGTAGTACCCGCAGCCTGATCATTTCCAATGACAATCTCAAATGGATCTCTTTTTCCTATAGGGTTAAAGTCATAAAGAGTTTTTAACTCACTTAAAAAGTCGTCAGCATCAACCTCTTGGATTTTTATAGGCTTTTTTTTAATTTCAACTTGCTCTTCTTTTTCTCCCATAAAAAATTCTAGAACTGAATCAAAAACACTACACCCTGTTAAAAAAATTAAACTAAAACCGATAATTATCAGAATATTTTTTTTCATTGCTTCTCAATAAATAATTGAATTATTTCCTTCTTCTTCTACTTTTTTTCTCGTCCTCACCTTCACTACTCGTTGATGAATCAGCTTCTTCTGTGCTTTCTTCTGTGCTTTCTTGGGTGAGCACTTCTTTTTCTTCATTAAATTTATATGCAATAAGCTTACAGCTTGATGACAAAATAGTTTTTCCAAATTCCTTTTTAGGGCCGGTTAAATTAAAGTCATTTACTTTAATAATTCTTTCTGATCTGCTAACCAAATTAAAAAATGCGGCTATTTCAAAATAAGTTCCCTTAATATTAACGTCAATTGGTATGGTAGAATAAAAACCCTGGTCACCTGGAGAGCCAACATCAAATGAATTCATTACAACTTTCGCCTTATTTGCAAGCTGATAAAAAATTCTAATTAATTCTGGAACATTTGTTTCTTTTGGCAAAAGATTTAATGCTTTTTCAAACTTTCTTTTCTTAATTAAAAGCTCCCCACTATATTCCGCATGAAGATTGGCGACTTCTATGCCTTTTTGGATATTGCTGTCTAGTTGAACAATTTCATCATTCTTTTTGTCTATTGAATAAGATTTAGGAAAATAAAAGGAAACCAAGTAAACTATAAAGATAACAGCACAAATACCAGCGACAATACTCATCCTAAGTGGCGTTGGTACTTTTTCCCAAAATATTAATATCTTTTTTAATATTTCCATAATTTATAATTCAACTAATTTTAAACTTATTGAAAATGAAGCTTTTTGCAAAGGATTCTCTTGAATAAAGCCAATACTGTTTAACTTAACCTCTTTAAAGTAAGGGGCTTGTTTTAATCTTTCTAAAAATTCAGATACATTTACAGGATCCTTGGCTAAGCCATCAAATTTAATGTTATCTCCACTTTTACCAAATACTGTAAACCAAACTTCATCAGCACATAAAGAAGAAATTCTTTCTAAAAGCTTAACTGCATCAACCCTGCCCTTTAACAAGGTTCTAGTTGTGTTCATTTTTGCATCAATCGTCTCTTTTTCAGCTTTTAAGGCATTTACTTGTTCTTTTACCTTATTAACTTCTGCTAATTTCGTTTGGCGTTCTTTTATTACTTTATCTAATTTTTTCACCCTATAATCAACGCTCATGCTTAAAAAATAACAAATGACACCAACAAGCACTAAGCCAACAGCTAAAAAGATACCATAAACAATCAATGATTCAGCAGAATAAATCTCTTTCTTTTCTAAAAGAAGATTAATTTTAATCATACGTTAAGCCCTCTTAAACTTAAACCAGTTGCTGAAGCAAAAACAGGTCTCATTTCCTTAATAAACTGCAAGTCAAAATCTCCCTCTGATAAAGTAATTTGCTCAAAAGGATTTAGAATAAAAACGGGCTTATCAATTTCCATTGCTAATGCTTCAATAATACCAGATATTTTTGCAGTTCCACCAGAAATATAGATTTTTGAAATATCTACATCTGGATTAGTGGTTGCAAAGTATTCTACTGATTTGTGCAATTCCATAGCAAGGTTTTCTGTAGAAGTTCTTAGACTATTTTGGACCTCCGTTGGAATAACAGCTTTTTGCTTTGATTCTTTATTAGAATAAACTCTTCCCATTTTCAAAGCTTCTGCTTGTTCAAATGGAATATTTAATTGTTTTTGAATTTCATCAGTAAAAAAATCACCGCCGATATTGATATCACGGGTAAAAGATGTGTAACCTCTCTGAAGAATATTTATATTAGTCATTGATGCGCCAAAGTTTGCTAAAACATAAACTTCATCTGAGATTAACTGATAGTTATAGGTGAAACAATTTTCTATTGAAAAAACTCCCACATCTACCATAATTGGATTTAAACCAGCGCTAACACAAAGCGAGGTGTAATCATTAATCATATCTGACTTTGCGGCAACCAAAACAACTTCCATTTGTTCAGCAGCATCATCATAAGGAATAACGTAATAATCAAGATTAACGTCTTTAATATCAAAAGGAATGTATTGCTCAGCTTCCCATTTAATAGCCTCATTGAGCTCTTCCTTGGTCATCATCTGCAATGAGATCTTTTTTATAATAACTGAGTTTCCAGAAATGGCGATGGCAACATTTTTATCTTTTAGTTTTAATGAAGAATAAAGTTCTCTAATACTTTCCATCAAAGCATTGGAATCCATAATCGCGGACTCAACAATGGCTTGCCTTGGAATGGGCATCATTCCACAATTTTCAAGGTGAACTCTATCTCCATCTTTTACTAATTTCACTAATTTAATAGAACTTGAACCTATGTCAAGGCCTACAACTGATGATTTCTTTTTAAATATCATATTATAGTAATTTCATTGTTAAAATAAAAGGCTAAGTATATTCTAGTTTGTCTCTTCAAAAAACACTTTGCTTTTTTCAGTAAGCTTATAGCCAAGTGCTAAAATAATTTTTCTCTTAGTATCCATGCGACAACTCTCGCCACTTTCAATCCTGTCAATAGTTAATGCAGATACTGAAGCCTTGCGAGCAAGTTCAGCTTTACTCATAAGCTGAGCTTCTCTTAAATTTCTAACGTTGTTACCTATAGCCTTTTTGACATCTTTTAATTTTTTATTTGTCATTTTTACCTATCTATTTCCCGTAAATAGTCTTTATTAACTATGCATTTTAACTTATCGCTTTCGCCATAGTCAAGCCTTTTATCATATAATTTAATATAATTTTAAGTATTTTAATAATAGTTTTATTAAATTAAGCACTAACTATATGTAATTTTTATAAAATATTACTCATTTTTCCCATAAAACAATGACAAAAAACACCCCTTCCAAACAGGCAACATCTCATTATTATTGAATGTTTTCAATGAAGGTCTGAATATATAAGGTATTTGGATCTATAATTCAGGAATCAAGGAGGAAATTGAAATGTATCTGCTTCTTTGATTTTCTCCGCGCCATATCACTGTAACAACTACGATTTTTTCTCCTGCAATACCTTCATCATAGGGAAAAGAGTTAGGACAATGCAAATCTGGTGAGGCAGCTTTATCCCGAATACAAACAACATAATATCTTGTATATTTATAAGGACCATTGTCAGGATCTTGAATGGCTGTAAGGGCCTTGTAATTAATCTCTTTTTCATACCGAGATGGCCATGTGCCATTATTAGTAATAAGATTTTGCTCAGTGCCAGAAATCCCATCTTTGGGAATAATTGTTTTTATATCTCCGGTATGCGTAAGGTCTACATCGCTATAAGATAGATACTTAAGCTTGGTTATTTTATTTTCAGCCAAGCTTTTTGCAACCGCAGTATCAAAACTGGTCATGTTCGCTTTAATAGAAACAGTTGCAACAGTAAGATATCCAAAAATTCCGACAGATAAAACAAGGAGAGCAACCATAATCTCAACTAATGTCAGACCAGATCTGGCTTTAACTATTTTTATTAAGGACATGGACATGTAACTATGCCTCCTTCTTTTTCGTCTTCAATTATTACTTGTCCTCCTTTTCGGAGTGTTATTCCCCTGGTCTTTCCAGTATTAGGATGATAGACTAAAATTTGGCATCTGGTTTTTGAATCATAGTCAGGGCTTTTCAATTCAATAAAACCGCCAGGGTGAAATGCAAAATCATCATCAAGGATTTGTTGAGCACAGTTAATGCCTCTTACAATTTTTATAGCATCATTGACTGTTCTTTTACTACTTTCGGTTAAAGGGTCTCCTCCTGCGGGATTTTCACTCATCACAGTATAAGAAATAAAATCATGAAATTTTAAAAAATGAGTTGTGTTTTTGGTTCTTGATCCAGACAAGGCATCATTAAGGTCTGCTTCCAATAATTGTAAAGCTTGATTAACCTTATAATAAGGCAGGCGAGTCGTAATAGTAAATGATGCAACAAGAGTAATAATACCAATAATTGCAATAGTGACAACAAGTTCTGCCAGGGTAAAGCCTTTTTGTTTTTTATTTTTCATAATTTCTTTCAAATATTTTCTAGACAAAAAATATTACTAAGCAATTACTGGTTTATCAATAAAATTATTTTGAAAAAATATTATGATTTTAGAATTTAGGATTCAGCTTTTAAATTAAATAAATATTTTTTGAACTTTTCATACTCTTCATTTTTGAGTTTTTCAAAAACAACACCAAACCCTCTTGGCTGCCCTACAAGCTCATCTGTTACAATATGCTTTACAATTGCTTTTGTTTTTATAAGAAAATCAGCTCCTGGCAAATCAAGCTCAACAGCAATAGAATCCCCAGTTGCAGGCAAGTAGTCTGAAACAATATAGATACCTTTTTCTGTAATATTAAAAGAATTCCCAGGATGAATTTCTCCGTTATGTTTAAACTTCAATGAAAAATGCAATATTTGTCTATTATTTAGACGCTTATTATATTCTTGTGGATAAAGCTTTTGATTAACAGAATACAAAATATCTTCAATCGGTGTACAAGAATATAAAAATGAATTTACATTGAGATCTTTCAGTGCAGCAATGTCATCTTGCCTCTTATACATTGATGTTACTGCAATGACTGGAATAATAGGTCTTTCTTTTCTAATAATTTGAATCAAATCAAGGCCAATTAAATAAGGAATGTGCAAATCAACGATATAAAGATCAAAATTAAAATTGTTTTGGCGTAAAATAGCGAGTGCATCTTCGCCATGATTTGCAGTAAAGACTTTATAGCCAAAGTCTTGTAAAACATCTGAAAGGAATGTGCGGAAGAATTCCTTATCATTAACTAGCAGGATCTTTTTGTTCTGTAATCCTTTCACTACCCCCCCCTTATTATAAATAATAAGTCGTAAGTTGTAAGTTGTAAGTTTTGTGTTACCAACAACTTACCTTAAATACCCCCTTTATAATATTTAGTATAGCAAATTTTATTTATTTTGGGAAGGAAAAAGTGCCCTAGATCACATAATGCAAGCTAGGGCAACGTAATTAATTGTTTTTATTTGTCAATTTAAATTGTGTCTATCAAGGCTACTGCGTTTGAATAGATACAATTATTTGAAATATCAGTAAAATGAAATACTTCCAAGATCAATTTCTCTGACTGGATATGTTTTTTGACTTTTTATTTTTTTATTGCTAGGTGGAATAAGAGAACAAGAATAGGAGTATTAATGCAGACATTACATTCTATTATAACTTGGTACAATGAATATATTGGATCTTATGCAATAATGATTCTTTTAGTACCTGCTGGACTTTATTTTACATTTAGATTTGGTTTCATCCAGGTTCGGGGCATTATTCATGCAATTAAAATTACTGCTGGCAAATATGATAATCCAAATGAAAAAGGTGATGTGTCGCATTTTAAGGCTTTATGCACAGCTTTATCAGCTACAGTCGGCACAGGAAATATTGCAGGAGTTGCCCTGGCTATTTATTTTGGCGGACCTGGAGCTATTTTTTGGATGTGGGTAACTGGTTTTTTGGGTATGGCAACTAAGTTTACTTCATGTACCTTAGCTCTTAAATACAGGAAAATAAATGCTGACGGTTCGGTTTCTGGTGGACCGATGTATTATATAAAGGAAGGTCTAAAGCATAGGCTTGGCAAATTCGCAACAGTCTTGGCCTTTTTATTTGCTTTTGGTACAATTATTTGTTCCATTGGAACAGGAAACATGGCTCAATCAAACTCAATGGCAGATGCACTTTTTACTAATTATGCTATTCCTCACTGGTTATCTGGATTAGTAGTGGCCTTTTTTGTTTTCATGGTCATTGTTGGTGGAATTAAAAAAATAGCAAGTGTAACAAGTTATCTAGTTCCAATTATGGCTGCTTTTTATATCATGGCCGCACTAACTGTTATATTCCTTAATATTGACAATACTTTTGATGCTTTTGCTTTGATTTTCAGGTCAGCTTTTTCTGGCCATGCAGCAGCTGGTGGTTTTATTGGTTCAACAATTATGATGACAGCCAGAGCTGGTATCGCCAGAGGACTTTTTTCAAATGAAGCAGGTCAGGGTTCCGCGCCAATTGCTCATGCTGCAGCTAAAACTCAATTTCCAGTAAGAGAAGGTCTGGTTGCCTTACTTGAACCACTTATTGATACCTTACTAATTTGCACAATGACTGCTCTAGTTATTATTTTTACAAACACCTGGGATTCTGGCTTAAAAGGTGTTTCAATGACCATATCTGCCTATTCAACGGGTTTAGATAAAATAGGAATGGGATATATGGGTGAACACATTGTTGCCATAGGCTTATTTTTATTTGCCTTTTCAACAGCAATTAGTTGGTCATATTATGGAGATCGAGCAGCAGAATTTATTTTTGGCCCACAAGCAATAAAACCATATAGAATCATTTATTGTGTTTTTATTTTTTTAGGAGCCATTTTTACAATTGATTTTATTTGGGCTTTTGTTGATATGGCAATAACTTTTATGACAATCCCAAATATTATTGCAATTTTATTACTTTCAGGTGTTGTTGCTAAGGAAACAAAAAAATACTTTAAAGAAAAAGAATATCTTATAAAATAAAGCTGTAAGCGTTAAGCTGTAAGCTGTAAGTTTCATATAATCCTTACCACTTACCACTTACCACTTACCACTAATTGGACAAATCATGCACAATCAAAGACAATTTAGACCGCAAATATCCTTTGGAGGTCCTCTTCAAAAAGGTGTAAAAAAAATTATTATCATTACAATTGTTACATACATTATTCAAACCATAGCAGGCTCAATTAATTTACCATTTATTGGATTATTTTCCCTAGTACCGGATTTTGTAAAATCCCAGTATTTTGTTTGGCAATTATTGACTTATAACTTTCTTCATGGAGGAGTTTTTCATATCCTTATTAATATGCTTGTACTCTACATGTTTGGCAATGAGATTGAGACTGTCTTTGGACAAAAAAGATTTATAATTTATTATTTATTATGTGGAATTGGAGCTGGAATAATTACAGTAATATTTTCTAGCAATAGCCTTATTCCAGTTGTAGGGGCCTCTGGAGCCATATATGGCCTATTAATGGCATATGCATTATTATTTCCAAATCGCCAAGTATTGTTTATGATGATATTTCCGATAAAAGTAAAGTGGATGGTTACTATTTTTATTGCTGTAGAATTTTTTGGAACAATTGAATACTCAAGAGATGGAATCAGCCATGTTTCTCACCTTGGAGGTTTGTTAATTGGCTTTTTATATTTTTTATTTGTTATAAAAAGGGATGTTATTAAAAGAATCCAAAGAACTTATACTAGCAGAACAGAGAATAAAGACATTTTTCTAGTAAAAAATGATGAGTATGAAGTTAAGGATGATGATGAGAAGACTTTTCACTAGGTTATAGCGTACAGCAAATTGTTTTATTGGTAGCAGAACTAGTCCTAGAACGAGAACTAGAACTAGAACTAGAACTAGTTCTAAATTTTTGTTGCACAAAAATTTATAGGCACGGAGGGATTCGAACCCACGGCCTCCACCGCGTCAGGGTAGCGCTATAACCAACTTAGCTACGTGCCTTTGATAATTAAAAATTCAAAATTCAAAATTTTAAATTAAGAACTACGGATTACATTTAAAAATTTTATGTTTAAATTGCAAGTTTGAAGTTTTAATTTTTAATTATTATTCAATATTCATAGAAATATCAACAGATGTTGCATGATGAGTTAAGGCTCCAACAGAAATATAATCAGCTCCCAAATTAATATAGTCTAAAATATTATCAAACCCAATTCCGCCTGATATTTCAACTTCACAAGATTTGTTTATAATTTTTAAAGCTTTTTTGATTAATTTTGGGGACATATTATCTAGCATAATAATATCGGCTTTTGCAAGACATGCTTCTTCAACTTGCTCAAGGGTCTTCGTCTCAACTTCAATCTTCATGGACATATTATCACCTGCCCGAACTAAGTCTACTGCCTTTAAAATAGAGCCTGCTGCTTTAATATGATTATCTTTTATCATTATGCCAGATGCTAAATTATACCTATGGTTAAAACCACCGCCATCACTAACAGCTTTCTTTTCGAGCATTCTAAAGGCAGGAGTAGTTTTTCTTGTATCTAAAATTTTGGTTTTAGCAGAACCAATCTTTTTAATATATTTGTTAGTAAGTGTTGCAATTCCAGAGAGTTTTTGAATAAAATTTAAAGCAACTCTTTCTCCCTTTAGTAAATTACTTATATTACCATTAACACTAATTATTTTATCTCCAGTTTTTAATGAATCTCCATCTTTGGCTTGAACTTGAAATTCAAAGTCATCTGCCAGCAAGTCAAAGGTTCTTTCAAAGGGGATAAGACCCGAAAGAATTAAATCCTCTTTGGCAGTAACAGTTGCTGTTGTAAAAAGATCTGTAGCTTGTGAAAAAATAAGATCTGTGGTTATGTCACCGCTGCCTATGTCTTCTAATAAAGCCAGCTTAATAAGATCATCTATGTATTTATTCATTTTCATCCTTGTTTCATTCATTGAGAATTGATTGTTGATTATTGATTATTGATTATTAATGGGCGTTAAGAAAATAATCAATAATCAATAATTAATAATTAATGGAAGAATGCCTCATATTAAAAAAACTGATTATTCTGTCACTATACTAACCCTTGAACTTTGAATATGAGGAACCACCAAATCATCTTTTTCCCAAAGAACATCCTTTCCGATTTCGTCTATATCTTTCAAAATATCATAAGCATTTCCGGAAATCATTACATTCTTAACTCTTCCTGCGATTTCTCCGTTTTTAACAAGATAAGCCAAAAGCACATTTAAACTAAAATCCCCTGATATAACATTTCCCTGCCCTAAACCAAGCACTGAATCAACTAACAAACCTTCTTGCATATTGCTCAGCATTTTTGAAAATTCAAGTTGACCTGGATTAACCTTTAATATAGTCGGAGAAACACTTGGAAAAGATGCACCATCCCAGGATCCAAAACTTCCCCTGCAACCATTTCCCGTATTTTCCTTGTTAAGCTGCTTAGCTGTTTCCAGGTTTAATAGAAAATTAGAAATTTGACCCTCTTTAATTAAATACTTTTTACTTCTTGGAAAACCTTCATGATCAAAACGAGAACTATATGCTGTTCCTGAAGCAAGTCCATCATCAATAAGTGTAAGTCTTGGATCAAAGATTTTTTGCCCCTCTTTTTCAGATAGAGGTGATGTTTTCAGAGCAATATTTTTGCCATTAAAACCCATAATTAGAGGTAACATTAACACTTCTGAAGCCTCAGGAGTGAATATTACAGGAATTTTCTTAGAATCAAGTCGAGCTGTATGCTTAATATCTTTGTATTTTTTAAGCAAATTAGCTACCATTTCCTCTGGATTCAAATCAATAAAGGCAGATGATCTTGCTTCAGCTATTTCCAAAATATTATCATCTTCTACAAATTGTGAATCAAAAAACATTGAAAAAGCAGAGCGTTTTTCTTTAAAAGAAAGACCTTTAGAGTTAAGGAAATAGTGAGTTGCTAGTGCCTTGCCCAAATATAAATTTAACTCGACATTTGAAATCAAGGAGCAAAAATGATCAACAGATTTATCACCTAATTTTATCATTTCTTCTTTTGAAAGATCAGCTACTAAAGGATCATAACAATTGATTTTTTCATTTCCAATAGAAAGGCTACTTGAAAATTCATAATCTGCTTTTTGACCATATGCAAGTGATCCTTTCAAATGCTCACAAAATAAATCAACATTTTCAAAATCTGTGGAATAAGCAAAGCCTAGTGTTCCATCTTTAATTATTCTGGCGCATATTCCACTTGCATTAATATCTTTAATACTTTTAATTTTTGCACCCTCATACTTTAAATGGCTTATCTGGGCTTCTTCCATCATTATTTCCCACTTTGGGGCGATTTTTGAAATTTTTTCAGCTAATTTTTCTAGCATTATTCACCTCCCACAACAATATCTTTAATCCAAATATGAGGAGAAGCATGTGGGGTGGGAAGACCACTTTGGCCATCTTTGCCACAACCTCCTATTTCTTCCCAGCTCAATTTATTTGCTATTCCCTTAATATTATGAAGTGTTGAAAAAAGATTGCCTGAAAGCACGACATTTCTTAAAAGATCTTTTACTGCACCATTTTCAACAACATATGCACGCCCTGCACTAAAGGTGAACATTTCTAAGGCCGTTGTACCACCAAAAAAATCACAGGCATAAATTCCGTTATTCATTTCCTTTAACAAATCTTCAAAAGTGCTTTTACAAGAATCAATATAGGTATTTGTCATTCTCACAATTGGCTCATAATTATAATCCAGGGCCCTTGCATTTCCTGTTGTTTCCTCTGAAAGTTTTGAAGCAGTTTCCCTTGAATGAAGTCTTCCTACAAGTTCACCATTTCTTATTAAATAATTTTTCTTTGTTTTAACACCCTCATCATCATATTTATGTGTACCCCTTAAGCCCCCGATCGACCCATCATCAAGCACATTTAAAATATCAGATCCCACCTTTTTTCCAAGCTTCATCATTTCTTGAAGCTTTGGATTTGCATAGATTTGATCAGCTTCACTTAAATGACCAAAAGCTTCGTGAATAAAAGTACCAGCTAAAATTGGGTCTAAAATCACATTATAAACATTACCAGCTATAGGTTTTGCATCTAGTAAGTCACAGGCATTTATAGCTGCTTTTTTTGCATCTTTCTCAAGGCCCTTAACAAGCTCAAAGCCCTTTTTCCCAGCATCTCCTTCATAAGCAACTTGCACGGTTTCAGCATTTTTTGCTGTAGCCATTATATGAATACTTATATCAGGTCTTTGTTCTTCAATGTAAATACCATCACTTGATGCAAAATAATAGGAAGTGTAAGTATCAACATATTTAATTAAAGAAGAAATAATCCGATTACTATGAGACATGATAATGTCAGAGTATGACAGGCAAAGATCTTTTTTTGTTTTTTGTGCTACATTCCTGAAGTCTTCTTTTAAGTCAACAGTTATAAAGTCATCAAATGCTTCTTTAGGTAAAATAGTAAATTTCTTTTCAGGAGAAATATATTTGGCTAATAATTTTGCTTGAACTTCTGCATTTTTAGCTGCTTTTTCCAGAAAGTCCAATGAATTAAAGGTAGAAATCCCCCAGGCACCATCTTTTAATGCTCTTACAATGCCCCCTTGCTCAATTATGGGACAGGCTTCATTGAGTGCATTTTTTTTCACAATTATTTTCACACGACTTGTTTTTTCTATTCGAATATCTACATAGTCAGCATCAATTGATTTGATAGTTGTTTGTAAAATGTCTTTCAATGAATCCTCCTATTGATTGCTAGTTGCTAGTTTCTGGTAATTCAAAATCCAAAATCCAAAATTTCTTGTTATAAAAACTCCATAATTACTGAAAGCACTCCAATAACAATACAATAATATGCAAAATAAATAAAGCTGCCTTTTAATATCATTTTTAATAGTAATTTCAAAGCAAATATACCAACTATAAATGTAACAAAAAATCCAACAATCATATATAAAAGTTCCTGGCCTAGCACTAACTCAACTTCAGATAGTTTCAATAAAAATGCTCCTGCAATTGCTGGAATTGACATTAGAAAGGCAAATTTGCCAGTGTCTTCTCTATTTAGTTTCAAAAGCAAACCTGATGCTATTGTAAAACCAGATCTTGAAATGCCAGGAATTACAGCCAGGCCCTGAGCAATTCCTATTATTAAAGATTTTTTAATATTAACTTCTTCATTATTTTTAGCTTTAATTTTTCCAGAGATAATTAATAAAAAAGCGGTAACAAAAAGCATTACACCAACCCAAAAATACGATCTTGCCAGGTTTTCAACAAAATCCTTTAAAAGCAGACCAATTATTGCTGTTGGGATTGATGCAAAAAAGATTCCAATTAGAAATCTCAAATATTTATCTTCATCATAGTCCTTTTTAAAAAATTTGTTCTTATTTAGCAAATATTGAGGCATAATAAAAAGGCGATTGATAAGCATTAAAATATCTTTATAAAAAACAACAATTACTGAAAGCAAGGTTCCAACATGTAGTAAAACATCGTAAAAATTACTTGGCTCATTTAAACCAAACAGTTTACTTAGCAAAACCAAATGCCCTGAGCTAGATACTGGTAAGAATTCAGTCAAGCCTTGCATAATGGCAAGAGCAATGCATTGAATAAAAGTAATAATAACCTCCAAAAAAAATTAATGTATTGAAATTATTTTTTTATTAATTACAATAAAGAAAAAAAAAGCAAATAATATTTTGGAGGCACTTAAGTGAATTATTCAAAAAAAAATAATTACATCAAATTGATTCCATTGCTGCTAATAACTTCTATAACTATTTATGCACAGGCGAATAGCGCTAGCCTTCCACTTGGAGAATACATTGTAACAGTTGATTCAGCTCAAATCTATATTGATCCAGAAATGAGTGATATATTCATGGGTTCTCCTAAAAACACCATTGTTCAGGTCACAGGCTTTATACAAAGTGGACAGGGAGTAAAGTTATATACCGTAAATGTTCCAGGGCAAGAAATACCGATAACTGGATATATAAAACAAGCAGACATGAAACCTTTTACAGGTGAAATTCCTAGTGATAACAATGCGTTCGCCGGTACCAGTGAAGATGAGTTTTCAGAAGTTGATGAAAAAGCTAGCCCAATGTTTGAAGATGATTTGAGAGTTAAAGATAAGCTTGGACCAATGTTAGGTGTTGGTTTATTAACAGGCATGCAAACAGAAAGCTATCTATTATCAACAACCGCTGGAGGTGGTGGAAATGTCATTAATACTTCTTTAGCTCCTGCAATAACTTCTGGAGTCTGGGTTGATTATTATCCTCTCAGATCTAGAAGGCATGCAATGGGCATTGATGTAAAATATCAACTTGGCTACACAAGCTATACACTCGTTTTAGATGATGATATTATAACTGGGTATAGCGCGAAACACTCAGCAATGACTCACATGGCAGAAGGTGCTTTAAAGTATCGAGTTTATTTAATTAACAACAGAAAGTCCTTTGTTTTGATGCCAAGGATAGGGTATAGAATGCATATGTTTATGGGAGATGATGTTACATCAGCAAAGGATGAGACACTAATTACATCTGATATGCTTTTTTATGTTGATTCCACAATCAGTGGAATAGTGCTTGAACCCCTTAACTTTGAGTACACGCTTCCCTTTGGAGGCGATGGATTTGACCTTGGTTTCTCAGGCGGCTTTGAGCTTTTCCTTATGCCATCATATTCTGAAACTCCTGCAGCATCTACAGGCCAAACTGCTAGCATGTCTCCTCTAAACTACTTTTTTAAAGGCGGAATTTTCATGTTAATTGCACAGCACTGGAAATTAAAATTAGATTATCAGAGAATGTATTATAATACTGATTTTTCAGGAACAGATGGAGAAAGATATCAGGTCACAATTACAGGTGGGCAAATCAAAGAAGCTTATCAGAATATTACTTTTTGTTTTGGGTATCAGTTCTAACAAGTGGTAAGTGGTAAGTGGTAAGTGGTAAGTTTGAATTTCATTGATTAGAAGTCAATATTTTTTGAGTTCACAATATAAGCAAAACCATAGCTCAAATTTAAAATACTTGCAGAATGCATTTCCTTTTTGGGGGCATTTGTACAATCTTCCAGAAAAAAAACTCTATAATCGCGGCAAAAGGCATCTCTTGCTGTTGTTTCACAGCAACAATTTGTCATAACTCCGGAGATAAAAAGATTCTTAATATTATTTCCCTTTAAATATAAATCAAGGTCTGTATTAAGAAAAGCTGAGTATCTGTTTTTCTCAATAATTTTATCGTTTAAAGTAGGCTGAAGCTTTTTGACTATTTCAAAATCATCATCAGATTTCAATAAATGCTCATCCCACCATTCATATAACATTCCAGCGTCCTTGAGTGGATCAACATGTCCATGTTTTGTATAGATAGTTTGAATAGAAATTTCCTGTGCAAAATCAATAACAGCCTTAACAGAATCAATAATTGGATCAATAATACTTTTAAAATAATTCTGCATATCAATAACCAAAAGAACCGATTTCAAGGGATTAATATTAACAAACCCTCTATGCGTCTTAATATTCAAACCATCACCTTCTATAATTAAATACCAAATACTGAATACCGAATACTAAATACTAATTTCCATTGATTTTTATAATGAAATTCATAATAATTGCAAATTAATTTGATAAATCAATTGGAACAGGAAATATGAGTATTAAACTAGGTGAACTTTTAGTCAAAGAAGATATTATTTCTCAGGAAGATTTGGAAAAAGCAATTGACTCATTTAAAACACATGGTGGTCAATTAACATCTCATATTGTTACTTTGGGCTTTATGAGCGATCAAGCCTTAAAAGACTTTTTAAGCAAACAATATGGAATACCAGCTATTGATCTTGAAGAATTTGAACTAGAACCTAGTATTGTAAAGCTTGTACCACAAGATATAGCAGAAAAACATGTTATAATTCCTGTTAATAAAGCAGGCTCCAGCCTAATAGTAGCAGTATCTGATCCTTCAAATATTATGGCGATTGATGATGTTAAGTTTGTTACAGGGTATAACATAGAAGTTGTTGTTGCAACAGAAGCTTCGATTAAACAAGCATTAAGCGAAATCTATGAAAAAGATGAAGATTTTGACTATGATGATCTAATGTCTGGCTTTGACGATACTGATGTAGAGCTTGTGGGAGATGATGATGACATAGATGTTTCTGACATAGCAAAATCAGGAGCTGAAGCCCCTGTTGTTAAGCTAGTTAACTTCATAATGCTTGATGCCATAAAAAAAGGTGCCAGTGATATTCATATTGAACCTTATGAAAAAAACATGAGGGTAAGATATAGAATTGATGGCATCTTATATGAAACCCAAAACCCTCCTTTAAAGCTTAAAAATGCATTGGCTTCTCGTATCAAGATTATGTCTGAACTTGACATTGCTGAAAGGCGATTACCTCAGGATGGTAGAATCAAATTAAAACTGGGAAGAGGTAAGGAAATTGACTTCAGGGTAAACTGTTTGCCTACAATTTTTGGTGAAAAGATTGTTATGAGAATCCTGGACAAAGGCAACCTTCAAGTTAATATGGCTAACCTTGGCTTTGAAGAAGCTGCATTAAAAGATTTTAAAGAAGCCATCCATAAACCATATGGAATTTTGCTAGTTACAGGGCCAACAGGAAGTGGAAAAACAACGACTCTTTATTCTGCTTTACACGAACTTAATAAACCAGAGACGAATATTTCAACTGCTGAAGATCCAGTTGAATATAATCTTAGAGGAATCAACCAAATTCAAATGCATGATGATATTGGACTGAACTTTGCCTCTGCCCTTAGAGCCTTTCTAAGACAAGATCCTGACATTATCATGGTTGGAGAGATCAGAGATTTTGAAACAGCAGAAATTGCTATCAAAGCCTCACTTACAGGCCACTTGGTTATATCAACTCTTCATACAAATGACGCGGCTGGAACAATTCACAGACTTTTAAATATGGGAATTGAACCATTTATGGTTGCTTCCGCAATTTTACTAATTGTTGCTCAAAGACTTGTTAGAAAAATTTGTGAAGATTGCAAAAAAGAAGTACAAGTCCCAAATCAAACTTTAATAAACATGGGTCTTCCAGCAGACCAAGTTGGAACTTTTAAAATATACAAAGGCTCAGGTTGTAATTACTGTTCAAACACTGGCTATAAAGGCAGAATTGGTCTATATGAAGTTATGCCAATTAAAGAAGAAATCACAGAATTTATTCTTAATGGAGCCAGTCCATCTGAACTCAGACGTGAGGCAGTGCGACTGGGAATGATAACCTTAAGACAAGCTGCCATTCAAAAACTAGTTCAAGGAATAACAACAGTTGAAGAAGTTACCAGAGTCTCTGTAGATTAATAAAAAACCTATATAAGTCTTTTAAAAAAACTAGCCAAAATTTATTATTTTTAAAAGGAAATTACTTGCATTTTTATATTTTTCAACTAGTATATCCTTTTGCTATGCGTAAATTTGACATGATCGGTCAACCATTTCGGAGGAACTGTTAATGCATTCCAAAAACAAATTATTTTTACTTATTTTTACAGTTTTAATTTTTGCAGGCCTGTCTTATGCAAAAGCCGAACTTACCGTAAAAGGTGGAGTCATGGCTTCTGAATTTACCACATATGGAGCTGGAGAAATAGCCATTGGCTTTGCACCAGAATCAATTCCATTGGCGGTTGAGCTATCTGCAATGGGACTTGGATACAATTATCTAGAAACAGTAATTCCATTTGTAAATCTTAGGTTTGATATAGACTTAGGATCCCTTTTTACTATTTATCCTATAGCAGGAGTCGGTTGCAATCCATATTACTACACTGGAAGCCCAGCTGGATACACGATGGGGTTTGCAGCAAAAGCAGGTGGTGGCGCCATGATTAACATTACAAAATTCTTATCTATTAGAGCAGAAGCCACTTATATGCATATTGAAAACGAATGGCGCCAAACTATTGGTTGGTATGCTGGTCAATTTTTCAATGAAGTTGGATTTGTAACGGGAACAGCTGGATTAACAGCTAAATTCTAATCTGCCTTCTGTAAATATTTCGTATCTCTTTAAAAAGCTCATTGTATCTGCCATCTTTAAAATCAGGAAAGCATCTATCTGGGCTAAAGAATTTCTTGTTATCATATATTAAGGTTATATCAGCATACATTCCATCACTAATATAGATCTTTGGGCCATTGAACTTAGTAGAGGCTAAAACAAGCTTATGAAAATCAAGATAGCCTGTATCTAAGTTTACAGTTCTTGAGTTTTTTAATGATAATTCTTTTTCCATTTCAATGGCTTTTTTCTTTATTCTTACCATATCACCTGCATATCCAACTTCTTCAAAGGAAACAAATAGCCTTTTTAAATCTGGTCCCATTTCATTTTCATAATAATCAGTAACATCAAAATCAAAGGCTTTTGATCTATAGTCTATTTTACCAAGAAAAGCTTCAAGCAAGTTAATGGCCTCTTCAAGATCTTCACTTCTTGAATATAAAATTCCACATATATTTTTTACATCTTTCATATGATCTTTGTTAGAATTTAAATCAAAAAAAATAAAGCTAAAAAATTTGACATTGCAAAATAATTTTTATATTTGAATGAAACTCAATGTTGGAATATAAATTAATTCCACTATGGAGGAGTGGCCGAGTGGCTTAAGGCGGCGGTCTTGAAAACCGTTGATGGAAACATCCGGGGGTTCGAATCCTCTCTCCTCCGTCAGTAATTTAAAGGGCTTGCAAGAGCAGCGGTATTTTCCGCACATTGCAAGCCCTTTTTTATTTCACTCTCTACTATTTTCTTAGGAATAACATTAATATTACACATGATTATTTTTTCTATTTACAAATTTGACAATAATATTAAACTTATTTGATATAGAAATAAACATTTAAATATTGAAATAAATAAAATCAAATGTATTTTGTAGATCTTATTAATACATAAGATTTTAATTTATTAATGTGAAAATTGATATTCTATGAAAAGGACAATAAAAATGATATTTACACAAGGCGAATCAATAAATACATCTATAGCAAACCTTACTATTGATGGTATATGTTGCAAATATTTATGTGATTTTTCAGTTTGTGAAAATCCAGTATGTACATGCAGTGTTTTAAATTTAAATGTAAAACAAAATGGCTTAATAAACGAAAATGAAATTAAACAATACAATATCGAATTAGATGTAGTAGAAAGAAAATTAGCATATAAAAATCAAAAAGAAGTTACAATTGAAAATATGAATTTTGCAAATCTATTTATTTCTAAGTTGAGTGATTTTGATTTTGATTTTTTATATAAAAAACATTTTACTTTAAAAAATGTAATAACAGAAAATACAGAACTTGATAAAATAGATGCTAAGTTTGATTACTATGAAACTGAATCTGAGGGATTGCTGTATTCTTATAAAGATGTTCTGCCCTATGGTGATGAATTATATCTGACAATTGAAGATGAATTATATTTGATTATGGATCAACATTGCCTTTTACCAAAATGTAAGTGTACGGAAACAATTCTTAGCATATATAAAACAAAAGATTCAAATAATCGTGAATCTGGCGCTGCAAAATTAGACTATAAAAAAATGAGATGGCAAAATATTCAAGATGAAAAATTTCCAATATCATTTCATACTTTAAAAACATCAGTTGAAAGTCAGATTATTAACTTAAAAGAAGTCTTATTTAAAAGACATACAAAATTAAAAACTATTTATGCAAATTGTGTGAAGCGAGATTTTCAAATAATACAAAATGTTAAAACTGAAAAAGTTGGCAGAAACTCACCTTGTCCCTGTGGCAGTGGAAAAAAGTATAAAAAATGTTGCGGTAAGTAGTTGGTAGCGTTGCATTAAGCTTAACATTTATTTACAGAATGAATTAATCCTCTTTTAAAATCAATATCCATCCTAAAATGTTTAAAAAAGTTCATTCCAAGAAGTCCTGAAACTCCAAGATTAGAATCTAGATCATGGCAAGCTATTTCGAAATTGCTAAGCTCTTGACCAAGGCATTTTAAATTAGGAATTTTAATTATATATCCTGTAGAAATTCCACTTGCACCACTTAATGATGATGTTTCTGTCATGTCATTTTTGGCAGAATATCCAAGCAGATCTATTGTAGATGTATTTACCAGAGTTACGGCACATCCAGGATCAAATAACAGATCAAGATCGAAAAAATCGTTTATTTTTTTAAAGGGGAGAAAGGCCTTTACAGTATAGAGATCCTTTGTTTGGTGCAGTTTAAACATTACGTCTTTCAAGTTTGGCCATACCCATTATTTGATATTTTATTTCACCTGTATAAAGAAAAGACATACCCTTAAACTCAAGACCAGTGCCGATTACTCTTTTGGTTTCTTTTGCAAGTTCTTTATTGTCTTTGCTAGATGCGATCACAATCCCAGATTCTAGTTCTTCACCAATGTGCTTGGAATTTATAACCGTTACCCACATATCAGGATATTTTGCTTTTATCTCATCCCAGGTTAAAAATTTTTCTTCATTCATGGTTTGGTTCCTTTATTGTAGAGAGTGCAAATATATTACTTTTTAAAAATAATATCAAATAAAATTTGTCATATTCCCATTTTTTCCAATTCATGTGCGAATTATGTGCGAACTGAAATGTATGTCAGTGTATCTCAGATGTAACAGGATGTAATTAAGTAGCAGGTTTACTAGAAGCCAACTTGTTAATAATATTAAAATTCACCAACGATTCTAACTCATTGCAAAATCACTCAAAATTTCTAAGCCACGACCTTGAAAACCGTTGATGGAAACATCCGGGGGTTCGACTGCGGAACATATAACAGAATCCCTTCCTTACCGCAGCGACAAACGAATAGTGCAGTCAATCCTCTCTCCTTAATTCCGCGCCTGGGGCATCCTTTTTTATTTCATCTGCATCCTTTTTTTTGATTATTTTCCTTCAGGCCCCATTCATATTTCCAACTACTCTGGAGGTTAATGGATTAAGAAAAATCTATAGGCATACCTTCATTTTTTAATTCTTTAAGTATTTTTTCGATAATATTTTTGGGGAACATTTTTAATTCTGCTTGCTTAAATTGATATTGGGGCAAATATTTTATGACTAAATTTGCAACTAATATTGCCTGCATATAATCACGTTTCTTTTTAAGATTGTCCCTGTCATCTTGCTTTGATAACCATAATTTGTGCAATGCAAACGATCGAGGATCTGGAACAACAATTCTTGCAGGATACCCATCAACACCAATTACTGTTTTTGAAACTTTAGGTGAAGCTATTAGCCACTCAATATTCCTGATATGAGCAGCTACAAGATCATTTCTTAAACCCAGACTCTTTCTTTCTTTCTTCCAGGGTGGCCTTGGAATTGGCTTTATTAAATCAACCATATAACCATCTTTATTTACTGCTCTAAAGCCAAAAGAACGAATAGACCTAAAACTTCTATCAGCTTTTTGAATAATATTTAGTAAGTTTTTTTTATCTGTAAAATTAGGTAAATGAATGCTCAACAAACTTCTTACATCCCAAAGCAAATCGACATCCTGAGTCGCTGTTATGCTATCTTTAAAATGAATTCCTGCCATTTGTTCATATGCATACAGGGAATTACTTCCAATTATAATAAAGCTACTTTCCAAGAAACCTTCTTCTTCAAGAATTCTCAAGATTGAAGTAACAATATTTGGAACCCGCCCAAGACCGATTGCTTTACAAAGCCTTGCTTTTGTCTTAAGTTTTTCTTTTAATGATTTATAAGTATTATTAATTTCTTTTTTATTATTATGAAAAGAGTTATAAATTTTAATGGTTTCTGGTGATTTTGCTCCAAGACTTTTCCCATATCCTCTTCTACCCTTTAATCTGAAGAGATATTCTTTAGCTCCGGATTTTTTCCATATCATGCTGCCTTTATATTCTTTAAATCTTTTCTTTACGAAAAGATAATTATTATAAAGATCTTCCGTCTCTAAATAGATTTTTATTCCATCTGCGTCTATGGCTTTGTATTCTTTGATTATTTCATTCATCAGCCACTCTTTCACATTTGAATGATAACAATGCATAATCATATGTATTTATACTTTTTTTCATTCATTTCCATGTCTTTGCGCACAATGAATGAAAATAAGTTAAAAGTCAATCTAAAAATCAAACTCAAAAATAACCTGGGTATTCCTTCATAAAGTCTCAATAAGCTTTACAATCTTCTCAATCTCCACCTTAATCACCCCAGTTTTGTTAATGACCCCCGGTATATTGTAGGTTTTTGCCTCTTTTATCATTTCCAAATCATTAGCACCTGTAAAAATAATAACTGGTAAATCTGGATATTTTTTTCTTATTAATTTAAGTGTTTCCAAACCACTCAAAATCGGCATTAATAGATCCAAAAGCACAAAATTCAGGGTTATACTTTTCAATACTAGTTATTGCTTCATCCCCTGATTGTGTAGCAAAAATGGTAAATCCGTAAGACTTTATTCTGTTAGTAAGAATATTTATATAGTCTTCATCATCTTCAATTAGTAGAATTTTTTTGGTCATTGATATTTCCTTTTTAACTGTTAGGATCAATCCTTAATCCTTAATCCTTCTTCCTTCCCCCTACCTCCTCGTATACTGCTCTATTTTCGCTATCAGCATCTTGGGATCGTAGAAAATTTTAGGACCTCCGTACATAGTTTTGTACATAGTTTTTCTTATCGCCAAGAGCCAGACATAATGATTTATTTGCAGCTTCCACTAGAAGTGACTGCAATTTTCTGTTCTTTGCGAAATAAGGTCTTAGGATCTTTGGTATTGAAAATGTCCAGAATCTATGAGGAACATCTCCCATTACATTATCAATTAGATGATCAGTCCAGATTATGTTTGCTTTTAAATGGCATGAAGAACAGAAAAGCCTTGTTTTACAAGAAAATGGAACTGCTATATGTGATCCTCGACATTCTTCAATAATTAGTTCAAATCTAAGTGATTAATCAAGTGTCTGATATTCACTGCTGTACTGGCCTCTCTTGTCGCAACTATTAGATAAGCAGCCTGTTGAATATGAATAGCTTTGATAGATCATATTATCTCCAAAAAACCACTGTTCAATCATAAAATAAATATTAATATAAACTCCGTCATCTGTTACATCTTGTGTAAAATTGACGGTGCAATAAGAGCTCCAACAATTAAAAGGATTTGTACTGTTTGAAAGTTGTACTGTTACTTCTTCTGAGGTGTTTGGAAATTGGCTGGAAGACAAAGTTCCTGTGAGAAAAATACCACCAAAGCCATCATCGTCATCGTCAGTTACAACTAATGTGGCATTCCAGTTATCGCAAGACGGGCCGTATCCTGCACATGAACCTGCGTCCGGAGATTCAGTGCAGCTTTCATAACCAAAATTGTCTGAAGCATAAAAAGTTATCTCATGTGTGCCAATGAATGATAATTTTGAAAAAGATTTTTCAGTTGAGGATGATTTATAATATTGTCCATCATAAGTGGCAGTTGCACTTCCGCTTCCCAAATCACATGAATATGTAAATGTAAATTCATCTTGTGTCAAGGTTCCTGAATATGTAAAAGTACCTAACTCATCCCCTATTTCAACGCTACCTTCAACTGCTGCAGTGGCAGATGATTTTTCAAAGCTTGTTACACCATTTTCTTTCAAATAATAATCACTTGAAAAATTAAAATTATCAGGTGGAATTGGTGCAATTTTCACTCCACCATTTATCGTGTCATCATCTATTTCATCGAAGCTGAAACTTATCATAACTTGAGATCCATCATCTAGGGTGATGGGTTCAGAGTGAAATATTCCAGAGATTAGGTTGCTAGAATCTGATGAATTATCTCCATCAAGAAAGCATCCTGATAATATTAACAAAAAGAATGGAACATAAATAAAATTTAAAAAACACGATTTTAATATTTTCTTTTTCACAATTCCCCCATAACAATATATATGATTTTAATTGTAATATTTTGCAATTTGATTTGATAAATATCAATTGAAAATAAAAACTAGTATTCTTAAGAGCTAATTGCTATTAATATATCTTGATTCTTATATTATTATGCCTTGTTTTTTTAATATTACCTAAATTAGGCGATTTTATTTTGGCTGCATAACAAATAGGCATAAAAGTTAAAAAAAGATGTTAATCGATGAGAATTTTTCATTAGAGCAATAATTATTCAAAAGCCGGCAATCAATTTTTTAAACTTTCCCTGAAAATTTAAAAAAGCGTTAATTTTAGGTGCACCTTTCCTA
>JBDREC010000043.1:0-23069 GCA_043820105.1 Pseudomonadota bacterium
TAGATATGGTGAAATTGAAGTTGACTACACAATTGAACTACCTTACGAATATCCTCTATATACACCAGCTGATCTTCCCGAAGAATATCCATTTTATTTTGGAGATGATTATGAACTCGGTGAGCAAGACTATCCTTATCAAAGTCATGATAACCAACCAGAATTTATTATTTTACCTGATCCTAACAAAGATCCGAATATAGGAAAACCTCTAATTATTGAACCAAGTCCTGAAAGGGAAGATGAAAATAAAAAACAAATAATTAGATCATTTGAAATAATAGCTTCAGGTGAAAATGAGGGAGATAGTGAAGTGATAGACAATGAAAATCAGGATATTGGGAATGTAGAACATACAGAGAAATCGACACAAGGGTCGAGTGGAATGCTAGAAAGAAAGTTGGATACTGATACAGTACAGAAATGGGATGAAAAATTAAAATTTCAAGTAGAAGTGTCTTTTGATAGGCAATACAACTTTATGATGGAGAATGGCTTAGATGAATGTGATGAAATTTTGGATGTTGGAACAGGTAACGGTTACTTCTTGGGGTTATTAGCAGTTAATAAGCCATATGTGTCTTTTACTGGATTAGACTCTAATGAAACTATGCTTGGGCGTGCAGAAGACATAGTCCAGGGATTGGGAGTTGATAATGTTACACTATTAAGTGGAGACATAGATCAGGATCCATTTGGAGATAAAGAACCTCAATTTGATGGGATATTATTGAGATATACTGATGTTCATATAAGTGATTTTGAACATACATTATCTATACTATCAAAATATCTAAAACCAGGGGGTAGAATTTGGATTTTTTCCGTTGAAATAGATAATATGGGGAGTACTCCTGAGCATGAAGTCTATAAATTATATATTGAAGGAATTCAAAGGTTTTACCATACATTTGGCATAGATGGACATAGAGCTACTATTCTTACATCCTTGCTTGATATTGCAGGGTTTTCTGAAGTAGTAAGTGTTCCTGATTTAATTTCAACTAAAGATCTTGGTGCTAAAATGTTTGGTGACTTTATGATAAATCAGGCTGAAGTGTTCAGACATTTTGATAGTACATCCTTTTCCGAAGAGGATGTTGAAATAATAAGAGATTTTGCTCATACTTATTTATCATCTCAAGAGTTTAATGGCACTCACGGTGCAGTGATGGTTACGGCTGTTAAAAGCGAATAAATATCACAAATATGGTGTGTGAAATGAAAAATAAAAAAATATGTTTAATTAATCCACCAACTTCTAATAAAATGGAACCAGCAGGTTTGCCAGCAGGATTACTCGCCATAGGTTCTATTTTAAAGAAAAGTTATAAAAACGTTTGGATTTCTGATATTGATGTTAAATCGAGAAAAGAAAAAAGGAAACCACATCAAACTTTTTATACTAATTTAATTGAAGATATTGTAAAGACAGAACCGAATATAATTGGATTTACATCATACTGTAATAACTTACCAGTTGTGATACATATGGCAATGGAAATAAAAAAATTAAATAAGGACATTACGATTATATTAGGTGGCCCTCAACCGACTTTTACAGCCTCAGAAATTATGAAAAATTTCAACTGTTTTGATGTGATAAGCAGAGGAGAATCAGAAAGTCATATTAATAAATTAATATTTAAAATAAACAATAATGATTCTTTGGAATTTATACCTAATATCACTTATAAAAAATCTAATAAAGTAATAAATACAGAACCAGGAATGCTGATTGAAGACTTAGATTGTCTTCCCGAAACAGATTATTCGTTGTTGGAATTAACCGAATATAATCCCAATAAAGAAAATATTAATATTTCTATTGAAGCAGGTAGAGGATGCCCATTTAGTTGCACATTTTGCTCAACCTCTTTGATGTGGCAAAGAAAATGTCGAATGAAGTCAATTCCAAGGTTGTATAGTGATATGACAAAAGCAGCAAAGACCTTTGATTATAAACATCTAGCATTAATTCATGATAACTTCACTGTAAACAAATCATACCTAATTGATTTTTGCAATTATCTAATAATGAAAAACACACCTTTTACATGGGCTTGTAGTTCTAGAGCTGATCAACTAGATGAAGAAACACTTAATATTATGAAGGAGGCAGGTTGTTGCGAGATTTATTTTGGAATTGAAAGTGGTTCAGCGAGAATCCAAAAACAAACGAAAAAGAATTTGAACATTTCTAAAGTAAAAAATGTATTAAAAAAAGTAGCGACATCTGATATTAACTGTATATCATCTTTCATTATTGGGCATATTGAAGAGACAAAAATTGACTTAGATCAAACTTTAGAATTAATATTATATTTGAAACTTAATGGTATTAACTTAATCCAAATGCATTTGCTAGCAGCCCATAGTGGAACTAAAGTATATGAAGAAGTCAAAGACCATTTATTTTTAAAAGCACATTCATCTCATTTAGGTCCAATTGAAAGTTTGGAATGGAGTAGTAAATTATATGACATTGTCAAAGCGTTTCCAGAAATCTTTCCTGCTTTTTATCATTTCCATCGTAAAAATATTGATTCAAAATTCTTAGAATTCATTCAAAATTCAGGTTTTATATTGATTAATAGTTTTTTCAGGTCAATTTATACAATATCATGTCTTATATCTATTTCTCCAGTTGAATTGCTTTATAGGTTATATAAAAATCAATTTAAGATAACTAATGAAAATATTTCTTCAAATGATATTGAAAAGGCATTCCACTGCATACTCGAAATTATAAGGTCTGAGAAAAAAGATTATATTAATGATATTTTAGAATATGAATTAGCAATTTATAAGCTCTCCGTTTTAGAAAATAGCGCCATTATTTTAAAAAAGCATACTAAGATAATAATAGATGGAAAGACTTTTAAATTAAAGTCTAAATTATTATTACGAAAGCTTCGTTATGAGATCGAAAATGATAAGTTGGCAAATATGATTAAACGTGATGCATATTATTTGTTTGTTTCTGATGAGTTTAAATTTAATGAATATGAATCTTCTGTTGTTGTATTTGAGATAGAGGAGGAATTGTATCATTTTCTGGAGATCATTTCTTCAAAAGACTACTATTCATTTGATACTATTGATTTGGCGCTTTTAAGATTATCTATTTCCAAAATGAATTTAGATGATTTGGTTAAAAATAATATTTTAAATCTTACCTAATTTATAAAACTGAAAGGAGATTTTTTATGAAAAAAAAGGAGACTATTAAGATTATTCGAAAACCTTTTTGTCAGGGCTAGTTGATTTAATCTTATATTGGAAGTTAACTAGTTTAATCTTGGGAGGAAAACTAATATGCTTTTTTTGTTTTCCTCTCAAGTTAGTTTTTATTAAAAAAACATGAAGATTGAAATTCTTTTAAAATTTAGAATATTAGAAATAATTTTTTGCCTGAATTTTATTCTTTTATCGAATATATATAGTAATAATGAAAAAAAATATGAAACAGCAATAATTTCAAATCCAGGCTCTATTGATCCAAAAGATATAAGAAATCTATATGCAACACTAATCGGATCACAAATTTTTGAAGGATTAGTAAAAGTTGATGAGAACCTGAACATAGTTCCAGCTATAGCTAAAAGTTGGGAGATTAGTGGTAACGGTAAAGTTACCACCTTCGTATTAAGAAAAGGAGTTCGTTTTCATAATGGGAAAGAAGTTACTTCGGATGATTTTGTTTATTCATTGAGTAGAATTATTAAAAAAGAAGAAGATAACCTCTATTTTAAATCCTTTGATAATATTGTAGGAGCTAGAGAGTATAAATTAAATAAAGCAAAAACAGTAAAAGGGATATTTTCAAAAGATAGATATACTCTTGAAATCAATTTAATTAAACCGAATCCTTCGTTTTATAAAATTCTTGCTGCTGTAAATTGCGGTGTAATTCCATTTGCATTTGCTGAAATTAAATCAAACAATATTAAATATTTTCCTGTTAGTGCGGGACCATTTAAAGTTGAAAAATGGGAATTAAATAAAAAAATATTACTGACACGACATGATCAATATTATGATACTTTGCCTAATATAAATAAATTAGTTTTTAATATTACAACTGAGAAGCAATTGCTTGAAGATTTTAATTCAGGGAAAATCTACGATACGTTTAGCTTAAGTCTTTATAAAGATATTAATGTAAAATATTTAAATAGCTATTTAATTGAAGAAAAACTTCCCTTACTACATTTTATTGCAATAAATAATAAGATAGAACCTTTTAATAATATATATTATCGCAGAGCTTTGCATTATGGATTAGATAAGAAAAGACTTGTGTCAGAGGTTTTTGGTAAAGAAAATATAACTAATAGCTCTATACCTTATGGAATCGGCGGCTATTCTTCAGAAATGAAAACCTATGAATATTCTACAATAAAAGCAAAAAAAATGCTATCAAAGTCAAGTTTATCGATAGATGATTTGTCTAAAAAAATAATAATTTGGGGGAGAAATTCCTTGCCCAACAAGGATAAATTTAAGGATATTATTGAAAATAATTATAGGACCATAGGTTTAAATCCTGAAGTTCGTTTCATATCAACTAATCTTTTTCTAAAAAAATTTTATGCAGGAGAGATGGGAATGTTCTATGCTATGCATAATATCAATATGAATGACGCGGGATTCATCCTTGCTTGGTATGAGTCAAAAAACAAATTGAATTTTACTGGATTGAATAATAAGAAGTTTGATCTTTTAATGGAAATGGCACGCGAAGAATCGGATGATTATATAAAATTTAGATTATATTCAAAAGCTGATTATATTATTAATGATGAAGCAGTACAGATTAATTTATTTAATAAAGTCTTTAAAATGTATGTGAATAATAAAGTTAGTAATTTTAAATTATTTAAAATTGGTCCAATTGTACAATATAAATTAATTTATATTGAAGAATAGACCTGTTACTTTATAACAACATTAGGGAATTAATGAACTTTAAACTTAAACAGTTATTAACATTATCTTCATTATTAATTGTTGCGATATGTTGGATTGTAGCTTCAATTAATATCTATTTTTATACTAAATCATTAATTTTAAAGAGTTATAAAAATCATCATGTTGAAAAAACAAAAAATTTACATTCAGTATTAAAGAATGATATAATAACCGGAAACTATATAAAAGTTAAAATTCAATTAGAGCTATTCGTAAGGCAAACAAATGCAGATATTGCTATTGTATTTGATAAAAATGAAGTTATCTTAGAATCAGCCACTAAAGATATCTCATTAAATATTTCAACTTTTAACAATAATTTCAGTAATTCAAATCTTAATGAGAATGAAGTAATAGAATATGCCTTCTTGAAACATAAGTCTGAAAACATTTTTATATGTTCTTCTCCAATTTTATTTCAAGGGCTGAAAGGCGATTACTTTGGAAAGTTATATATTGTTTATAATACTAAAGCATTAAATACTCAATTGATAAATTTGATTGTTTTTTTCGCTAGTGTTGTGATTATAGCACTTATTTGCCAATTTTTTATAATTAATCTGGTTGCCAATAAAATAATAAACTCAATTTTGTCATTAATATATTCTATAAAAAAATCTGATAATAAGGGGTATTTAACTCCTGTTAAAATTGACACGGATATTTTAGAATTAAAAGAACTCTCAATAGAGTATAATAAAATGGTAAAAAAGGTAAGAGAAGCTCACAAGACAATAAAAAACATTACTGCACTTGCTGCTATTGGTCAAACAACCTCAATGCTTGCTCATGACGTACGCAAACCTTTCACCAGCATGAAATCCATTCTTTCTATGATCGATAAAATTAAGGATAATCCTAGCTCTTTAAAAAAAGCAAAAAAAACAGTTAATGAAACGATCGCTCATGTTGAGAGCATGATATCTGATATTTTAAATTTTTCTAGAGAAGTAAAAGTCGAAGTAAATCCAGAGGGAGCTTCTGGTCTAATTGATTTCTCTGTTAGACAAGCTGTCCAAGGACACAAGAATATTTCAGTTGATTTTGAATATGATTTAAAAAATGATTTGAAACCACTTGTAGATGATGAAAGAATGGCTAGAGTTTTCGTTAATATCATTGGAAATGGCATTGAAGCTCTGAAAAGCCATCAGCCTTCAGCTATCAGCATTCACCTGGAAAATTCAAGGAGTACTACAAGCTACAAGCCACAAGCTACAAGCTTAATTTGGCTTAAAACTAGAAACTTTATGAAAGATGAAAAGGAATTTGTTGAAATAATAATTGGCAATAATGGTCCTAAAATAGCAGAAGAGGATCTAAAAAATTTATTCGAATCATTTTTTACCAAAGGCAAGAAAGCTGGTACAGGTTTAGGTTTAGCATCAGCACATAAGATTGTTACATTACATGGTGGAACTATTGAGGCAAGGAATGTTGTAGAGAACAAGAGAACAAGAGCACAGGAGAACAAGAGCGCTAGAGCACCAGAGCACCGGTGCACCAGTATGACAGACACTGAATACCAAACACTGAATACCGAATACAAATCCGGAGTAGAGTTTGTAATTACAATCCCTGCTTCAAATGAAATTGATAAACATAATTTGGGTATTCTTCCAAAAAACACAGATGAAATACTTTTTGTTGAATATGAACCCTTGCAAGAAGACACGGACGAAAAACTAAGTTTTTTATTGAAACAAGAAAAAATAAAAGTAGTTTTATTAGAAGATGAAACGCTTTATAGAGCCTTTGTTAGAAACACTATTGAAAGCAATGAGGTTCTAAATAAAATAATTACCTTATATGATGCAGATAAAGTTGATGAATGTATAGATCTAGTAAAAAAAGAGTCCATTGGTTTTGCAATTGTAGATATAGACTTAAATGAAGAAAAAAATGGATATGATTTTCTTAAAGAAATTAAGGATCAGAAAATAAAACTTAATTCAATTGTTCATTCTAACCGGTATTTAGATGAGGAAATTCAGCATGCATACGACTTGGGTGCTAAATCATATGCGAGCAAACCTTTTTCAACTGAACAGCTTGTAGATTTTCTCTATATTAATTTGGGTGGTAAGGTTAAGGAATCCAGAAGGGATAATCAAGACGATCAGGTGCCTAATGATCTTGCTAAAAAGAGCAAGGAAGGCAAAAAACTAATATGTTTTGTTATTGATGATAACTTTATTACTAGAGAAAATATTGCTATGATGCTGAAAGAACCTTTAGAAGGTTATAATTATGAAATTAAAAAATATGAGTCGCCATTTGATGCTGAAAAAGAATTTGATGAAATAAAACCAGATCTTGTTATTAGCGATAACCACTTAGGTTGTGATGATGAAATTCTTGGAGAGGATCTATTAAAGAAATTTCGCGATAAGGAAGATAAGGTTTTATTATATCTTTGTTCTGATGCTGTTGAGGAGTCTTTAAAAGAAAAGGCAAAGAAGAGTAAAGCAAATGGCTTTTTTCCACCAAATGTAACAAAAGAAGAGTTTAACAATATTATATTATCAGACTTAGAAAAATACTTGAATAAAATAAAATCAGCTGACTCAATAACTCGTGAAGAGAAAAAAGCTTTATCAAAATACTTCCATGACATTAATAAACCGATTTTAAATGCATCAATTGTTTTTAAATTGTTTATAAATTCAAAAGAGGAAGTTTCTATTGAAGAAAAGAATAAACAACTAGAGGCTTTAAAAAATGCATATTCTACATATTCTAAAGTATATGAAAATAGCAGCAACTTATTTGTTGACTACAAGAACCTTATACATGTAGGGATAAAAGATAATTATTCAAAACAATTTATATTTATGAAAACGCTTCTTGAGTTAGATTTATTAGAAGTATTTACTGAGGCTAATTTAAACAGTATAAATGAATTTTCAAAGATGAATAGGGAATATGGGAAAGAAGTTAGAAAAGCTTTATCATAGGTTTTAGACATGGTTGAAAGGAGAGTTTATGGCATTTCTAAAAGATATTTTGATTGTTGATGATGAAAGCATTTTAAGGGATTTTGTTAAAAAGATTCTTGGATATGAGTATAAAATAATTGAAGCTGAAAATTATGAAAGTGGCTTAGATAAATATTTAAATAATAAAATTGATTTGGTAATTTTAGATATCGATTATCAAGAAGAGCTTACAGGTATTGATCTATTAAAGAAAATAAAACAAAATAACTCCTCTATTCCAATTATAATGCTTTCTGATCTAATGGAAACAGAAAACATTGTTGAATCAATCAAATTTGGAGCTTATGATTATATCTCAAAAAACCATGAAACACTTGATGATGAGCTTCCTTTAAGAATAAAGTCAGCACTTTTACGAAATTTAAAAGAAAGAAATTATGAACAACTAAAACAAGAAAAAATAAATCAGAATCCAATAATAACAAAATGTCCTCAAATTCTAAAAGCACTTGATGAAATAAAAGAAATAGAAGATATAAATTTTTTAATAGTTGGCGAAACAGGGGTTGGTAAAACTCCAATTGCTCAGTATGCAAATAGTGTGATGAAAAATGGCAGTGACAGACCCCTTGTGAGAATCAACTGCGCTGGAATTTCAAAAGAAAGAAGGCAGGATGAAATGTTTGGCCATAAAAAGGGAGCTTATACTGGAGCGGAATGTGACAAAAATGGACTCGTGGAAATCGCAGATGGGGGTGATTTATTCTTAGATGAAATCGGTGATCTTCCATTGGATTGCCAAGCTGATCTATTGATGTTTTTAGATAGTGGTGAATATCGTAGAGTTGGTGAAACAACATTGAGATAAGCCCAAAATCGTATAATCGCTGCTACCAATAAAGATCTTCTAAAAGAAGTAAGCAAGGGCCGCTTTAGAAAAGACCTTTATTCCCGCCTTTCACAATATCGTGTTTATATCCCTCCTTTAAGAGAAAGAAAAGAAGATATTATTCCTATTATGGAATATTGCATTATTAGCAATTCTCAAATTTCTAATTCTTTTATGAAAAGACATAAATACCTACAAAATTAATTTGAAGGTTGTGTAGAAAAATTAGCAAATAATTAGCAAAAAAAATATCCAAATAAAAAGGACTTGCCAATAATCTTAGCAAGTCCTTTAATGTCAATATGCCGAGGGCCGGAATCGAACCGGCACGCCCTTGCGGACGCGGGATTTTGAATCCCGTGCGTCTACCAATTTCACCACCCCGGCTAGGGGAAATTACAAATAACAAATTCCAAATTACAAAAAAGGAGAATAAATTCACCCTTATTATGGGAAATTACAAATAACAAATTCCAAATTACAAAAAAGGAGAATAAATTCACCCTTATTATGGGAAATTACAAATAACAAATTCCAAATTACAAATAAAAATTCGATGAATCAAGAAATTATTCGGATTTTTTTATTATTGATGAAAGAATATTTCTTAGTTCTTTTGATTCTGTTATAAATTCATCAGCATCACCTGAATAATTTTGATTTGCTTCTTTTAAAAGTTCCAGCCAATATGTGCTTTCTTTGCATTCTTTCCTAGAGATTTTCATTCTGTATAAAAAATCTTTCTTGCTAATAGCATCATTAGCTTCTCTATAATTGGCACCAACTGATCCAGATGCATTTACAAGTTGACCTATTAACTTGATGTTGATCGTGCTATTAGGAATTTTCTTGCATAAACGAATAATTCCCTTTGCATACTCTAATGTTCTTTCCTCTAGGTCGTATGGCTTAATATTTTTTGATACCATTGTAATTTGTGTATTATTTGTCATTTGTTATTTGAAATTTGTGATTTTCTCCTACTCCTCGTAATATTCCATCCCAAGATGCGTAATAAGCTCTTCACCCATTACATATCTCATAGTATTTTTAAGCTTTGTCATTTGAATGAATAAATCATGTTCTGGATACAGGCCTTCAGCGTGTTGAGGGCTTTTCCAGTAAAATGAAAGCCATTCTTGAATGCCCTTCATTCCTGCTCTTTTTGCAAAGTCAGTGAGTAAAACTAAATCAAGAACTAAGGGAGCTGCTAAGATTGAATCTTTACATAGGAAATCAATCTTGATTTGCATGTTATGATTTAGCCATCCAAAGATATCAATATTATCCCAACCTTCTTTATTATCGCCTCTTGGAGGATAGTAATTAATTCTTACTTTATGATAATAATTTCCATAAAGATCTGGATAATTATGTGGTTCTAAAATTTGATCAAGAACTGATAATTTTGAAACTTCTTTTGTTTTAAAAGCATCAGGATCATCAAGGACTTCACCATCTCTGTTACCTAAGATGTTTGTTGAAAACCATCCGTTTAGTCCTAGCATTCTTGCTTTTAAGCCAGGTGCTATGATTGTTTTCAGTAAAGTTTGGCCTGTTTTGAAATCTTTTCCGCCAACTGGAACTTGATTTTTATTTGCAAGTTCTAGTAAAGCAGGAGTATCAACTGTTAAATTGGGGGCTCCATTTAGATAAGGAATGCCTAATTTTAAAGCAGCATAAGCATAAATCATGCTAGGGCTGATTGCTGGATCACTTTCAGCTAAGCCCTTTTCAAAACTTTCAAGACTTGAGTGAACTGCTGATTTCTCAATGTAAACTTCTGTTGATCCACACCAAATCATAACAAATCTAGAAATGTTTTTTTCTTTTTTTACATTTTCAATATCTTGCATTAGCTGCTCTGCAAGTTCCATTTTATTCTTGCCTTCTTTTATCCATGTTCCATTTAGATTTTTAACATATTTGTGATCAAAAACAGCTTTCATTGGTTTAATGCAATCTATTTCTTCTTTTACTGATTCAATAATTGATGGTTGAATAACATGATTTTTCTTTGCTGTTTCATAAACTGAATCTTCGAAAATATCCCAACCTGCAAACTCAATATCACTTAAGTTTGCTAAAGGTAAAAAATCTTTTATAAGAGGGGTATTTTTATCTGTTCTTTTGCCAAGTCTAATTGTTCCCATTTGTGTAAGTGAGCCAATTGGCTTTCCAATGCCTTTTTGAATTGCCTTACAACCAATAATAAAAGTAGTACTAACAGCACCAAGGCCTGGTATTAAAACACCAAGTTTTCCTTCAGCTTTTTCAACGTTGAATTTTTTTTCCATTTAAATGTACTCCTTAATTTTAATAAGTGATGAGTTGTGAGTTGTGAGTTATTTTTAAGCTTACAGCTTACAGCTTATAACTTATAGCTTTTTTAATAAGGATTAGTTGACTATAATAATCAAAATCTAAAATCAAGATAAATTGGATACGTTTTTCAATAATTAATATAAATATGTTGATTAACAAATTTTCCTTTACTATAATTTATAAAATTTCAAAATAAAATTGAGGTATTTCAATTGAGTATTGAAGACGAAAAATTATTGGTCGATTTTCTCACTGGCGATTATAAACTTGAAGAACCTGAAAAAAGAAGAATATCATCATTGATCATTACATCTCCTAAAAGTGCGAGCAGGTCTTTGTTTGAAGCCGCACAAAAAAACGAAGATTATTCTGAAAAAATTGAGAATCTATCGAGTCAAATCGCGGGTTTATTAACGGTAATTATTGCACTTTTTGAAGATGTTGGCAAGATTTGGCATCAACATATTGATGAATTTAAAGATCTAATTATTAATTTTGATCTAAAATATCATCCAATTTTATTTAGAGAAGGATTAGATGATATTAATGATGGTGAATTTGTTAAGGAAATTGCCAGCAACTTAAGTGATACAGAAATTACAAAAATTTTAGTTCAATCCATTGTTGGTGAAGATTCTCATGACGATATTAGATCATTAACACTTTTTCTTGCTTCAACAATTGAAAAAAGAAAGCAGCTTTATCCAATTTTAATTAAAGAATTAAAGGCAAGTGGCATTTCTGGAGAAGCTCTTTCTAGAATTACAGATGATCCACTTTGGAGTGAACTATCTTTTTCTGATAAAACAACTTTACTGTTAAAAGATGATGTCTCAGGATTTGGTGATATTGATGAAGTTAGATCAGTATTAAAAGAACTTCTCTCCCAAAAAGAAGTCGAAAAAGCAGATGTTATTATTAATAAGGTTATTGCCTTGCTTGTTTCAACAAATCCCCACATTAGAATTACTGCGATTCAAGCATTGTCAGAAGCATTAGATTTATTTCAATATTATGATATCCCTGAAGGCACGATAACAAGAATTATTAATCTTGTTACAGATCGCCTGGAAGATCCTGATCGTGAAGTTCGTTTTTTGGCTTTAGAAGTTGTTGAAAATCATGGCACGAACTATGCTTTGGATTATCTTATGAGAATGTTAAAGAAGAAGGGAATGTTTTCAAAAACAGAAGATGATGAAATAAGAAAAAAAGCGATCATGGTTGTAGGTCGTTTAGGTAAACCTGATATGGTGATTCCAGAGCTTTCAAAACTGGTTAAAGCTAAAAGTTTTTTAACGGTTTTAGAAAATACAGATATTAGAATTTGTGCTGTTAAGGCACTTGCTAAAATTGGCACAGAAGCGGCTCGAGATATCTTAACTGTGGTTGCAAAAAACGATTCTCGTGAAATCGTTAGAAAAGAAGCACAAAAGGGTCTTGAGTCCATAGAAGAAGAAATTTGGTAAAAAATTATTTATAAGTATAAGTAAATATAAGGGAGATTAAATGTCAGTAAAAGAAATTATTGAAAACCTATCCTTGTTTAATGGTTTAAGAGATGAAGAATTAAATACTATGGTTAAAATATCACAAGTTACAAACTATCCTCCTGGAAGTGTTATTATTGAAGAGGGTTCAGAAGGTGATTCTCTAATGATTATTAACAAAGGTTCGGTTGATGTTATTCAAAAACTAGATAATGATGATCATAATATTAAGCTTGCTACTTTAGGCAAGGGAACCTTCTTTGGGGAAATGGCTTTAATTGATGTTGCCACTAGATCAGCTACAGTTGTTGCTAAAGAAGAAACAGAAGTTATTACCATTATGCAAGAAGATGTTAGTGCATTGCTTGAAGGTGAAGAAGGCTTAAAATACATCCCTATACTTGTAAATATTGCCAGAGGAATGAGCACAAAACTCAGAAAAGCAAATGAGTCTTTAAGTGCTATTTCAGATATTTTAAAGAAATATTATTATTCAATCTAGGAGATTCTGTTGGCTAGTATATTAGGTTTACTTGCTGCTTCTGCTATATTTTTTGTAGCATTATATTATGGCACTGATAAAAATTATAAAGTTTTTTGGAATCCGGCTGGGCTTGCTATTGTTCTTGGAGGAACTTTTGCCGCGACCATGGTCTGTTTTCCATTAAATGAGCTTTTCAAGGCATCAAAGGTTTTGCTATTAATTTTTAAGAAAGAAACCTTTAAATTCGCTGATTACATTCATGAAATCACATCACTTGCCAAGCAGGTCAGAGAAGTTAAGAGTTATGAAAGCATTGATATGAGCCATATTTCTGATGTTTTCTTAAAAGATGGTATTCAAATGTTGAAAGATGGTATTCATAACTCTGATGAAATTCGTGAAATAATGGAAACTCGGGTTGCTTACAAAAAAAGCAGAGAAAATGCTGAAGCTCACATATTTCTTACCATGGGAAAACTTGCCCCTGCTTTTGGGATGGTTGGAACTCTGATTGGTTTGATTGATATGCTGCAAAAAATGGGAGGGCAACTTGATAAGCTTGGCGCTGGTATGGCTGTTGCTTTGATTACAACCTTTTATGGAGTTGTGCTAGCAAACCTTTGCTTTTTGCCCATTGCAGAAAAACTAAAGCGGCGTACTGAAGAAGACGTAATTTTTAAAATGATGATTATTGAAGGAATTATTCTTTTAAATGAATTTCAACATCCATTTGTTGTTGAGGACAGATTGAATTCATATGTTCCTCCTAAGAAAAGACAAGATTCTACATCCCTAGATGGTCTCCATATTACCTTGGGTGATGGATCTGATGATGATGACGATAAAGAAGCAGAAGAGGGCGAAGAATAATTTATATATTTTAGGTAATTTAAATGTCCGAACATAAGAGAAAAAATAGATTCACTGAAATGACCCAAGAAGGTGATGATTCAGGTAGCTGGGCACTTTCCTACGGTGATATGATGACCCTCTTGCTTTGTTTCTTTATTTTAATTGTATCTGTTTCAACTATTAATCAACAAAAATTCGAAGAAGTAGCAGCTTCTATGGCAAAGGGTATGAGTAAGAAAAAAGCAAAACCTCTTGATGAAACAGTTAGAAAAGTTCAGGAAATGATTGTTGAAGACAAGCTTGAAAATCAGGTTGATACTGAGATGTCACCAGAAGGGGCTAAAATTAGTCTTTTAGGAAAAACTTTATTTAATACAGGACAGGCAAAAATTAATGAGGCAGCCTATCCAATTCTAGATAAGATAATTGGCATTTTAAAAGCAGATCAGTTTAATCACTATATAGTTGTTGAAGGTCATACAGATAATGTGCCCATTAACACAGATCAGTTTCCCTCTAATTGGGAGTTGTCAGCAGCTAGATCTAGTACAATAATTAGATATTTATCAACAAATGGTTTAGATCCATATAAATGCAAAGCTGTAGGCTACGCAGATACTTTGCCAAAAGTTCCTAACGAAGACACTGAAGGAAATGCTATCCCCGAAAATCAAGCTATCAATCGAAGAGTTATCATTAAATTAACAAAGAATTTAAAGGAGTAAAACTCCGGAATTAGAACCGCTCTATATAAAATATCGTTTCATTTCCTTGATTCTAAAATCCTTATCTAAAATGGTTATGCAGAATTGCTTATCTTCTATTTCTAAAATTCCAAATGTAGCAATTTGATCTCTGTGAAATTTATCTTTTAAGTGACCCGGGTTTATAAAAAACATACCATTTTCTTTTCCAACATAATATTTATGAGTGTGTCCAAAAAGAAGAATTTGTGTTGAATCTATATCTTCATCTAATAATATTTCTTTATTATGAACAAGGCAAATATTCGCTGAAAATAATTTGTCATATGCAATCTTTGCTATGCTTAAATCATCATACTCAGGGCAATAAAGTCCAGGTACTTTGATAATTTGAGCATCTGTTTTGATTTTATCAGGATCAGAAAAATTATCACCAAGATGATACAATTTATCAATTTTAATTGTATCATTTAAATACACCATAATTTCAGAAAAAAGTCCTATATTGCCATGTGTATCGCTAATTATTCCTGCTTTGATCATTGTTTTGCCTAATAAAGTTCTTATTGATAAAAATATTATTTTATTTGGAATATTTTTACAAGCTACTTTTACAGAAATTTCAACTTTTACCTGTTGACATGTTGCGCTAAATATGAGAAAAACCAATCCAAATGAAGCAAACATGTTACTGCTTGGGAGATATTATGAACAAAAAGGTTTTGCTAAAGAAAAACATTAGCATTTTTTTTCTTATTTCAATAAATCTTTTCCTATTTAAAACTGTGAATCTTAAAGCCCAAATACCTGATAATATTTCCATAGTAGACATTATCGGGCTTGAAGAAATTACAGCACAAGAACTTTATAAATTTTCATCTTTGGATAGGTTTGAAAAATATTTAAATGAGCAATCTAAAAGCCGTGATTCTGTAATTAATATTACATTTAGTAGTGCCTTAAATGTTTTTAATTTTATTAAATATAAATTAGGGGCTACTGATATAGAAAGCTTCAATTCAGAGTTATATGATTTAAAGCAATATGTGTTATTAATTGATTTCATTAAAAACCCAGACACTTTAAGTGATAATTTCAAGTTCATTAATTTGGCGAAAATGTTATCAAATGGGAAAATAGAGATACTGGGCTCTGAAAACAATTTATACTTATGTGCAATTACCAGAGCTGAAAAACTTCTTGGTAGGGTTATTTCATTTAAAGAATTTGAATTTTCTATGTTCCGTAATTATTCCCCTCAAAAGGATAAAAAGTTAGAAGAGACTATTCGTATACTTTTAAATTTTTTATCATTTTATTCTGTTAATGATATTGAGAATGAATTAACTCAGAGTTCAAATTATTCAATTATAAAATTTAATAAATTAGCTTCTTTGGGAAGCCTCGAAATTCTGATTGAAATCATTAAAAATTATCCTGAAATATTTTTCTTTATACAAAAAAAACTATTAAAAAATATCAAAGAAATTAATAATAGTTCATTAAACGCTCTATTAATCGCACGCAAGGTTTTGCAGGATATCGGATCAATTGAGGATTATACAAATTTAAGAGAATCTGCGATGACTATCCTTGAAAAAGCCCTCAGAAATAATTTTACCAGGGAATTTGCAATAATACAATTCAACGAACTTGGCATGTTTTATTCAAATCTTTTTGATGTGCCTGTTGATGAAGGCAGAGTAAAAAGCACCTTAAGACTTTTTAAAAGGATTCGGAATATAAAGCAAAACAAAGAAATAAAAGAAATGAAGCAGTTTGAGTTGAGATTACTGCTTGATAGAAGTTTTGATAATGTGGATAATATTTTAATGGAATTAAACGGTGAAGCAAAATATATAGATGAAATCTTTGCAAAGATTGATTCACCAAGTCAAGAAATTAGAGAGATTGCCATCAATATAATTAGCAATATTGCTTTGAAATTTCCAAATCAAATTCTTGCTAAAATTGAAGCCAGAGCATTAGAAGGATCTGAAAGTGCGCAAATTGTATCAGAAAATATTTATAGAATTATTAAAAGCAGGAGGCATCCTTCAGAAACTCAATCAGGCGAATTTGTAGATAATCTTGATAGAACAATAAAATTGATTGAAAGTGGAAATGATTTGAGACCTGAGCTTGAGATGTCAGGTTCGCTTTCTGATAGAAAGATTTTTGAACAACTTTCTGTAATCCTGGAATACTATCATATAGACCCCATAAATGAAGTTGCCTTGTTTGATTCTGCTTCTCTTAATAATAGAGTAAGACAAATTGTTGGGGTTCTTGTTAGAGAGGATGATGCTCTAAGAAGAGCTGATTTGCTTAATTTTATTGGCATATTATTAAATACAGTTTCAAGTGAATTCAATTTAGAAGAAGATACTTTCATAGAATTATTTGATGCAATGAATAGGCATTTTTCAATTGTTTTCAAAGGTGAAACTATCAATGAATTGCATGAAGTTTATTCAAGGATTGCTTTGGAGATTATTTCAGTATTTGTTTCTAATAATAATTACAAGGAAGTCTTTGTGGAGCCTCGAGTTGTGCATGAATTTTCAATGCTTATAAATAATATAATTGGCCACTTAAATCCTGGTGCTTCAATTGAACTGCTTGATGAGATAATAAGTCTATTAAATAAAGTTTTAGAAAAAAAAGAATTAGCAAGGATTCTTACAAGCGAAAGCAACCCTTTTGAAATTGATTTATTGATGCTTACTAAAAAAATTAGCATTCTATTTCTAAGTTTAAATAATCAGATAACAGCCAATGAAGCCCTGGGTAAACTAATTGTTCTAACTCAAATTACATTTGCACTCTCAAAAAACAAAATTTCGGATCTTGAAGATTCTGAGCTAAGCCATTTTAAAGCAATTACAAAAATTATAGTCGAAACATTAAAGAAACAATATCAATACAGTCTTGTACAAGTTGAAACAAAGAAAAGATTAGCAATATTTGAATCATTTATAGAAATTTTTAATACATTAGCATCGAAATCACTAAGACAAACAATTTACAATTTCATTTCTTCAGTGCAAAATTATGAAAAGAAAAACCCTGAAATTATCTCATTGATTGCTGCGTTTTTAGAGGAAAATATAGATATAGTAAAAAGCTCAAGAAAATCAAATTTTGCTACACAAACAGGAATTTATGCACTGCCTATACTAACTACAACCTTAGAAATAGAAATACCAATGAAACAAAGCCTTTGCCTGTCTTTATTCTAATTAAAAGCGCTTTTTAACTTTGACATAATGAGAATTTACTTCTAGTCTATGCCAAAATTTAATTATATAAGCAAAAATTAATTATGGATGAAAATATTTCCTTTAGTTTTCAAAATTTTGCTCATTTAAAAAACCTATCATTAAATGATCTTGAGGCTATTCGTCTAATTTTAAGAGGTGGTTCTGTTGTTGATTGGCGCAGGTTGAATTTTGATAGTAGAAATGAAATTGATAATTTTTTATCTATTAATGGATATAATATTAATAATCCAAAAGATACAGATAGACTTTATACATTGCATAGAAAGGCCTTGAATTACATTGAGGAAAATTTTCAATATAATATGCCTGGAAAAGTGAGTAATATTGATTCTGTTTATGATTTGTTTGAAATGGCCTCAGACTGGAAAAATTTTAATAGAGATCAGGTTCTTTCCTGTGTTGTGCTTAAGGTAATGAATATTATTAATCATCTTGAAGGTCGTGAACTTTTATATACCCTTCCAATTAGTTTTAGGAGTTTTTCTCATATTGTTACTGAAAGAGTAATATCTAGAATTAATGAACTCAAACAGCATCATTGTCCAATTGTTGAAATATCTGGTGGAGAGAAAACCAAAAATTCACTTATTACTAAATTGCTTTTAAAAAAAGATACTATTGCTGCAACCGTTTTTGATCGCTTGAGATTTAGACTTGTTGTAGAAAAAAAATCAAACATTATCCCAATGCTTTACCATCTGACCAGAGAGCTTTTTCCTTTTAATTACATAATTCCAGGTGAATCTCAAAATGATTTGATTGATTATATAGAATTTTTACAAGGTGATTCTTATGCACAAAAGTATATTAAAGATCTTCAAGTAAATATTGGTTTAGAAGAGGAATCTAAAGTTATCAGACTTAAAGAAATTATGAAAAAGAATCCTTTTTCAGCAAAAAATTTTAGAACAATGAATTTTGTCTTTGATTTGCCAATAAAAATTTTAGATTACTTTCCTGAGTTTGAAGATCGTCTTGATGAAGAAACCGGATATTTGGTCTTTGCTCTGGCTGAAATACAGCTTATTGATGCAAAAACTTCAGATGAAAATGAAAGAGGAGAGGCAAACCATGATAAATATTCTGAGAGGAAATTAGAAAAAGCATGGAATAGGCTTGTTAAAGGAACTAAGGAAATATGATTGGTATTCGGTATTTAGTATTTAGTATTCGGTAAAAGATTAAAGACATTATCTTTCTTGCGCTCTTGTCCTCTTTACTGTGCTATCATAATTGGTTTTTGTCCTTCTTTAATCAAGAATTTGTTTAATTTTCCAACATTAAAATTGATTAGACCGCTTTTTGAGTGTGCACCCAAAACAAAGAATTCTGCTTCTTCATAATATTTTTCTTCAAATGCATTTACAATGTCCTGACTTGTCCATTTGGTTTTAACGTCTTTAAAACCATGGGCTTCTAAATACTGTTTTGCTTCATTTAATGCAAATTCTGCTAATTCCATTTCCTTATTAGACATTAAGATTGTAAGGTCATAGTTTGCCTTGCAAGCAAGTTGTGCAAA
Organism: Pseudomonadota bacterium; assembly: GCA_043820105.1. GTDB lineage: Bacteria > Bdellovibrionota_F > JAHFAK01 > JAHFAK01 > JBDREC01 > JBDREC01. Next base: position 19,464 of record JBDREC010000043.1, read on the forward strand.
TTTCTGTAGAGCCCTGGCAGAAGGCAAGGTATTATTAAAAGCTAAAATTGTCTTGGTTTTTTCATTTTCATTAAAAACAACTGGTGTTTCAGGAACTGCAATAATTGGTGTTACTGAATGATCTAGCACTTTATCTAAAGAATCACCTGGTTCATTATCTGTTTCAAAATGAAAAAATGTTCTGAGTCCCATAACTACAATATCATAAAAAATAGATTCAAGGATAATATTTTTGGCAGGTACACCTTGTCTTTCAGATTTTTCAAAAAGAATGTTTTCATCCCTACATCTTTTTTCAAAAGCCTCTAATAAAGAATCAATTCTTTTGTGAGCTTGTTTTGCTTTTTCTTTTTCTAATTTTTCTGCATAATGAAATCCACCAATTGGAACAGGGCCAATAGATTTTTCAATTCCAGGTATATCAAGAACTACTAAACCAGTAATACTTGCTCCATGACGTTTAGCCAAATTACAGGCATAATCAAGTGCTGACTTTGAATATTCCGAAGGATCAAGTGGAAGTAATATTCTTTTTATCATAAAAAACCTCTTTCATTAGTAATAAGTGGTATTTTGGTAAGTGGTAATTAAAAAACCTGATAGTAAAAATCAACTGAAAAATTTTATAGTGACATAAAATAATCAATAATAAATAAATAATAATTTATTTTCAATGGTGTTTACTGCCTAGTCCATAATTTTAGGAGCTCCACAAGAGCCAGGAAATTGGTTTCCATCCATTCGACACAGCAGAACTCATCTCTCATATGTCCATTTGCTCCACCGCAGGAAATATCAGGGCATGGCAAACCCATTAAGGTTAAATCTGAGCCGTCTAAACCACCCCTGGAAAGGCGTTTTTTTGCCTTAACTCCAACTTTATCAAAAGCCTCATATGCAAGCTCATAAACCAGTGGGGTTTTATCAAGGTATTCTTTCATGTTTCGATATTGTTCTTTAATATCTAGTACAATTTTTGTTTTTGGAAACATTTCCTTAACTTCTGCATATATTGAGTTAAGAATTTCTTCTTTTTCTTTTAATTTGGAATAATCATGGTCTCTTACAAGTACTTTTAATTTCGTTGTTTCTACTCCACCTTCAATTTCATATGGGTGTAAATATCCTGTTCTATCATCGGTCATTTCAGGTGAGATTTCATATGGGATTTTATTGATGATTTCATTAACAACTCTTATAGAGTTCATCATTTTGCCTTTTGCTTGGCCTGGATGAGTATTTATTCCTTCAACTGTAAATTTTGCTAAAGAAGCGTTAAAAGTTTCATCGCAAATTTCAGCGACAGCATGACCATCAAGAGTATAAGCAAAGTCACATCCAAAAGCCTTAACATCAAAAAATTCAACTCCACGGCTAACTTCTTCATCAAGGGTAAATGCAATTTTCATTGTTCCATGTTTTATTTCAGGATTGCTTATAAGATATTCAGCCAAAGTAACAATCATCGCTATTCCTGCTTTATCATCAGCGCCTAATAGTGTTGAACCATCAGATGTAATAATGGTTTTGCCAACAAGTTCTTTTAGAATAGGGGAGTTATCAACAGTTAAGTTTAGACCATTGCCCTTTGGCAGGATAATATCATTTCCATCATAGTTTGCATGGATTATTGGATTAACATTTTTCCCAGGCGTTTCAGGAGAAGTGTCTACATGAGCCAAAAAGCCAATAACAGGCAGATTTTCTTTTTCACAATTAGCTGGTATTTCACCTGTTAAATAGCCATAATTATCAATTTTTACATTACTAAGGCCAATTTCCTCAAGTTCAGGTTTTAATATCTTTTGAAATGCAAGCTGACAATCAGTTGAAGGATATTTTTCGACACCTTCTTTTGAAGTTGTATCTATTTTAACGTATCTTGTGAGTCGTTCAATTAGTTTTGCTCTTATATCCATTGTTACTCCTTGTTTAAGTGGTAAGTGGTATGTGGTAAGTGGTAAGATAAAGAAAAAGGTTTGTCCAATGGAAAAATATTGTTTGGAAATTAAATTGGCCAATTGATTATTGAAAATATTACTTTTTGTGATTTTTTTTTTTCAGATGTGCATTTTTAGAATAATCAATAATTAACAATCAATTTTCAATTTTCAATTTTTTAAGAGGTGGGAAGAAGATAACCCATGAAATTTAGGAAAAAGAATAGATTTTTTGCACTTGAACATAAAAAAACATAAACCTATTCATAAGCAATTGTTTTAATAGGCTAATCTGAGAATCTTGTTTGGCATAAAAATTGTATATATTTAAGCTACTATGCTGAAAAATAATTTACTTATAAATATAATCATCTTGTTGATTTCATGTTCATTGTTAATTTCTGGATCTCTTGAAATTACTGATCACTTGAATATGGAGTTTACTAACCTTGAAAATGGCACAGTTGAAATGAAAGTAAGTGCAATTCAAAAACTAACTAAAATTTATAGACAAACAAATGATCCAATAATTCAAGTAAGAATTGTTTTTGCTTTTAAAAGAGCCTTAAGTGATACTCGTTTATCTGCAGGTGATAAATTAAATTTGCAAGCAAGAGTAAATCAATGGGAGCCCAAAATTGATCCTGTTTTAATTGAAAGGTATTATAAATTAACTCTTGATAAATTTGAAGATAAATTTTTAAGGATTAGTACAATTATGGATATGCTTGAAGCTGGTTTAGAAGTTGAGCAACTGCTTAAGCTTGATTTGCCTGAAAAACACCGTGAGCGTTTATTTAAAATAATTTTAAGAAATAAAGAAAAGCTACCTCATAATGTTTCCTTAAATGCAATGAGAAATATGTTAAGTTTTGGGGCTAAGTTAGATTCAGCTTATCTTGAAGAAGTTATAACAACAACCCAAAGTTCTTTGCCTAGCAGACTTCCTCCAACAGAATCTGATAGACTTCTTGCAATGGTCCTTTATTTGCATATAAATCCAAATGAAGATGCTGTTTTAAAAATAAGCCAAATAATAAGAAGTAATGATCAGTTAATAGAATGTGCAATAATTGAATTTCAATATAATAGGTTGCCTGTTTCATCGACAACAAATGGACCAGATTTTTCCCTGGCCTCACAAAGATTATTTAACATCCTATATGCAATTGTAAATCCCAAAGAACCAGGAAATAGTGGAAATAGGAGACTTGATCATTTATCACATGAATTATTTAGGGCCACAAGACTTGAAAGAACTGAAGATATTTTAACTAGGCCATGCTCAAGACTATTGGCTGATTTATAAAATAAAAAACATATTGTTTAAAGCATTGACAATTTTGATTAAAGTGAAAATATCAGTGCATGACTATCCTTTATTTAATTCTATCAATGCTTGGCTTTGGTCTAACAACAGCCATAACTAAAATTCCTTCAAAAAAAATTGGAACCATAAAAACGATTTGTATAAGAAATCTTTTTATTATACCTAAATTAGGCGATTTTATTTTGGCTGCATAATAAATAGGCATAAAAGTTAAAAAAAGATGTTAATCGATGAGAATTTTTCATTAGAGCAATAATTATTCAAAAGCCGGCAATCAATTTTTTAAACTTTCCCTGAAAATTTAAAAAAGCGTTAATTTTAGGTGCACCTTTCCTA
>JBDREC010000044.1:0-2418 GCA_043820105.1 Pseudomonadota bacterium
TTCATTGTCTTCTTTATAATCGCTGACAACAACTTTGCATCCTTCTTTTGCAAAAGCAATTGCAATACCTTTTCCAATGCCCCTATTGGATCCTGTTATGATTGCAACTTTTCCTTCTAGTTTTTTCATGTTATTTACCTCTATGCTTTTATTCTATAAGCCTATATTTAAAATTTTCTTATTCTTAGGGACCAATAGACCTAAAAATTTCGCCACTTTCTGGGTCGCAGGGCTTTTCAATTGTTGATTTACAAAATCCTTCCTCTATTCCTTTTTGGCATTCAGGGCAGACTTTATCCATTTCTCCTTTTGCAATCATATCATCGCAATAACAGCTTCCATCTTTCCAAATCCAATGGCCTAAGTAGCACATTGTGCATGCAGGTTCTATACAACATTTGTATTTCCCTTCTTCTTTAGCATTCTCTATAGCAAAATTTAGCTCTGAAATCACTTTTTCTCTTCTTTGTTCAAATGATATTTCTTTTGTACATCCAACTAATAAAACTAAAATTAACAATGAGATTACTTTTTTCATTTTATTGGGGTCCATCTTCTATTAATTCACAGCCTGTTAACGAAGCAAGTCTTTCAAGGCTTTGTTCTCCAGTATATTTTTTATTATTGATAATCCATGTTGGATAACCTTCTATTCCTGCCTTTGAGCATTCATCTTTATTCCAGTCACAATCTGTATAATCAACATAATCAAATGAATTTTCAAACATTTTCTTTTGAGTTTTGCAATGAGAACACCAATCTGTACCATACATCTTTGCATCTTTTTCTGACAAGCACTGGGCAAATGTGTTATATTTGCCATGACCTTTGTCACATGCTGTTAACACTAATGAAATAATCAAAATCATAAAAATCCACTGTGGATTTTTAGGATGCCAAAAAAACTTTGCTTTTTTGTGCATAAATAAAAAACAAAAAATAATTTTTGATTTCATTTTGCTAGTTCTGCATCAATTATCTGCTTGAATGCTTCAAATGGCTGAGCTCCAACTATCTTCTGGCCATTGATAATAAAACCAGGTGTTCCGCTAATTCCTACTGCTTGACCATCTTGCATATCCTTCGCAACTTCTGATGCCATCTTTCCTGAATCTAAGCATTCATTAAACTTAGCTGCATTTAAGCCGATATCTACTGCAAATTGCTTAAATGAATCTAAACCACCACTAACTCCTTCTTCAAACAGTTTGTCATGCATTTCCCAGAATTTTCCTTGTTCTCCTGCGCATTCAGCTGCTTCTGCTGACTTTTGAGCATTTGCATGGAAGCCTAATGGAAAGTCTCTGTAAATAAATTTTACTTTTCCTGTATTAATATATTCTTTTTTTATTTGCCCTAGGGTTTGTTGATAAAATCTTGTACAGAAAGGACACTCAAAATCACTCCATTCAACAATTGTTACTGGTGCATTTTTATTGCCCTTAAAAGCATCGTCATCTGTTAATGTAGTCATATCTATTGATGGAGCGCTTGGTGCTTGTTGTCTTGGCTGAGCAGCTTGCGCTTCTTTAATATTTGCTGGTGCAGCTGACTTACCACCGCTACCAAAACCTCCTGTAAAAATAGATACTATCAACAACACACCCAAAATAGCTGAAATTATTTTCCATATACTTACTTTATCTATTGTTAGTGTATCTGATTTTTTCTCTTCTTTATGGTGATGTTCTTTATGTTTTTCAGTCATTTTTTTACCTCTTTAGTTTAATTTATATACGCCTTTAACCCCCACATCCACAGCCTCCACCTCTTGCTGCACCGCAATTTGAATTTCCACAGCTTCCATCACAAGAGCCTCTTTGCTGCTCAGGAACAGCATCAAGTTCTTTTTGTATATCAGCAGTATTACTTAAGTCAATGTCTCCTTTAATAATAAATGTGCCTCGAATCATGCCCATCCAGCAGCTCCATGGAATTGTGCCTTCTTCTGTTGGTGTGAATTCAATAGTTTGTTCTCCAGGCTTAATATCAAATTTTAATCCGAGCTTAGGAACCTGTATCGCATTATTGCAGCCATTGATTTCTTTGCCATTAATTATCCATTTAACAGGAACTCCTTTTTTTAATATAAATTTATTGGGTTCCCAGCCATTATTTGTTACGTCCATTCTAATAATCTGGTAACCCCCTTCAATAGCTACAACATTTCCTGTTATTTCATCACCTTGGGCTGAAACCGATGTTAATAAGGAGTTCGTATCTAGCCCTGTTCCTGTTAAAGCTAAACCCCTGTTTATCATTATTAACCCTAACACCATAACAATTGCTCCTGAAGCTTTTAAAATTTTGTGAGTTGCTTTGTTTGAGATAAAACTTGTCAGGAATCCAAAACTCAGCATTACTGGCAAAGTTCCTAATGCAAATATAAATAATACCTTAGCTCCTTCAATAGCGCTT
>JBDREC010000045.1:0-10853 GCA_043820105.1 Pseudomonadota bacterium
TAGATAGCACTTGAAACAGCTATCCCAAATGGCCAACATTGATTAATTAACCTTGCTTTAATAATCTCAAATATTTTTTTGATGGAATACTGGAATCCCTTGAAATGTGTGCTTGGCCGAAAGGTTAATACAATCCCACAAGACGAACATCGCATTCTTTTTAAGTAAAGAGCTTTTTCATATCCATTGAAATAACTTGCTCGATACTCATGTCCCCAAAGCTTCCCCTTACATTTTGGACATTCTCTTTTTATTTTCCACTTGAATTTTTTTTTAATTCTGATACTTCTTTCAAACAGATAGTAAAATATAATATCATAATAGAGCCTTTTTTTGTTTGTAATACTTTTGGCTCTATTTTTTTGCCTAAAAATCCAAGTAAATTCTTATCTTTTGTTCAATTTATTTTATTAATATACTATCTGTATTGTTTATTATTATTTGCTAGGGGACATTTAAGCGTTACCTAATTTCAAATAAAACCAGCTATAAAACAATAATTACTTTAGATTTAATCGAAGAAGCTGCTATCAAAATTGAAATATTGTTTAAATAAGCATCAATCTCACATAATGTGCTCTGGCATTAACTTCTTTGCCAAGCACTTATTAATCTTTTGGCATGTATTGTGAATCAAATTTAGAATCAAAACTAGAATTATGACTTTCTATCCATTTTATGATATCGCCGATAATCTTTGGTTTTTGAAATCTGAAATGGAAAGTTAGGTCTGCTATGTCTCTTCCTTTTAAATCTGTATGAGCAACAGGATCTATTTCTAAATAATCACATAGTTCTTGCATTATTGGATCTTCAACTCTTTGGCCTGTCATTGGATCTCTTAAAAGGCCACCTTTCTTCAAATAATTAACTAAGATGTTAGTTGTTCTTTCCAATCTGCCGTATAAAATATTCTTTGCCCTTGAAGATGTTTCCCATCTTTGAAGAGTTGGTCTATTTGATTGCTTATCAACTGATCTCCAGGTTCTTTTCATAAAATCAAAGGCTTCTTCTATGAGTTCTGGGAAAGTTTCTGGATTTCTTCCTTTTGACTCTATTACAATTCCTCTTGTTAAAGGAATAAAGTTATCACCATTTAATTTTGCTTTTGTTGCAGTCTCAAATTCTCTGATAATATCTCTTGATATTTCATCAACTGTTCTTGGGTCAAGATTTCTTGATCCTTTAATTTCAATTTGGAAAGTATCAGGTCTCATCATATAAACTTCAATATCAACACCACGGCTTTGCCATTTTGCTTTTATATTAGCTTCCATAGTCATTATAGCACTTGTCAAACCACCCATAACCACATTCCCACCATCATGCCCATAAACAGTGTTAAAAACATTAAAGTTAATCAGATCAAGCATTATGGAACCAAAGCCTTTATAGTTTTTCTTTTTTATTGCCTCAATCACCCCTCTCAAAATATCTCGTGAGCCAATCCTCCAAACAACATCCATAACTAAAACCGGATTTTCATTTTCAGCTATTTGTTTTCTTAATCTTTTCATTTCTTCTTGTGGTTTTTTTGCTTTTGGCTCGTAATGTCCTCTTGCATCGATTTCATCGCTTGTTATTCTTTCTGAAAATTCAGCGATGTCTCTATATTCAATTGCTGTACCACTTTTGTAAACTAAAACCTGTCCGACTTCAGCTTCTTCTGCTGCTGTGTCTGCTTTGAATAAGAATCTATCAATGCTTTCTCCATTTTCTGGAGCAAGTTTTGTAACTCTTCCAAACCAAGCACCACACCTAAAAGCTTTAGGGGCGATATAAGCTCTTGTAACAGGCGGAAGACTTGAATCAAAACCACTTGTATATTCACCTAAAAATCTATTCATTAATTCAATTTGAACTGGCTGAGCTAGTCCATGAATAACGATTGCAACTTCATCGCCTCTTGCATTCAAATTAGAAGTCATTGCAAATGCATCTTGATAACCATTTTCTCGGATGTATCTATTAAACCTCTGAGAAATTTCATTTAGCACGCCAAAATAGTTTTCAGCTAAAACTCTATCTCCAAAGGCCTCACTTGTTGTTCTATTAATATCTGTTTGCCCTGATTTATCAAACATGAATAAGCCAATTTCCGCGTTATCAGGGATATTATGTCTTGCTGGTGATAGAATTTCAAAAAGCTCAAAGAACATTCCTCTCTGAACCATTGTTACACCTACTCTATCTATTGTTTGATCAGCTCTTAGCTTTAAAGCTTCTTCTGAACCAGGACTATCCAGAGCAATTGATTCTGTCAGTTCGCGCAAACCTTGCCTTTGTTGTATTGTTTCAACACTTCTTTCAAAAAGTCTCAATAGACTTAATTTTTCCATGTAAAATTCTTCAGCTGTTAAAGACTGTCTTTTAGAAAGTAATTTTTCAATTCTTTGGGCTTCTGTTTGCGGTCTGCTTGCAATATCATATGTCATTTGACCTGCCGCCATTCCTGCTTTTAGTGCCATCAAAAATGTGCCTGCTTTCAAGATTTCTCTTCTTAAGTGAAAGTCTTCTTCACTGGTTCCGTGAAACATCTGTTCAAGTGCATTCAAGCCAACCATTGTAGTAAGCTCTGTTGCAAAGGATCCAGCTGCATTAGTTAAATATATTCCTGAGTCCTTAACAAGGATCATTTTATTTCTTGTTGAAGCATTTCCAATGTTTCTTATTATATTACTTTCAAATCTTATTCCGAGTCTGGCTAGTCTTGTTGTACCAAGCTTATGAAATGTAAGGCCACCTAATTTAAAAGCTCCTAATACTGCCATAGTGTGAGCAAAGTTTCCCCAGGTAAAAACTTCTCTTGGATCATATTTAAAAGAATATATCCCGCTTGTTACTAAAAAGAAAATACTTGATTCAGCCAGGAAACCAGCTGCCTTTGGCAAAAGCCTTTTAGCTGCCCTTTGAGCTGTTGTATCAAAAACTCCAAGCACTGAACCAATCTCTCTGACCATAAGTCTTGAAAATCTGGCGACCACATATCTTCCTAAAAATCCTGCTGGATAAGCACCAGCCATCGTAATTAAAACGTCTTTAGGCAAGTTTTCCATGACCTGGCAAAAATCTGGATAACTTATATTCCAGAAAGTGTAATCGCCAGTTACCATCCTGGCTTCTAAAACTTCTGCTTTTTCCTTCTGTTTTTGCGATCTTTTTAAAATTTGAATGATTTCTAAAACAGCATTATGTGGGACTTGATTTGGAGGAAAAGGTACTGTTGGTGCTAAATGATTTATAAGCTCAAATAGTTTTTCTTCTCGTTCAATTAAGTTTTCAAGATTTGTATATTCAACTAGATTTTCATAAGCTTCACTTAAACCAAGATCCTTGATCATTTGCAGAATTCTGTTGCCTTCATAGGGTTGCATATCAATTTGGCCTTTTATTGAAGTGATTTCACCAAACCTTTCTATACCTTCTTCTAAACCTGCAATTGCTTGAACATTTAAAGCATAAATTAGCTTTTCAAAACCTTTTTCTAAGACTCTTTTCCTTCGCAGTGCAGCTTCTTCATTTTCACCCATAATGTGCTGTATTCTGAGAAAAGATCTTTCAACAACTAGCAAGGTCATTAGATGAAGCGCTTGAATTGAAGCTAGTCTTTTTTGAGTAATTTTTATTTGAGGAAAGGAATCCAAATAATAATTTACATATTCACTGATTTCAGGAAACCTCGAATTTTTCAAACCTTGAAAGCAGGTCTCAGCCTCAGTAATATTACCACTATACAAAGCTTCTTCACAAACAAAAAGATTCGCCATATCAAATTGATTTGAATTTTTATAAATAAGCCTTAAGACATTAAAACCAAAATTTACTTCTTCAATAAAATCATTTTTTATAAGAAAGTCTATTCCTTCTCTAATGAAAATGGCCTTTAAATCGATATCTTCAATTGTGTGAGAAGCTTCAAGCATGGAATTAAGAAAATTATTTGCATCTTTTTGTAGTGGTGAGTGAAAAGAAAATGAAAACAGAGGAATAAGTAGAATAAAGCATATTGTTATTATTCTTGTTTTTGATATTAACATTTTCATGGTATACGATGTTCCCTATAATCTTTTTTACCCTTAATCAGTATATTAAGCAACTTGTATGGCAAAGGCATCTTTTTGCTTTTTCCATATACAATCAACAACTTAAGCCAAACCATCTCAAAATATTATGTTTAAATAGCAAAAATTGTGCCTTTTTCTAATAAACATATTTACTTGCCCAGCCTAGGTCAACTGTCCCATCGCCATCTTCATCATATGCAGTGCCAATTTCTGTGCCTTCTGAATCATAATCATTTATTATAATATAATCAGCATTACCATCAGCATCATCGTCTTGTTCTCTGTAAATGTTATTTCCATTTCCATCATATTCCCAGATTTCAATATAATCTATCGTACCATCAGCATCTGTGTCTTTTGTTTTTCTTATCTTATTATTATCAGAATCATATTCATAGGTTTCTATTTTATCATTAACACCATCACCATTGGTATCATTTATGCTTGAAGTATTGTTTCCAAATTCATCAAAAGTGTAGTAATTAATATAATCAAAAGAGCCATCACCATTGCTATCATTTGCTGATGTAATCTTGTTGTTATAAGAGTCGTATTCGTAAAATGATATGCTTTCAGGATTTCCATCCCCATCTTCGTCAACCTCGCGCCCAATTACATTTCCAGAAGCATCATAACTTGTGGATTTAATATATTCATATATTCCATCACCATCGTTGTCTCTTAAATAGGCAATTTCCTTACCACTATTATTTCGCATATAGAGCTGAGAGTATTCATAATCTCCATCTCCATCTCTATCAATTGCATTTCTGATAATTTTGCCATTATAATCATAATCATTAACTTCTATTTTATTTGCAACTCCATCGCCATCTGAATCAGTTTCAATTCTGGTTTTATTAGTGTCTGCATTGTATTCAGTTGTCTTAATATAATCTACAACTCCATCACCATTTGAATCTTGTTCATATTTAGTTTCATCACCATTTGAATTGTATTCATAAGTTTTTGTCTCATCAACGTTCCCATCAGCATCAGAATCCAGGTTGTAGTTTAGAATTTGGCCAAATTCATCATGTTCATAGGTTATTATTCTTTCCATAATTCCATCACAATCATAATCTGTTTCACTTTTTGAATCATAATTATTAACATCATATTCAAAATAAAAACAGGCATCTAAAGTTCCATCAGCATTGTAATCTTCAGCATGATCAATTGTATTTCCATTTGAATCATATGTATAATATTCAATGTAATCAATAACTCCATCCATATCCATGTCCTCAGCAGATACTATTAGATTTCCATCTGAGTCGTATTCTCTAGACCATGTATTATCAATAATACCGTCTGCTTCATTATCTTCTTCATAGTTAATCAAATTTCCATTTGAATCATATTCATAAGTTTCAGTAAAATCCAGAATACCATCAAGATCATAATCACCACCTGCATACACAATATTATCATTTTCATCATACTCTTCAAAGTCAATACCTGTAACAGTAGTATCATCCAACACAGCACCTTCATAAGAATAATATACTAGTCTAAAAACACCTTGCTCAAGAATTTGAAATTGCTCAATAAAGCTTGTTTCTAAAATTTCTTCTTCTAGAATTATATCTTCTTCAGAAGTAGAAGGCTCTTCACTTGATGCTTCAGGCAGTTCTGGTTCAGTTGAAGGATCAGAATCACTAAGATCTTCAGTGCCAGGTTCATCATTTATAACAGCTTCTTCCTGGCTTGAAATATCTTCTAGTTCATCGCTAGAGGAGGCATTTGTTGCTATCACTTCCTCAGAATCATCGATCGAAGCAACAATAATTTGAACATTATCTTGATTATTATCTTGTAAATCTTCACCAAGGCATGACAAAAATAAAACAGGAAGCATAAGATTTATTAGAATTACGATTAGAATGCTCTGAATTTTCTTCATTTTCTCCTCCAAATATCTTAAAATAAAAATTCATTTTAAGATATAGCAAGAGCTATACCACAAACTCTCCAAGATGTTTTTTCATTTATTATTAGTCACTTATGATTTGAATAAATTATTTTATAATTACAAGTGTGGTGTTTTTACATTCAGGAAGCTAAAGGTTCGTCTTGTGGTTTTTTTCTTTGAAAGAAAAAAATAAGTTATTTCCTTTTTGCTATATCAAGCTAGAAATTTAATGCCTATTTGAGAATTCTTCGTCAATTTCTTCAATTGCTTTTTCATAAAACACTATTTCATCCTGAGGCACTCGTGTATGCTGGATGATAGCCTCCATGACCCTTCTTCCTTTTGCAAGTTCATCTCTTTGTAGCTTTGGAATCAGCTCAGTATAAATCCAACATGCATTAATCTTAAACTCGCTCCTTGATTTCATTAGTTTTCTTAGATCTCTTGCTGCCAAAGCTTGTTCTTCGTTTGAAAAGTTATTTAGCCGTAATCTGTAAGATTGAAAAATAAGCTGCATGGTATAAAAAGTATATTTTTTACTTCTAAACTTGACCCTCAATTCCTTTGCAATTTTATCGCCTCTTTCAAAGTCAAAATTCTTTGGATGTTTTTGTATTGCCCATAATGATAAGATTTGCAGTCTTTCATTATCAGAATTAAGCCAATCAAGCCATCTGTCAATTTCAGTATCAGGCAAAGAGTAGGGAGTGAAAACAAATCCAAAAAGATTTGAGTAAGTAATTTGTGCAAAATATTTAACATTTTCTGAAACCATATTATCATCAATTAGATTCCCAATTAAAACAACAATTGAATCCTCATCATCATTGAAATAAGAAGAAATCCCTGGATAAGAGTAACTATTTGAGTTAATATATTCAAGCAATTTTTCCCAAACACCAACAAACTCAACATGCTCAAGCATGAAATCATTAATTGTTACTATGGCTAGATCCCAATTATTTAATAATAGCTCATATAAAATTTTTGCAAAGGCCAGGGTTTTTAATAATCTCGCTCCTTGACTATAAAGCCTTAAATTATCACCTTCATTATAAACATCATCAAACAATGATTTGGCTTCAAAAATCAAAACATCAACAGGCACTTTTTCAATGATCTGCATATATATATTTATAGAATTATTTTTTTCGCATTCTGTTTCTATTTTAAAAAAGTCCTTAAGCACTTCTAAAAAAGGAATTTGCAATTCAATTGGCAAGGAATCTAGCATTCCCCTGAACATTTTAAGATTTCTAAAGCGCTGATTCAGATCACCTGTTGATATTCTTTCCTTTATTATTTCAAGACGATCTTCAATTGGATATGAAAGCTGCGAAATATCATTCATTACTGCATATCGATTTGTTGTTATAAATGAATTCTTCTGCCAATCAATTATCATTACAGTTGGGAATGCTGGCGCATTCCAAGCTTGCGCAATTTCTTCATTGTGGGTTCTCAAGAAAAGAAATTGTCCTTTTGAATTTTCAGAAAGATCATCAAAAAAAGGAGCATAATCCTTACAAGGGCCACACCAGGTTGCTGAAAAAGTAACAATTGCATATTGCCCAGGTTTTAAGGTATCAAGCTGAGAATTAAAATCAGCTTCACTTTCCACTTCAATAACTAAGCGAGAAAAAGCATCTTCACCATTTAATTCATAACCCACATTTGGAACAAAACGAGGAAAAGACTGAACCTGTTCCTTTTCAATAACAAAGGCAAATCTTTCCTGCCAATTTATAAGCCCATCATTATTTAAATCAGGCACATCCTCTGACCAAAAATAAGGAGTAAAATTATTACAACAAACAGATTCTATTTCACTTCCTGATGAAATAAACAGAGTTCTTTGCTTATTTAAAAAAAGAGGAGCCCAATTTCCAGAATAACATTGGTCCATGATTATCGTTCTTTGTTTATAAGAAAATGAATTAAATACTTCTAAAACTTCAAATGAATAAACACCATCTTTTAAAACCAGCAAAGGAATGTTTTCATGCAATCGACCATGGCCTGTTGTGTATATCAAAAGCTCATCATTCATTGTTAAGTTTTCTAAGATTTCCTTAGCAACAGTCCTTAAGCTTTCCAAAGAGTCAGCAAAAAAAATATTAAATCCCAAAGCCCTAAGAACAGATTTTGCCTTATCAATGTTTTCTTGATGCCTCTTTTCCCAATCTCCATTAACAAGCAAGGCGTATTTTTTTGATTCAATTAAAGATTCAACTTTTTCTTGCTCATTAACACCAGCAAAAATCGAGTTTTGAAGAAACAATGACATGAAAACTAAGATTATAAAAAAATAATAGCTTAATAAATTTGGTTTAATTTTAATCATCTGGTTCCATAACTATCAATTCAATTGCACTAAAAGCATGCATAATTCATGCCATTTAAAAAAAGATCAAAGGCAATGTTTTCAATATATTAGAGAAAAGTACATGTTGTGATAATTATTATTTTGGGACAGTTTTGTCTTTTTACTTAGATTTGTTTGATATTGATAGAATTCAAGTCTTAATTTTTAAGCATCATTTTACTAAATGCAATTCAATAAACTTTATTATTTGTCATTCCTTTGAATTTTGAAATAGAATTCATGGGAGATCCTTTATATTTGACCTGGAGTTCTACAAAAAATGGTGTCTTTATTTAATACGGTACTTTTTCTCTTGTACCAACTAAAAAGTTTTAGAAACTCAAAAAATAAAATCAATGTTGATATTTCCATTGTTTATATGCTAGTATTCTCCAGTTATTTAATTATTTCCGGGGAAATAATATGCCTGACAAAGTGCCTTTAGATGAAAATATAAATAAAAAGACTTTTAAGCAGACATTTAAAAGAAATGGAATCGATAGAAGAACTCAGCAAAGAAGAGTGAAGGAACGCAGGAAATTAGATGCTGATCAACTAAATAAAGAAAGAAGAGATAAAGACAGAAGAGCTCAGGATCGCAGAGCTAATGAAAGGCGAGCTAAAGCCCCTCATTATAATGCAACTGATAAAAATTTCATAATTAAAACAATAACATCATTTTTTTCAGTTTTAGTTGATAATTTCATTTATTTTGCACCGAAATAATTGGTTAGATTGCTTTTTGATAATTATACCTATGGTTTTGTGGTTCATCCCCGAAGAATCAGAGATCTTAACAAGCACTTTCCATTATTAAAATTCCTTCCAAAATCTCTTTTAGAAAAATGGTATGAATTTCAAGTTCCATTTAGATTCAGCAAAATAGACGGACTCCAAAGCAAAGAAGGAGATAAGATCAAAGGAATTAGTATATGTATTCCCCTCATACCAACTAAAATGAAAAGAAATGAAACCCTTGCTCAAAAGAAAATAGTTGATGCAATTAAAATGATGGATAAATTAGGTGTACAAATAGTGGGCCTTGGAGCTTTTACTTCAATTGTAACAAATGACGGAAAAACTATTGCTGATAAAGTTAATCCCTTTGTTACAACAGGCAATGCATTCTCAGTTGCTGCTGCTTGCCAAAACATAATATCTTTATCAGAAAACACTGGGATTAATTACAAAGAAAAAATAATGTCCATTGTAGGGGCAGCAGGATCAGTTGGATCAGGTTGCGTTTGGTTCTTCTCAGATAAAGTTAAACAGTTAAGGCTCATTGATATTAATGAAAAAGAACTCAATAATCTTGAAGATAAAATTAAAATTGAAAAACCTGAAAGTAATGTAGCTAAATGCACAATCAAAGATGTAAAAACTTCTGATTTAGTTATAGTAGCAACAAACGCAGCTGGTACAATATTGGATATTGATAATTTTAAAAAGGGTGCCCTGGTTGTGGATTGCGCTCAACCCAGAAATGTTTCTTCTTTAATTTCTAATGACAGACCTGATGTTATTGTCGTAGATTCTGCTTATATCCAAATCCCTGACTTGAATTTTGGATATGACATTGGAAATATAAATCCAAATGAAGTCCCGGGCTGTTTGGGTGAAGTTATGCTTTTATCAAAATATAATTATAAAAATATTAATGATATAACTATGAAGTGTATAGGAAAACCAGAGTTAAAACAATTTTTAGAAACAATTGATATGGCAGAAGAATCTGGATTTAAATTAGCTTATTACAGAAATGCATCAGGCTATGTTGATGAAAAGCAGTTAAATAATATTAAAGATTTAAATAAAGCTAAATAGATTCAAATTATAATAATTACTTTTAAATGAACTAAAAAGACTGTAATAGTTGAGCAATATATGATAGAAAAAAAAGACCTCACTAAAATGGAATTAAGCACACGGGTTTTAAAATCCGTTTTTGTTTATATAAGAAGAGAATATGGTGTTGATGAGCTCAGCTCGTTTACCCAAAAACTTTCATTACCCTTTGATTATTTAAGAGATGAAAACAATTGGGTTTCCTGGAAGTTTTATAAAGAATTTTTAAATGAACTGGTTTCTTTTACTTCCGATCCTGAAAGCCCTTATAAAGCTGGACTATATGCTGCTTCCAAGGATGTATGGGGTAGCTTTTTCTTTATTTTTAAGCTTTTAAAATCAACCAGAATTATAGCTTCCCCGAAAAGTGTCTTTAAAAAGGTAGTTGAAACTAACTCTAAATTTAATAAATCAGCAAGCTGGGATATAATAAATTCAACAGACAAATCGATAAAATTAAAGATATTATGGAATAATGATTTCAAAGCTGACAAAAATTGCTGCATAAACAGACAATAGTTTCATAGTGCCATTATAATGAAAAGCATCTCTCGCTTCTGTATAAATTGTTGTATAACAATATTATTATTAAGATACAAGAAGGAGAGACGCAATGAATAGTTATATTGGAGCAGATTTGCATTCAAAGTCAATAACTTTTTCA
>JBDREC010000046.1:0-82613 GCA_043820105.1 Pseudomonadota bacterium
CCGAATACTGAATACCAATTTCAGCCCAAGAGATCCTGAACTCGCCTTGTTCTCTTGTTCCCTTGCGCTCCTGTTCTCTTTTTATAAGCAATTTCCATGCCAAAACCAGCAATTTCCTAAGTCCTTGATTTCATTGAAATCCGAAAATGCAAAAAACCTGCAAAACTCAAAAAGTGACAAAAATTGTCAAGCGGGCTGACAAAAATTGTCACTCTTTTTCTAAGTGGCTGTTATTATGGGAAAAATTCGCCACGACAAGGTGACGAAAATTGTCACTCGGCTGAAAGCTACTATTAACGCAGAAATGGTGGTTTTATTGTTAAAGAATAACCTGTAAATATTCGAGTAAATTTGGGTAAAACCAAATTGACAATCGAATAATTTTGGGTATAATAGAAATAAGTAGAAATAATTATTTATGCTTCTATCAGAAAGGAATTATTCAATTGAAATTAACTATTACCAAAAATAGATATTTAAAAGATAATATAAAAGAAAATATCAAAGATAAAATGATTTTTATTGGTGGTCCCAGGCAGGTTGGAAAAACAACCTTTGCTTTATCATATGTTGGTATTGAAAAGGGTGATCTGCATCCTGCTTATTTGAATTGGGATATTAAAAGTCATAGAGATATGATAATAAAAGAAGAATTTCCTAAATTTGAGAATTTAATGATATTTGATGAAATTCATAAATACAGCAGGTGGCGTAGGTTAATGAAAGGCTTTTATGATGAATATTATCCAAAGAAAAATGTTATTGTTACAGGATCAGCGAGACTTGATTATTATAAAAAAGGTGGAGATTCCCTGTTAGGCAGGTATAGATATTATAGATTGCATCCATACTCCTTAAGTGAAATCTCTAAAAATCCAAGCAATTCAGATCTTGAAGCTTTGTTAAAGTTTGGCGGTTTTCCAGAACCACTTTCAAAATCTTCAGAAAATTCGTGGCGCTTATGGCAAAGAGAACGAATATCAAGAGTTATTGAAGATGATTTAAGGGATCTGGAAAGGGTAAATGAAATTTCTTTATTAGAGGTATTAATGCAGGCATTGCCCGATAGGGTTGGATCATGTTTATCACTTCAAAGCCTAAGAGAAGATTTAGAAGTAAGCCATGATTCTATTGGAAGATGGCTCTGTATATTTGATAATCTTTATTTAACATTTAGAATTTCACCTTTCGGTTCACCTAAAATTAAGGCCGTGAAAAAAGAGCAAAAACTTTATTTCTGGGATTGGACACAGGTTCCTGATGAAGGGATTCGTTTCGAAAATATGGTGGCAGCTCAACTTTTAAAATATTGCCATTTTATAGAAGATACCAGCGGTTATAATATGGAGCTAAGATATATCAGAGACATAGAAAAAAGAGAAATTGATTTTGTTGTTTTGAAAGAAGGAAAGCCTTTATTTGCAGTTGAGTGCAAATTAAAATTTAGCAACGTTTCCAATGTCTTTAAATATTTTCGTTTAAGGGCAGAAATACCAAAATATTTTATTGTACATTTAGGAGAAAAAGATTTTGGAGATGAGGATATAAATGTCAGAGTTATTCCATTTATAAAATTTGTAAAACTATTGGATATGCCTTAGATTGTTGTAATTTTTCAAATGCTGCCAGGGCACTTGTTTTGACAAATCAGGAAACATTAGAATTGGTATTCTGTATTCTGTAGTCAGTATTCAGAGAAGAAAACTGAATACTAAATACCGAATACTGAATACTGAATACAAATTTTAGCCCAAGGCATCCTGAAACAAGTTCAACATACCTCGCCTTGTTCTCTTGTTCCCTTGCATCTTTGTTTTCTTTTTTGCAAACAATTTCCATGTTAAAGCCTCAAATTTTTTAATCTCCTTAATTTCATTGAAAAGCAAAAATAGAAAATCCTTGCAAAATTTAGCTTGGGTATGCTGCCTAATTAAATCGATTTTTATCGATCAAAGCTTCGGCGCATAGGTCTGCACCGCATTCCCATGATATTCCACCAGCCATGTCGATTTTGAATTTAGTAAATTCATTTTTATTTTTAATAATAGAAAATACACCAACGCTTTTGTTTAAAAATTCAGAAAAATCAATCAATCTTTTAGAACTATCATTAAAATAAAATAATAGCTTATAGCCTCCCTTTTTTTGAATTTTAACAATTTCGACATAATCTTTCATCTATCTTCCTTTTCTAATCTAGGGGCTCAACGGAAGGCAAAGGGCTAACTTTATCCATTGCCAGTTTCCAGACTTTTAATAATTCCTTGTCCCTTAATTTTATCCATTTTTTGACAAGCTTATCAGCAGTGTTTGCCATATTGCCAGTCAATCTTTTACCTGTTTTTATTTCATAGGTTGCTTTATATCCGCTATAAATTGCGTGAATATGAGGGGGATTGTGTTCTTCGTAATACAAGTAGATAATAATACCATAAAAATAACTAATTTGAGGCATAAAATAAACCTTTTTCCACTTTTAAAGTTTCAATTTACTAAATCTTATCTCAAAAGTCAAAAGTTTCTATAAACACCTGTCCTTTCGGATATAATCAAGGACTGCAATATAATCTGAATCAAGTTAAAGATGAAAAACAACATGTTAAATTTAAATACATCCTAGGAAGCGGACAATTTTCTGGACAAGGAAGACCCCATCGTTCCGACGAGCTGTATATGGCCCTTTTCCATTTAAAATTGATTGTTAATTATTGATTATTAAATTACTATCGAATCCAGAAATTTTCAATAACCAACAATCAATTTTCAATTTCAGCCCAAGAGATCCTGAACTCGCCTTGTTCTCTTGTTCCCTTGCGCTCTTGTTCTCTTAAAAAGCGCTTGTTCCTTTTTTCCATAATGTCGCCCGGCGACTTTGCCTGGATCTTTTTCAGGTCAATTTCCCCAAAAGTTCATTTATATATTTCTTATTTATTTGATACGCGTTTTGTTTTTTATTCAGACTTAGCTTATTTAAAATATTTTTCTTCGCCAGGCTGTTTAGTTCTACCCTTGCCATTTCATGTGATTTTTTAATGTCTTTTGCATATTCAGTTATCGTAAGTCTTTTATGCTTATTTAGAAATAATTTTTGAATTAACATTAGTTGATGGTTCGAGATATCTAATGTTTTTTTCAAAACTTGAATTTTTAAAACTCTGTCGATCTTTTCTTTTACTGTTAATAGTGCATTTAGGAGAGCTTCAAGGTTGAAGTTAACAAAATACGTAATATCCCCATCATGAGTAACGGCTCTTTTAAATGATTCATCATATTGTTTGTTGTGTTTTTTTAAATAAGCAGAAAGGGAAAGTAATTCAAGAAAAGGCAAGTCATTCTTCATGCCAAAATGATAAAATAAGGTCCTTGCACACCGTCCATTTCCATCAAAAAATGGATGTATATAAGCAATAAAATAATGCAGCATTATGCCCCTGATTAATTCATGAATATACCTGGGATATTCTGTGCAATGAGAAATTGCCTCTTGCACTGCGATCTCGATTTTTTCGTATTCTATTCCTTCATGGTCTGCAACAAATACCGGATCATCCCTAAATTTGCCGATGTAATCAATGTATTTACCCTCTAAGGTGTTATTTGTGACTATGTGATGTATGTTTAAGACGGCGTTAATATCTAATTGCATGCTTACATTTTTCTTGATCCACCTTAGTGCCTCTGTATTATTAAAACACATCCAATCAGCTTTATTTTTTGGTTTAATATTTTGCGCCAGGAATTCTTTTGCTTTTCTTCTTGTTGTGTTTGCTCCTTCATAAATAGCCGAAGTAATAGCTTCTTCAACTAATGAATTATCAAGCAATGATTCTTCAAAATCCTGCTTAAGATGTATTTGATTATAGATTTTGCTTCCAATATTTACTATTTTTAATATTTTTTCTTTAATGCAGTCTGCCTCAAAATACCAAAAAGTTTTATTAATAGAAGGAAATTTAAATTGAAAAGACTGTAGTCTTCTTGTTTCCTGAAACTGATTTTTTAAATCTTTCCATTCTTTTTGATTTTTGTTGAAGCCCTTTCTGTGGCGAATATCATCTAAGGGCAAATATCTTTTATGCGAATATTTTATCCAATCTTCACTAACTATAAAATCCAGGTTATTCAATTTATAAGTCCTAAAATTTATTTAATTATTAAAACTATAATATAAATAAAATTTATTTGCAAACAAATATCCAAATTATTTGCCTGAAACTTGGACATATCTGTTGCGGGAGATATATGTCAAGTCATTCTTGTTACGCTTAATTAAATAATAACAAGAGGTTAAGTGCTGTTTGCTTGTCTGAATACAGACCGTTTCTATCTCCAAGTAAATTTGGAAATACTTTTAATCATGAAACATTAGCAATAAAAGGGGAAGCCCCTGAGTTTTTTCCATGTTAACTTAATGGTATTATTGCCTTTTGGTACAAGCCCGTCTGGCACTTCCTCATTAATAATTGAAAATTGATTGTTGATTATTGATTATTAAATTACTGCTGAACCACAAAAATTTTCAATAACCAACAATCAATTCTCAATTATCACTTTTAGCACAAAGACCACTGAATCAATTTAAAAATGTGAATATTCATCCAGCAACCAGCAACCAAACTTATTCCTTGATTTTCCATAATACTGATATATATATTCCGTTGATTTAAATTAATGGATCTAATTTCAATGCTAAGTAGCCTAAAAATATCAAATTTTGCCCTTATTGACCATATGGATCTTGAGTTTTCTAAGGGCTTTAATGTTATAACTGGTGAAACTGGTGCAAGCAAAACCATTATTTTAGAGGCAGCTAATTTTTTGACTGGTGGTAGAGCCTCTTTAAATATTATTAAAACTGGAAAAGCAGAGGCGTTTGTAGAAGGTTTTTTTGAAGGAAAATTCATTGATCATATTAATCCTTTATTAGATGAAATGGGGATTAATCTTGATGAAAATATAATTATTAAAAGAATTATTAAGAAAAACGGTTCAAATAGAATTTTTATTAATGGCTCAAATGTAAACCTTTCTACTCTTGAAAAAATTGGAAAATATCTCATTGATTATTCAGGGCAGTTTGAGCATCAGCACTTACTTAAAGCTGAAAATCAGTTGAAATTGCTTGATAGCTTATCTGGATGCGATGATTTGCTTAATGAGCATCTTTGTTTGTTTCTAAAACTTAAAGAAGCTGATGAAAAAATTCAAAATCTTTTAAACATGGAAAGCAAGAGACAAGAACAAATATCCTTTCTTAGTTTTAGGCTATCAGAACTTGAAAAAATTGACCTTTCAGCTGAAGCAGAAGAACAAATTAATGAGCGATTTAAAGTAATCAGAAATTCAAAAACTTTAAATGAGGACATAGAGTTTTGTGATAATCTCATTTACTCAAAAGATGATTCAATGATTTCACAACTTTCCTCGCTTGAAGAAAAAATTTCCTATTTATCTGAGTTTTTTCCAAGCTTAAGTGTCTATAAAAAAGATTTTGAAAGTTTTTCTGAATCTGCAAATGAATTTGTGCGTGAATTATGGGCGCTTAAAGAGTCTGTAACTTTTGATGAAAGTGAGTTGATTGAAATTGAAGAAAAACTCTCACAAATTTTTGAAATAAAGCGTAAGTACGCTATGGACCTGGATGAAATTGCTCGTGAAAAAGAAACAATGGAAGCCCAGCTTAATGAACTCAAAAATTATGAGCATAATTTAAAAGAAAGTTTTTTTGAATATAATAAAGCCTTTGATAAGCTTTTAGAAGTTAGTAATAAGCTTTCAATAAAGAGGCAAAAAAAATCTAAAATAATATCAAAAATGATTTCCAGTGAACTTGAAAAACTGGGAATAGTTAAAAATAGCTTTTCAATTGAGCTAATTGAGGTTTCAAAGGAAATTAAAGGAAAATATAATACTGCAACATTTTCAAATGAAAAACCCATTAAGCTTACTAAAAATGGCAAAGAAAAAGCTTCTTTTATTTTTGCTCCGAATCCTGGACAAGAAGGCAAGCTGTTAAATCAGATTATTTCAGGCGGGGAACTATCTCGAGTTTTACTTGCAATAAAAGCAGTTCAAAATCAGGACACAAAATATCTTACGAAAGAAAGTTTTAGTGTTGATACTTTAATTTTAGATGAAGTTGATTCAGGCATTGGTGGGCAAGTAGCCATAAGTGTTTCTGAAATGCTTTCATGCATATCAAAAGCAACACAGCTAATATGTATTTCTCATCTGGCCCCAATAGCAGGCGCTGCTGATGCTCACTTTGTTGTTACTAAATCGCCATCTGAAAAAGAAACGCTTGTTAAAATAAATAAAATAAGTTTAAAGGAAAGAGAATCTGAGATCGCTAGAATGATTTCAGGAGATGGAAGCTTAACAAACTCACTTGCTCTGGCTCGTGATATTTTGGAGAAAAATAATGGCCAAGTCTTACGGAATAACTGATATAGGCAACGTAAGAAAAAATAATGAGGACAACTACTTTCTTGATGATTATAATAATGTTTATGTTGTAGCTGATGGAATGGGAGGTCATGCAGGTGGTGAAGAAGCAAGCAAAATTGTTGTTTTTACCTTTCAAGAACTCGTTGAAAAAAATAAAAATATTTTTTCCTCCGAGAAGGACTCAAAAAGGGTAAGTGATTTAAAAAACTTTCTTTGTGAATGCTTTTCTTTATCAAACAGAAGGATTTATGAAGAAACATTACACGATACTTCGCTTATGGGAATGGGTACAACTTGTACCGCATGTGCCATTAATGGTAGAGAAGCTGTTTTTTCACACATCGGTGATTCACGAGCTTATATCTTTTCAAATGGTGAAATAGCCCAGGTTACAGAAGATCATTCCTATGTTTATGAACAAGTGAAAAAAGGCGTTCTAACAAAGAAGCAAGCAGAAACTCATTTTCTGAAAAATGTAATAACAAGATCACTTGGGGTTGGGGAAAATATTGAGATTGATGTTATAGTAAAAAAAAATTAAAGCTAATGATAGGATCTTATTGTGCACAGATGGCTTAACTAATTTTGTTAATGAATTTGATATGATTGAAATATTATCAAAACATAATTCTAGTAAAGCTGTCTTAAAACTTTTAGAGATGGTCTTAGGCAGAGGTGGCGATGATAATATTTCTTTGATAATTGTTGAGGTTTAACTTTTTTGATAAAAAGAATTTTAGGAAACACATATTATAACTTTGAATTTTTCTTAAGCTTAAAATACATGCTTTCTAAGAAGAACAATAAGTTCATTTCATTGATAACCATGATCTCTGTTTTGGCTGTAGCTATTGGTGTAACTGCTTTGGTTTCAGTGCTTTCAGTAATGGCTGGTTTTGAAGACGAGTTAAAGTCAAAGATGCTAGGGTCACATGCCCCTGTTTTATTATTAAAATATGCAGGCTCTTCCATTGATGATTATGAGAGGCTTTCAGATAAGGTTAGCCAGGTGAAAGGTGTTACAGGTGTTAGCCCGGTTATTATTAAAGAAGGAATGTTAATTGCTGAAAATGGCTTAACCGCAGGTGTTATGGTAAATGGAGTAGATGTTAATCGTGCACCAAGTGTTTCAGAGATATGCAAATTAATTGATAATGCTGGCAAATTGAAAGCACTGGAATCTACAGGTGCTGACGGAATACCTGCAATTATAATTAGCCAGGGACTTTCAAGACAGCTTGTTGTTGGAACTGGAGAAGTAATAAGCTTATTGTCTCCTTTTGGCGAAATCACCCCATTTGGCAATCAACCTCGCATAATGAAGTTTAGAATTGGTGCGATTTTTGAATCAGGTCTATATGAGTTTGAAGCAAAGTTTGTTTATTTATCACTATTGCAAGCTCAAAATTTCTTTTCATATGGTGAAACGGTTAATGAAATTGATATAAATGTTAACAATATTGACAATGCCTCGGCAATAGCCTCTGAAATAAATGTAAGCCTTGGAGCTCCTTACTATACAAGGGATTGGACTGACTATTCAGCTAATTTACTTGATGCTCTGAAACTTGAAAAAACAGTTATGTTTGTTATTTTAACAATGATAATATTAGTTGCTGCTTTTAACATAATCGCTATGCTTATTATGATTGTCATGGAAAAGGGTAAAGATATTGCTATTCTTAAATCAATGGGAGCAAGTAATAAAAGTGTAATGAAAATATTTATAACTGTTGGCATGTTAATAGGATTTTTTGGAACAAGCTTAGGTTTGATTTTGGGATATGGTGTTTCTTTATTTTTAAAAGAATATATCAAATTTCCATTAAATCCACAGGTTTATTATATTAGCACCTTACCTGTAAAAATTGTTTATTCAGACTATTTGGCAGTAGCTGCTGCTGCGTTGATAATTTGTTTTTTAGCCACAATATATCCATCATGGAAGGCCTCACGCCTAACTCCAATAGATGGTTTAAGGTATGAATGATTAATGAGTGATTATTTAGTTGAAGCAAAAAATATATGTAAAACCTTTACAAAGGCTCAAAATAAACTTGAGATCCTAAAAGGTTTAGATATTCAAGTTAAACGAGGTGAGTCTATTTCTATTGTTGGTGCTTCTGGTGTCGGAAAGTCAACCTTGCTTCATATTCTTGGAACCCTGGATGAGCCAACAAGTGGAGAAATTTATTACGAATCGTCTCTAATAAGCAAGTATTCTAAAAAACAACTTTGTAAGTTTAGAAATGAAAGCATAGGTTTCATTTTTCAATTTCATTATTTGTTTAGAGAGTTAAGTGCTCTTGAGAATGTTATGTTACCCGCTTTAATGTTTGGCCTGGGGAAAAAAGAAGCTTCCTTAAAAGCAAAGCAAATTTTAGAAGAAGTTTCACTACATGGTAGAATGGAACATAAGCCAGGCGAACTTTCTGGTGGAGAACAGCAAAGGGTTGCAATTGCTCGCTCTATTATAATGTCTCCTAAGATTATTTATGCTGATGAACCAACAGGGAATCTTGATCCTGATACTGGAGAAAGTGTGTTTAATTTACTGCTTGGCCTAAATAAATCTCATAATGTTACCTTAGTTACTGTTACTCATAATCAAAAGCTCGCTTCATTAACCGATAGAACTTTAAGAATAAGGAAAGGTAAAATCGAAAACTTTAAATGAAAACTTTAAAATGCTATTTATATATATTTTTATTCTCGTGTCTTAGCTTTTCCTTGTTTGCAGCAATCGAAGATGCAAATAAAGTTGTAAATTCAATAATGGTTTCTGGAAATCATACTATTGAAGAAGCTGCAATTTTATCTTTAATTGAAACAAGACCTGGCGAAAAGTATTCAGATGAAAAAATTAACAATGATCTGAAAACTTTATATGGCGAAGGATATTTCGATGATATTCTTATTAAGAAAGAAGAGGTCGACGATTTTAGTTTAGATCTTTTAATTGTTGTTAGAGAAAAACCAATTGTAGCTGAAGTTGATTTTGGTTTTTTTGGTGAGAAAATTGCAGAAAAGAAAAAAACAAAAGTTGATATAAATAAAGATCCTACGAAAAGTATTGATTTCAAGGCTGAAGGTGATGTTTTTAAATCAGAAGACATTGATGTTGTTGATGAAGATGAAATAAAAGATGTAATTTCAACATCAGTTTCTTCATATCTGGATATTTCAAAATTAAAATCAGATATAGAAGCTATCGAAAAGCTTTATTATGATAAGGGTTACTACCTTGTAAGGGTTGATTATGTGCTGGTGGATAAAGGTCAAAATAAGGTAAAGGTTTTGTTTTCAATAAAGGAAGGCTATCAAGTAATTTGCAAGCGAATTAATTTTATTGGCAATAAGCATTTCTCTGAAGAAGAACTGAAAAAGACCATGCATACAGCGGAAGGTGGATTTTTAGAGTTCGTTTCAGAACTTGGAATATCAGCAGCAGGTGCCTATAAAGAAGAACTTTTCAACATTGATAAAGAGTTAATAACTTATTTTTATTTAAATCACGGTTTCATAAATATTAAAATAGAACAGCCTGTTGTATTTTTATCTCCTGATAAAAGCAGGATTTATATTGATGTCATTCTGAATGAAGGCGATCAGTTCTATGCTAATAATATTAGTATTTCAGGAGATATAATCTATGATGAAGAAAAAATAAGAGAAAAGATTCAGATAAAACAAGGAGATGTCCTGAGTTATGAAAAGATTCAAAGAGATATTCAGCGTGTTAGTGCGTTGTACATGGATGATGGATATGCTTATGTAAATGTTATTCCAAGAACAGATGTTAATAATGAAGACAAAACAGTTAATATTAGTTTTGATATACAGAAGGGAAATAGAGTTTATATTGAAAAAATTAATTTTCTTGGCAATGATACAACTCGAGATAAAATATTGAGAAGGCAAATGGATATTTTTGAAGGTGAACTTTATTCAGCAACAAAGATATCTAAAAGTAAGTTTAATATTCAAAGGCTAAGTTTTTTTAAAGATGTGAAAATTACTCAAAGTGAAGGATCAAGAGACGATAAACTAAATCTTGATATTGAAGTTGTTGAACAAAGTACGGGTACCTTCTCTGTTGGAGCTGGTTTCAACTCTTTTGAAAGTTTTCAGCTTATTGCACAAATTCAGAAAAATAATCTTTTAGGCTATGGCTGGGTAATTAATCTAATGGCAAGATTAGGTGGCAGGAGTCAGGTTTATCATTTGAATTTTGTAGATCCATATTTTTTAGATACTGATATGTCACTATCTGTTAGTGTGTATAATCAACAAATTAGATATATTGATTTTACACCACAACAAACAGGTGGTTCAATAAAACTTGGATATCCAATTTGGGATAGAGTTTATAGAGCTAGTTTTGGCTATAGTCTTGAAGATGTTGAAATTCTAAATGTTAATGCTGTTCAGGAATCCTTGGTATCCGAAGGGCTAACAAGTTCGCTTGTTTTTGGTTTATCAAGGGACACTAGAAATAGACTTAATATGTTTGAAACAACCTCCGGAATGTTAAGCACCTTTAATTCAGAGTTAGCTGGAACAGGGTTTTTAGGTGGTGATACTGATTTTCTGAAACTATCATTTGAACACAAACAATTTATACCTGCCTTTGATGATGATTTTCCAATTCTTGGTGGATCAAATTTTCAATTGCGAGGTAAACTCGGATGGATTACTTCAACGACTGATCAAGAGGTACCAATTTTCGAAAGATATTTCCCAGGAGGTATGTATTCAATAAGAGGTTTTGGAATTAGAACTCTTGGTCCAACTATTGATGTTGCTTCTAGCTCAGATCCAGAAAGTCTTATTAACCAGGAATTCCATATTGGTGGAAATAAAGAAGCTGTTTTTAACTTTGAATATGTTTTTCCAATATTAAAAGAACATGGTATTAAAGGCGTTTTATTTTTTGACATGGGAAATGCCTTTGATAATGGCGAATTTTATAATTTTAACGACTTTAGATATTCGGCAGGTTTTGGCTTTCGCTGGTTTTCACCAATTGCTCCACTTCGTTTTGAATGGGGTTTTCCTTTAGATAGAGAAGAGGATGAAAATGTTTTTATCTTTGATTTTTCTATTGGGACACCGTTTTAGGAAGTGGTAAGTGGTAAGTGGTAAGTGGTAAGTGGTAAGTGGTAAGTGGTAAGTGGTAAGTGGTAAGTGGTAAGTGGTAAGTGGTAAGATTTAAGAGTCGCCAAAGCATGTGCCTAGGTCTCTGGCTGTATTGACTGTGTCGCAATCAAGTGGAACTGATTTCATTCTGTTTACAGCGTCTTTTAGTGGGACGTAGCGGACAAATGGGGGGTCAAGGGCTACCATTATTCCTGATTGGCCTTCAGACAAGGCCCTGACTGCTGCTGCTCCAAAGCGTAGTGAAATTAGTCTGTCAAAAGTTGTTGGAGAACCTCCCCTTAAAAGGTGTCCTAAGATTACGGCTCTTGATTCAATGCCTGTTAATGCTTCTAGCTCTTTAGCTACAGTTTCACCAACACCACCTAGTCTTTCCAGCCGTCCCAATTCTTTGGAAATAACTGAAACATTGCCATCTGCAGGTTTTGCGCCTTCTGCTACAACTACAATTGAATAATCTCTGCCACTTTCTTTGATATTTTTTATTTTTTCTGCGACGAGATTAAGGTCATAAGGAATTTCAGGCATTAAAATAACATCAGCGCATGCTGACACACCAGCATTTAGAGCTATCCAGCCTGCATATCTTCCCATTACTTCTACTACCATGATTCTATGATGAGACTGGGCAGTGGCGTGTAATCTGTCAATGCAAGATGTAGCGAAACTGACAGCTGAGTCAAATCCAAAGGTTATTACGGTTTTATCAAGATCATTATCAATTGTTTTTGGAACACCAACTACTTGTAGTCCTAAATCAGCAAAAGCATTTGCGATTTTTAATGAACCATCGCCTCCTATCGAAATGAGTGCATCAATTCCATGATCTTTAAATTTTGAAACCAAATCAGGAGTAATATCTTTTTCAAACCAAGAACCATCTTCTGCTTGTGTTGGATAGCATAAAGGATTTCCCTTATTGGTAGTTCCAAGGATTGTGCCACCTTGATTTGTGATTCCACGTACAGAGTGAGCTGTTAATTTAATGATAGGCTCTATATCTTTATAATTTTGAGGAAGAAAAAGACCATTGTATCCATCACGAATACCAACAACTTCCCAGCCTTTGTTGATGGCGCTTAAAACAGCAGCTCGGATAACAGCATTTAAGCCTGGTGCGTCTCCACCGCCTGTTGAAATTGCAATTTTTTTAATTTTATTTTGATACATGTATACCTGCTTTAAATAAATAATGTAATCTAAATTCTATTCTTTATTTCAATATCATCAAGGAAATAGTTAAAATAAGTATTTTCTTTTTATCCAATAGTTTTAGATTTCGTCTATTTGTCTACTTACTGAAAGGGATCAGCTAGTGGCGATAATAATAGAGTGCAGTTGTCGGTGATATACCCGTTTTAAAAAATTAATTATTAATTATTATTTATTGATTATTAATTATTTTTCGAGCGAATTTTTAAAATTTTCAATAATTAATTCTTAACAATTAATTAATCTATACGCGTTTTACATATATAAAAAGGGGGTACACTCGTTAGAGCGTACCCCCCTTGTTTCAAAAGTCTAGGACTCTGATTACCTTTGATTTCAGTATTTCTACTTCATATCATTAGCATTTTTCAAATCCTAGCCCCCTCCGAAATTGTATAAAATAGGCTTTTTTACATGCCCCTTCCAAGCAATTGCATACGTATTGTTTCCTAGAGCAAGATTGGTGCCAGCTTGATCACTGTATGTTTTAAGCTATAGGTTATAAGCATTAAGGCTATAATATCAAACAGATAGATCCTTGTTCACTTGTTCCCCTGTTTTCTTGTTCCCTTGTTTTTAAGTGTCAAAATGGGATTTGATGGACAAAAAGTGACACCAGTCACGAAATCCAGCAATATTGCGGGTTTGCAAAAAATGGCTCATCTAAGTTCTTTCTGAGCAAGGATAATACGGTTTATGCCTAGATTACGCCAAAATTGAGCATTTTACGCTTTGTGATTTTTGTCACAAAACAAGATAAATGTATATATTACAATGCCTTATCTTTGGTGGCTCCATGGCACAGCTCTTGCTATAACTATAAAGTAAGCATCGAGGAGTAAAGGGAGAAAAAGCTATGTTATTAGAAAAAAAATCATTACGATATTTATTATTTGAATATAACGAAACATTTATAAAATATATTAGATTTTTACTTATATTTAATTTGTTAGATGGAATTTTTACAACCTTGTTTATTGAATTAGGTGTAGCCACAGAAGCTAATCCAATTATGAACGCACTATATAATACTAGCCCAATTACTTTTATGTTTGGCAAGATCATTCTTATGATGGCTGGATGTTATTTATTACATAAAAATATTGCTAAGAGTTTAGCTAAGTTAGCCGTTATTTTGGCTTTTGGTGTTTACTCTTTAATCATTATTTATCACTTGCTTTTCCTACAAGTTCACATCGTTTGTCTTTGTCTTGCACAATAATTTTAACTAATTAATAAACATATTTACCACTTGCCTGATTTTAGAAAAGGAAATCGTATCTTCATTTCAAAAAAAGACTGCTCAAAATCCCCAGCGGGATTTTGGCCTTGATCTCACCGCGCTATTTTCCAAGTATAAGTAAAATGAAATTAATGAATTACATTCACTTATATATAGTAATTTCATTTAACTTCTACTAGGAAAAACCGGCTAGCGCGGCTCCGATACACTTTTTTTGAAATGAAGACACGATTCCCTTTTCTTATAAAATCAGGCCAATATTTAAATATAAATAAAGATAAATAATTAACAGTCTTAATAATACATCAAGATGTGTATTTTTTATATAAGAAAATAATAGATTTTTCCGACCAAGTGGGCCGACTGGGGCGCATGCCCTTTTTAAAATAACTTCCCTGAAATTTTCATAAAAAATAAAAGGGGCCTTAATTCTCGGTTTGGAGAAAGGGTCGTTGTTTTCTCGTATTTTGCATTCAAAAATGACATTGTGGCTATGTTTTGTTTTGTTTTTAAATTATTTTAAGTGTGAAAAAATATAATAAAAACAAGGTGATCGGTATGATGAAGCTGGGGTTTTTTCATTTGGCATAGTTTTTGGATATACAAAAAGGTACGAACTCGACATTTTGTCATATTATTGCATAGTGGTTGGAAGGCATTAAAGCTAATGTTAACTACTAAAGAAGGGGGATAGTAATGAAATACTACCTATCAAGACACAAAATTCTGGTCATTTTCGTAAGTTTTCTATTGATTTTACCATTATCAGCACTTGGAAAAGATAAAAAGAAACAAAAACAAGGATCTTCAAGTAGTTCAAGGGTTTCATCTTCAAGTAGCAATGGATCAAGGAGCACTGGAAGTCAAAGGGGATCAAGTGTGCAATCAAGGCCTAGCTCAAGCCAAACTCAGGCATCTCAAGCTAGACCAAGTTCAAGTAGACCCCAAGCTTCTCAATCTAGAAGTCAAGCACAGCAAAGAACTGGAACTACCACTCAAACAAGACCAAAACAATCAACTACAGTAGCAACAACTACTACTCAATCTGGAACAAGGTCACAGACTACGGTTACAAGGGAACAAGGGAACAGGGGAACAACAACTAGCACTCATCAGAGAGGATCAACCCAGGTTAGCAGTCATCAAAGACCAACAACTCAAGCTAGCAGTCATCAAGGAAGTGGTTCCCATGGCAATCATGGTGGAACTCATAATAATCAAGGAAACCATGGTTCTTCAGGAAATCATGGAAATAATAATCATAACAATAATGGAAGCAGTCATAGAAGAGATACAGTTCATGTAGTTCACCATTATCACCATCATGCTGTTCATCAAAGACCAAATCCTTATAGACCTTATGTAAGACCCTATGTGAAGTGGAACAGATATGTTACAAAATCTAATAGAAGATTTGTAAGATATGTTCATTACGCAAGACCTTTTTATTATAGACCATTGTTCATATTTTATATTGCACCTTACAGACCGCATTATACAGTAACTTTTTATTATGAACTGCCAGCAAGACCACAAAGAGATATGTGTGATATACTTGTCCATGAAGACATGTTAGACGAAGGAAATGATTATTTCTACTATACTATGGTTAATCTTTTCTACAATAGAGATTTTGATCCTATGTTCACAGATATTTATGATCCAGATAGAGATGCTTATATGCATGAATTAGTTATGGATTATGATTATGCAAGACTAGACAATGGTTATTGCTCTGCCTTAGTGTCAATTTCACAAAAAGTTGCAGATGATCGTTATACCTATCCATCAGATCCTGAGCTTTATGAAGCTGTTGAGTATCAAGAAGGTATCGCTCCAAGTTGTGAAGATGCATTGCTTGAAGCTATTAAACATGTTAATCCTTGTTAAGCAAGAGAACAAGAGAACAGGGAATAGCTATCTTAATTCAAAATTTAAAATTCAAAATTCAAAATTAAAATTGACATAAACTCCACTTTAACTAGCATACCATTAGGTTATTATAATAAATAATACTGCATGGAGATCTAATGAACACTGAAAATACTAATATTAAAGAAGAAACCGAAATTTCTACTTCTTCGTCAAACTTTATAAGAGACATTATTGACCGGGACCTTGAGACAAACAAATATGATGGAAGGGTTGTAACTCGCTTTCCCCCTGAACCTAATGGGTATTTGCATATTGGACATACAAAGGCTATTTGTTTGAGTTTTGGGATCGCTAAAGATTACAAAGGTCCCTGCCACTTAAGATTTGATGACACTAATCCAATAAAAGAAGAGCAGGAATATATTGATGCAATTATTGAAGATATTAAATGGCTTGGCTTTGATTGGGGTGAAAATCTTTTTTATGCGTCTGATTATTTTGATATGTTGTATGAATATGCAATAGAACTGATTAAAAAAAATGTAGCTTATGTGTGTGATCTTAGTCCAGAAGAAATTAGAGAGTATAGAGGAACCTTAACAAGTCCAGGAAAAGAGAGTCCATTTAGAAATAGATCTATTGAAGAGAATCTTGATCTTTTTGAAAGAATGAAAAATGGGGAGTTTAAAAATGGAGAAAGAACCTTAAGGGCAAAAATCGATATGAGCTCTGGCAATTTGAATATGAGAGATCCTGTTTTTTATAGAATCCTGCATGCACATCACCATAGAAGTGGTGATAAATGGTGTATATATCCAATGTACGATTATACTCATTGTGTTTCAGATTCTATTGAGCGCATTACTCACTCCCTTTGCACCTTAGAATTTGAAGATCATCGACCATTGTATGATTGGTTTCTTGAACAACTGGAGGTTTATAGATCCCAGCAAATTGAATTTGCCCGTTTAAACTTAACATCAACTGTAATGAGTAAAAGAAAACTATTAAAGCTTGTAAAAGAAAATTATGTTGATGGATGGGATGATCCTCGAATGCCAACTATTTCAGGCCTTAGAAGAAGAGGCTTTACACCAGAATCAATTAAAGACTTTTGTGACCGTATTGGCGTAGCAAAAGCTAACAGCACAATTGATATCGCCTTATTAAATCATTGTCTTCGTGAAGATTTAAATAAAAAAGCTAAGCGAGTTATGGCAGTTTTATATCCATTGAAACTTGTTATAACAAATTATCCTGACGACAAGGTTGAAGAGTTTGAAGCAATAAATAATCAGGAAGACGAAAGCATGGGTAAAAGACTCATACCTTTTTGTAAAGAACTATTTATCGAACAAAGCGACTTCATGTTAGAAGCTCCCAAAAAGTTTCATAGATTATCTCCTGGAAAAGAAGTTAGGTTGATGCACGCTTATTACATAAAATGTGAAAAAGTTATAATGGATGAGGAAAGCGGTGAAATTAAAGAAATTCATTGTACTTATGACCCTGATACAAAAGGCGGTTGGTCAAATGATGGTAGAAAGGTGAAAGGCACTTTGCATTGGGTATCAGCAAGACACGCATTAGACGCTGAAGTTCGATTATATGAAAGCCTGCTTACAGCTGAAAACACTGATGAGATGGATGCTGAGAAGGATTTTACGGATTATATAAATCCAGATTCAAAAAAGATTTTAACTAATTGTAAAGTAGAGCCCAGTTTAAAAGATTCTGAAATTTTATCAAATTATCAGTTTCTTAGACAAGGCTATTTTTGTAAAGACAAAGATAATGGCTTAGTTTTTAATCAAACAGTGTCTTTGAAAGATTCCTGGGCAAAGATTGCCAATAAACAATAAAATAGTCTTTATCTTTTTCTAATTGACAAGGGCCAATTATGGTCATAATATTTTGATTTTAATTAACTAGTTAATGAGGTTATAATGGTAAAAAATCGGGACAGTGACAAAAGGGAGACAACAAGGGTTCCGGTAAAACTTAGAGTTGATTACAAATGTAAAGATAATTTCTTGTTTGAATTTTCATCGAATTTAAGTCAGAACGGAATTTTTGTTACAACAAACAAACCACTTGATCCTGGAACTCGCCTTGATGTTC
The DNA here is from genome assembly GCA_043820105.1 of Pseudomonadota bacterium. Lineage (GTDB taxonomy): Bacteria > Bdellovibrionota_F > JAHFAK01 > JAHFAK01 > JBDREC01 > JBDREC01. Next base: position 18,056 of record JBDREC010000046.1, read on the forward strand.
AATTTAAACTTGAGGCAGATATGAGTGATGCTCATACAGTTAATGCTCTTGGAGAAGTCATTTGGGTAAATATCCCAAAAGATAAAAAAGGCAAAGCACTTGATGGACAGGTGGGCATGGGTATTCGATTCTTAAATTTAGATGAACTTTCTAAAGATAAAATCAAAGCATTGGTAAAGCGTATTGCTGTTTTATAAATAATAAAAAGATAGGAGTTATGAAATGAAAAAGATACTATTCTTGCTTATCACAATTGGATTGTTTTTTGTGTTTTCCTGTGAGATCAAAAAAGAGGCAAATAAGCCTTCTGCTGTTAAACCTTCTGCCCCTACTGCTGTAGCAACTGGTGATGCAGCTATTGTTGATGGTGAAGCAATTTCTCTTGCTGAACTTGACAAAAACATTTCTTCAAAACTTTATAGATTTGAAGAAAGAATTTATTCTATGAAAATTGAAGCTCTTGATGAAATTATCAATGAAAAGATAATTGAAAAAGAAGCACAAGCAAAAAATACTACACAAGAAAAACTTCTTGAAGAAGCTGCAAATAACATTAAAGTTGATCAAAAAGAATTAGATGAGTTTTATGAAAGATTTAAAAATAGACTTGCAGGAACTGAAGAAGAAAAAAAGGAAAGACTAACAGCAATCTTTAAAAGGAAAAAAGAAAGAGAAATAAAAACTCAGTTTATTGAAGAATTGAGAAAAAGTCATAAAATTGAAATATTACTAACACCTCCTCCTTTGCCAGTAGCTGACATAAAGGCAGAAGAATATAGTCCATATATTGGTAAAAAAGATGCTCCTGTTGAAATTATTGAATTTTCTGAATTTAAATGCCCATATTGCAAAAAAGCAGCTAAAACAATTAAAGATGTTGCTGCAAAATTTAAAGATGAAGTTAAAGTGGTTTTTAGACATTTCCCAATTCCAAGTCATAAAGGTGCTTTTGAAGCAGCTGAAGCTTCAATGTGTGCAAATGACCAGGGAAAATTTTGGGAATATCATGATGTGCTTTTTGAGGGCAAGGGAGATTTTGATAAAGCAATGTTCGTAAAAATAGCTACAGATTTAAAGCTTGATATTAAGAAATTTGAAGCTTGCTATGATTCACATAAACATAAAGCAAACATTGAAAAAGATAGAACAGATGGCGAAAAGGCTGGTGTTAGCGGAACACCTGGTTTCTTCGTTAATAAAAAAGTTGTAGCTGGCGCAAGAGAAGCTGACTTTTTTGAAGATCTGATTAACAGAGAATTAGGCAGAAAATAGGAAGTTTACATATGATAACTTTACCTGAAAATATTTATTTATTTAATTCATTGACTGATGATGAAATAAATAAAGTTAGCAACCTTGTTATCGAAACAGATTATAGAAAGAGTGATGTAATTTTGAAAAAAGGAGATTATGTCTCTGAAATTTACATTATTAAATCTGGATCAGTTAAAGTGCAATTGCCACAAGAAAAGACTTTGTTGAAAGAGGATGATCTTGTTACGATTTTAAAAAAAGGAGAGTGCTTTGGCGAACTTTCCTTTATTGATTCTGGATCAGCTTCTGCTACAATTATTGCAAATCAAGATTCAATAATCTATTCCATTCAAAAAGAAGATTTTAAAAACTTTTTGCTTGAGAACCATGATATTGAACGAAAGATTTACAACAATTTATTAATAACTCTTGTGAAAAGAGTTAGAAATACAACGCAAAATCTTGTGGGATCCAGATTTTTTATTTCCTCTTTCTTGACCTCATAAAACTGATCTGTTGACGAAAACCATTAATAATACTATAATAAAGCTATATAAAAATTAATAATAAATTTATTATGAAATATTATAAAAAACTAATAAAATCAAAAAAAGGACAAACAGCTGTTGAATATGCACTAGCTACTATCCTTGGTTCCATTATTGCAATCTCAATGTATTTCTTAGTTGATCTTAAACTTGAGGGATCAACTAATAATCGTAATATTTTAGAGATGTATTTTGGAAATATGGAGCATGTTGTTTGCAGGCCTTATCCTTAATAATAATTCAAAATGCAAAATTCAAAATTCAAAATTTAGAATTCAATTATTTGCTTGTTAATAATTTGTTTTATTAATATTATTTTTTTTTGAAATTTAAAATTATTAACTGGAGCCTTTTTATGTCACAACTTTCAGTTCTTGATTGGTCTATTATTATTGGATATATTGTTATCAGTTTAGCGGCTGGTCTTTTGATTGCAAGGCGTTTTAAGGGAGCTAAAAGTATAATCGGATACTTTGTAGCAAATAGATCTTTGCCTTGGTGGCTGGCTGGCATTTCAATGATAGCATCCTCTTTTGCAATTGATACTCCTTTAGGAATTACTGGTATGGTAGCTAGCCATGGTATTCAAGGAGTTTGGTTTGCATGGGCTTTCATAATAGGTGGTACAGGTGCATTGTCAGCTTTCTTTTTTGCTTTTATGCTTAGAAGATCTGAAGTTATTACGTCAGCTGAGCTTATTGAATTGAGATATTCTGGAAAAGGCGCAGCTTTCTTAAGACTATTTAAAGCTATTTTTATTGGTATAGTTGCAAATGCTTTAACTTTAGGATGGGTAATGAAGGCTGTTACAACTTTTGGAGAAGTTGGATTTGGATACAACCCTATGTTGATTCTTGCGGTAATTTTAGCTATAACTCTTGTGTATACAACAGTTTCTGGTATGTGGGGAATTGTTGCAACTGACGTTTTGCAATATGCAATTTCACTTTTTGGTGTAATTGCTCTGGCAGTTTACGCTATTAAATATGTTGGTGGAATTGATGGCCTTGTAGAAGGTATAAATGCCAGATATGGTCTTGAAGAAGGTACAAAAAGATTAAACTTTATTCCTAGAATTGATTCATCTTTTTTTCATATGTTTATTGTATTTGTGACTCTAAAGTGGTGGGCCGATCCTCCAAATGCAATCTTGCAAAGAATTGTTTCTTCAAAAAATGAGAAGCATGCTTCTTTGGCAACCTTAATATTTTCAATTGGGCAATTTGCTATTAATTATTGGCCAATGATACTGGTTGCTCTTGTTTCTTTGATTGTATATCCAAATTTACCTAAATCTGAAGCAGAAAAAGGATATGTTTTATTAATTTTCAAGTTATTACCTTCTGGAATGCTGGGAATTGTGCTTGCAGCGATGATTGCAGCTTTAATGTCAACAATTGATACTCACATTAATATGGGCGCTTCTTATATTGTTAATGATATATATAAAAGATTTATTAACCCAGAAGGCGATGAAAAGCATTATGTTTTGGTTTCAAGGATAGCCACAGTTTTAATGTTATTAATCGCTGTTGTTATAGCCATGAACTTAGATTCAGTTAAATCTGCATGGTATTGGCTATCAATGCTTTTAGCTGGTTATGGCTTTGTTACTGTTATCAGATGGTTTTGGTGGAGGCTTAATGCCTGGTCAGAAATTGTATGCATGCTAACATCTTTTCTTGGAACAATCTTGGCGAAATATGTTTTTAATTTTAGTACTTTTGGATGGAGATTCATATTTGTCGTTGTTTTCTCCTTGAGCCTAACAGTGATTGCTACTTTTTTAACAAAGCCATCTTCAAAAGAAGTGCTATTAAATTTTTGTAAATTAGTTAGACCTTTTCCAACTTTCTGGGGTCCCATTGTTAAAGAAAACCCAGATCTTGGATGGAATCCTTTTTTTGGAAAAACACTTTCCATGTGGTTAATGGGAGTTGTAATGATTTTTTCAATTTGCTTTGGAACAGGGCATCTAGTATTTACAAATTACTTATATGCAATAATTTTATATGGAATAGCTTCATTCTTTGGAATTATTATTTACAAAATGTGGCCAGAAACACTTGAATAAATTCAAAATTCAAAATTCAAGATTCAAAATTCAAAATATAAATGAACGTTTGCATTTTAAATTTTTAAATATTAATTATATAAACGATTTTTTAAAGTTTTAAAGAGGTAAAAATGTCAGAAGATAAAATGGAAAAACTGGTTTCATTGTGTAAAAGACGCGGATATATATTTCAATCAAGTGAAATTTATGGTGGTATTAATAGTTGTTATGATTATGGTCCACTTGGGATAGAATTAAAAAATAACTTAAAGCGCTATTGGTGGGAATCTATGGTGCATAGAAGAGATGATATAGAAGGTATTGATGCTTCTATTTTAATGCATCCTAAGGTTTGGAAAGCTTCTGGTCATATAGATGGTTTTACTGATCCTTTAATTGATTGTAAAAAATGCAAAAATAGATTTAAAGCAGAAGACCTTAAAAGCAATGAGCAGTGTCCAAAATGTGGAGGTGAATTGACTGAGCCTAGGAATTTTAATCTAATGTTTAAAACTTTTATGGGACCAGTTGAAGAGGATGCAAATGTTGTTTATCTTAGACCTGAAACAGCTCAAGGTATTTATGTAAACTTTTTAAATGTTTTAAATGCCTCAAGACAAAAGCTTCCTTTTGGAATTGCTCAAATTGGAAAAGCCTTTAGAAATGAAATTACTCCTGGAAACTTTATCTTTAGAACAAGAGAATTCGAACAAATGGAAATGCAATTTTTCATTAATCCAAAAGATGATGAAAAATGGTTTGAATACTGGAAAGCTCAAAGGCTTGAATGGTTTAAATCTCTTGGTCTAAAAGAAGAAAAATTAAGATATAATGAACATGGTCCTACTGAACTGGCTCACTACGCAAAGGCAGCCTTTGATATCCAATATAAGTTTCCTTTTGGATGGCAAGAAGTTGAAGGTATTCATAATAGATCTGACTTTGATCTGACACAGCATATGAAATTTTCTAATAAAAAACTTAATTATTTTGATGAAAAAGCTAAAGAAAAATACGTGCCTTATATTATAGAAACCTCAATCGGGTGCGATAGAACCTTATTGACTTTGCTCGTTGATGCCTATGAAGAAGAGGGTGAAAGAGTTGTTTTAAAACTTCATCCAAAACTTGCTCCTTATCAAGTTGCAGTTTTTCCTTTAATTAATAAAGAAGGTATGCCAGAGGCTGCTGTAAAGATATATGATGAGGCAAAGAAAAAGTTTAAAGCCTTTTATGATACCTCTGGTGCCATTGGAAGAAGATACAGAAGGCAAGATGAAGCTGGAACTCCATTCTGTATTACCATTGACGCAGATACGGTTAAAGATGGTTCTGTTACATTACGCGAAAGAGATTCGATGGAACAAGGTCGCTTTTCAGTAGAAGAAGCTTTTGAAAAGATAAGTAAGGCTTCTACTATTTAAACTTTTTACTCAAACTTCTTTGCTTCTTGCCAGAGCTCTTCCATTTTATCAAGTGATAATTCATGAATATCTAGGTTTTTATTGCGGCAGGTATCTTCAATATAATGAAAACGTTTTATGAATTTATTGATGGTATGATTTAATCCCATTTCTGGGTCTAATTTAAGATGCCTTGAAAGGTTAACTAAGACCATTAGCATGTCACCAATTTCATGTTCAATTTCTTTTAGGTCATTTTTTTTAAGGCTTTCTTTTAATTCTTCATATTCTTCTTCTAATTTCGATAAAATATCATCTGCTTTTTCCCAGTCAAAGCCTACATTGGCCGCTTTTTCAGTAACCCTGTATGCCCTAAGCAGTGCTGGAAGCTCTTTTGGGACACCACCAATAATGGATTTCTTGTTTTCTTTTTTTGCTTTTATTGCTGCCCAGTTTTTTAATACCTTTTCTGGCGTGTCTGCTTTTTCATTTCCAAAGACATGTGGGTGTCTTCTTGTGAGTTTGTCAGCGATGCTATTAACCACGTCATCTATTGTAAAATCGCCATTTTCAGCTGCGATTTGTGCTTGGAAAATTATTTGAAGTAATAAGTCTCCCAATTCTTCACAATGTTTTTCTCTATCCTTACCTTCCATTGTTTCTAAAACTTCATATGTTTCTTCAATGAGGTATTTTCTTAAGGTTAATAGAGTTTGTTTTTGATCCCAGGGGCAACCATCAGGAATCCTAAGTGTTTTCATTATATTGACAAGTTTGTTGAAACTTTCAGACATGAAGTTTTGCCTTTTATACAGAGAGTTTGGATTTTTTTCGCTTAGAATCAAGTTTTTCAATACCAAATTCTTTCATATATATCTTGTCAAGTTTCTTGAGTTCATCAAGAACTGACAATAGTAGTGTAACTTTTTCATGATGAGACAAAAACGCTGATTTGCATGAATCAATAATTATTTTCTTTAAATCCTCATAGGAGAAATTATATTTTTCATGTGCCAATAAGAATTCATCAGTCATTGTTGTATCTGAAATGAGGCGATTATCTGTGTTTAAGGTTACTCTTAAACCATAATCATAGAAAAATCTAAGTGGATGCATATCAAAGTTTTTAACAGAATTGGTTTGTATATTGCTTGTTAAGCATATTTCTAAAGGGATTCTATGGTCATTAACATAATTTAATAAGTCCCCATCTTCTTTTAGTCTGATTCCATGCCCAATTCTATGTGCTCCACAGTAATGTATGGCTTGAGCTATACTTGCAGGACCATAAGCTTCTCCAGCATGAATTGTAACATTAACATTATTATTTAAAACAAGATAAAATGCCTCTTTATGCTGTTTTGCAGGATAGTCTTCTTCAGCTCCAGCTAAGTCAAAACCCAGGACACCTTTATTTTTGTAGGCAACACAGAGTTCAGCAAGTTTTACTGAAATATCTGGATTCATATTTCTTATGCCACAAATAATAACACCAGTTTTTATGTTGTATTTTCTTTCGGCTTTTACAAGACCTGCTAGGACTGCATCTACAATTGCAGCTAGATTTAAACCTTTTTCTTGATGTAAAATTGGAGCATATCTAACTTCAAGATAGCGGATATTTTCAAGGGCAGCGTCTTCTGCTAATTCAAAAGCTACTCGTTTTAACGCATCTTCAGTTTGCAATACACTACAGGTAATGCTAAAAGCTTTAAGATATTCTTCCAGCGACTCAACCTTATCCATTACTAAGTGCTTTTTTAGGTCTTCTTCATTATAGGCAGGTAATTCAACATCATGTTCTTTGGCAATATCAAGGATTGTTGATACTCTTAAAGAGCCATCTAAATGGCAATGAAGGTCAGTTTTTGGAAGTTTCTTTATAAATTCATATGTTAGTTTTGACATCTATTTTCTCCTCCTGGACTATTACTGAGTTGACAAGGCGGTTGTAGTCAATTGCACCTGTACAATTGGGGTCATATTCAAAGATGGACATTTTTTTTGCTGGAGCTTCTCTGAGCCTTGTGTTTATTCTTATTGGTCTAAAGACCTTATCTTCAAAGTGATTGTTTAAATATGAAACAACTTCAAAGGAAATTCTATTTCTTACATCATAAAATGTTGGAATTATTCCTATTACTTCAGAATGGTGACCGTGTAGTCTGTTTAACTTTTTGATAGATTCAAGTGCTTGTTTAACTCCAACAAGTGATAAATAATCACAGCTAACAGGAATTAAAACCTCTTCAGCGTATAACAATGCATTTTGGTTTAATAAGCTTAGTGATGGAGGACAATCTAATATTACGTAATCATAGTTTCTTATATTTTTTAATCTATCTGTCAGGACCTTTTCTCTTTTTTCAAATGGAACTAGTTTAATTTCTGCTTCAGCTAAAGTTTCATTTGATAGAACAATATCTAATTTATCACTAACTGATATAATACAATCTTCAATGGGAACATTATCAACTAAAACATCGTACATGTTTTTTCGCCAGGTTATTCCAAGACTTTCACCAACATTGCCCTGGGCGTCCATATCAATCAACAATACTTTTTTATCTTTACCTGCAAGGCCTGCAGCCAGGTTTATTGATGTTGTAGTTTTGCCAGTTCCACCTTTATGATTTAATACTGCAATTTTTCTTGTTTTATGCCCTTCAGGGACAACTCTTGCATGTTGGGAAAAAAATGATTTTCTGCAATCAGGGTTACAAAAGTAATGAGTTTTATCAGGAGTATTAGCAATTTGTGCTATTGTTAAAACTTGAGTTTCTTTTGAACAAAAGTCGCATCTTACGGTGTTTACTGATTGTATTGCAGGTTCTTTGCATTTTATGGAACAAAAATATTTAATATTTCCATTGTCTCTGCTCACTTGATAATTAAATTTAACCAAGAAGTCTTTACCGCAATTATAGCATTGTTGCAACTGGCCTTGATGCATCATGGACTTTTATCTCCTATATAAATTCGAGGATCGCATCAAACTAGTTATAATCTGCTAAAAGTCAAGAAAGGAAATGTCTAGAGCTTAACTTGGTCTAGCAATTTGATAAGTTCTTTGTCAGTGCTTGTCATTTTGAGAAGGTCAACTTTCATTTTTAATAAGTCCTTGAGATTGTTTGGAATGTCTTCTGAATAATGGACTATTAAGAAAATTGCTTCCTTAACTAATTTTAAGTCACTTAATTCAAGCATTGCTCCAAGTACCTCAAAATCTTCAGGCATACCATATAAATCTAGATATTTATCAATATTTGTTTTGAAAACTTGACCTGTTTGCTGAGTTTTTAACTTTTGAAGCAATTCGTAATGGTCAAGTGTTCCCTTGTCACCCTTGAACATATTATCAAGGTCCTTTAGATATTCCTTTTTTGCAATTTTGTTTCGATGCATTTGTTTTTTAGACTTTTGAGCATCGCCACTTGAAGAATCTGAACGACCATCTTTTTTTTGATCTATTTCTTTCCAACTAGGGCGGTCATAATGATCTCTATCATCCTTTGAACTCATAATAATACCTCTTTTAATATTATTATTATTTTAATGGGCTTACTTCGGTTATTGAAGTTCTATCATAAATTGTTTCAAAAAATGCACAATTATTTGATCCAGGATCAGGATCTGCTAAAGTGCAATTGTCTCCAGCAACATCAGCATTTAAATCCCCTACAGCTTGAACAACATACCATCCGTCAGAATCATAGGCATCAAGTTGAGCTGCTGTTCTATCGATAAAAAGACCACTGCCTGTAGGTTCTGAACAAGCACCACTTCCATCGCCAGTACTTAATGGACAGCCCGCAACTCCAGCTTCTACTACATATCTAAAGTAGACATCATAATCAGGTCTTACAGCGACTCCACCTGGTCCCCAGGAATCGTAGTTATCTGGATTGTCGGGTTTGTTAGTTACATATGTAAATTTAAGTTTTTCACCATGAGGTAGGTTCGTTGGATTTCTCGGAAGTGGCAGGTACTGTCCATATTCAACATGGTAACTTTCTTCACCAGCTTTAATTGTCCCAAAGGCAGCTGGGATTTCTGATTTTTTTGATTTTAAAATGTATCTGTTATATGCAGTTGTGGCTAGACCTGCCAGAATTCCAATTATAACAACTGTAATCATTAACTCTACAAGTGTGAAACCATAATTATTGTTCTTTATTGTTTGATTAATTTTCATTTTCTTCATCCTTCATATTTAATTTTTGCATTCGATATCTTAAAGATCTGTGAGATATATTGAGGAGTTTAGCGGCCTTATTTTTATTTTCTTTTGCTTTTTCCATTGCTTCTATTATAAGACTTTCTTCAAGTGTGGCTAGTTCAAAATCTAAATCAACAGTGCCCTTTGCAAAAAGTTTTTTGCCGGCGATTGTATTGCTATTGCTGGCCAAAGCATCTTGAACTTCAGGTGGCAGGGAGCTTTCCTGTATTTTATCAGTGCTTTCAAAGGCAATGGTTCGTTCAATAATATTTTCAAGCTCTCTAATATTTCCAATATAATTATAATTAATGAGCCGCTGCATTGCTCCAGGTGTAAAACCAATTATTTTTAAATTGTTTTCCCTTACATATTTTTTAAGAAAATGTTCAGCGAGTATTGGAATATCAGGTTTTCTGTCACGAAGAGGAGGAAGATCAATTTCAACTACTTTAAGTCTGTAAAAAAGGTCTTCTCTGAACTTATTTGTTGATACATCTTTTTTCAGATCACTATTTGTTGCTGAAATAATTCTAAGGTCAACAGAAATTTCATAGGTTCCACCTATTGGAATGAATTTTTTTTCTTGAAGCACACGAAGGAGTTTAACCTGAGTCTGGTTTGGTAATTCTCCCACTTCATCAAGGAATATTGTGCCATTATTGGCAGCTTCAAAAAGGCCTTTTTTATTGGTATCAGCTCCAGTGAATGCACCTTTTACATAACCAAACAATTCACTTTCAATTAAATTGTCAGGAATGGCGCCACAGTTAACTGGAACAAAGGGACCATTTTTAAATTTACTGTTAAAGTGAATAGCACGTGCAATAAGATCTTTTCCTGTTCCAGATTCTCCAGCAATTAAAACAGAAAGCTTTGTGTCTTTTATTCTATCAATTGTATCAAAAATTGTTCGTATTTGAGGGGTATCACCTATAATATTTCCATATCCAAACTTATCTGTAACAAGTTTTTTTAGAGCTTTGTTTTCTTTTGCCAAAGTTGCTTTTTCAAGTGCATTTCTTATGATAATTTTAATTTCATCGACTTTAAAAGGTTTCATTATGTAGTCATAAGCACCTTTTTTCATAGCTTCAATTGCTGATTCTGTTGAAGCGTAAGCTGTTATCATGAGGACTATAATTTCACTTTTTATTTTTTTAGCTTTATCTAAGATTTCAAATCCATCTATTTCTGGCATGCAAATATCAGTTATTACCATATCAAAATCATTATTTGCTAATAGTTGAATAGCTTTTGTGCCTGATGTTGTGCTAGTGGAATCGTAGCCCTCATTACTTAATAAGATATCAAAAAACTCGCACATACTTTTTTCATCATCAACGAAGAGGATTTTAGACATCAATTGGCTCCTTGTTTTCGTATGTTGGCATAGTAATAGTAACAGTTGTTCCTAATCCGCGGCTACTGCTAAAGGCAATATTGGATTTATGTATTTCTAAAATATTATGCACAATAGCCAGACCTAGCCCAGTACCACCTGGTTTTGTTGTAAAAAATGGATCATAGATCTTTTCCATTTCAGTAGCAGGAATACCAACTCCTGTATCTGCAATTTTAATTGTTAATAATTTTTCATCTTCATCGTTATCTGAAGATGTCGATATTATTAATTTGCCACCATAGGGCATTGATTCAAGTGCATTTTTAATTATATTCCAGAAAACTTTTTTCATTTGCTCTTTGTCAGCATAAATATAAGCATCATTAAATTCATAAATTTCTTCAATATTTTCAGGAATTCCAAGTTTTTCAGCGATAATCTTTAATTCTTCAATTAGAAGATCTTTAAGTAATATTTTTTCAAATTTTGTTTGACCTGGTTTAACATAAAAAAGAAAATTCGTGATTAATAAATTAAGTCTATCTGTTTCCCGTATGACAATATTCATTAATTTTTCATTTTTTTCATCTTTTTCCATGGTACTTTGTAGTAGTTCTATTGAACCTCGCATTGATGTAAGTGGGTTTCTAAATTCATGCGCTATGCCAGCTGCTAACTTACCAACTGCTGCTAATCTGTTTTGGCGCTTAATTTTTTCTTCAAGTTCTTTATACTCAGTTAAATCATGAATATTTAATATTTTGCCTTCAATAGTTGTATCTAGACCATATAGATTAGAAATAGAGTAGCCCAGGTATTTTTGTTTTTCTTCTTTTGTTTTAAATTGACCTTCAAAGGCCCAGGGATATTTGCTGCTATTATTTTCTTCTTGTGAGTCTAATATACCATCAAAAAGGTCATTAATTTTACAACCATTAACTTCTTCAAAGGAGTAATCTGTAATTTGCTCAAAGGCATTGTTTATAAAGGTAATTCTGTTTTCAACATCTAAAGTTGCAAGACCATTATCGATTGATTCTACAATATTTTGATTTAAAATTCTTAACTTTCTAAGATCAGCGTTTTTCTTGATAAGATCTGAATGAACAACTTTTAGTTGTTCTGAAAGATAACCACTCAAATAAGCTATAATAAAGAAAGTTAATATGTTCAAACTAAGTTTGTTTAAGAGGTCATAGCTTGAAAATATAACTAAAGAATCTGTAAATACATGGGAGCTTGAAATATATCCAAAGTATTGAAGGTCAATTAAGGCCCCATAAAATATTGAAATAACAGATGCAGCTTTATAGGCTCCTGATTTAGAAAGCAAAATACTCGCATTTATAATTGTAAGGAAATACATAAAAGGGAAGGGGCTTTCAATGCCACCAGTTGCATAAATTAAAGCAGTTGAAAAAATGATATCCCATAATATTTGGACATTTGAAAATAGGATTAAATTCTTAGCCAAATTCTTTTTTTCAAGGAAGGCAAATATTATTGAAAAGAAATAAGTAATTCCTATAAGAATATAAAAAATTAACAAACCTGAGGAAATGAATATTCTTTTAAAATAAATTTCAATGGTAACTACAGTTCCCAAAAGGATTGTTATTATTGCAACTCTTATAAAAAGGTACCAGGGCAGTTTTGATGCAAGATTCATTTCAAGAATTTCTTGAGATAATTTTTTATTTTCCATTCGGATTTATTATTCTCCCATTCCACCGGCCATTTTAAATACTGGCAAGTACATTGCAACAACAACTGTTCCAATAACAACACCTAAAAAGGCCATGATTAGAGGTTCTAGTGCGGAGGTTAAAGCGCCAACAGCTTCATCAACTTCTTCTTCATAAAAATCGGCTATTTTATTGAGCATTTGATCTACAGCACCGGCTTGTTCACCAACCTTTATCATTTGGCAAACCATTTCAGGAAAAAGACCACTTTCACTCATGGGCTCAGCCATGTTTTTACCTTCTGAAACTCTTTCTCTAACTACCATAATTGCTTTTTGAATTACACTGTTGCCAGCCGTGGTACTAACAATTTCAAGTGATTCTAGAATGGGGACACCAGAGGTCATAAGTGTTCCAAGCGTTCTTGCAAATCTGGCGATAGCAATTTTTTTGATAACATTACCAACAATTGGTAATTTCAAATATAGAATATCAAAAAATCGTCTGCCTCTTGGTGATTTTTTGAAATATTTAAAACCAGTTATAGATGAAGCAATTCCTATTATAACTAATAATATATGATTTTCAACGGTTGTACTAATATCAATAACGGCTTGTGTAATACCAGGTAATTCGCCACCAAGATCATCAAACATAGTTTGGAACATTGGAATAACAAATTTAACTAAAACTAAAACAACAACACCTGAAAAGATGAGAATACCCATGGGATATGTCATTGCACTTTTAACCTTCTTTTTCAATGACATGCTCTTTTCCACATAAATTGCAAGTCGTTGCAGAATAATATCCAAAATACCACCGACTTCACCAGCTCTAATTAAGTTTACCATTAGTGAATCAAAGGCAAAGTCATGTTTAGACAAAGCATCAGCAAAGGTTTGACCACTTTCAACAGCCTTTTTTACGTCAATTAAAGTATCTTTAAAAAGAATATTTTTTTGCTGTGAACCTAGAACATCTAAGCAAGAAACAAGAGGTAGACCCGCATCAATCATTGTTGAAAACTGTCTTAGAAAGATAACCATATCTTTGGTTGGAATGTTTTTTGAAAGGTTGATTTTATTCAGCTTAGCAAATGAAAACCCACTATGTTCAGCAACGGTTTCAACTCTAATGTTTTTCTTTTTTAGGTATTCGGTTACTCCTTCTACCGTATCTGTTTCATAGATTCCCTTAACTTTTTTCCCAGCTTTGTTTAAGCCCGTATATTTAAAAAAAGGCATTTTTATTTACTTTCAATATTATTTAATTAAGTTTCTAATTATAATATCAGAATATTAATATTCAACAAAAATCGGGATATTATTAAATGTAATATCTAGGTACTGGCTAAAATCAATGACTTATTGTTTTCTTTCAGTAATCTTTAAAAGTGCTGGTAAAAAAACCAAGCTCAGGATTAGGTTAGCAGACAAAGTAATTAAAGCAACATCAGCAAGTGACGTCATGCCTGGATGATGAGATATTTTCATTGCGCCAAAGCCAAGGGCTGTGGTTAATAATGCCCCTGTAACGGCTCTGGCCACTTCTGATAATGATTCTGGACTGAGTCCATCTGCTGAAGCTCTAGAAACAATGTGAACCGCAGCATCAACGGACATTCCAAATGCCACAGCAATTATTATTATATTAAAATAATTGAATTGAACATTGGTAAGGTGCATTAAACCACCTGAAACTAGGAGTGTTAATACAGCTATAAATTGACAAATAGCAGCCTTTTTAAAATCTTTCATAATGATTAGCATTGAAAGAAAAACAAAGACAAAAACATATAATGCCATCATCGGGGCTTCTTTAAAAACCATTTTAATGATATCTGCAATTATAATAGATGGGCCAGCAGCATGAAAAGTTTTACCATTTGAAGTTTTTAATCCGGAGATTTCATCTTGAAATTTTATTGCGTTTCTTCCATCATCCAAGATTACTGCTGAATAAATAAAAACGAGTCTTTCTTTAAGCTTTCCTTCCTTGTTTCTAAAGTTACGTGTGACTTCTGCTGGAAGATCTTTGAGTTCAAATGGCTCAGGAGTATTTTCTGATAAAATTGCATTTAAGATATCTTGTTCTTTTTGTGGAAGACTTTTTAGACTTATATTAGCTAAAAGATTTCTCAGTTCTTGTATATATTTTCTTTTTATCTCTTGGTTTTCTGGGACTAGATCTGATAGTGAAAATACAAATTTTATTGTTGAGTTTTCACCAGTGCTTAGTTTTTTATTTCTCAAGACTTTTGCAATTTCGTGTTCGTGTGCTTCATTATCTGCAAAGACTACTATAGGAGATTGGGGGTGTCCCAACAATTGCTCAATGGTTTTGTCTAGTTTATATGATCTCATGTTGCCAGCCATATCTCTTGCATCATGATTAAAGCTAACTTTATTGCATAAAAGTAAGGGGGTGAGTAAAATTAAGCTTGTTATTGTTAAGGTTTTATATGGGAACTTTATTATCCATGCGTAAAGGGGAGCTTTATTTGTTAGGTCGCTTTTTTTATGTGGTTTCCATTTTAAACGAGTGAAAATGCTAATTAGGGAAGGAAGCAATGTTAAATAAGCTAGCATTACGCAAAAAACACCGGCTCCTGCTATTATTCCAAACTCCCTGAAGGCTCTGAAATCTGAAACTATTAATGCTGCAAAACCTATAATAGTTGTAATTGCTGCAATGTATACGGCTTTGCCTGTGTTTGAATAGGTGTGCCTTATTGTTTTTTCGGTATCCTTGTCAAAATTAAACCATTCATGTTCAAAGCGCCCCAGAAGGTGGACCCCGTGATCTATTCCTAGGCCCAGTAAGATTACAGAAACAAAGGCTGTAAGGATATTAAGAGATTCAAAAAAATATGCTGCGATTCCATATGTCCAGATGATTCCAACGATTAAAGGTGAAATAACAAGTAGAATAGCTCCCAATCGTCTAAAGTGAAAAGCCAAATATATAATGATTAATAAAAGTGCAAGAACACTTGCTATTCCTAAATCTTTTTCTATTTGAGATTGTTGATCTACTTTCTTTTTATATGAGCCTCCAATTTCTACCAGAAAGTTTTCTCCATATTTTTTAAGGTCAGATTTAAATATTACGTTTTCAACGTCAGTGACAATTTTTTTGGCAAATTTTAAGTCAGATGATTCAGCTGAAGGTCTTATTAAGATAACGATTTGTTTTTTATCTTTGTCTAGATGATAAAGATCATGCATTTGCTTTCTGAACCATGATACATCAGCTTTTGTGGTTTGTCCCTTTAAAATTTTATCTAAATCTACTTCAGGAGCTGGGTCGTCAAACAGGTCAACAAAAAAGGGGTTTGCTTTTCTTGTTTCCCATTCTTTTCTTTCCCTGACTTTATTGGTCAAAGCTTTTAATGATTCCTCTTCAAGGTAGTAAAGTCCGTATCTTCTGAAAAAATTTATAGGTCTTTTGGTCTGGATATACATTATGTTTGGAAGTTTTTTAAATTTTTCTGTAAAATCATCAGCAAATTCAATTAGCTTATCAGGTTCTGCTTGAGATCCCACAACTGCAACATAGCCTAAACTTCCTAGTTTTTCCTTAATATTTTCAAGCTCTTTTACGCTGGGAATATCTTTGGGTAAAAGCTCTGATAAGTCAGCATTAATTTTTAAGTTTTTTGCAGAATAAAGAGCAATTCCAAGGAATAAAGATAAAATAATTAAAAGAGTTAATGGTTTTTTATATATTAGTACTGCCAGTTTTCCCAGGATATTGGAAATTGTTATTTTATTGTTATTGTTCAAGATTAGGTCCTTTTTAAAATTTGGGAAACACTATAAAAGTGGATTTGTTTTGTCAAAGGTATTTGCTGAGTTACTTATCAGAGATTTTGTAGATTTTATCTGTTTGATCTTTTAAAAAACTATAATCATGTGATACTATTATATAAGAATCACTTTTGTTTTATAGGCTTTGACCAGTAGTAGCCATTGTTAAAGAGTGATGTTTGACGCCATTTAGGTTTTTTAATTCATCAGAAAGCTTTTTAACAATTGAGGATTTACCTTTTACAACAATTATCTCAAGACAGTTGTTATGATCTAAGTGAACATGCTGGGATGAAATAATTATTTTATGAAAGTCATGTTGAACCTTTGTAGCTTTTCCCTGCATTTCTTTTTTATGATGATCAAATACAATTGTAATTGTGCCAGCGACCTCACGATTTGAACGCCAATCTGCCTCAACAAGCTCATTTCGAAGAAGCTCAGAAATAGCTTTTGAGCGGTTACAAACCCCGCGTTTTCCAATTAAGGTATCAAATTCTTTTATAAGTTTTGCATCTAAAGAAATACTAAATCGTTTTAGCTTTTCCATTGTAAGGCCATCTCCAGTGTTACGAAATTAACAAAACGTAACATCACAATTGAGTTGTTTTGTAAAGAAAAAAGTGATGTTTGAATTTTAAAATTAATTTTTTGAACTAATTAGCGGGACATGCACGAGGAAAATTTTCAAGATCACTTATTGCATCTTCAGTTCTGTCCAGGTTTACACAGGACCTTGCTAAGATAGGAACCATTTTTTTTCCAAGTGATTTCATTCCAGCAATTCCAAGGGGGTTTGGTATTATGGCTACATTTCCATCAGCTTTATATTTTATCACGTCACCATTTGGCCTTCTTACATATGACTCTCCATCTGTAAAACTTACTTTGATGACTTCATTTCCACAAGGACCGCTTATTGCAATTCCAGATACTCTAAAATCAGAACCATCACCATCAGCTTGGTCTATTGCACCTAATACTTCATCAATTGTTGAATCACATATTCCCTCTTTTCTGAGCTCTTGTTTTGTTTTGTATCTATTTTGGTGCTCTAACCATAGGTCATCAAGCGCTGATTGAAGGTTAGTTCTAACATTGCAATTACTATCATTTGCATATATTAAGGATGTTGAAATAAAGGTTATTGTTAATATTATGAATATAATTTTTGATGTTTTCATATTTGTTCTCATCTCTAAAATATTTATGCTCTGATGAGCAATAAAAGTAATTACTTGTTTTTTTTACATCAAAATTAGATAATTGCAAAATAAGTGCCAAAATAAGAAACTATAAAAAACAATAAAAACAGGGGCATATTATAATCATTGAATGTTTGAAATATTAAAAATGGCCAAATTTCAGCACTTAAAAAGATGCTTTTTATTTTCTAATATGGTAGTTGTGTTTTTCAATTTTGACAAAAGAAGTTAATTTTTATAAGAGATTTTTTGGTTATAATTACATGTCTTTCTAATATGCTAAAATAAAAGACTTATTTTAATACATTTTTTTGTTGCCACATTTGAAAAGCCCTTTTAAGTTGGCATAAAACTTGTAATAGGTAGGTGTTATTTCTGCTAATGTATGTTTGAATGATTTTGTTAATAACGATTTAGGAGTTTAAAATGAAAAAAATTCTGTTTCTTTTAATTATCCATGTTTTTTTATTTCAGTTCTTGTTTGCCTCAAGCCAAAGAGCTCATCAAATTGAAGCTGGGGATTATTTGACATTAAATTTTCCTGTTTCAGTTCTTTTATCTCCTGACTCAAAATATATTGCATACACTGAAATGAGATGGACTGGAGAAGATGAAAAAAGAGATAAGGATCTATGGATTGTTTCAGTTAAAAATAAAACTAAAAAGAGGCTTACTTTTGATGGTTTAGCCCCAGGAAATATTGCCTGGTCAAATGATTCAAAATCAATTTACTTTACTGCTTCAATCTCAAAGGCTGAGCATGTTGATCCGCCATATAATGGAAAGACACAAGTTTATAAGATCAGCATTAGTAATCCTGATCCCTTTCCAATTACAAGAGAAGAAAAAGGGGTTTCATTATTTCAAATAACTAGCGATGAAAAATTTATTTACTACACTTCAAGCGAGCAAGTTTTTGAAGATGATTGGAAGGAAATGAAGGAAGGTAGATCTGATATAAAATATGGTCATGGAGTCAATGATTATAATCCTATTTTTAAATATGATGTTGAAAACTGGAAATCAGAAAAAATACTGGATGCAAAGAAAGTAATTTGGTCTATGCATTTGTCGCCTGATGACTCGAAGCTTGCAATGCATACAACAACAGGCAATGAGCTTATTTATAACGAAGGTTGGTCAGATGTAGAAGTTTTGGATCTAAAAACAAATGAGCTAAAAAAAATAACTGAAGGTGATTTTAGAAAAAATCATAAAACACCATATGGATGGCTTGAAGAAATTGCCTGGGCTTATGATAGTAAAACTCTAGCTTTTTCCTTGGGATTTGATGGTTATCCCTGTCAATTATATGCAGCTAGTATTACAGGGGATAAAAGTAAAACATGGAAGCTATCTGCTCCAAAAGACTCTGATGTTACTGGTCATTTGAAATGGTATCCTGGAAAATTGACTCTAATGTTTTTGGCTGAGATTAAAGCCCATCAATATCTATATGGAATTGAAGATGTTAAGGATTCAAAGCAAGGGGATTTTAAGTTGTTTACAAAAGATCCAATTGTTGTTCATGATTTTGACATGAATAAAGAAAAAAAGATTGCTTTAATAAAGCAATCAGGACTTGAGTTTGAAGATATATTTTTATTAAAGGCAGACAAGTTTGATAAAATTACAGAACTGAATCCTCAGACAAGCGAATGGATTTTGCCTCAGATTCAAATCGTTAAATGGGAAGGTGCTGATGGCGATATTGTTGAGGGTATTTTAGAGCTTCCTGCTGGCTATAAAAAAAGCGATGGGCCTCTTCCAACCATAATTGAAATTCATGGTGGACCTACTGCATCAACAAAAGATAGAATTAGGTTTTGGATTTATGGAAGAACCTTGATGGCTTCAAAGGGTTATGCTTTATTAAGCCCTAATTATCACGGTTCAACAGGCTATGGTGAAAAGTTTATGACTAAGCTTATTGGCAGAGAAAATGATATTGAAGTGGAAGATATTGTAAAGGGAACTGAATATTTGATAAGCCAGGGAATAGCAGATAAAGAAAAAATTGGTGTTATGGGGTGGTCAAATGGTGGTTATTTGACTAATTGTTTAATAGTAAAAAGACCGGATCTTTATAAGGCAGCCTCATCTGGAGCTGGGGTTTTAGACATGGTTATTGAATGGGGAATTGAAGATACACCTGGCCATGTTATTAATTATATGAAAGGGTTTCCATGGGAAAAGCAAAAAGCCTATGTAAAAGCCTCGCCATTATATGAACTTAATAAAGTTAAAACCCCGACTTTGATTCACTTCGGAGAAAATGATGCTCGTGTTCCAATTGCTCACGCGACTGCTCTTCATAGGGCGCTTCATTATTATCTGAAGGTTCCAACTCAATTAATTGTATATCCTGATGAAGGTCATAGTTTGCAAATATATAAGAATAGACTTTTAAAAATGCAGTGGGATCTTGCTTGGTTTGAAAAATATTTATTAAAAACTGAAAAAAAAGAAGATGATAAAAAGACAGTGAGGTGATTTATTTTGTTATTGGCTTAACTTTTCACGAAGCTCTTCAGGTAAGAATTCAAAAGGAATTGTAGCATCAATCAAAAATAAATTTGCATAATCTTTAACGCTCATGTGATAAAAACCATTCATGCCACTATCCGAACCCCAGCTGTTTTGCATGAGGATCCATTCCACATTTCCTTTTGCATTCATTTTATAACCAACTGCAAGCATTGCATGCATTCCTTCTCTTGATATGCCTGTTGAAAGGGCTTCAGTTCTTGTTATTTTAGGAAAATCTACGAGGCTGCTATAATCAAAGGCTTTCATTGACATAACACCAGTTTTAGTGTGGATGAATTCTGTTCTCATTGAAACACCAAGAGGAACATAGACACCGTTATTAAGTGCATTTCGAATAGAGTTTATAAAATTATCAAATGAAAGATTCAATTCGTAAATTGGTGATTCAATTGTGCTGTTTCCATTTCCTGAAAAAATGAGTTTGTTGAAATAATAAGTAGGATATCTAGGATCATTAAATGTGTCGATGTAAGTCATTTCACCAATATTTATCAAGGACTCTGCCAATTCTTTTGGACTAGTTTCTTTGCCTTTAAATATAGTACTATTTGGCACTTTACCCATTGATTTATCTAGCAGTGCTTGTGCCTTATCAAGGTGTTTATAAACATAATCTATTAGCTCGCTTTCATTGACAGAACCAGAGTCATACATTTTCCTAAACTCTTGTTTGGCGTCCATTAGTAGATAGCCAAGCAAAGTTGTAACATATTCACTGTATTCGCTCGTTGCTGTTTCTGGATACTCTTCTTCTTGAACAAAACCATATTCAGCAATTAAGCCCATTGCTGTTTGATAAACTCCACCATCTTGAACAAAATTTATTGTATAATCATCAGGATTATAGACACCATCTCCTTCATCATAGATTGCAAAGGCTTCAGCAAAATCTTCTTTATAGATAATCCTATTTAATGAATCTGCAAATTTATGATATAGAGCCCAGTAGTATATGTATGATTCAGAGATATTTATTAGAATACCTTTTTTCTTTAATGAAGCTTCAATTGCTGCTGTTGTGGCAAAAATCCAACATCTTCCTGTGTCCGCCTGATCATCTATCTTGGGTCTTGGTAAGATGAGGTCATATTCTTCCAGGGTAATCTCGGTTCCATCGTAATTAGCATATTTAATACCATCTTCAAAAACATCACCATAACTATTCGTCCAAAAAGAAAAAATGATTGCAAAAATTATTAAGAATAAGGCTAAAAAGAAATTTTGGCTGGCTCTTTGGATATTATTCTTCATTTTATCTCCAGATTTTTTCCCTGATTCATAATATATTAATCCGTTTGCAAAAATTATACCGAAGCTGGTCTTATAATGGTTTTGTTAATTAAGAGTGTAATTTTAATGACTTGTGTTGTTTGTCTCTAGTTTAATGAAGGTCTGATAGGTGTCAAATTGGCTTGTTTGTGCACGTTTATAGGTTTTTATATTTTTGTTCTAGTTCAAACTCTGAAGAAGTTACATAGTCTTCAATTTTTCTCATTCTTTCATTCATGGTTCTATATTTATGTCTTATATCTGCAAATGTTTCCTTTGGTGTTAGGGTAACAGATCTCCAAAATATAGCCTCTTCTTCTGATCGATATTGATTAGCTGGTTTTTTCTTTAGTATAAATATTAAAGCAATATATCCTATCCAAAAAAATGGTGATAAGAAGATTGCTCCTATTATAATAATTAATCTAACAAGTGTTCTGGAAATGTTTAAATAATCTGCTATTCCAGCACAAATTCCAAATAAAATGCCTTTATCAGGATTCCTGTACAGGCGATGTGGATTTATTGATTCGTAACTCATATTTTGTTCCTCCATTTTGGGTTGTCTTTGTCTAGAATTGTTTCAATTGAATTTATCCTTGTTTCCATTTTTTGTGCTGCTTGCCAAAGGTCAGATAATATTTGCTCATCTTCTCGTGATAGTGTTTTTGCTGATTTTATTTTGGCTATATAGTGGAGGATTAGCCAAAATGGAACTATGATTATAAGAAAAGCAAAAAATAATGAAACTGTTACAATTGTTGGGGCCATTTTATTTCCTTTGAAAGTGGTAAGCTGTAGGTTGTAAGCTGTAAGAAAGGAGTACAGCGTACGGCGTACAGCGTACAGCGTTTGCTTATTTTCCTAGTTTTTCTTTTAGTTTTTGTAGTTCTGTTTCTATTTCGTTTTCGTGTTCTAGTTTTTCGAATTCATCTTCTAAGGATTTTTTGCCCCCCTTTATTTTCATGGCTTCTATTTCGCCTTCCATTCTATCAATATCGCGCTCGAATTTATCGAATTTATTAAGTGCTTTTGAGGTTTCTGATTTGTGAATTTGCCTGTTCATTTCAAGTCTTGAAGCTGCTGACTGCTTTCTGGCTATAATAGTTTTTTGTTTTGTTTTTGCTTCACTAAGTTTATCTTCAAGTTGTTTTATATCTTTTTTAAAATGATCTAAGATTTCATTAAGATTGTTAAACTCAATATTATAGTCATTTTCAATTCTTT
The DNA here is from genome assembly GCA_043820105.1 of Pseudomonadota bacterium. Lineage (GTDB taxonomy): Bacteria > Bdellovibrionota_F > JAHFAK01 > JAHFAK01 > JBDREC01 > JBDREC01. The sequence goes on from JBDREC010000046.1 coordinate 40,626, forward strand.
GCTTTTTAGCTTTTTCTTCAATTGCAGCCTTTGCTAAATCATCTCTTCCTTTTTCAACGGCAAGCTCTGCTTTGCTTTGCCACATATTTTGATTTTCTTTTAAAAGTTCAATATTTCTTTCAATAGTTTTTTTGTCAGCAATGTATTTTGCTGCTTGAGACTTGACTTCAACAAGAGTATCTTCCATCTCTTGAATCATTAGCCTGACCATTTTTTCTGGATCCTCTGCTTTATCAAGCATATGGATTATGTTTGAATTAATAATATCTGTAAGTCTTGAAAAAATTCCCATTTTTGCCTCCTGTTTATATGGTAAATTAATACCCATATGTTATTAAAATATTCAAGGAATTAATTTAATAATCCCTGAATTTATCATAAGGTTGGTGGCAAATACAAAATCCTGTATCTGCCCAGTCCTTTTTTCTATCAATATTTTCTGATTCCTCAGATAAAATTTCATAGTTTTTTTTGTTTTTATCTGAAAGGCTTGTTGCTTCATTTTGTATAAGATTAAAATTGTTTTCAAGGGAGCTTAGTTTTTCTTCAGAAGATAAAAATAATAAAAAGCCAATTGAAAGGAATAGGCTTTCTTTGATTATATTATTTTTATTAATTATACTTATCATTATACTTTTTTCCTTTTTAACTAAGCCCTAAAACATAAGAAGGCGATATTGCATGGAATGTGCCAATTCTTTGACATTGGATAAGTGTCTATAATCAAACACCAAATTTCGTCTCATCTGAAAAAGCTTGATTTTTATAGTGGCGTAAAATACCATGAAGTGGCATAAAACAATAAATAAGGTTTAAAAAAACCAATTTGAGTGATTTCGTTGAAAATAATCCCTTAATAGGGGAATCTGAATCTTTTCATCTGGCTTTAAACAAGGTTTCAGTTTTAGCAAAAATAAATAAACCTGTTTTAGTAGTTGGTGAAAGAGGAACAGGTAAAGAATTATTTGCAGCCAGGCTTCATTATCTTTCTGACCGCTGGGACAATGACTATTTAAAGCTTAATTGTTCAACTTTAACTGAAGGTATTTTAGAATCAGAACTCTTTGGTCATGAGGCGGGTTCTTTTACAGGTGCTTTAAAAAAACATATTGGTGTATTTGAAAAAGCTGATAATGGAACTTTATTTCTTGATGAAATTGCTAATACATCCTTAAGGCTTCAGGAAAAAATACTAAGAGTAATTGAATATGGTGAATTTACAAGAGTTGGTGGAAATATTAATCTTAAGACTGATGTGAGAATTGTTGCAGCTACTAATATTGACTTGCCTAATTTGGCCAGTTGCGGCCAATTTCGCTTTGATTTGCTTGATCGCTTATCTTTTGATGTTATTACAATACCCCCTTTAAGAGAAAGAGGGCTTGATATTGTTTTGCTGGCAGAGCATTTTGCAATGAAAATGGTAAAGCAAATTAAGGGAGATTGTTTTTATGGCTTTTCTGATGAAAGCAAAAACAAGCTTTTAGCACATGCTTGGTCAGGAAATGTTCGTGAACTAAGAAATGTTATTGAAAGAACCGTTTTTCATGCTCATGTAAACAAAAAAAAGACATATGAAATTATAATTAATCCATTTGAATCTGAGCATAAGTTGCCTGGTGCTTCTCTTGACTCAAAAGATAATATTGATATTATTCAAGAAAATATAAAAGAAAAAGGTCTTGAGGAAGTTTTAGATTTTTATTTAGCGGTTGATAATTATAAGAAAGAAATTTTGGGAAATGCATTAAGGAAAAATAATTTTAATCAGAAAAAAACTGCATATAAGTTGGGTCTAACGTATAATCAGTTTAGGGGTCTAATTAGAAAGTTTAAGATAAAAAGATAAAAGGGCTTGATATTAAGAATGGCTTGGTTTAATAATTAGTGGTAAGTCGTAAGTGGTAAGTGGTAAGTGGTAAGTGTTAAGTGGTAAGTGTTAAGTGGTAAGTGGTAAGAAGGATAACTGGTGACAGGTGCCCTGGTGACCTATTATTAAGTTAAGAATTAATACTTAAGAGTTAATATGAAAATGAAAAAATATATAATACTTTTTTTGCTTTTATTGTTTATGATGGGGTGCTCTGTAAAGCGTTTTGCTGTTAGGCAAGTTGGAGAAGTTATAAAAGATGGCATGGAAGCAGTTTATTCAGAAGAAGATCTTGAACTAGCTAAAATTTCTATTGCTTCAAATTTGAAGCTTCTTGAGGTTTTGCTCGTTGATGATCCTGAGAATATAACTATTAAGATGTTGTTAACTGAAGGCTATGGAGCTTACTCTTTAGCTTTTATTGAAGAAGCTTCCCTCGTTAGGGCTAGTTATTTTTATAAAAAGGCAATGAAATATGCTGAGGAAGTTTTACAAGAGGCAGATTATTTTAAAGCTGGTTTTAAATTAAGCATACCAGCTTTTGAAAAAGAAGTGAGTTTAATTAAAAAAGACCACGTAGATTCTGTTTTTTGGTTTGCATTTAATTGGGGACGCTATATTTTACTTAACCTGGATAACACGCAGGCTCTATTTGATCTTCCAAAGGTTGAAGCTTTAATGAAACAAGTGATGGTTTTGGATGATAGCTTCTATTTTTCATCAGCACATTTGTTTTTTGGAAGCTTACATTCAGCCAGGCCTGTAATGCTTGGAGGTAAACCAGATTTATCAAAGAAGCATTTTGAAACATGTATTACTAATACGCAGGAAAAGTTCTTTCTTCATAAGTACTATTATGCAAAATATTATGCAGTTAGGGTTCAAGATCAGGATTTATTTAAAAAAATGTTAAGTGATGTTATCAACGGCGATCTTGAAATATTGCCAAGCTTCAGACTTATGAATAAAATTGCTCAAGTTAAGGCAAAAGCTTTGCTTGCAAAAAGTAGTGAGTATTTTTAAGCAAATTCAAGGAGTTTTTTTGAAAAGTAAGTATATAAAATTGTTTTTAATTATTTTTTTTACCTTATCTATTTCTATGCTTGTTCAGCCAAAAACTATTATTAAATTAGCAACAGTAGCACCAGATGGTTCTGCTTGGATGAAGATCACAAAAGAATACACAGATGCTGTTGAAAAAGCCACAAATAATCGAATAGGTTTTAAACTTTATCCCGGTGGTGTTGCAGGTGATGAAAGAGCAGTTCTGCGAAAAATGAGATTTAATCAAATTAATGCAGCTGGCTTTACTGGGGTTGGCTTAGGAGATATTTTACCAGAGGTTAGGATTCTTGACTCACCAATGCTATTTAGATCTTATGCTGAAGTTGATTTTGTCTTGTCAAAATTTACAAAAGATTTTGAGAGTGAATTTTTAAAAAAAGGTTTTGTTTTGTTAGGGTGGACAGAGGTTGGATTTATTTACTTTTTTTCTCAATTAAATATTCTTACAAAAGAGCTTTTATCAGAAACCAAAATGTGGACCTGGGAAGGGGACCCTGTTTCTTCTGCTATGCTTAATTCTTTAAATGTTAAACCTATTCCACTGGCAGTTACAGATGTTTTAACATCTTTGCAAACAAACTTAATTGATTCTGTCTATACTGGCCCAGCTGCCTGTGTAGCCTTACAATGGTTTGCAAGGATTAAATATATTTTAGATGTAAAGCTTGCTGATGCGGTTGGTGCAATTTTGATTTCAGAAAAAACTTATAATATGCTTTCAAAACCAGATAGCAAAATACTTAAAGATCTGGGTTTTGAATATATGAAAAAGCTTACCAAGATATCAAGAAAAGATAATGACGAATCATTAAGCCTAATGCAGGGAAATGGAATCACTTTATTAAAACCCACAGAAAAAGATAAAGAATTCTTTGTAAAGGCCGGACAACAGGCAAGACAAGCCCTTGTTGGAAAAATGTATTCAAAAGAATTATTAAATCGATTTGAAAAGACTTTGGAAGAGTTTAGGAAAAGTGGTAAGCGGTAAGTGGTAAGGGGTAAGTGGTAAGTGGTAAGTGGTAAGTGGTAAGTCGTAAGTCGTAAGTCGTAAGATTGGATGCTCGATGTTGGGAGGTGCTTAGTTAGTGACTATTAATGAAAGGTTAAATGAAACTGATTAGATATATAAATGAAAAAATTGTTAAGCTTGAAATTGGTGTTTTAGTAGCTATTACAATGTTTATGATTATTTCATCTTTTGTTCAGGTTGTCTTAAGGACCTTTTTTAATACGGGTTTTGAAGCAGCTGATATTATTAACAGGCATCTTGTGCTTTGGATAGGTTTTATTGGTGCTTCCTTAGCTACGCATAATGAAAAACATATTAATGTCGACTTGTTTTCTGTATTTATCTCAAAGAAACATAAAAAAATTGCAAAAGTAATTACTTCTTTATTTGCTATTGCAATTTGTATAATTTTGGCAAAGGCAGGTATTGATTTTGTGAAATCTGAGATTGAATTTTCTATGCCCATTATTGGTAATATAAAGCCTTTCTATTTTGAACTTATTATTCCGTTTGGCTACATTGTTATTGCTGCTCGCTTTTTATTGAATCTTATTGAGAATCTTTTGCCAGGAGATAAGTAAGCCATGACCAGCCTTCTTGTTATATTTGTTATTATAATTCTAGCCTTATATGGAACCCCTTTGTTTGTAGTTTTAGGTAGTATTGCCTTATTTTCTTTCTTTCGTGAAGGTTATGGAGCTGATTCAGGGCCATTGGTTATAATGCCACTTTATGATATTGTTTCATCTCAGCCTGTTTTGCTTGCCATTCCTTTGTTTACCTTCGCTGGATATATGATGGCTGAATCAAAGACCCCTCAAAGGCTTGTTGAATTAGCGCGAGCCTACATTGGGTGGATGCCTGGTGGAATTGCTCTGGTTACATTATTTACTTGTGCGATTTTTACTGCTTTTACAGGTGCAACGGGAGTGACTATAATAGCTCTTGGTGGTTTGATGTATCCTGTCTTATTAAAGGATATGTATGGTGAAAAGTTTTCTTTAGGTCTTATAACTGGTGCTGGAAATATTGGTTTATTATTTCCTCCATCTCTTCCAATCATACTTTATGCTCTGGTTGTTCCAAAAGATGGTGATATGATGGTTTCAGTTGATCAGTTGTTTGCAGCTGGTTTACTCCCTGGTCTATTGATTTTAATGGTAATTGGAATATACGTTATTCTTTATGCCAAGCAAAAAAGATTATCAACTTACAAGTTTACCTTCACAGAAGCTTTAAGGGCAACTCAAAATGCTATTTGGGAGATCCCGCTTCCTTTTATAATTATTATTGGAATTTATGGAGGTTATTTTACAGCAACAGAAGCTGCTTCATTTGTTGCTTTCTATGTTTTTGTTATTGAGGTTTTTATATATAAGGACATAAGCCTTAAAAAAGATCTGCCAAAAGTCATAACTGAATCCATGATGCTAACAGGTGGGGTTTTAATTGTTTTAGGAACAGCCATGGGCCTTGCTAATTATATGATTGATGCTCAAATTCCCATGAAGATTCTTTCATTCATGGAGCAATTCATAACATCAAAGTTTGTTTTTCTTATGACTTTAAATATCTTTTTATTAGTTGTTGGTTTTTTGCTGGATATATTTTCTGCTACCCTGGTTGTTGTTCCTTTGATAGCGCCGATTGCTTCAAGTTTTGGAATAAATCCAGTTCACCTTGGTATTATTTTTCTAACAAATCTTGGAATAGGTTACTTAACGCCCCCTGTTGGCATGAATCTATTTATTGCTTCATTTAGATTCAATAAGCCAGTTCTAACTCTATACAGGGCTTCACTTCCATTTCTTTTTTTGCTGCTTATTTCTCTAATAATCATAACCTATGTTCCATTCTTAAGTACTTATGTAGTTGAGCTTTTGAATATAAAATAGTTGCTTTTTTTACTAATATCACTATTTAGGTAGCCAACTTAAATATTTCATAAATGAGAAAAACAAAAAAACTATGGCAGTTGATTATATAAAGATACGTGGAGCCAGGCAGCATAACCTTAAAAATGTGGATGTGGATATTCCAAGGAATAAGCTTGTTGTAATAACTGGTATTTCTGGTTCTGGTAAGTCATCACTGGCTTTTGATACAATTTATGCTGAAGGTCAGAGAAGGTATGTGGAATCACTTTCTGCCTATGCTCGGCAGTTCTTAGATAGAATGGATAAGCCTGATGTAGATTCTATTGAAGGTTTATCTCCAGCTATTTCTATTGAACAAAAAACAGTTAGTAAAAATCCAAGATCAACTGTAGCAACTGTTACAGAAATTCATGATTACCTTAGGCTTTTATATGCAAGGATTGGAATTCCATTTTGCTATTCTTGTGGCAAAAAGATTTCATCTCAAACTGTGCAGCAAATCGTTGATTCAATTTGCGCTTTAGATGAAGGAGCAAGGATTCATGTGCTTGCTCCAATTGTTAGAGGCAAGAAGGGTGAATTTCAGAAAGAGTTTAGCCAATATTTAAAAGAAGGCTATGTTAGAATTAAGGTAGATGGAGAAACTCTTGATTTAAGTCCTGGACTTAAGCTTTCAAAAAATAAGAAGCATGATATTGATGTTTTCATCGATAGATTAATTATTAAGGAAGGTATTAAAAATAGGGTAACTGATTCAGTTGAAACCACTTTGAAATTATCTGATGGGCTTGTTAAAATTGATATTATTGATGCAAAAAACGAGCTTTTAAAAAGTATATTATTTTCTGAAAAATTTTCCTGTAATGACTGTAATATTAGTTATCCATCAATTACTCCTCAAATGTTTTCTTTTAATTCGCCACAAGGAGCTTGTCCTGAATGTGATGGTTTGGGAACCAAGATTTATTTTGATGAAAAGCTTATTGTTCCTGACCAAAATTTGACTTTAGCTCAGGGAGCAATAGCTCCTTTTGGAAATACCACTTCAAAATATTATTATCAAATGCTGCTTGCTGTAGCAAGTCATTATAGCTTTAGTTTGGGCATTCCATTTAGACAGCTTGATGATGAAATTAAGGATATATTAATATATGGCTCAAAGGGTGAAAATATAAAATTTTCCTTTGTTGGGGATGATATGTCACATTCTTTTGAAAGACCCTTTGAAGGAGCAATTCCATATCTTGAAAGAAGATATAAACAAACAGAATCTGAAAAAATTAGAGATGATTTAGATAAATATATGTCTCAAAGGATTTGTGAAAAATGCAATGGAAAGCGCTTAAGACAAGAAAGTCTTCACATCCTTGTTGGTGAAATATCAATTGATAAATTCCTGAAAATGTCGATTAAAGAAGGCATTGAATTCCTGATAAATATTAAGCTTACAAAAAAAGAAGAACATATTGCACGAAGGATTCTAAAAGAACTAAAAGAGCGGCTAGGATTTTTGTCAAGTGTTGGGCTTAATTATCTTTCACTTGATCGATCTTCAGCTACTTTATCTGGGGGTGAAGGTCAAAGGATAAGACTGGCAACTCAGATTGGATCTTCCTTAAGTGGTGTGTTGTATATTTTAGATGAACCAAGCATTGGCCTGCATCATCGTGATAATGGAAGGCTCATTGAAACCTTGAAAGGACTTCGTGATTTAGAAAATACTGTTTTGGTTGTTGAGCATGATGCTGATATGATGTTAAATGCTGATTATATTTTTGATATGGGACCTGGCGCTGGCAGGCATGGGGGAAAGTTAACAGCTCAAGGTACTCCAAAAGAGATTATGCAAGATCCTAATTCTTTAACAGGAAAATATTTGTCAGGCGAAAAGCAAATTAGGACAGCTAAGAAAAGAAGAAAAGGACATGGCAAATCAATAACTATTAATAAGGCCTTTGGAAATAATTTAAAAAACTTAGATGTAAGCTTTCCTCTTGGAAAATTTATTTGTGTCACAGGAGTTTCTGGTTCAGGAAAAAGTACCTTAGTAAATGACACCCTTTATAAATATCTTGCTCAACATTTTTACAGGGCCAAGATGCATGAAACAGTAAAATGTAAACATATTAAAGGAATAAGTTACATTGATAAGGTTATAAATGTTGATCAATCTCCAATTGGAAGAACCCCACGATCTAATCCAGCTACTTATACAGGGCTTTTTACCCCAATTAGAGAGCTTTTTGCAGATCTGCCTGATTCAAAGATGCGCGGTTATAAACCCGGGCGTTATTCTTTTAATGTTAAGGGTGGAAGATGTGAAGCTTGCCAGGGTGATGGTGTAATAAAAATTGAAATGCATTTTTTGCCAGACGTTTTTGTCCAGTGTGAGGTTTGTAAAGGATCAAGGTATAATCGTGAAACTCTTGAAATTAAATATAAAGGGAAGAATATTTCAGATCTTTTAAATATGACTGTTGATGAAGCTGCCAAGTTTTTTGAGAATCAACCAGTGATTTCAGCAAAGCTTGAGACTTTACAAGAGGTAGGTCTTGGTTATATTTGTCTTGGTCAATTTGCCACAACACTTTCTGGTGGTGAGGCGCAGAGAATTAAGCTTTCAAAAGAACTTTCAAAAAGATCAACAGGCAGAACTCTTTATATTTTAGATGAACCAACTACTGGCCTTCATTTTGATGATATCAAAAAACTTTTAGCTGTTCTAAATCGCTTCGCAGATAAGGATAATACTGTGATTGTAATTGAACACAATCCAGATGTGATTAAAAATGCAGATCATATCATTGATCTTGGGCCTGAAGGTGGTGATGAAGGTGGTCAAGTTTTAGCACAGGGTACACCTGAAGAAATCGCAGCTTGCAAAGATTCATATACTGGAATGATGTTGAAAGAAGTGTTGTGAAGAGTGGTAAGTGGTAAGTGGTAAGTGGTAAGTGATAAGTGGTAAGAAAGAGATCTGGGGAACTGGCGTTCTGGTACCACTTGTTCCCTATAGGCTATGATAGAGAAGCTAAAAAATCGCATATCATTGTAGGTGAATAAATCTTTTCATCTTTTGCTGGCATTAAGGGCGTGCTGATAAATTTTACACCAAGATCTTCGATTTTATTTACATCAATTGTGCTTCTGATTGGTGAGTTTGCAAGATCTGTTACGACGAAGTTAAGTAAATTGCTTGTGCTTACGTTATCGGAACAATCTTTTTTTAGGTATTCCAATAATACTTTTACTGATTCATCTGGATTGAGTCCGAATCTTTCTGGGTCTTCGTAAGAGTTCATTAAATAAACTTTTGGACAATTTGCCTTTGCTATTGCTGATCCCACGCCCTTAGGCAATAAATTTACCAATAAGGAAGAATAAAAAGAACCCATAGGATAACAGATTAAGTCAGCACTATTGATAAGCGTAACTATCTTTTCTTCAGTTTCAATATCAGCGCTTTCATTGCTTTCATGATTTCTTGTTAAGAATATATTTTTTATCTTTTTATTAAGTGGTTTTTGCTCTTTTCCTGTTATTAAATCTTGGCCTACTAGCTTAACACCATCTGAAAGCTCGACACCAATATGCATACTTTCACTAGTTACAGGTCTGACTACTCCTCTTGATTCAACAAGCTTTGAAAACATGAAAATCACTGAATCAATATCTTTGTCTTGGGAAAAATAACCACCAACTATTATAAGGTTGCCAATACTGGCTCCTTTTAAGTCAAAATTGTTCGGCATAATATCTACAAAGAATTGAAGGTGATTTGTAATGATTTTTCTCATTGGGTTTGAGATTATTGAAATCATTGGATGGCTGCCATTAATAATATTTAGAAGGATTGCCAATAATTCTTCCTTTGCTTTATCAAGTGGCAACCTATGGGCAAAAAGCTTATAAATTTCTGGATTACCTTTTATAGATTGATCAGCCAGAGCCATCATTCTATTTCTTAAATCGCCAACAGCTATCATATCAAAGGCATCTCTAATTTTTCGAGAACTTCCACCTGAATCAAAAGCTGTAATAATATGAATAGTATTATGCGAATATTTAATTATTTCTTTGCTGATTTCCCTAAGTGCTGTGCCACCAGAAAAAAACAAAATCTTTGGTCCAAGCTCTGGAGTTTTTTTAAATCTAGCGATTTTAATTTCATCAGGAATAGAAACTTGTCTGGTTATTTCAACTTTTGTCATAAAAAGATATGATCCTTTCGGTAACTATTGATAAATAAATTAAGCTTTAATAATAGTAAAATCAATGTTAAAAATTGATTTTAAAAATGTAAAACTTGTGCCTTAAAATTTTCAGTTTTAACATAAAAATCAAATTTTGGATTTTGTAAGCTTCTGGAATTACAATCAAAATGAACATGGTGTGATTTGGCACACAAAGTGCAAAATATAACTTTTGTATGGCTAAACACGAAGGGAAATGGGAATGTTATCTTATACAATAATGTCAATTTATATCACTCAGACAATTATAATATCATTTAGAAATAATTATCAATTTATATGTAATATCATTTATAGGTCAATTTATCTCAATAAAGATAAAAAGCTCCTACCATACTAAAGTAGGATTTTATTGTACACCCCATGTCATTGCGGAGGGGGGATGGATATCCCCTCTCCATTTTTAAAGCATTTAAATTCAAAATCCCGTACTACACATAATTTTTATTAATTTGATTTGTAGGTTTCAATTTTGTAAGTTTTTACAAGAATAAAGCTTTTAATTAAAGGAGGATTATCATGAAAAAGGTAATTATTATTATCATTCTATCAATTTTTACCTTAAGTTGTCTTGGTTCAGATGATACATCTTCAGATACGACCATAACTGGTACAGTTCAAGTAATAGGTTTTGATGCTTCCACAAAAGATTTAGTGGTTAATCATCCTGTTAGTGTAAGTATTTCCGTACAATCAAAAATAGGTCTTGCCAATTTAGAGGTTTCTGTTGGACTAGTGGAAACTCCTGAAGAAAATGCAACAGAAGATGAAATGGCTGATTTGCAATCTTGTCTTTTAGGAGTTGTTCGCTTTGAGGATCTCAAGGCAAATGTTGCTAAAACTATGCATGAAAGCTTTAGAGTGAGCTCTGATTGTGAGTTAAGTGATACATCTAAAACCCTGAACTTTTTTACCATTATTGATATTTTTGATAAAAGTGATTTTTCAGCGGATCCTTTAAGTGATGATGGAATTGCTGCTTTTTATACAAAAAACCAGAGTCGTCCTAATAATAAAGTTTGCTTAACATCTGATGGTGATGTGGGATGTATTGTTAATGTTACTGTAGATGAAAATCCTGGTATAGATTTATCTATGTCTAAATTTTCTTTGCAATCAAGTACAGTGATTTTATATGATGGCACTGATAGTTCTAATGTGCCAGCTGGTGAAGGGGAATATAATCCAGCACACGCAAAAGCTAATATAGCAATTCGCCTTGATGGAGTGAGTAGTGATGCTGAAAATGACTTAACTGCAGCTACTGAAATTCGTTATGATATATGTCCCAAAAATGGAACAAATCCAGATTGTGTTTTAGGTGAATGGATGCCTGTTACCATTTTTTCAGTAAAGGACGCTGCAAGTGGACATGATAGAATTGCTGAAGTCTCTTCTCTCAGCGGAGGGCACGATAGTTATTATCAGCATGATTTATATTTTGAAGGTGATACTTTGACTGCAATTTCAGCAGGTGGAGCTTGGGCAGATCACGGTCAATTTACGCTTCGAGCCTGCATTAACATTCCAAGAGCAGCTGAAGCAGAATTTAGTTTAAGCGCTTTTACCCCTTTAACAGAGGCTTCAGAAATGGGTTATGGTGAAAGCCTGGATAATAATTGTAAATATTTTAAGGTAAATATTACTGAACCAAGGGATCAGGGTAATTCGCCTTCTTTAAGCTTTGATCATTCATATTCTAATACTTGGGGAGATGATGATACAATTGCTGTTTACGCAGATATCGGGACTACTAACACCCTTGACAGTGAAGGAGCCCATTCCCATACCTATGCTGAAGTAAAACTAGAAGGCTGGATTTCTTCAACCATTTTTCATGCAGACTCAGATGTAGATGCTGATACTGATATTTCTGATAATGAAATTGACTTAACGGTCGTTGCTATGGATTCAACTGTTTACAGCTATTCAAGAGAAGGTGAGTCAGAACTAACTTTTGATGAGGATTGGTCTGTTTCTAAAAAGATTTGTGCAACTTTTTCCTATGGAATTTGGATTGTGAGTGTTGATGTAGATGTTTGTGCTTCTGGATCTTTGGGATTTGATGCGACGCTTACGATGTCATCTCACGCTGGGGATGATACAAGTAATTTTGATACAACTACAACTGCATATGGTGAAGCAATCCCAACCATTACTCCAAGTCTTGATTTTGATGCTTCAGCCACAGCATCACTAGATGCAGTTATTTATGAAGCAGGAGCCAAGGCTTCCATTTCACTGCTTGATCTTTCCTCGCCGTTAACGGCCTCATTAAAATGGGGATCTTATAGTGATTCAGAAATGGGTGTTATTGTTGATGTGGACTTCTCAACAGATATTACAACTCTAGATGGTTATCTTGAATTATACGTTGATAAAAAGGAAGTGGATTGCGTTCATGATTATGAACCTTGGACTTGCAGTTCATATTGGCACCGTGAAGACACTGATACAATTGCATCATGGACTGCTGTAACATATGATCATTCTCTCTTAAATGAAACAACTTCAGATACCTTAGAATTTTAATAAATGTATTTTAAGAATAAAAAAATATATTTTTATATTTTAATTTTTCTTTTTATTGTAGGCTGTTTTTTTCTCATAAAGGAAACTTATTTCTCAAATAATAAATCAATCGCTAATTTAGAAATATGTAACATGCAAAAAGATGATGGTTTTTCCTATGAGTTTGAAATTGATACTCGTGCCACATTTTCTTTATCGTCTTTTATGGGAAAGAAAGCAAATAAAGAAAATCTTCAAAAAACACATAATCTAATGAAAGGCAAAATAAGTTTTAGAGCACTGAAAGATACTGATGATAGGACTTTAATGGCAGGCCAATTGAGTGAATTGGAGTATGAAATTAACAAAAGAAAAGCTTTTGAATCTATAAAAGAACTTAGCATTCCTTTTAAGTTTAAACTTGGAAGCAATTGTTCAATATCAGAAATAGATTTATCCTATATTCCTAATAAGAAAAATAAACAGTTAATTGAAAATGTTATTTATGAACTGCAAATGACTTTTTTAGGTGATGAAAACCAAGAAAAATGGCAAGCAAAAGAAGAAAATGCTCTTGCAGGCTATGAAGCAAATTATTTGGTCAATGAAATTTCTAAAGATAGCATTTCTATTCATAAAGCTAAGGAAAAATATTTTACTTCAAATACTAGTTCCAATAAATCAAATGAGAGTATTAATGTTATTTCATCTGACATCAACATTAGTATATCAAAAAATAAAAAGTGGTTTGATTCAATAAGTACAAAGGAAAGTATTGAGATTTTAAAAAATGATGAAATATTCATGCAAGTTGAAAACAAATTAAAAATAAAAAAGTATTTAAAGCCTATTGAAAATTTAGCCCTATGGCAAGATGATATCTTTTCAGAATATGAAAATCCTATTGATATAGAAAACTTTTCAAAGATCTATCGCAAATCCCAATTAAGTCATGAATCTAATGAGCGTGATATCAATACATTAATAAATAGGTCTTTAAATAGGTCTTTTTCACAAATTTTAGAAGATTATAAAAAAAATATCTTATCAAAAAATCCTTTAGAAAAATCAAAGGCACTTGATCTTTTAGTTTCTTATTTAAGGGCAAAAGAAGGGGCTAGCCTTGAGCTTACTCATGCAATAAAGACAGGTGACCTGGAAAATGAATACCAATCTATGGCCTTTTTAGCACTGGAACTATCTTCAACTAACGAGTCACAAAAAGCCTTAATGGATGTTTTGCAGGATGTTGATCATAGTTCAATGAATAGAATGCGATCTGTGATTGCTTTGCAGGATATAAAGAATCCAGCTCCAGAAGTTTTTGATTCAATGATAATTCAAATGAATAAATCAGTTCCGGAAAACGTTGATCGTGGTGAAAATGATGTTGCAAGAACAAGTGCTTTATCTTTGGGTACATTGGCTGCAAATAATAAAGAAGCTTTTGGAGCTAGAGCTAAAGAAGAATTATTAAAAAACCTTAAAAGCGCAAATAATTCGTCAGAAACAGCGCTTTATATAAGAGCCTTGGGAAATACTAAGAATCCTTTATTAATTGATGACATAGTCCCATATTTAAATTCCTCTTCAAGCTCTGTACGGTCAGCTTCTGCTGACACTATTGGAGCTATAGATTCAGTGCAATCAGAAGCAATTCTTCTTAATCAGTTTTCAGAAGAAGAATCTAAAAAGGTTCGTTTAAGTATCATGAAATCTTTAAATAAATTAAGCAAAACAAGTGAAAATTCAACCAATTCCATATCAAATCTCATCTTATTTGAAGAAAATAAGGATGTGAGAGCTCAAATGATTATTTTTTTAGGTCAAAGGGCTGCTTATAAGGCTCTGTTAAACTTTAAAAACCATGAAAAAGATAGTGATAATATAGCGTTAATTGGACGATATATAAAATAGTATAACTAATAATAATTTTGAATTTTAAATTTAATTTGTTGGTACTTTGGTGACTTCCTTATTTGTTTACCAAGCCTTTTTGTATTAATTAAAATTGACTCAAATTATTATATCAATTAAATGGATAGCCTATGAAGAAATTCAAATTAAACAATATATTAATAAATTAGAATAAAATGAAAACTATCAAAGATTCAAATATAAATCTTATTTCAGAAGATAAAAGAAAGAGAGATTTAGAAGAGAGAGTAAAAGAATTACATTGCTTGCACGAGCTCTTAGATCTTTTTTACACAAATAAAAACCGCGATGATATTTTAAGCAAGGCTGTTTATATAATAAAGAAAAGTTGGCAATATCCTGAATGCACAGAAGTAAGATTGAATTTTAATAATAAAAATTACAAAACAGGCGGTTTTGTTGAAACTGTATGGAGACAAGCAGCTGACATTCTTCTTGATAATAAAAAGCTGGGAATCCTTGAGGTTTATTATACAGAGGAAAAACCTAAGGAATATGAAGGTGTTTTTTTAAAAGAAGAAAGGGCCTTGATAAATAGTATTTCCAGGCAATTTACCTATATGGCACAGCAGATTGAAACAGAAAAAATTATTGCTTCCTATCAAAGGCAATTAAGATCACTTGCCTCAAAACTTTCTTTAGCTGGAGAAGAAGAAAGAAGAAATATTTCAAATAGTCTTCATGATACTATTTGTCAGGATTTAGCCTTATCAAAAATAAAAATTAATAAAATAAAGAAATCTCTTGATAAAAATAATATAGATTTTGCTCTTCAGGATGTGTCAGAGCTTATTAATTCTTTATTGAATAAGACACGGGCTTTAATTTTTGATATTAGTCCACCAATTCTTTATGAACTTGGTTTAGAGGCTTCAATTGAATGGCTAGCTGAAAAAATTCAAAAAGAGCATAATATTCGTACCTCAGTTTATAATGATAAAAGAAAAAAAAGACTTGATAAAGATTTAAAAGTATTTTTATTCCAAGCTGTGAGAGAATTATTGATAAATGTGGTCAAACATGCTCAGGCAAAGAATGTAAAAATAAACATTAACGAGCAAAATGAATTTATTGTAATTGAACTTATTGATGATGGTATAGGAATTGATGATTGTAAGCTTGATACAATAGGGGATGAAACAGGAGGTTTCGGTCTTTTTAGCATTAAAGAAAGGATTTTTTTATTTAATGGAAGCTTTGAAATATCAGGAACCTTAAATAAAGGCACACAAATAAAATTGCTAGCACCTTTAAAACAAAAATGAAGTGGAAAAAATAATGAGCAAGAAAATATTGATAGCAGATGATCATAAAATATTACGAGATGGTTTGAAGTCATTAATAGAAAATGAGACAAGTTTTCAAGTTGTCGCTGAAGCAAAAGATGGTGAAGAAGCTGTAGAACTTAGTCTTAAGCATAAACCAGAAATTGTCATAATTGATATTACCATGCCAAAACTTAATGGAATAAAAGCCGCTGAAATGATTTTGCAAAAGATTAAAGATGTGAAAATTATTGCCTTATCAGTTCATGCTGACAAAAGATATGTCTCTCAAATGTTTAAAGTTGGTGCAAAAGGATATTTATTAAAAGATTGTGCTTTTGAAGAACTAATCCAAGCTATACATACTGTTATTGAAGACAAGGTATATATAAGTCCAGCGGTAGCTGGCGAGGTTGTTGGTGATTATATAAGACATTTAGACAGAGGGAAATCTTCTGTTTTATCCTTGTTAACTCAAAGAGAAAGAGAAGTTCTTGAGTTATTGGCAGACGGGAAAAACGCAAAAGAAGTGGCTTTCATGCTTGAAATTAGTGTTAAAACAATCGAAACACATCGCAGACAACTTATGGAAAAGTTAAATATTCACAGTATTGCAGAATTAACAAAATATGCAATAAGAGAAGGCATAATCAATCTCTAATCCAAATCCTTAGCTATTCATCAGGTTTTATCTTACCCAAAATCATACTTATCCTAATTGTTCAACTATTTTTTATTCTCTATAACAGCTTTCAATTTTAACAAAATTATTATTGCTAAGAGGTAAATAGAATGAATGACAAAGCTTTTAGTGCCTTTGAGATGGCTCAAAGACAATTTGATCAGGTTGCAGATCTTTTAGATTTAGATGCGGCCTCAAGAGATCTATTGCGTAATCCAATGAGAGAATATCATTTTAATATTCCAGTGAAAATGGATGATGGTTCAGTCTCTGTATTCAGAGGATTTAGGGTTCAACACAATGATGCAAGGGGTCCTGGTAAAGGTGGAATAAGGTTTCATCCCCAAGAGACGATTGATACTGTTAGGGCGCTTTCAATGTGGATGACCTGGAAATGTGCTTTAGTTGATATTCCTTTGGGTGGTAGTAAGGGAGGCGTGATTTGTGATCCGCATAATTTGAGCTTATCAGAGCAGGAAAGACTTTGCAGGGGATGGGTTAGACAAATTGCTAGAAATATTGGACCATGTATTGACGTGCCTGCTCCAGATGTTATGACTAATGCACAACATATGCTATGGATGCTTGATGAGTTTGAAGTTATCCATGGAGGAAAGTTTCCAGGAGTTATCACTGGAAAGCCAGTTGGCCTCGGAGGATCACTTGGCAGAACAGAAGCAACTGGATATGGTGTAATATTTACAGTAAGAGAAGCTTTAAAAGAACTGGGAATTATGCCTGAAAACACAACAGCCAGTTTTCAGGGTTTTGGAAATGTTTCACAATATGCAGCAAAACTTTATCAGCAATTGGGTGGAAAAATAATTTCTGTCTCTTGTTGGAATCAGAAAGAGCAGATAGCTTATACTTATAAAAAAATTAAGGGTATTAATTTAGAAGATCTTTTGACAATAACAGATCGCTTTGGAGGCATTGATAAAGAAAAAGCATTTGAAAAAGGTTATGAAATCTTGCCAGCTCAAGCCTGGATAAGTCAAGATGTTGATATTCTAATCCCAGCTGCCCTTGAGAATCAAATTACAGCTAGCAGTGTTAAAAAAATTAGTGAAAAAGTAAAAATAATTGCAGAAGGAGCTAATGGTCCTACAACACCTGAAGCAGATGTATTTATTAAAGAAAAAGGTATCTTTTTAATTCCTGATTTTTTAGCAAATGCAGGTGGGGTTACTTGCAGTTATTTTGAACAGGTGCAAAGTAATATGAATTATTATTGGGAAAAAGATGAAGTTTTAAGCAAGCTGGATCTTAAAATGACCTCTGCATTCAAAGAAGTGAGCAGGTTATCAAGAAAAAGAAATATATACCAAAGGGATGCAGCCTATATAATAGCTATTAATAATGTTGTTAAAGCTTGTAAGGAAAGAGGTTGGGTATAATGATTGAGAACACCAAGTTTCCACTTCCAAAAACAATCAAAAGATTTCAAAGAGAATTCTTTGAGTCAAAAGATGACTTTACGTATATTGGAAATGGATCTTTTGGTGGTAAGGCATTGGGGCTGCTTTTTATTCATGATAAATTAGTGAAATCCTGTGAGAATAATACTGGCTTTGAGAATATTAGGGTAAGTATTCCTAAATCTACAATTATTACGACAGAGCTGTTTGATATCTTCATGAAAAGGAATAATCTTTATGATTTATTTTCTAATAAAAATATTTCAGATGAAGATATTGTTCTTGAGTTTCAGCAAGCCGAGTTGCCTACGGAACTTTTGGGTGATCTGCGGGCCCTAATTTCAAAAGTTCACAGTCCATTGGCCATTAGATCATCAAGTTTGATCGAAGATTCAATAGACGCGCCCTTTGCAGGAATTTATGCAACAAAAATGATTCCTAACAATCAATCTGAAACAACAATGCGCTTTAGAAAATTATCAGATGCAATTAAGTTTGTGTACGCATCAACATTTTTTAAATCTGCCAAGGACTATATTAGTTCTATAGATTTAAACATTAACAATGAAAAAATGGCTGTAATTATTCAAGAGTGTGTTGGAAATTTATATGATGATTATTTTTATCCGAACATATCAGGCGTGGTTCGTTCTTACAATTTTTATGCTTTTGGTAAGTCAAAACCACAAGATGGAATGGGGAGTTTGGCTTTAGGATTGGGAAAAACTATTGTGGATGGATCCAATAGTTGGAACTATTCACTTACTAATCCTAAAGCTCCTCCCCCTTATAACTCTATTTCAGACCTTTTAAAGCTTAGTCAGAATAAGTTTTGGGCTGTTGATATGTCAAAACAGACAAAATATGATCCTGTGAAAGAAACAGAGTTTATGAAATTACTTGAACTTAAAGAAGCCGAGTTTCATGGGAACTTACAGCCCATAGCTTCAACATATGACCCAGCTTCTGATAGAATAGCCTTTGGAACTCATGTAAATGGTCCAAGGCTTTTAAATTTTACTCAAATATTAGATTTTGAAGAAGTGAAATTAAATAAACTTTTATTACATATTGTGGATTTATGTAAAGATATGTTCAAAGAAGATGTTGAAATTGAATTTGCACTAAATTTTGATCATAAAAATTATAAAAATGTAAGGTTTGCTTTTTTACAAGTCAGACCAATAGCAGTGTCAAATGAAAACACAACAGTTGAGAGTAGTGAGTTATTGCAATCTGATAATTTATTGTCTTCAGATGTTGTGTTGGGAAACGGAAGTGATAACAATATTAAAGATATAGTTTTTGTTAAACCTGAAGTTTTTGATAAAAGTAAAACAAGACAAATCGCTAATGAACTTGAACTAATTAATAAAGACTGTCTCAGAGAAAATATTAATTATTTATTAATTGGATTTGGTAGGTGGGGAAGTCAAGATGAATGGCTAGGAATACCAGTTGATTGGGGTCAGATATCTAAGGCAAAGGTTATTATTGAAGCAACTTTGCCAGCAATAGATGTTGAAATAAGTCAAGGCTCCCATTTTTTTCATAATCTGACTGGCTTTAAAATTCCTTATTTTTCTGTAAAGCACAATAGTAAATTCTCAATAGATTGGGATTGGCTTAATTCGCAGAAAATGATAAAAGAAACAAGTTTTTTAAAACATGTTAGATTAAGCAGGCCCTTAAATGTTAAAGTCGATGGCAAAAAGGGAATTGGTGTAGTGAAAAAATGAAAAAGGATAGCAAAGCTATAAAAGATAAGACATTTTACAATGAGCTTAATGAAAGAACAAAAGAGCTGAATTGTCTTTATGAACTTGATAAAATACTGGAAATTATAGGTCTTGATAGTCTTGTTTTATTTGAAAAATTGATGCCTATTATTAAGTGTGCCTGGCGATATTCTGAAATATGTTGTATAAAAGCCATGTTTCGAAAAAAAGAATTTTATTCTGATGAATTTACTGAAACTCCATGGGTACAAAGTTCTAACATCTTTATTCAAGGGGAAAAAGTAGGACAAATAGATGTTTATTATTTGGAAGAAAAAGAAGATGTTGGGGAAGGATGTTTTTTACCTGAAGAGAGAAAACTATTAAATACCATAGCAGATCGAGTTGGGAAATATTTTTACTATGAGGAGCTTCGCAGAAATTATTTGAAAATGCAGGAGCTTAAGCAAGAGCCTACAGAGTTAAAAGATGAAAAATGGAAAGTTATTTTAAGCATGATATCAAGGACTGATGCAAATCTCCTTGCTTTGATTGTTAAGAAGATGCTTTATAGATTATGTTGGGCTGGTAATATAGAAGCTCAGTCAATGATGCAGGAATATGGTCATGATTTAGCAGAAACACAAGAAGGGTCTATTATTGATGCTAATAGACCAATCAAAAAAAAGAAAAATGAATCACTCATTGATCTGAGAAATAAAATATTTAATATTGCTTCTGAAGTTTATAGTGATGAAGCAATTATAGATTTAATTGAAAAATGGATGAAGGAAAATAATGTTAGCTTTCTTGTGAGAACTTTAGAAAGTAATAGTACTTCTTTTGCAGAAATATCAGAAGCCATCTCAAAATATCAGCATTTAA
This sequence comes from Pseudomonadota bacterium, assembly GCA_043820105.1. Taxonomy (GTDB): domain Bacteria; phylum Bdellovibrionota_F; class JAHFAK01; order JAHFAK01; family JBDREC01; genus JBDREC01. The sequence goes on from JBDREC010000046.1 coordinate 61,117, forward strand.
CTCCTGGAGATGCAAAAATATCAGGTGTTACCAAGAAAAGTCTTTTAGTGCTTTTAACCAGGAGATTTTTAACTGAAAATTTACGGTTTACAAATATTGCAAAACAGTATTTGGAAATAAAAGATTTTTATAAATTATTTCAGCATACTATTGCTCCTTTTGACAGTCATGGAAAATTGGGTGGGAAAAGTTCTGGTCTTTTTCTTGCATCATCTATTATAAAAAGAAAAGCAAAAGATCTTAATATCCAGATAAAAGTTCCTAAGACCTGGTTTGTATCTTCAGATACAATTTATAGTTTTATTCATTATAATAATTTGGGTGATATAATTGAACAAAAATATAAAACTATTAATCAAATCAGATCCGAATATCCACATATTGTTCACGTTTTTAAAAACGCTTCTTTTCCTTCTGAGATTATAAGTGGTTTATCCTCAGCTTTAGATGATTTTGGGAATAAACCCATTATTGTCAGAAGTTCATCTTTATTAGAGGATAATTTTGATACATCTTTTGCTGGAAAATATAAAAGTTTATTTTTAGCTAACCAGGGGACAAAAGAAGAAAGGCTTGAAGCCTTGATGGATGGTATTGCAGAGATATTTGCATCTACTTTTGCCCCTGATCCAATTTCTTATAGAATAGAAAAAAATCTTCTGGATTTTAAAGAAGAGATGGGTATTTTAATTCAAGAAGTAGTTGGTAAAAAGACTGGAAAATATTTTTTTCCAGCTTTTGCTGGAGTTGCCTTTTGTAATAATGAATTTAGGTGGTCAAAAAGAATAAAAAAGGATGATGGGCTTTTAAGGATAGTTCCTGGTTTGGGAACAAGGGCTGTTGATAGATTAAGTGATGACTATCCAATTTTAATAGCGCCAGGTCAGCCAAATTTAAGAGTTAATACAATTCCCAAAGAAATTTGCAAATATTCTCCACAAAAAATTGATGTTATTAATTTAGAATCAAATGAATTTCAAACTGTTGAGATTGAAAAAATATTAAAAGAAATCGACTATGATTATCCACAAATAAATAATGTTATGTCTATATATGATGGAGATTCTCTAAGAATTCCAGCACCATTTGAATTAGATTTTAAAGAAAATACCAAGGATCTTGTTGTTACTTTTGAAGGAATGTTTAGCAAAACAACATTTATTAATGATGTTAAAAAAATATTAGATGAATTGAAAAGTGTTTTAAAAACACCTGTAGATATTGAGTTTGCCTTTGATGAAAATGATTTTTATCTCTTGCAATGTCGACCACAAAGCTATTCTATTGAGAATAAACCTCAGCCAATACCAAAAAACATTGAAGCTAAAGATTGTTTATTTACAGCACATAAGTATATTTCAAATGGATATGTGCCTGATATTAGCCATATTGTTTATGTTGATCCTTTGAACTATGCTACTATAAAAGAACATTCAGAATTATTCAGAATTGGCAAAGTTGTTGGAAAATTAAATAAATTATTACCAAAAAGAAAATTTATTTTAATGGGTCCTGGAAGGTGGGGAAGTAGGGGAGATATCACTTTGGGTGTCAATGTAACTTATGCTGATATTAACAATACTTCTGTTTTAATAGAAGTGGCCAGAAAAAAAGGCAATTATGTTCCAGATCTGTCATTTGGAACGCATTTTTTTCAAGATCTGGTAGAGTCTAATATCAGATATATTCCACTATACCCAGATGAAGGGACTTGTGTTTTTAATGAAAACTTTCTTAACAATAAAAAGAACCTTTTATCAGAAATCTTACCAAAATATGGCTATCTAAAAGACGTAATTAAGGTTATTGATGTACCGCATTCAACTGACGGGAAAATATTAAAAATATTAATGAACTCTGATCTAAACGAAGCTTTAGCCTATTTTTCAAAACCATCAATGAGCACAGAAGTAGAAGAAGAAGTATATACGCCAGATACCAAAGAAACACAGCCAGATGAATGGAATTGGAGAATGTTAATGGCCAACAAATTGGCATCAGAGCTTGATTCAAGAAAATACGGTGTAAAGAACATTTATGTATTTGGAAGCACTAAATCAGGGACTGCACAAATGGGTAGCGATATTGATCTTCTGGTTCACTTTAATGGTAGCAAAAGCCAAAGAATAGAACTTATGCATTGGTTTGATGGTTGGAGCAAGGCCCTTGATGTAATGAATTATTTAAAGACAGGATATAAGTCTGAGGGATTATTAGATGTTCATTTTATAACAGATGAAGACATTAAGAATAAGACAAGTTTTGCTGTGAAGATTGGTGCTGTAACAGATGCTGCCAAGCCTTTAAAGATGAAGTAATATTAGATGAGAATTCTTTTAGCTTGATCAAGCTTATCTAAGTTAAATTCAACAATAGCGAGTTCCTTGCCATTATGTGCAGCTGAGAAACAGTGGGTTTCATTAATTTTATCTTTCCATGACTTTGTTATACTTGCTGATTCATGGATGTGTCCATGAAGAGTTAATAATGGTTTGTTATTTTCAATAAATCTTCTTATTGCAATGCTACCTACATGAACATCAAGCTGCACATGGTCTATCATTTTTCCATCAAGTGCAGCATAATCAAGGTTTGTGTTGTGAGGAGGAGCATGAAATAAAAATATTGAATTTATAAATTTATCACCCTTTGTTAGGATTTCCAGATCATTAGAAATCGTAGAATGTTTAATAATATTTTCTGGAATTTTTTCTGATCTATAACCTTCATAGGGATGAATACAGCCTGGGTCAACATATTGACTAACATCATATTTTTCCCAATCTTTAAAAAGAAATGGAGTAGGTGGTATATATGAATATCCGAATATATTATAATTATAAAGTTGGGTTTTTTTAAAATGAATATAATTCCAAAGCCCTTTTTTTTCAGCTTCTATTAAATGAACTTCATTTATTTTTGGGTCATCATTTCCGAGTATTAAATATATTTTGGGATATTGTTTTTTTAGCTTTTTCCTGAGAATAAATAACTGAGGACTTAGAAAATCGTTTATAAAATTATCGTAATTTTTGTGATTATTGTTTGTTAAGCAACTAAAGGCAGATGGTAATATATCACCTCCAACAAAAATGATTTCAGGAGTTTTTTTTATGATATACTTAAAAAGTTTGTTATATTTTACTATATCTCCATGTAGGTCTGTCACAAAAAAACATTTTGTTTGGTTCATAGTTATCCACTAGGGGTTTAGAAAAAATTATTAATACAATTAAATATTAATTTTAGTGATAATAATCAAGATTAGAAATATCTATGCACAATAAACATTATGATAGATTTCTAAGTTAACTAAACAGCGCTATTAGTGATTAAGTGATGCTTGCTTTTTCTGGTTTTTTACAATTACCCAAAAAACTTTAGAAAAATAATATAAAAAAATAGTAAAACAATAGCACCCAACCAGGTGATTAATAAAGCTCCACCAAGTTTTACAAAAATGTTGGACTTTTTAAAGTCAAAGGCTTGAAGACCACCAGCCATTTTTCCATATTTACCTCCTTTTGAAGGAGTGGAAGCTAGACTAAGAGAAAAACCACAGCTCGGGCAATTTTTTTTTCGATTGGAAAATTCTTCACCACAGCTAGGGCAGCCTGATTTATTAGGATTAGAAGTATTTTCAGACATTGTTTTTTAGTAAAAAGTTGATAAATATTTGTTCTTTAATAGTAGTTTATTATAAAATAGTCAAATAATTGATTTATATATTTGAGAGAGACCTTGATTCTTTTTATTAAAATTGATAAAGATTTTCTTTCAATATCTTGTGGGGAATAAAATGAAAATAGCTGTCACAGGTGCTTCAGGTCATGTTGGAGCAAATCTAATAAGAGAATTGTTAAGTCAAAAATATGATGTCAGGGCCTTGATCCATGAGGACTGCCTTGCACTTGATGGTCTTGATATTGAAAAAGTTAAAATTGATGTTACTAATGAGGATTCACTTTTTAAAGCTTTTGAAAATATAGATATTGTTTTTCATTTGGCGGCTATAATCTCAATAATTGGTGGAAGAAAAGGTAAAGTTTACAATACCAATGTAATAGGCACCAGGAATGTAGTCTCAGCTTGTTTAAAAAGAAAAGTAAAAAGACTTGTTCATTTCAGCTCAATTCATGCCTTTGCTCAAGATCCGCTAAACGAAGCACTTAATGAAACACGAAAACTTGTTGATGAAGATGGTAAAAAACATCCAGCTTATGATATGTCAAAAGCACAGGGAATTCGTGAAGTGCAAAAAGGAATAAGCATGGGGCTTGATGCTATAATTGTTTGTCCTACTGCGGTTTTAGGACCAAATGATTATAGGCATTCAAGAATGGGAAAGGTTCTTTGCATGCTTTCAAAGCAGACACTTCCAGGTCTTGTTGGTGGAGGTTTTAACTGGGTTGATGCAAGAGATGTGTCAAGAGGTGCAATAGAGGCAAGCAAAAATGGAAAAACCGGAGAGATTTATTTGTTAAGTGGGAACTGGCATTCTGTAAAAGAGCTTGCCCAGTTTGTTGAAAAGGTTTCTGGAAAAAAATCACCAAGCATCACCTATCCTTTGTGGATGGCAAATATTGGGGCCATGGCCATAACACCCTTTGCAAAAATCCTTGACAAAGAACCATTATTTACAACAGAGGCAATGCTTGCCCTAAAAGCTAATCAAAATATTCTCTGTGATAAAGCTCAAAAAGACTTTGGATATTCACCTAGAGATACGCATGAAACTGTTAAGGATACTTTAACTTGGTTTGACAAAGAAGGTATAATTAAATTAAAGAAATGATTGAACTGAATTATTTTAATATATTTATCTATATATGGCTGGCCTTAGCTTTTTTTACATTTATTATTTTACTTTTTATCACTGCTCCGTATGGCAGACATACAAGAAAAGGTTGGGGTCCCTCCATTAACCCTAGATTTGGCTGGATCCTAATGGAAATTCCTTCAGTCCTGCTCTTTGCACTTTTCTTTATTCTTGGAGATAGGCACACAAATATAGTTTGTTTTTTCTTTTTATTGATGTGGGAAGTTCACTATATTCAGAGAACCTTTATTTATCCTTTGAACCTTAGAAAAAGCGCAAAAAAAATGCCTTTTTTAATCATTATCTTTTCCTTATTTTTTAATTCCATAAATTGTTATTTGAATGGAAGATATCTTTTTACTTTGGGACCTGTTTATAATTTAAGTTGGCTAATTGATCCAAGGTTTTTAATTGGGACAGGTCTTTTTGTTATTGGTTTTCTAATAAATTTAAAATCTGATAGAATTCTATTTAAACTAAGGGATCAAGGCAACGGTTATCAGATACCAAAAACTTTTCTTTATAAATGGATTTCCTGTCCAAATTATTTTGGGGAAATTTTAGAATGGATTGGTTGGGCAATTGCTACCTGGTCTTTGCCAGGATTGACATTTGCTGTTTGGACAATTGCAAACCTGCTTCCAAGGGCAATTTCTAATCATAAATGGTATATGGATAAGTTTGAAGATTATCCAAAGAACAGGAAGATTATATTTCCGTTTTTCTTTTAATTTCCTATTTAATTTTACCAAGATATTTGGGAAACAAATTTTCCAAGTGGACCATCATCAACGATATTTATAATACCTCTGTTTAATTCCAATACTAGGCTAGGCAAGCCTTTTGTATGATCTAAGTCTGGTTGACTTGGTCCTCCATAGCCATCTGGGTGAGAGTGAAAACTTAATGTGCCGCTTTGACTTTGTGATTTTGACCTTAAGCTGCCAAAATATTTTTTATCAACACCAGAATCAGCATATAAATATCTTAATGGGTCTAAACCGTTTGCTCCTGATAAATTTGAGCTAGTCTGAAGATAAAATTCCCCTCCACTGGGTAAGTATGCAGGAGAACCAGCAACAGAGGATTCTGGAATAAAATCATCAATAATGATTTTTCCGTTTTGCTTTTTAAATGTAAATGAACCATGTATTTCAAGTGTATTATTTTGTCCTACCTGTTCTACCCATTCTCTTGCTTTTTTTAAGGCTCTTTCATCAACTTGGATTTTTGTTCCATTTCTGGTTTTATGTGTAATGTATCTAGGTCTGCTTCTGGCTGGGTTTCTTGAGTTGAACTGTAGGTCAAAGTTTTTTGCATCTTCTGGTGTAGCTGCCATTACTCTCCATTTTTCAGATGGATCACCAATTGTTCTTCGGAGGGAAGATAAGATCTCATCAGTCTGATTTAATTTTGAAGTTAAAGTTGCAACTGCTCTCTCATCTGGAACCCCTTGTACCAGTTTTTCAAGTAATCTTTTGCCTTCAGGAGATAACTGGGCCCAAACTCTTTCATATCTAGCCCTTAAAGCAGGTGATGAGCTTGCTAAAAGTTCCTCGTAACATTCATTTATTGTTCTGTTATTTGTTGCCATTCTAATAGGCATATCATCTCCTGAAGAACTTGCCCTTTTGGTTGATGATGTTTTCGGCGAAGTTCTTCTAGGGGTGGTTGGTCTTGCTCTGGATGAAGTTGCTACAGGCCTTGCTCTTCTTGAACTTAGGATATCATTCATTGTGTCTACATTTAATTGCATATCATTCAATGCCCTTGTAAGCTCTTTTTTTCTGCCGCTTTGATACCATTTTAAATTATTTATTTGTTCTTTGATTTCCTCTACTCTTTTTTTGCCCATCTCTACTAATTGCTTTATTGTGCCACTATTTTCTTCTCTCATTTGTTGAATTATCCTGGTTCGTTGAACAGCATTTGGATGTATGGTTGTAGTGGCTGTTTTTCCAGCAAGACCCCTTCTCATTAAATCCTTTGCTTCATCTTCAGAAAATCCACCACGTCTTAATATATTATACTTTTCCTGTAATACTTCATCTGTATACCTAAAAACAGATCCATCACCATGATTGTGTGCTCTTAGGAGTGCTTGAGATTGAGTCTCTGTTAATGTGTTTTTTCCCGTTGCCCTTGCTGCTGCTGATACTCTCGCAGCATCATCAAGGCCTGCATTATCCATAACTTGCGCTACAGGATATTTGCTTCTCGCCATTCTTGCGGCTGCTCTTGCTTCCAGGTCTTGTGCTGCTTGAGATGCACTTGTTCTTGCTACAGTAGAAGCACCTGCTCTACCTGTTGCAGCTTGTGCTCCATCACTTGAGACTTGTCCAGCTATTCTAGCGGATGAAGTTCTGGCTGTACCCTTTGCAACTGCAGTTCCCGCATCAGCTGATGGGTTTTTAAAGAAAGCAAGCATTGCTTTAAAGGTGCTTTCAGCTTCTGTTATATCTACATTTAATTTTTTTATTTGTCCTTTCCATGCTGTGAGGATTTCATCCATATTGCTATCTACATTTAATTTATTTAAAAAGGTGCCAATAAGCTCAATTGCTTCTTTTGGGATTCTTCCATTTGACACTTGTTTTCTTAAAAAATCTAGCATTGCATCAGAGCCTTTTGAAACCATCAATTTCGCCATTTGTTTTATTATGTCATCTGGGATTAATCTTCTGGCTACAGCTCCAGCTCCACCAGTTGCTCCGTTAAAGATAAGGGATAGTATTCCACCAATAACAGCTGCTTGCTGATGTTCTTCCATTCTAACTCTCATTTCTTCAATGTGCTCATCACTGTGAAGATGACTTTTTTCAAGAGCTTCTTCATAATCTTCTTTTGCATCAAAATAGGGCTCTGATATTAAAACCATGTCAACGCCAAATCCAACAGCTGCAGTTGCTACCCAGCTTGTTCCAAAAGATGCAACTACTACTGCTTCAAGGGCTATTGTAGCTCCAATTCCAATTGCCATATCTCTTGCCATTAGACCCATCTCATCGATGTTATCTACTTTATCTAAAACTATACAAAACTTAGCAGCTTCTGCTATTGGGTTTTGGCCTGAGCCATTAAATCCTGCTACATGTTCTTTTAATAAGTCAGAAGACATGTATGGAATAAACTGATTTGGGCTTTTGGGATCAAGATTTGCTATTTCATTAAAATATTGCATGTGATCTCCTGTTCCACGTTGAGATTCACTTGCTATTGGAGCATTTATTGCGAAATCAGTATGATTTTGAAGTCCAAGTTCATTTAATTTTCCTTGTGCTTTTTGCCTTTGTTCTTGATCCATGTATCTCCATTGATTTTTCAAGATTGTTTGCCTAAAGTTTGTCATTGTGTCTATTTTTTGCTGCCTTTTTAATGAGTCCATGTGACCATCAATATATTCAGTATCACCCCACCCTGCACCTTCATTTCTTGCTACAAGTCCTGGGATCCCAGTGTCAAGAGCATAACCTGACAAGTCTACAGCCTTGGTCATTCCTGCTTCTGTGAATTTTCTCAAAGTGCCCTTATCCTCAAACATTTGATAGCCATAACTTTCATATTGCTTTTTAATTGCATCAGATTCGCACATTGCACGAAATCTAACAGCATCAGGTGTGCCTTCTGGTAATGCTTCGGCTAAATCAACTTGAATGGCTCTTACTGAAGAATCTTTACAACCTGTTCTTCTTGGAGTTTTATCTGATAAAGCATCCAGGGCTACTGTTGTTTGCCTTCTTGCTTCAGATGTTGATTTTCTCATTACTTGTTCCGGACTGTTTAAAGAATTTAATTGTGGTGTACACCAACTTGAACTTGAACAATCAAAATCATAATAAACAAGTTCTCCACCATTTTCATCTGTTGTTGTATGTCTTTGCATTGGCGGCAGTTCGCCTAAATCATCTTCCATATCATCTACTAAGTCTTCAAGTTCATTCATTACATCTCTATATTCATCATATTCTTTATTTAAATCAGCTTTTGAGTCAGCGCATAAGTGCCTGAGAGATGGATCTTCTTTGCAATACTTTCTTTGATTTCTTAAATATTCATCTGTTTCTTTTAGGGCAATTTGTGCAATAAGTGCCTGACATGCTTTTGGAATAAATGAATAAGGAACATTATGAGTTTTTTGTGATTCATAATAAACACCAGCTGCTCCAAATAAAGCAGCTTTTCCCCATCTTAAAGCAGCATCTGACATTCCATAACCATGAACCATTTTTTCAACTTCATTGAGATTCCACTTGGGATTGCCTTTGCCGTCTGTTAATGTAAAAGGAGCTCTCCATCTGTTGTAATCTGTGCATTGTTCATTGCCAAGTGCTAGATTTGTAAGTGAAAAAATGAAGATAAATTGAAAAATTATATAAATCCTTTTTGAATACATATCCCATCCTCGAAAATTATTTTAACCTAAGCACAAATTAATAAATAAATTATTAAGATTGATTCTCGAATTATATGCAATGGGTATGCCAATTGGGTGTTATTGTATTATGGCAATAAAAACGGCATATTAGTAAGGGAGAAATCCTTTTTTATGTTAAATTTGTAGATCTGCATGCTTGACAAAAATATTTGAAAATTATAATTGCATTTCCATCCATTAGAAAAGGGATTTCCCAAATCTAAAAAAAGGGAATATAACGCACCGCGCAACTAAAAAATCAATAATTTTAAGTACTTTGGCTGGGGACATGCTTGGTACAGGTGTGGAACATTCATGAAACAGGAAGTGTTTCATTTACAGATTTGAAGGAAATATAATGGTTTGTAAAGGTCAATTAAAACAATAAGATAGGTGTATGATTTGGCTTGGCATCCTTTTTGCAATAAAGTTAAAGTAGATAGATACTCAATAGGGAAAAAGGAGTTCGCCATGCAAAAGCAAATAGCTTTTATAATAATGATAGCAGCAGCAATAGCCATAATGGTTTCAGGCTGTGCTTCAAAAAATCTTGCTTACAATCCATACTATAAAATTGGTTATGATGTGATGGGTTCTAGTTCTGATACAATTAAAATAGTGAAAAAAACAAGAACTTGTAAGCAAAAATGTAATCAGGATAAGTTTCAGGCAATTGAGCTTGGTGAAGAGCAGGTTGCAGCTGATGCTTTTATTGCAAAAGATCAAAATATTTCTGAATCAGCTTTAATGACTTTTGAAGAAAAAGAGTTCATGAAAGTCTATTTTGCTTATGATAGTTACAGGCTTAGAGCAAGTGAAGCAAAAGCTGTTAAAACAAATCTTGATAAATTGATAAATGATGAAAACCTTAATGTTGTTATTGAAGGTCATGGCGATGAAAGAGGATCAAATGAATATAACTTGGCTCTTGGCGAAAAAAGAGCTTATTCACTTTATAGAAGCCTTGTTAAAAGAGGTGTTAATCCTGAGAGAATTAAAGTTATTAGTTATGGTGAAGAAAAACCTGAAATTCGCGGTAAAGGTGAAACTATTTGGGCACAAAACAGAAGGGCGGTTGTAATTGAAGATGGTTCAAAAGAATATGCTTTAAATCCTACAAACAATGTTCAAAGCACTTTATAATAAAACAATTCAAAAAAAATTCACCATCAACTTAAATTATTATTTACAATTGCTAATTGCCTTTAATCTATTTAAATAATTTTTGTGTTATTTTATTAGAAGCCACTTAAAAAGTTTTTCTATCTTTTTCTTTTTGCCATTTTGACCAATAGTCTCTCCTTCGCAACCTGGGTTATAAGATTTTCACACTGTTTTGTTGCATAAATTTTCCATAGTGGTTGACATTTATTTGCCATGCTTTAATAGTTTTTGAAAATATTTTGGAGTTTCGATGCAAAAGTTCTTTTCTGGTTTTATGGTTTTTATTATACCCTTTTTTATTGTTTCTTGCCTTACTTTTGAATTAGAAGATTCAATAGGTGATGATACTGAAACTTCAGCTGATGATCTGACTTACAGAAATTATATGAGACAATTTGTTCAAGACATCAGTAAATATGGAAAAGGCCTTGATGCTGATTTCATTATTATTCCACAGAATGGTCATGCTTTGTTAACTAGTGATGGTAATTATTCATCCCCAGTTTCACAAGACTATATTGATGCAATTGATGGACTTGGAAGAGAAGATCTTTTTTATGGCTATGATTCAGATGATACAGCAACTGAATCTTCAGATACTAGAGAAATGATTTATTTTATGGATATTGCAGAGGCCAACGGTATTCAAACAATTATCACTGATTATTGTGAAACCCAAAGCTATATGGATGATTCATATGAGCAAAACTATAATAAGGGTTATATTTCATTTGCCGCAGATCATCGTGAACTTGATAATATTCCAACATATCCAATATCACCTAATAATGCTAATTCTAATGATATCGTGGATTTGAATGATGCAAAAAACTTTCTTTATCTTTTGAATCCTGACTCATATTCAACAAAATCAGAATTTTTAAGCGCTTTGGCTGCCACTGATTATGACATGTTTATAATGGACTTATATTTTGATGGAGAAGCTTTAACATCAGCTGATCTGGAACAAATACAAACAAAGGCTTCAGGTGGTTCTAGGCTGTTGATTTCTTATATGAGCATTGGAGAGGCTGAGGACTATCGTTATTACTGGGAAAGTGAATGGTCTGAAAGTTTTCCTTCATGGATTGAGACAGAAAATCCTGATTGGCCAGGAAACTATAAAGTTAAATATTGGGATAATCAATGGGAGAATATTATTTTTGGAAATGATACTTCTTATTTAAAAAAGATTATTGACGTCGGATTTGATGGTGTATATTTAGATATTATTGATGCCTATGAATATTTTGAAGAGTAAAAATGGATATTAAAAAACAATTATCAGATGAATTTTCAGTTAACTTAAACTCTGTTGAAAATGTTTTATCACTTCTTGATGCTGATTCAACAATTCCTTTTATTGCTAGATACAGAAAAGAAGCAACAGGGTCAATGGATGAAATCGTGCTTAGAAAGATTGATGAGCGATATAAATATTTTAATGAGCTCATCGCACGAAAAGAAACCGTTTTAAAAACGATTTTAGAGCAAGGCAAATTAACTGATGAATTAAAGTCAAAGATTGAAGTCTGTCTTGATAAAAGAAAACTTGAAGATCTTTATTTGCCTTATAAGCCTAAGAAGAAAACAAGAGCAACAGCTGCTAAGGAAAAAGGCCTTGAACCTTTTTTGAAATGGATTCTTGAAGCTCAGAATGAAACGAGTAATATTTTAGAAGAAGCAAAAAAATATATTAATGAAGAAAAAAAAGTTTTAACAACTGATGACGCTATAAAAGGAGCCAGTGATATTTATGCTGAAATGGTAGCAGAAAAGGCTGAACACAGAGAGTTTGTTAGAAACTACTTTTTTGAAAAAGGTATTTTTGTTTCTAAGGTGAAAAAAGATTTTGAAGAAAAAGAAACAAAATATAAAATGTATTATGATTACCAGATGCCTGTTAAAAATGTAGCATCTCATAATATGCTGGCTCTTTTTAGAGCAGAAAAAGAAAAGGTAATTATTTTCAAAGTTGATATTGATCTTGAAAAGCTTGTTAATTATTTGATTAAGGAAGAGTTCGCAATTTATGGTAATGCGCATGCAAGTTTTAAAAAAGCAGCGATTGAAGATGCCTATGATAGATTGATGAGGCTTTCTTTGGAAGCTGAAGTAAGGATTCAAAAAAGAAGAGAAGCAGATCTTGAGGCTATAAAGACCTTTGCCACTAACTTGCAAAACCTTTTATTATCAGCTCCAGCTGGTAATTATCCAGTAATTGCTATTGACCCGGGTTTTAGAACTGGTTGCAAAGTTACTTGCTTAGATGCAACAGGAAAATATTTAGAATATAAGGCAATATTTCCTAATGAACCACAAAAGCGATTTGAAGAATCAAGAAATACTCTTTTTGATTTTATAAAAAAATATAAGCCAAAATTTATTGCAATTGGTAATGGTACAGCTTCACGCGAAACTGAAAGCTTTGTTAAAAAAGCGATGCAGGATTTATCAAGTGGTCTTGAAAAACCTAATGTGGTTATTGTAAATGAATCCGGAGCCTCTGTTTATTCAGCGTCTGAAACTGCGATTAAAGAATTTCCAGATCTTGATGTTACTGTTCGTGGGGCAATCTCAATTGGACGAAGGCTCATGGATCCGCTTTCAGAGCTTGTTAAGATTGACCCAAAATCAATCGGGGTTGGTCAATATCAACATGATGTAGATCAGACTCTTTTAAAAGATAAGCTTAAACAAGTTGTTGAATCTTGTGTGAATAATGTTGGAGTGGAATTAAATAGGGCATCAGCTGAAGTCTTGTCTTATATTTCAGGAATAAATGCTCAAATCGCACTTAATATTTTAGACTATAGAAATAAAAACGGAAAATTTAAATCAAGAAAAGAACTATTAAAAGTTCCACGGCTTGGACCTAAGGCATATGAGCAGGCAGCAGGTTTTTTAACAATCTTAGAGGCAAAAAATCCTTTAGATAATTCAAGGGTGCATCCTGAAAGCTATTATGTTGTTGAAAAAATGGCGAAGGAGTTAAGTATTGAAATAAAAGAAATTATTAATAATGCAAAAGTAATTGATTCTTTAGATGTGGAAACCTTTACTGATAATAAAACTGGAAAATTAACTATATATGACATTTTTCAGGAGCTTAAAAAACCAGGCCTTGATCCAAGGGAAGAATTTGAATATGCAAGCTTTTCAGATGATGTAATGGAGATTGAGGATCTGTCTGTAGGAATGGTTTTAAATGGAGTTGTTACGAACGTTACAAAGTTTGGCGCTTTTGTAGATATTGGCGTTCATCAAGATGGATTGATTCATATCTCGAATATAGCAAATCATTTTATTAAAGATCCAGCTGAAGTTTTGTCAGTTGGGCAAAAGGTTAAAGTTAAGGTTTTGGAAGTTGATAAAAAATTAAAAAGAATTTCCTTGTCCAGAAAAGAGCTTTTAGCATGGCAGGCTCAGCACAACTTAGTGAAACCTGAGAGGCTTGAAAAACAAAATGAAAAAGCGCTAAATAATAAGGCAAATTTAAATGATCTTTTAAATAAATATAGTAAACGCTAAATAATGTAAAAGAATTAAGGAATTATAGTATTATCCATAAGTGTAATTTAAGAAAAAGGAGAACTTTTGTGAAAAAATTATATTATGCAAAACCTTTTTTGCGTTCATTTTCTAATTCAGTTAAAGCAGCCTGTATTTCAGGTAGCGCGGCAAATGAAAGCGGTTGGACCTGTGATGTTGGTGAGGTTCCTGGTATCGACGATCGATGTCATCCAGGATACTCTGCTATTTTGTATGAACCATTGTGGTACTATGCTTGTATGTCTACTGGGGAAGCTGCAGCTGGCGCCAATGATCCATGTAGTGGTGGCAGTACAGCAATAGTAACTGAAACCGGCAATGTATGTATTTCGGGCGGAGATTATGTCCCTTAATAGATTATTCTAAAGAAATTTATCCGTCTTTTTATTTGACTATTTAATCATAGCTTGGCATGCAATGCGTTACCTCTGTGCCTGCTGTAAAAAAAAATATTTAGTAATAGGGTGAGCTTTTATGAATTCAAAAACTCTACTTCCTATATTTCTAAGCTTCTATTTTTCTATAAATATATTTTCCTTAGATGAGCAAAGTGATATTGCCACTGAAACTATTGAACAATACCAGCTTGGAGATAAAATAATTAATATCGTTGAATACAAAAAAGGAAAATCAGATATTGTTTTTTTCAATATGCATGATGATGAAAATACAGGAGTTGAAGCTGGTCGCCAAGTTATTGATGAATTTGGAGGTAGGCTAATTGAAATTAAGTCAGAAGGCGATCGTCTTTTATGTTTTGACATTAAAGGCAAACGATACATCTTTGATCCTAATAAAATATTTACAGACAAAGGGATTGAGGCAACTTTAAAAAAATATGGAGACTATAATAAGCTAGCCCATGAAGAAGTGACAAAATTAGCCAATGTATTAATTGAAAAAGTTCTAAAAGATGAACCTAAAATGATTGTCACTCTTCACAATAATGATAATGGTGATTTTAATATTAGAAACTATCGTGATAGGGCTTTGTTTGGAAGACAAGCTCTTGATTATTATTACAATGATGAAATTGACAGAGATGATTTTTACTATGTAAACTCTGAAGTAGAGTTTTATTATTTTACCAGTCGCGGCTATTCAGCAGTTTTGCAAGACAATGATTATATGACAAGTGAAGGTGATGATGGATCTTTTTCTGTTTACGCTGCTCTTCATTACTTGCCTTATATTAATGTTGAAGTCCAAGATGGGCATTTTGATGTTCAATATGAAATGATAATCAAGGTGCTGGAATACCTTGAGAAAGTAATATAGATTCTTTAGATTTATTAATCACCTTAAAATGAAGCTGCATTTTTTTTATTCATTAAGCAGATTATCTAAATTATATTTTTCAGGTAAGCTCCAAGGGGTGTCATAAACTTCTTTTAATAAATCAAACGAGTCATCATATCCTAAGTTAGTTAAGGGAATCGAAGCACTAATTGAACAATAATAGTTTTCATTGCATGAGCTTGCTTCAAAGCAACCAATAGCATTACCACCACCAGTTGGAAAATCATAGGCCTTGCAGATTAAATTATCATATCCTTTTATTTTAAATGTGATATTTCCATCATAAGTTGTATAATGAAGCACTGGATAATATGTTTGGGGGCGCTTCATAACTTCTTTTGCTATTGCCTCATAATGTTTTTCTATTTCATTATGGGTGAAAACATGGATTAATTGATACCCTGAAACATATGCAAACGGTCCTCTTGTCAAGGAAACATCACGGTGATAGTGTAAAGTAATTGTGTTTTTACTTTCAGGGTTTGTTTGGAAAATGCAGTTTCTATCTTTGGAAGTATAAAATATTATTGGATAATTATCATCAATTTGTCTTTTTTCTCCATCATAATATTCACCAATTTCAATAAATTTTTCTTCTTCATACTCGCATATAACATCTTCATAGACAATTCGTTCTTTTTTTCTTTCTTCTGTTTCTTGTTCCTTTTCTGTGTCAGTTTTAAAGTAGTTGCCAGCGCTATTTATCAATTCATCGATGTCATCAAGAATATTAGCTTTTACATTAATTGAAATTAGTAGGCAAATTAATAGAACTGTTGTTGTTATTTTTGAATATCCCATCTCTTTCTCCAATTAAGGTTTTTGATTTGTTTCATTGTTGCTGCCCTAAAAGAGGTGGTTTTTGATTTGATTGATTTGACACATAGCGCAAGCTATATGCTTTTGCAAGGTAAAAATGCCTCGTATTTTTTTCTCCACTGCCTTTTTTGGTGACAGAGCCCATTTTAATGATATGGAAATGGATAAAGATGGTTTTAGAATATGTTTCCTGTGACAAGTAGATCTCAACTTATATCCATATAGTTTGTTTTATTGTCACTTTAACATAAATTTTTATTTATCAAATTGTAAGCTTTTTAAACTATTGCACTTTAATGATTCCTTGCCTTGGTCTTTAAGTTGCATTATTAGAGCTTTCTAACACTATCAGAACCCTAGTCTTAGCTTGCCTGATGTTTCTAGACAATGACAATGGGTTAAATTGTAAAAATCACAATTAAAACAATAATAATATTTTTGGTTCATCTCCAATTCGAATACCTAAACAATAGTACACCCAGTCTCCAGTTAAATCGGAGAATAAGAGCGCAAAAATCATTAGCCTCATTTTAATCTTAATCATAATCCTAAACTTAATCCTAATCTAATAGTGTGTTATGTTTATAGAAAAATTATTCTTTGTGGGTACTCAGATTGGAGATGATCCTTTTTAATTTAAATGAAGAAGTTTTTGCTGTTCAAGAATTTGCTGATCATGTTTTAGTGAGTTCAGAAAAGAAAACTTATAAAGCAAAATATGTAATTTTAGCTACACCTTCATATGTCGCAAATAAGCTATACTCCCCAATTTCCCAAATCGAAAAAGATTTAATGTCCTCTGCTTATGGAAAGATTATTTCAGTTGTTTGTAAAACAAACAAGAGATGGTGGGATGATGAAAAGTTAAAAGGTCTATATTCAATGTCATTTCCAGATCGCGAAGCTTCCATTTTAGGTTCAATTCTTTTCTTATCTGCTATTCCAAATCGAGTTCCAGATGATAATGAGGTTTTGCAGATATTTTTAAGTGAAAAAGGAAGCGAAAAACTATTTAATTTTAGTAAGGAAGTCATCATAAGTGCCTTCAAAAGAGAAATTGATGTCTATCTAAATGGTTTTTCTTCTTCTCTGGAAGATTATAAGATTAAGAAATGGTATGGAGGTATGGTTAATGTGCCAGTTGGCAAGGCAAAACTAATAAAATCCTATAGAGAGCTAATATCAGAGAAATTCAAAGAAGCTAATAGCCGAGTAATCTTAGCAGGAGATTATGTTAATATCCCAGGTCTTGAAGGAGCATACTCAAGTGGACTTTGGGCAGCTGAAAAAATTGAAAATGCGATGAAATAAAATCTTGACAGTTGACGCTATGTGCAATAGTTGAGTTTGCGTGACGTCAAATTATCTCTTGATTTGACGCAATGGCCAATGATTATGGTACCTTTGAAACAATCTATTCATTTAATAGCATATTTAAAAACTACTTTTTTTGAGCATCTTTATGAAATCCAACACAATAATTTTAATTAAGCGGCTTTTTTAGCTTTAGCTTAGAAAGGGGTTTTCGGGATGAAGACAAGTTTTTTGATTAGTTTAATTGGTGCACTTTTATTTTTTCTGTCTTCAAGTACTTTTTCAGAACAGATTCCAGAAGGTCCAGATCTTGATATCTCTCATTGTGACTTAGAAGGTGATTATAAAATAATTGATCACATTGTAAAGCAATATAATGATGATTTGGTAATTGAGGAAGTATTTATTCAGGAATTAGATTTAGAAATTGAGCAATTTTCTTTTACCAGATTGTATAAAAAAGATCTTAAAGAATTCAAAACTCCAATTATTATGAGACCTGGTTCTAATATGAATTTTGATTCATTTTTAATTGGTGAAAATCCTTTGGCTGAGGCTTTGGCAAATGAAGGTCATTTGGTTTATGGATATAATCCCAGACCTGGTCAAATTGAGTTTATGGAATGGTTTTCTTCACATCATACTGAATCTTGGGGTATGGCTCAAAATGTTCGAGACATGAAATATCTGGCTGATGTTGCCTTTTGTGATACTGAAAAAAAACCTGTTTATTTAGGTTATTCCATAGGGGCGATTATTGGTTATGCTGTTGGCAATGCACATCCTAATGCTTTTTCTGGAATGATTCTATTAGATGGAACTTTATACTCAACAAACCCTGAATTTATAGAGAATTTTAAGGCTAGTTGTGAAGAAGCTGAAGATGCCCTTGCACATTCAAATTATTTAGAAAGTGCTACTTGTGGTGTTTTTTATGCAACAAAAAAACTAGCAGATTTAAGTGATGCTGCTTTTGGTGCATTATATGATGCTTTAACAAATCCAATGGAAGGAATGACTCCAGGCTATACCTATGTTACAGCAGATGATCCAGAAGCTAAAACGTTTAAGTATTCGTCAAAAGAAAATTTAATGACTCTTGTTGAAAATATTAATATTTTTCAAACATGGGCTGTTTATAGAGATTATCGTTGTGAAATCTCATCTGGCGAAAGAAAATTTACAAACAACTTATCAGAATTTAAAGCGCCTCTGTTAGCTGTTTCAGCTGAACATGGATTTGGTGATTATATCAAAGAAGGCCTGACAATTTGGGGAAGCGATGATAAGACTTATATTAAAAAAATAGGATATTCACATGCTGATTTAATGTGTGCCGTTGATCAAGATAGTGCTTTGAATAATGATGTTCTTGCATGGTTGAGAGATAGGAAATTTTAAAGAAAGTATAGTGTTCAGCATATAGGCTGAAGAGTTCAGAGTTTGGTCTAATGCTTGTTTTTTGTTTCAATTGACAAACCTTTTTAATCTATAATTAATAAATACTATTTTAAAATTATCTTAATATGGTGAAATATGTGTTTGAATTTTCTAAGAAAAGAAATGAAAAAAATCGCTGATCCTGAGAAGAAAAAAGTTTTACAGCGATTTTTTAAGACTGGCCCCGGGCAATATGGTGAAGGGGATGTTTTTATTGGGATCAAGGTGCCTGATCTTAGGAAGCTTTCAAAAAAATATAAAGATCTTTCCTTTAAAGAAATAAAAGAATTGTTGAAGTCTGAAGTTCACGAAGAGCGCATACTAGCAATTTTTATTATGATTCTTCAATACAATAAAGGCGATGATAAGCTTAAAAAGAAAATCTTTGATCTTTATTTAAAATCTACAAAGCATATTAATAACTGGGATCTAGTTGATTTGTCAGCTCATCATATTGTTGGTGATTATTTAAATGATAAAGATCGCAGTATTTTGTTTGAACTCGCGAAAACGAATGATCTGTGGAAAAAGCGAATTTCCATGATTTCGTGCTTTTTCTATATAAGGAAAAAAGATTTTTCTGATGCTCTAAAAATCTCCAAGATTCTTTTGAATGACGACCACGATTTAATTCACAAAGCCGTTGGCTGGATGCTGCGTGAAATCGGCAATCGTGATTTGAAAACAGAAGAAACATTTCTTAAAAAACACTACAAAAAAATGCCAAGAACCATGCTTCGTTATGCAATTGAAAAATTTGAAGAAGGCAAAAGGCAGGATTATTTAAAGGGTAGGATATAGCTGTTTCGATTCTCCTTATTCATGCAATAAATATATTTTTATAGCCCTCATGCAGTCGTGCTCTTGCATTTTTATGCTTTTTGAAAAAGAGCTTTTATTATGTTTTTTTTATTACTGCTAAGTCCCACAATAAATGAGAAAGGAATGTCCAAATATTCTCAAATTATCAGATAAATAATATCCCGCTTTTATCCCGCTTAGAAATTTGGGACTAATTAAATGTTGCTATATTATAATTTAGAATAAATAAGAAGCTTTGATGAAAACATAAAAGGACTGAGTAAAGAGAAATAGCTTATGATCTGACAAATCACTATTATCTCTTTACTCTAACAAACTATGAATATATCTAAAATAATTAAATCGTATGAGCAAGAAATAAATTCAAATAATTTTCGTCCCAGATCTTGATTGTTGTCCGGATTGTTATGGTAAGGCAAAAGATTTTAAGCGGCATGACAAAAGGCAAAAGCTGTTTAAGACGATAATAAATGGGTTTGTAGAAGCAGTAGTATCATTTCTTTATCGGTTCAAATGTCCTATTTGCGGCAAGACGTTTACCTATTATCCTGATTTTGTAATTCCATACAAACATTATACAAAGCCTGACATTTTAGCAAAGAGTACCCAATATCTTGAAGATGATAAAGCCACTTACAGAAGTGTTGTAGCTTATGACGGTGACTTAATAGCTTATGCTGATGTCGATGGAGAGATTGATGAAAGGTCTTTGCAAGTAGTGCCATTATAATGAAAAGCATCTCTCGCTTCTGTATAAATTGTTGTATAACAATATTATTATTAAGATACAAGAAGGAGAGACGCAATGAATAGTTATATTGGAGCAGATTTGCATTCAAAGTCAATAACTTTTTCAAGAATTAATTTAAGAGGCAAGTTACTGGAGACAGAGACAGTTTCTACAAGTGAGCTGATGGTTTTAAAATATATTGGTTCAATAAAGGGTAAAAAAAGTATTACTTTTGAAGAGGGACCAATGGCTCAATGGATGGTAAATATTATCCATGATAAGGTTGATAAATATCTTGTTTGTGATCCCAAGAAGAATGCATTGATTTATAAGGGAAATAGTAATGATAGAATTGATTCAGAGAAACTAGCAGAGCTATTACTATTGAATCGTTTAAAGGAAGTAGTTCATCCTGTTCAAAAAAGGAGACAAGAATTTAGAGAACTAATGAATACTTATTTTAAAGTAACTAAGGATATTAGAAGATCTAAGTGTCGTTTAAAGTCTTTGTTTAGAATGAAAGGGATTTTATGTGGAGGCAGTAAAGTTTATAATCCTGAAGCAAGAAAGGATTGGGCAAGCAAGCTAGTTGAACATAAAGTCACATTTAATAGTGCTAATCTTTATTGGGAGCAGATAGATTTATTAACAAGACAGAAAGATATCCTATATAATGAAATAAAAAAGCAGAAACATCATTTCAAAGAGATAGAAAAATTTTTAATAATACCAGGAGTTGGTTTAATAACCGCAGCGACATTCAGTGCCATAATATTTGATCCTTTTAGGTTCAATAAAAAGTCTCAAATTTGGACATATTGTTGCTTGGGTTTAGAAGAAAATGACAGTGGAATTAATCCCAATGTGAGTTTAGAAAGAAAAAGAAGAGATAAAATAATAAGACATTTAACAAAGTCAGGAAATAGACGATTAAAATATGTTTTAAAGAGTTCAGCAGAAACTGCTTGCCATAGATGCAATGACAATAAATATAAGAGAAAATACTTAAAGCAAAGATTAAATGGATTGTCTGAAAGTTCGAGCATCTTAACGGCGTCAAGGATGATATCAACTGATTTGTGGGGTATATTTAAGTATGTGAATAAACAATAAGCTTTAACCCA
>JBDREC010000047.1:0-5546 GCA_043820105.1 Pseudomonadota bacterium
CACATATTGAGGATGATGAGTACATCCTCCT
This sequence comes from Pseudomonadota bacterium, assembly GCA_043820105.1. Classification (GTDB taxonomy): domain Bacteria; phylum Bdellovibrionota_F; class JAHFAK01; order JAHFAK01; family JBDREC01; genus JBDREC01. The sequence goes on from JBDREC010000047.1 coordinate 32, forward strand.
CAATATGTGCTTTATGTTTTAGTTTTTATATCTTTTGCACCAATTGAACCTTTATACTTGAATATTATCCCAGAAAGTTCCTACGGATGAATCCGATTAATCGTTGATCACCATCATCAATTTCCTCTATCCTTTTGGGCTCACCTTCAATAAATCTTGGACCTAACAAATCATGCAAGGCTATTATTGTTGATCCACCATCAACGGGCAATTTTGTGCAGAAATATTGCTTATTGTAATAATCAAATATGTCATTTCAGGCAGTTAAAGAACGCACCTCTGGGGGTAAGAGCGACATTTCTTCCACTATTTTATAAGATTGAGGTTAAAATGATTACAGTTTAACATAAAAGATGCGCCTACTTCTAAATAAGTGCTTTGAATTTAAGTTGAATTTTCCTAGCATTTCCTGGAACAAGAATTGCAGAATATTGTTATTGCCTTATTTTGGCAAATAAAGGTATTTTATAATAAACAACATGAAATGGGATTATTATGACAAGATTTAAAATAACCAGCCTCGTTTTTTTGCTTTTCACATTAGCATTAAGCTTTAATGTATTTTCTAAAACCTATATTGTTGATGATTTAGTTGATTCATCTCCAGATTCAAGCTGCTTAGCAGAAGAAGACGGAGGTGGAACTTGCAACCTAAGAGAGGCAATAGATCTTTCAAATTCTGATACTACAGGAGATCATGATATTTATCTACCCTCCTCTACTATTTCACTTTCTGTGATAAATACATCAGCTGCTGATGAAGATTTGAATCAAACAGGTGATCTTGATTTATTAAATACTACATCTCAAATTACAATTGTTGGAGGTGGTATTGGAATCAGTATTATAGATGCTGCATCATTAAATGACAGAATTTTTGATATTAATTCAACAAGTGCTCATCTCATATTACAAGATCTAACTATTCAAAATGGCTATTCAAATTACTATGGTGGAGCTATTTACAACTTGGGCACTTTAGAAATCGATACTGTTTCAATTGATGACAATGAAGCAAGCTATGGTGGTGGAGCAATATATAATTACAATAGTTGCCAAATTTCCAACTCAAAATTATCAGGCAATAAAGCCTCAGCAGAAGGTGGAGCGATCTATCATTATAATAAAACTATTGATATTTCAAACACAGTTATTGAAAATAATACTTCAGCGTCTAATGGTGGTTCATTTTCATCATATGCAGGTGACGTCACAATTGATAATTGTCAGTTTATGTCAAATGAGTCAGGCTCCAATGGAGGTGCCATAAACATTTACTCTGGAACAAGCAGTTTCTATATTTCAAACTCACTATTAAATGATAATTTAAGTAATTATATGGGTGGCGCTATTAACTCAACTGCTACGACTGTAATTTCAAATACAACTATTATAGGAAATAATAGTACTGATTACGGTGGAGCTATTTCAACATCTTTTGCAGATATCACTATTAGAAATTCTAATATAAGCAATAATTCATCTGATAGATATGCAGGAGCTATTTATTTTTCAAGTAGTTCGGGAGAATTTTCAGACACTATCTTTAGAAATAATACAGATGCATATCACACAGGAGGAATTTCAAATTATTATGGTTCAATTCTAAATCTTTCTCGTTGTACGTTTATAAGAAATTCCAGTTCAAGTACAGGAAGTGGAGCAATCTACAGCTATTCGTCAGATCTCTTTGTTTATGAATGTGACTTTATACGAAATGAATCTGCAGGAGCAGGCGGTGCAATTGCTTTTAGTACTGGAACTCTAGATATTTATGACTCTACATTTAGACTTAATTCATCATCCTATAATTCTTGTCAAAATGGTGGTGGAGCCTTATACAACTATGGTGGCACAGCAACAATAAAAAGGTCAACTTTTGAACTGAATGAAGCAGATAATCATGGTGGAGCTATTCACAATAGAGGAAGCTGTGAAATTGAAAACTCAACCTTTTATAGAAATAAAACAAATCAAAGCACATCTTACGGTGGAGCAATAAAAAATGACAACAATATTAATCTTGCTCATGTAACGATACATCAAAATCAAGGCTATTCAGGAGCTGGTGGTTATTATAATAGCAGTTCAGCAAATCTTTTAATAAAAAACTCAATTGTCTCACAAAACATTGATGCATCATTTGTAGTTGATAATTCAATTGGAACAATTACTTCTTATGGATATAATATTTGCACTGATACTACTTGTGGATTTACTGCTACAACAGATTTATTTAGCACTAATCCTAGACTTGATTCAGCTGGAACTCAAATGAATGGAGGCGATACAGAAACAATTATCATCCATCCATCTTCTAGTGCTCTTAATGCAATCCCAGAAGCTGATTGCACTGATTTTTCAGGTAATTATATTACAGAAGATCAAAGAAGCTATGACAGGCCCTATTCAAGAGATTCAAGTAATGCATGTGATATTGGAGCACTTGAGCTCCAATAATTTATTTCTGTCTTTGAAATACTAATTAACTCCAAGAACCATGAGAACGTGACTTTGTGCTGTTTTTTGAATCATTTGAACCAAATCGTCTAGGTTTTCTTCCTGAATAATTAAAAGGGCGATTAAAGTTTTCTTTTCCTCTTCTTGGATTATGGCTTGCTATCTGTGCACTTGGATCTGGTTCATAGCCTTCAAGTTTAATTGTTGGAATTTTTTTATTAAGCAGTTTTTCTATATTTCTTAAATAGGCAACTTCATTACCACTAACCAAAGATAAAGCTTCGCCTTCATGCCCTGCTCTGCCAGTTCTTCCAATTCTGTGGATATAATCTTCTGGAACATTTGGAATGTCATAATTTACCACATGTGGTAATTCTTGAATATCAAGGCCTCGCGCTGCAATATCTGTTGCTACTAAGACTTGTACGGATTCTTTTTTAAATAGATCAAGTGCCTTTGTTCTGGCTGCTTGTGATTTGTTTCCATGAATTGCTGTGGAAATTATTCCATCTTTTAATAGTTGCCCTGCTAAGCGATTAGCACCATGCTTGGTACGTGTAAACACTAAAACACGCTGCCAATTATTTTTATCGATAAGATGTGAGAGCAAGTCTTTTTTTCGACGTTGATCCACATGATGAACCACCTGACTCACTAATTCTGCTGCAGGTTTTTGTGGAGCTACTTCAATGACAACAGGGTCTTTGAGAAAACTCATAGCCAAGCGCTTAATCTGAAACGAAAAAGTTGCAGAAAACATAAGATTTTGTCTGTTTTTTGGCAACAGAGCAATGATTCTTTTAATGTCTGGAATAAAACCCATATCAAGCATACGATCAGCTTCATCCAAAATTAATACTTCTACTTTCGAAAGATCGATTGTACCCTGGCTCACATGGTCAAGCAAACGACCTGGCGTTGCTACCACTATATCAACTCCAAGGCGAAGTTTTTTGATTTGAGGGCTGATGTTAACACCACCAAAAATAACACAACTACTTAAAGGCAAATGCCTTCCATATGTTTGTACACTTTTACAGACTTGAGCTGCAAGTTCACGAGTGGGTGTTACAATCAGAGCCCTTATTTGTTTTTTATGATTCAAGTTTTGTTTGTTAGACATTAGACCTTGTAGTAAAGGCAATGTAAAACCAGCTGTTTTTCCTGTACCTGTTTGTGATCTACCCATAACATCTTGCTTGTTTAAAATAGCAGGAATGGTTTGTTTCTGAATCTCTGTTGGAACTCTGTAACCTTGCATTTCTACTGCACGCAACAAGTCATCAGATAGTCCTAAATTATTAAATGACATAATACTGTTTCTCCTTATTCAGATTATTGGATTTTCTTAATCCATCTGAATTAAAAAATTATTCTATAAACTGCACTTTTTTTCCAAAAGTTTACAAAACGTTTCCAGCATTATTGCAGTGAAATGATTGCATAGTCTAGCCTTGGCAGAATTTAAAGGCTGTAAACTCAACTCAAACGAGCCCAGTTCACATTTAATAGGAAGGGACTAGTGAGGTTTTGGATATATTCTCGAATTCTAAAATGATTCAAGAATAAAGCTTATAGCCTAGTTTGCAGGTAATTGCAAGTAAAATCAGTATTTTGCCCTATTACTCCGAAAACGATCAAGTCAAAGACAGGTTGAAATCTAAAAAGCCTCTATTTAATTTATAGTTTTTCTAACAAAAACTAAGTTACTCTTTTTAAAGACAATTTTCCATCAACAATCATGGCATTATCTTTGCTTTAATAATCAGAAAGACTGTAGCAGAATTAAGTTTTTTTTGGAGAAATAATGAATTTAAAGACAAAAAACATTATAATCATTATTATAGTCCTTTGCATTAGCTCAAATATGTATGCATCTTTTATTCCAGATAGATATTCAGAAAAGTTACAGAACTGGTCAATGGTACAAAATAGCCACTATTTAATGCAAGGCAATCCTGCTCAAAAGGCTCTTGTTATAAATGAAATTTTAGAAGGTAAAATAGCACAATCAAAAGGACTGCCTGGATTTTCAATGGTTGAAAGTTTTTCAACTATTTTAGTAATGGTTATAGCTGCAAATTTCTTATATTGTGATGATGTTAGTGACTATGTCAGACTTAACTCGATTGAAAGAAACCGTTTATCAATGTCAGAAATGTTTGATTTTGTAATGGATTCTTTAAAAACTCAAGGAGCAGACTTGGAATTTTTCTCAATGTTTTTAGGAGCAGCTGCTATTGAAACAAGTATTAGCTATGGACTTAGCAAAACTGGCAATATGGCACTTGGAGCTGAAAATATTAGAATGGCCTCTCATCAATGGAATGTCTTTTTTAATGCTGGAATTGGACAAAATATGTTTGCTCAATTTATATCAGGATACATACACATCTTATATGCTTTTGGTTGGTGGGAAATAATTGGTGAGTGGCTTGATATTTCAAAACATTTGACCAAGGATGAATTAAGAATATTTGATCCGAAAATAAACAATGATTCAGGAGCTGTCTTTTCTGATGACTATTTAGATAACATTTACAATCTTCGCGATATTTTTATGCTCAATAAAATAGAACAGAATTCTCCTGAAACAATTAAAAATTTAGCTATATTAGTAAGCATTGGCTGGGCTTCATTAATAGCAAGAATTTATGGAGAGCTTCCGACAATATGTGCAAGATGTGGAAAGGAAATGAAACTTAAAAAGTTTATTCTTAAGGAGGAAGAAACAACTGCAATTGTACCTTGGTCAAAAAGAGCACCTCCTAAGATCAAGTTTCCAAAGTTTGATGAAGTGTCAGAAAACATTGAATATGTTTATGATAAATATCAAGAAGCAATAAATTAAAAGTTTTGTTATTGCTAACAGAAGAGCTTTGTTCAAAAAACGGGAAAAGTCTGTTGTTTTTTCCATGAACATAACTTTTGCAAAGCACATATTGAGGATGATGAGTACATCCTCCTCAATATGTGCTTTATGTTTTAGTTTTTATATCTTTTGCACCAATTGAACCTTTATACTTGAATATTATCCCAGAAAGTTCCTACGGAT
>JBDREC010000048.1:0-2096 GCA_043820105.1 Pseudomonadota bacterium
ATTATCTTTATTAAAAAGAATGCTTGGATTTTCATGTGATAAAAGATCTGAGATGTAATCTAGTTGTGCCTCATAGTGCTTTTTAATATCATCATTCAGGATTTCATCATATTCTGTAAACAAGGCTTTGTTTTCTTCATAGACTTCTTTATATCTTTTATAAGTTTTATCTATTTCATTTAACTTTTTGTAGATATCAGGATCTTTTATTGTGTCTTTTTCTTTTAAAAGTAATTTGCAGCTTAAAGCAGTGTTAAGAATTGGTTTGTTTATGTCATGCATGTATTTTGATATAGTCTCTCTTCCCTGTTTTGATATTGACCGGGATCTTTTCTTGAAGTAGTTTTGAATATCTTTCAAAATCACCTGCTCAAGATCTGTTTTATTGATGTCTGGTGAAAAAGAGCCTGTTGCCTTGCATTTTGAAGCTTTTTCTAAAAGACTTTCTGAATCCGTATCTGAGCTAAGATATAATAAAGTTTTGTCATTTTTTTCTCTTAATAGTTTTAGTAAGTCTTCACCCAGCATGCTTTCAGGTTCTAGGTGATTGTCACTGATAACTATATCAGGCTTTTTGAGACTAAATTCCTTTAAAGCCTCATTTGGAGAGGTATATAGAGAAATTGAATAGGAATAGTCTATTAAGATTTCTTCAAGCAAAGACTGAATATAATTTCCTGTAATGAAATTATCATCAACAATAAAAATGATCAGTTCTTCCTTCTTGCTCTTAGGTTTCTTTATATGCTGCCTGCCTTTTTCAAAACCGGCTTTATTTAAACCTTCATATATAAAGTCAATGAGCTGATCAGTTGAAAGTGGTTTGCTTGCATAAGCTTTTGCTCCAAGATCATAGGCATGCTGAATTTCTTCATCTAGATAACGGTTTGAATGAACCAAGCAGCTTAGCTTAAGTTTCTGCTTTTTAACTTCCTCAAGAAAATCATAACCATTTTTATCTTCATTTAAATCAATATCAACAATAGCAAATTCAATATTTTCTTTTTTAACAAGTTCTATACACTCATCAACTTTGTCAGCATCATACAGTATTAGTAGTTTTGAAAGAGTTTCATTTGTTTCAATGGCGTTTCTTACGAAAGCTCTGTAAAGAGTTTCATCTTCTAATAATACAACTTTAATTTTAGCATGTGTAGATAGAAAATTTAACTTTTTATCAAGATATTCTTCATTAGGTTCATATTTAACAAAAAGGATTTCATCAGAGTTTTTAGGCAAGATGTTAATGTTATGCTTTTCTTTTTCAACTGAAGCTGGGATGGTGATTACGAATTCAACACCAGTTTTGTATTCAGTATTCGGTGTTTGGTATTCTGTATTTGATTGGTTTACATTTTCTGCTGTATCCATGTTCTCTTGTTCCCTTGTTCCCTTGTTCTCTTCACAATTCCTTGCCTCTATGGTTCCCTCATGCAAAGTAACAATCTTATTAGCTGATGCAAGCCCAAGTCCAGTTCCAGATTTCTTACCTTTTGTGAAAAATGATTCAAAAAGGTTTGGGATATCGTCCTCTTTGAAATGTGGACCATTGTTACCAATTACAATTTCAACAAAGCCTTTTTCATCTTTAAATACATCTTTAGTTTTCAACCAGATTAAGCTTGTAGCTTGAAGGTGGTGGCTTGTAGGGTTCCCTGTTATTTCTTGCTGATTGCTGAAAGCTAAAGTCTGATAGCTTTTCAAAGCTTCAATCCCATTCCCAATAATGTTAGCAAAAACTCTTGCCATTCGTTCATCATCTAAAAGGGCTTTATATTTATTATTGAGTTCATATTCAAAGTTTATTGTTACATCTTTATATGTTTGTATTGCTTGCCTAATTGAAAAATCAAGCAAGCTTGCAATTGCCTCAGGCTTTGTTTCAAGTTTCACTTCTCTTGAAAAATCAAGAATATCAGAAATCATCTTTTCAACATGGATTATAGTCTGATCAACAGTGATTTTAGCTTTTTCAAGTGCTTTTGGGTCTTTTTTAAACTTGTCTAGCATATTCAGAAGAGATTTCATGCTTGTAAAGGGCTTGCGAACATCGTGAGCTAACATTTGTGTAGTTTGGCCAATTGCTGCGAGTTTGG
>JBDREC010000049.1:0-104502 GCA_043820105.1 Pseudomonadota bacterium
AAATTTATTATAAATTTACTTCCCAAATATCCCTTTTATAAATACTTAATTTTGGCTTCCTTCAATATTTTATTATTTTTACTTTGGTAGGTGGACCACTTTTGCGTCCGATTACTGGACCAGTTTATCGTCCGATTTGCACTTTTTCTTTGTCATCAAAGCAAATAGCAATTCTGATTTTCCATGGGATGAATTTGGAAGTATGCGGGACTTTTCCTGCGTTGTGTACTTTTATTCTTTTTTTTATGTCTTGGGTTATGCCGATGTATTTTTGTTTGGGATTTGAGGTTGATTGGAGGAGGTATACATACATTCTATGTTCCTTGATAGTTCAATGTCCCTTGCTCTGCTTCGCTATTGCCAATTCAATGTTTATTGAATAAATGGCAGCCATGCGTAGCTCGGAGTGTCTAGATAAGCACAACGAGCAAAGCATGGAGGCAAGTACACGCATATCGAACCTTTCTCCTTCAAAATGAGTTTGTAGAGTTCAATGATATTAAGAGGTTGATGGCTGCTTGATTTTCAAAGGGGAGGAAGAATATACATTTAGGGAGGAAAAGGGAGGAAAGATTTTTCCTCCCTAATGGTATTATATTTACCTACCTTGTATTCTACTTCTATACCTCAAGTTTCACCTGTTTTCGTTTATTTTCTTCTAAAATGACATAAAAAAATCTTTGTTTTACTGATTTAGAATGTTTATTTATAAATTGATATTTTGAATAAGATGATACAAGAAATAAATATTGTTTATTTAATGGAAAAAAGCATATAAAGTCGTTAATTTTACAATGATTGAGGCTTACTGGCAGATTGGAAAAAGAATTGTCGAAAAAGAACAGGACGGTAAAGAAAGAGCTGATTATGGTTCTTATCTTATTAAAAATCTTTCAAAAGAGCTTTTATCTGAATTTGGGAAAGGATTTTCAGGTAATTACTCAATAAAGTGGGGGAAAACGAATTACTTAAGGCGGTATTTGACAATATCTCTTTGTAGATCAGAGATTTCAATAATAAGACTTTTCAATTTTTTATAATTATCACTCCATAATTTAACATCTGCATGCATTGAAACAGGAACATATATAGATTTTGTTTTTTTATTTTCTTTCCAGCCTAAAAGCATTGAGGGATGTCGCTTTTCTGGATCTTTTTTACATATACAATATGGTTTACCACATACCCTTTTAACGACCGAAGTAGATCCAATAATAAAAGGTCCAATCTCTTTTAATTCATCAAGTAATTTTTTTTGTTTTTTTAGAATATTTTTCTTGCATTTCATGGTACTTAGCCATGTAATCCTGGCTAGGAGTTGTCAAGTAAAAAAAGGTGAAAAGAAAAAGATATGGAGTAAATCAAAAAAGAAAAATAAAATTAAAATAACTCGAAGTGAAAAAATTGTACAAAGAAAAATAAGGAATTGTTATAGAAGTTTTCATGGAGCAAAATCGTCAGACATTTTTTTAAGTTTAATGGGGATTTGTAGGAAAAATTCTGTAAGCTTTTTTGAATATTTAAAAGATAGAATTTATAATATTTCCCAAATACCAAGCTTGGATATTATCGTCAAAACATCACCTTAATCTATCTTTGTTTTTCGCCACTTTATTGAGTAATTACGTTTGATTGTAATTTTATTTTTTAAAAAATTAGGATTATGTTTAATTTTTATGCAAATTAGGGGTATGAAGTATGCATTTTGATTGTAGGGGCTAGGTATATTAAATTATAGCAAGTTAAAATTTGTCTGACTTGTTTAGTAAAATCCAATTTAAATGTATCAAGAGGTGACAATTTTTGACAAATCCTTATTATAATATTGAAAAAGATTAAAAACTTATATATTCATAAATTAAGAAGATCTTTTTGGAGAAATACATATGGAATATATCAGCATCTTTATACTGGGAACTATTTTAGGCGGAGTTATTGCCTGGTTTTTAGCAAAATATAAACTGGCCACTTTAAAGAGGTTTTCTCAGGATGAAATAGATAAAGACTTTGTATCAAAAGATCTTTTTCTGAGATGCGACGAAGATTTAAGTGCACTAAAAAAAGAAAATAGAATAAAAGATGAAAAAATATTGGAATTCAATAAATCCTTATCAGCTAAAGAGCAAATAATTGACAATTTAAATGAAAAACACACAGGGCAAAAAGCTGAAATTGAAAAACTTAATGAAAAAATGACCTTGGCTTTTGAAAATGTTGCTAATAAGATTTTAACTGAAAAAGCTCAAATATTTATTAAAACTAATGAAACAAGTATTGGTCATATTTTAAATCCATTGAAAGATGAACTTAAAAATTTCAAAGATAAAGTTGAGCACACTTATGATGTTGAAAACAGAGAAAGGTCTACCTTAAAAGCTGAAATTAAACAGCTGTTGGAGCTTAACAGGCAGGTGAGTGATGATGCAAATAATCTGGCTAAGGCTTTAAAAGGTGAATCAAAGACACAGGGAAACTGGGGAGAGGTGCAGCTTGAATTGATTCTGGAAAAAGTCGGTTTCGAAAAAAAGCTGCATTATGACATGCAGGTATCAGCAGTCAGTGAAGATAATAAGAGAATGCAGCCTGATTGTGTCATCTATTTACCTGAAGATAAAAACCTTGTTATTGATTCAAAGGTTTCCTTAAATGCTTATGAAAAATATTTTAACGCTGAAAATGATCAGGAAAAGGCTGGGTTTTTAAAGCAGCATATTGAGTCGGTTTCCAAGCATATAAAAGAGTTATCTGAAAAAAAATATCAAAACCTTTATCAGATCAATCAGCCGGATTATGTGCTGATGTTTGTGCCCATTGAATCTGCTCTTACCTGCGCCTGCAAAGAGGATTTATCTTTATTTGAAAGTGCCCTTAACAAAAATATTATTATTGTAACTGTATCCACACTACTAGCAACCTTAAGAACAGTTTCATACATCTGGAAACAGGAAGACCAAAAGAAAAATGTCATTGAAATAGCCAGGCAGTCAGGCGCCCTTTATGATAAATTTGTTTCTTTTTGTGAAGACCTGAATAAAATTGGTGCTTCTTTGGAGACAGCCCATGGAAGTTATGAAGAGGCAATGAATAAGCTAATTTCTTCCAAGAAAAGAGGAGATACAATCGTTGGAAGGATTGAAAATTTGAAAAATTTGGGCGCTAAAACAACAAAAAAATTGCCAAAGGAGTTTCTGGATAAGGCTGAATTAGAATCAGAGCTTGGTAAAATGTCCTAGTTTCATCTTTTATTTGTTGAGAATTGAAAATTGATTGTTGATTGTTCTTGGTTTGCGAGAGTAGTAAAATAATCAATAATCAATAATTAATAACTAATGGAGAGAGAACAGTGGGATAATATCATGGTCAAAACGAGCCCCACCAAAGATAAAATTTCAAAATTTGATGATGTATATGAGAATATTGAATATTATTTTAACCAGGAATAATAATCTGTTTCTAATAACTCTCTTCTTATTTCTTCATCTTCTATATAATCATTTACAAAAATCTTTTCATCAAATGCCTCATAATCACAAGCTGCTTCATCATCTAAAAGTTCTTTTATACTATCAATAATAGCACTTTTGTTTATATGATTAGGATCCTTATTTAGTAAATCCGCTAAGTGCCGAAGTAAGACCCATTTTGTGTTTTGTGTTGGAGTATTCTCATCAACAGCTAAAAGGGCTTCAGCATCAATTTTAAATGGTGGGCTAGGTGAAGCTAGTTCATCAGGATAAGTATTTTGGTATACCTTTAAACTTTTTCTTACAAGAGAATCTAATTCATCTTGCAATATCTCAACTGGAACTATTTCAAGTATCTCAAGAAGATCTCTTCCTTCATATTCTTGATTATTAAGTTCCGGATGATCTATCCAAAATTGTTTATAACTCACCAGAATATGCCATAATTGCAAGGCTTGCGCCAGGGATTATAGAGTGTTTTGTGCTATAATATTTAATACTTGTAGACCGGATTGCTTTTTGTGCGACAAAAAATGGACAAAAAAATGACAATATTGAAAAGAAAAAAGCAGACATAAAATAATTTATAAAATAAATTTTGTGCTTTTTGGATAATGTGATATAATTTTATTTATAGTAAAAAATATTAGAGTTGGAGAAAAAATGGGAAGACGCAGGAGGAGGAAAAAGGATTATAAACAATACTTTTACGTCCTTATTGGCTCAATCGCTATAGCATCAGTTGTGGCAATTATAGATGCAAAAAAACCGCAAAATGCTTTGTTAAGTTCTTTTTCAGCGAGTTTTATTAGCTCACAATTAGGTGAAGATTTAAATGAAGAAGAAAAGCAAGATTTAACAAAACAAGTTGTTTCAGCAATTAAAGGTGATGATAAAAAATTAGATGCATTAATTAAAAAATACACAAACAATTAATATTCAATTCAATCCTTTCTTTAAAAGCTTTTCTATAGTCTAAATATTAATGATTTTTTAGTTGATATTGATATCTATAATATGCTAAAAATAATGCAGACTGTAGTAATATTTTTAACATTTATTTGCTTTCTGTCCTAAAAAATGGGGGGTTATTTTTGTGATAGAGTTTTATCATTAAACAAATTGAATATTGTAAGGAGGATAATCATGTCAAGACCAGCTAATACTCCCCAAAACCATTCTCAAACCACTTCTCACATAACTATTGATGACAATAGAGAACATTTCGTCAGGCAAGATCGCTATGAAGTTTTAGAAGAGGAGTATTTCCTCGAAATTGATAAGAATAAATATGAAATTGCAAATTATTCTAGTTTTGGCATTGCTGTGTATTCTTCTATTGAGCCAGATTCCTTTGGTGATGATCATCAATGTAAATTTTATTTAAATGATCAATTAATTGATGAAATGGTTTTAAAGAAGGTAAGAGATGAGAAACTTCAAGAAGGAAATTACAAAATAGCTTTTGAGATAGTTGGAGGATTTTTATCAACAGAAAAAATAAGAGCTGTATCACTTGCGCAAGATTTAATTAAAAAGCAAAATCTTAAGAACCAGGAATTAAATAATGTACCACTTAATTTTAGAATTAAAGTTTTTGAAATAAAAAATCGCCTTGAGAATTTGAAAAATGAGCTGGAAGCTTTTCAGACAAATGAATCTTTTATAAATAAAGAACAACAGGGTAGGTTTGAAGATATTGTTATAGATCTAGTGGGCGATTATCTTTATGAATTTTTCCAAAATTTTTACAAGGAAACTGTAACTGATGTAGAAACCTGGGATGAAAAAACTTTAAAAGAAGGCATGTATTTTTTTAGAGCCCAATTATTTCCATTAGTGCAAAAATCTCCATTTGCTTATCAGTGCTATTCAAAGCCAAGGGGTTACGCTGGTGATTATGAGATGATGAATTATCTATATTACAATGATTCTTTAGGAGATGATCTTTTTGCAAAGGTTATGCATCGATATTACATGAAGCATCCTAACGCTCAAGCTGTTAGAAATAGAGTTGAATATTTGAGCAAAAAGATTTTTGAAGTTTTTAAAGAAAAGGAAGGGAAGCCAATTAGGATTTTATCAGTTGCTTCAGGCCCTGCTCAAGAAATTCAAACTTTATTTAGAAATAGCCCTGAGTTTTATAACTCTAATGTTGAAGTTCATTTAATTGATCAAGATGTGGATTCCCTGAAACATGCTCAACGTGGTATTAAAGAGCTAGCTAGAATAAACAAGTCAAATGTTACTGTGAAATATTTTAGAAAGGCCATTAGAAATATTATTAGAGATGGTATGGAAGGCTATACATATGATTTAGTCTATTCTTCAGGGCTTTTTGATTATTTCTCAGATCCAGTTGCTCAGGTGGCAGCCAATAAACTTTTTGATTGTCTAAATGAAAAGGGACGTCTCATTATTGGTAATTTTACATCAAAACCATATTTAGATATGTCCATGCATTTTTTGCTTGATTGGTATTTATTATATCGCAGTGAAAAAGATCTTGAAAAACTTTATTCTGTTGTTCCTGGAAAATTATCAATTGAAGCGGAACCAGAAGGAATTAACCTCTTTGTAGTTGTTGATAAGGACTAAGTTTTTTCTAATATTTAATAAAAGTTCAGGATCAGTATGGCTAATGGTGTTATTTCCATTGAAAGAATAAGGGAAACAGAAAGGCTCAATGAATTTAGGGAATTTACTAGAGTTATAACAGGCTTTATGTCCTTTCCCTTATATCTTCTTTTTTGGCTTGCTGATCTTTTATATGCACCACACCTTAAATGGGAGTTTTTATTTCTTAGAGTATTAATTATTCCTGTTTGTATTTTTGTTTATTTTTCAATTAATAAAATAACTAAATTAAATCATGCTCAAATATTAGATACAATCTTATGTTTTGCAAATAGTATTTTAATTACTTTTATGATCTATCTAACCGAAGGAGCCATTTCCCCTTATTACGCAGGTTTAAATCTAGTAGCAATACCAATTATAGCTTTTATTCCTTGGACCATGAAATTTTTGATTTTAAATATATCTTTGATTTATGGCCCCTTGATTTTAGGTATCTTCTTTTTTCCAAATGCAGTTACAGACTATGTTTTATTTATTTTAAATTTGTTTTTTATTTTTGGAACTATTGCTTTATCTTTAATAATTAGAGTTGATACAGAAAAACTTAGAAAAAAAGAAGTTGCAAGTAAGTTTTTACTAGAAAAGGATGTTAAATATCGAGAAAAAATAATTGAAGAAAAAACAAATGAATCTTTAAAACTTAAAACTCTTACAAGGCAGTTTAGTCCTCAGGTTGTTCAGGCAATTTCAAGTGGAAAACTAGATATTATTAAATCAATTCACAGGGCTCAAATTTGCGCTATTTTTATTGATATTGTTGATTCAACTAAGCACATTGTGCACATTGATAAAGAATCTGTTAATAAGGTGCTAACCCTTTTTATTGAAGATACAATGAAAGTTTTACTGAAATATGATATTACTTTAGATAAATTTTTAGGTGATGGAGTTTTAGCATTTTCTAATGATCCAATCAAAAGAGTTGATTTTGTTGATAGGGTTATTTTAGCGGCAATGGAAATTAGAACCAGGATAAATAGGAGAAGTGAAGAGTATAAAAAATCCTGGAAAGATGTCTTAGAAGTTCGCTTTGGAATTTCTTCTGGTTATGCTGATGTTGGTTTCTATGGCTCAGATAAAAGCTTTAAGTCCTATACTGCAATTGGAAGAGTTATTGATTTAACAAAGTCTTTATCAGATGTTGGAGCGCCGGGACAGATAGTTGTGAGTCAAGATGTTACAAAGTTACTTTCAGATTCTAAGTTTTTAATTAAAAAAATTGGTCATAAGAAGCTCAAGAGTTTTGAGTCAGATATTATTACTGTCTATGAAGTTGACAGTCTCAAGCTTGATTCAAGTATAGAAACAGCTGTTGAGAAATGTCCAAATGGTCATGGGATTTTACATTTAGAAATGAACATGAATGGTATATACATATTTAAATGTAGAACTTGCGGTTATGAATATTCTCTTTAATTTTTTAAAGAATTATTAATATTTTAAATTTATCATTGCATTTTTATTATTAAGGAAATCTTCATTTATGAGTGATAATAATCAATCTTTAGATGAACTAAATGATAATGATACTTTGTTAGTTTCTAATTTTATTATAAGACAGGATCGCTTTGAAGTATTAAATGAAAACTACTTTCTTAAAATAGGCAATGACACATATGAAGTAATCAATTATTCAAGTTTTGGCTTAGCTATACTACATTCTGAAGTTTTTAGCGATAGCTTTGATCAAATTGAAGCTGAATTTTTAATGAATAATGTGCTTATTAATAAACCTCTAATAAAGTTGATTAGACAAGAAAAGTATAATGATGAGCGATATCTAATTGCCTTTGAGCTTTTGTCAGAAGCATTGTCAATTGAAAGAATCAGTTTTATGGGTGATGTTGAAAAGTTGATTAAAAAGAACTGCTTTGAAGACAATAAATGGAGGGAGCTTCCTTTAGAATATAAAATCAAAGTCTTTGAACTTAAGGATTATTTATATAAGCTAAAAAATGAAATTGATTTAGTGGAAGCAGAAAATAATTCGTCCGATCGTCAGGAGTGCTTGTCAGAGTTTAATAAGTCCTTTGTTTCAGTTTTTTCAAAGTTATTGTATAATCAGATTTCTTATTTTTGTTCTGGCATTTTTCCAATTCTTAATAAACTTGATGAGGAAAAAAATAAAGAGGCCTTTAGCTTTTTTCATGAACACTTGAAATCTTTCATTAATAAATCAAAGTTAGCTTCTAAGAGTTTTAAAAAATCATCAAATCATGTTGGAGATCATGAATTATTTAGTTTGATCTACTCTAAAGAACTTTTTAGCCAATCATTATTTGATCAATGCATTGAAAGTTTTTTTATAAATCTACCGGAAGCAGAAGGCTTTAGAGAAAGGATAGAATATTTTAATAATTGGCTCATAGATGTTTTTAATAAAAATGAAAAGCAGGATTTAAAAATATTATCTGTTGTCTCTGGATCAGCTATTGAGCTTAATAATTTATTAAGATCTAAGCAATTAAAATTAAAATACCCATTGGAGATTCATTGTATTGACCAGGATTTAAATGCCCTTAAACAAGCACAAGCAACTTTTAAAGAATTGCAGCTTGGAAAAGAAGCAATGATCAAATTTATATTTATACAAAAAAACATTTCCTCTATAATTAGCGCGAAATTTACAGATGATAATTATGATTACATTTATTCTGTAGGTCTTTTTGATTATCTTTCAGATCCTGTTGCTTCATTAGCTGCTGTTAATCTGCTTAAGTATTTAAAAGAAGATGGAGAATTAGTAATTGGAAACTCTTCCTATGAAGCAAATAGAAAGCTTGAAATGATTTTTTTGCTCAAGTGGTATATTGTCCATAGGACTGAAAAGGATCTTTTAAAATTATTTAAGAAAATAACAAAAAAACTTCATATAGAACCATCAAAAGATAGTAAAAATAATTTTGTCTTTTTAAAAAGAAAGTGAATTAAAAAACCAAATATGAGTGCAGAAGTAAGTTCCATAGAAAAGCTAAGAGAAAAGGATCGTTTTGAAGAAATATTACGATTCATAAAGCTAAGTGTTTTTAAAATTGCACCTGCAATATTTTTAGCCTTTTGGTTTATTGATTGGCTTTTTGTTCCTCAAAAAAAGTGGGAATTGCTGGTTCTTAGATTTATGCTTATTCCATATTCTTTAATCTTTTCAGTTTTTTTAAATAAAGTTAAAACTATAGTAGAGGCTCAGATTCTTGGAACTGCCTTGGTTTTATTCTATTCAATTAATTTAACACTGTGTATTTTTGTGTCTGGGGATGTTAGTTCCCCTTATTACGCCAGTCTTAATTTTATTACCATAATTGCAATTGCCTTTGTTCCGTGGAGTAAAAAATTTCTAGTCTTTAATATTCTAATAATTTATGGTCCCTTTTATTTTGTTGCATTGGTTTTTTATAATTATTTCTTTGGATACGTTCCCTTAATAATTAATTCATTTTTTATTGTTGGGACTGTTGTTATAAGCACCTTGATTCGATATTTTACTGAGAAGCTCAGGAAAAGTGAGGTTGTGGCCAAATATGTTTTAGAAAAAGAACTTAAATATAGAGAAAAAATAATTCAGCAAAAAACACAGGAAGCTTTAAAACTTGAAAATTTGACAAAACAATTTAGTCCACAAGTTGCTCATTACATTCTTAAGGAAGATAAACTTAAAATTGTTAACCAAGTTCACAGAGCCCAAATTTGTGCTATTTTTATAGACATTGTAGATTTCGCTGAAAGAATAGTTAGAGTTGATAAGGACGATGCAAATAAAGTTATTACAATGTTTTTAGATGAATCAATGGAAATTCTTTTAAAATATGATATTACTTTAGATAAATTTTTAGGCAGTGGAATTTTAGCATTTTCAAATGATCCCGTTGCTCATGATGATTATGTAGAAAGAGTTTTGCAGGCAGCAATTGAAATTAAAGAAAAAATAAGGCAAAATGAAGAAACTTATATTGAAAATTGGCTAAATGTTTTGCAGATACGAATTGGTATTTCTAGTGGCATTGCAGATGTTGGTTTCTATGGAACTGATGAAACATTCCAATCATACACTGCAATTGGTCAGGTTGTAAATTTAGCAGCAAGACTTTGCTATGCAGCAGAACCCGATCAAATTGTTATAAGTGAAGATATTAAAGAAAACTTACCTGTTAACAAATACGAATTTGAAAGAATTGGAGAAAAACCTCTAAAAGGTTTTGAAGGAAAATCCATATCCATCTATGGTCTTATTGGATACAAAGAAGAAACTTTTATTGATACTAATGTTAGAGAATGCCCAAATGGACATGGAATTTTACATCTTGATTCAAATGAAAAGGGCATCTATGTTTTTAAGTGTCGAACCTGCAACTATCAGCAATCTCTTTGAAAATTTAAATTGTTTCCTTTTAATACTTTTTGAATAATTAAGTGTCATATTGTCACCAACTAAATTAGAAGTCTAAGAGAATATTCTTATAAATACATTGGCTTATCTTTGAAGGTTTTTGGCCTGCCTTTTGCTTATAGAATAATTAATAATTAATAATAAATAATTAATAATTAATTGAAAGATTGGAGGGACGTATGTCTAGAAAAGTATTAATGGTACTATTTGTAGTAGGTGCACTCATGCTTATCAGCTCAATGTCTTATGCTAGAAACTGCAGGACACTAAAATGTGGACCTAATGCCCATAAGGTTCATTCAAGACCTGGACCAAATGGTTGTGAATGTAGAGCTAATAATCCTCTTCCTCCACATCCTCCAGTGCCTGGGCCAGGACCATCACACCCTAGAGACGGCAGACTTGTTTGGTTGGATTCTGAAATAGTTAGCTATCAGGGGGATTGGGATTCATTTATGGAAGGCTTTAAAAGAGGCTACTTTGAACAAATTCAGGTCTCTGTGTCAAGGTATCCGGTTGATATTGATATTATAGAGATATATTTTTGTGCAGACCCCAGGCCACAATTAATTTATCCAAATGGAATTTTTAGGGCTGGTGATGATAGAAGGTATGACCTTGAAGGAAGAGGCTTAAATGAAAGATGTATTGAAAAAGTTGATATGAAATATAGAAATGTTAGTGCAAGAAAAGGCGAAGTAACATTATGGGGTGTTGAATTCAATGATCGTTGGTAAACAAGGGAACAAGGGGACAAGGGAACAAGGGAACAGGGGAACAAGAATTTGAATAGACACTAGAATTTGATTTGCATTTTTCTTCTAATAATATAAAATTCTATTAATTTTAATAATTATTTGGATATTTTTTGAAACCTAAGCTTTATTTCTTTTTATTAATTTCATTATTTATATTTATTTCATCAAATGTTTTTGCTGATTCAAAAAAAGTTGTTAAGCAATCAGCAAGGTCAGATGATGGGACACTTGTGGTTGATCCTGATTTCCCGAATTGTCCAACAGGTGAGGATCCATTACCCTTTCCAGAAAAATTAGATTATAATATAATTGTTGACTTAATTAATAGTATTGAATCAGTGCAGGGACAGAAGTTATATGATCTTAATAAGGACCAGAAAGATGAGCTTGAAAAGATTTTTGATCAAAAATTTACTCAAACTCGCTTAGCTCAGTTTTTTTCTTTATTATATTTCCTGGTAGCTGTTTATAAATTTGAAAACGAAAACCAGTTTATATCTGTTAAGCTTGAGGAGGTTAGAGATATTTTATCTAAATCAGGTATTGTTGATGATGAAATGTTTCTAAATGCAATTTCTTCAGTTAAAGCAAAAAAAGAAAACTCTGGATATTATTATAGGGTTAATTTTAATCAACCTCTTGTTAAGCTTCATGTCAACAGGGGGCTTGGACATTATATGTTACGTGATGGCAAATGTCAGTATATGAAGCGAATTGAATTTTTAGGTAGCTTTATATTTAAAATTAAAAAAGAAAGCACTGGTAATATTGTTGTTTATAATATGAAGAATATAGATATTGTTGGGGATTTTGGGCAACGTGGATGGATTGATGTTGATTTAAATTATGTAACTGTAGAGAAAATTGAGTTTTTTTCAAAATCACAACTTGGAGATGTAACAGGTAGAGTATCAAAAAGAGAATTAAAGTATAATGAACACAATATACTTTTTAGAACATTTTCAAGAATGGTTTCTGCAACTTCAGAGCAACCAATAGCCTGGTAGAAGACTATCATAAAATAATAGTTCTTTGTAATGGTAGAAATGAGATTATTGTTAAAAGAATATTTTATATTAAAAACTTATTAGATAGGAAACTGTTTCAGCATCAAATACTTTGCAAATATTTTCTTCCATTGGGTTAAATATTTTATCGTAAGTTTCGATTGTGCCATCAAATCTAATATCAGTAGCAACTTCATATCTTGCTTGAAATAGATCTTCATTGTTGCAAAGGGTATTGTATATATCTGTGCCTGAAGCATATACAAATTGATTTAGTTCAGGCATCCAGAGACGTGGCCTATCATTTGCTATAAGGTTTCCAAAGAGAATACATTCTATCCTCAATTCTTCTCTTAATTTATTCTTTTCATCTTCATCGTAATAACCATGCTGGGTGCTGGGTACTACAAATACAGCAGATAAGATTTCTGCCCATGCACTAGCATAATTGGCGGGTGAAATTAGTAAGTTTGTTTTCCAACTAACCAATTCAATATAGTTTTCAAACAAAGATTTATCTAGTGAAAGATCTGGAAAAATGTGTCCCCAGTAACGGCTTATGGATTTCCAATAATCAACTTTTCCATAAATGTTCACAAGTGTTTGTACCATAGAAGAAACAAGGGGTTTTAGGATTAGGTTTTGAAGAGGAGCTTGCAATTTGCCAAGAATATCAAGAGTTGCAGCTGGACTGTAGTTAAGTTCTCTTATTTCAGAATAATAATCATGTTTAATTAAATAGGTTAAAATTGCTATCTTCTGATCTTTAAACACAGTATCAATATCTTCAATTGAAAGTGAATGTTTGTTTTCAAGGAAATCAAGAGTGGATAGGAAGGTTATTAAACCTATATGGATTACAGAGAATTCCTTGTCTTTAAAAAGTTCTAAAAAGTTTAATAATAATGGTTCTATTGTAACATTAAAATAATCTTGTATTATTTGAGAACTTTCTTGAACAGGTTCATAAAAAACATCATTTATATCTTCCCATGTAATTTCTACTGGCATATGAACATATAATCTTTCTGTTTGAGAAATAAAGTCATCTTTATTAGAGCTATCCATATATATTTCAAAAAGAAGGTCAAAAAAGTTTCTTGCATTAAGTTCTGTTTGAATTGAGTTTGGAACCTCTATTGTTTGGCTACAATCTTCCTGGCCTGTATCTTTATCTTCAACACACCGCATTTCCATATCAGCTGGGTTGGAAACCATTGGATTAGATTCATATTCAATTAAGAGAAAAATTGCATCATTATCAATTTTAGCTGTGATTTTATCACTAAACTTTTGAGTTCTAATTTGTCGTTCAAAGTTCGCTACCTTATTTTCATTAA
Source organism: Pseudomonadota bacterium (assembly GCA_043820105.1). Classification (GTDB taxonomy): domain Bacteria; phylum Bdellovibrionota_F; class JAHFAK01; order JAHFAK01; family JBDREC01; genus JBDREC01. The sequence goes on from JBDREC010000049.1 coordinate 13,594, forward strand.
AGCTTAGAATTGTATTAACAAGGTTTAATGCATGCTGAATTAATGAATATTCATAACTATAATTTTCCAGAGCAGGAAATTTGAAGTTTTTTAAATTTTCGTATAATTCATTGTAATTTTCAAAATAACTCTTAGCTTCAATAAAGTCTAGTTCTTCTTCTCTTAATAAAAATCCGTTTAAGCTGTTTTGTGATTGGGTTTCAATTCTTTGAGAAATAAGAGCAACATTTTGCAAAGTTTTTTCCATTAAAGTCCAATATTCAGTCATGTGCTCTTTTATTTCATTCTTGTCATAAATATAATCTGCCATTCTATAAATAGCGTTATCTTTTAAAAGCTGTTCCTCTTTTCGTAAAGAGCAGTGAATTTGTTCAAAATTCCAGTAAATACATTCAAATGATTTGAAGGCTATGATTTCCTCTATTTCAGAAATCGCATTATTAGTTATTAAAAAATCTATATTACTAATTAAGTTTGTTACAGCCGTTGAAATTACTTGGGCTATACTTGCTACTGCACCAACCTTTCCTGGGATTGTTGACAGAAGCATGGAAGATTGAGAGACAAGATTTCCTATAGATTTTGCTATTGATGTTTGTTTTAAACAGACTTTAGGTGTTGAATTTACTTTTGTTGATACTACAGATAAATATAGAATGAGTTGAGATAATAGATGGCTTTTTGATTTTCTGGAGTTTTGCGCTTCTTCTATATCTAAAATTTTGCTAAAATATTCATCTTCAGTGGTTTTTGATAGACTTAATCTTTCGATATCGGAAAAATTTTTATCAACGTAAGTTATGATTGAACTATTAAAGAAATCAACTAAGTTAGCTATTTCAGATAAATTAGTTCCCTCAGTTTTTAGTTGGGCTATCATTTTCAAAAATTCTGTTTCATAAGTGTTAATTTCTGATAAACGACTTTCGAAATAAGGGTTACCTCTGCTGACCTCTTCATGTATATTGTTTCCCGGGCTTTCCATTTCAATGATACTATCAATAGTAGTAATGATCTTATTTTCTTCTTCTGTATTAAAGTTTTTATCAACTTTTTGCCCACAGTTTTCATAATCATTAACTAAGCTTTCTACTGATGCCTTTAGCTGTTCAGCTAGCTTTACGAAATTTTTCTCAAGTGCAAAAGGACAGACTTCTTTGGATGACATTGTAAAATTTTGATGATTAAGTTCACTAAAGGCCGAATCTTTGGCTGCAGCTAAAACTGTTCTCTTTGTGTGAATAAGATGTGTAAATGAAGGAATCTCGATAGCTTCTTCAGTTAATGCAAAGCTTGTGGTGAAAAAGAAGCTTACAAGTAAAAAAATAAATTTAAATTTAGTCATAAATCCTCCCAAAAGTTAAATTCCCCAAACTAACTCTAAAAACACAAATGTATACAAATGTGTTAAACCAATAACGAAATTAGTATGTCTCACTTTTTTAAAATCCGTAAGAATTAATGACATTCAAAACTGCGCTAAAATCCTATTTAAGCATGTGCTTGCTGTTTAGTATCTCCCTAAATTTGGACTTAACCGGCAGCTTAGAAAATATTGACGTGTGTATAAGATTAAGAAAATCTACCATTCTCCCCAAAAAAAAAGCCCTGTATTGCTTATACAAAACCGGGCAACACTCATATAACACAGATCTTTTGCTATTGCAAGTAAAAAATCATAAGATCATGTAATGAAAACGCAAATAAGAATGGCTATAGCTCAAGAGCTATGTTTAAGGAGCTTTGCGCTAGTGTTGCTGTTTTATGCTTTGTGTGGAAGTAGGTAATAAAGAGCAATGATATAAGAACAATTGGATAGTGACATAAAAAGACTGTTGTTGAAATAGGAAGAGCTTTCATGATTATTGGAACAATAATAAAACCAATTCCAAATCCTGTTCTTAATACAAGGCTTGTTAAAGCAAACAGCTTGCCTCTAACTGCATCTTCGGATTTTTGAATATAACTGGTATAAAAGGTTTGGTATATACCATCTCCAAAACCTGCAATTAAAGCGGCTATAATAATTATTGGAATAAAGTTTGTTTGAAAAATTAATATCATGCCTGCTGACATAATTGCAGTAAAGCATAGATATAGGTTTTCTGCTTTTAGGCTTTTTAAGAATTTAGCCTTATTTAAAAACATAATACCTATAATATTACCTAGTCCCCAAAACATTAAAATTAAGCCATAAAAAAACATAGGTTTTTGAGGATCAAGATCTTTTGAAAATACTGGGAAACCAATGTTGTGCGATGCAGATGCAATGGCATCAAGAAATAGTATTGAAAGACAAATTATAATTATATTAAAATTGTTTAAATTCGGAAGTTTTGAATAGTCATTTTTTAATTTATTAAATAGTGAGCAAGTCTTCTGGTTTTCCAGGACTTGACTACTTTTGATTTGTGGTCTGGTGCTGAGTTTAATAAAAAAAAGTATAATTCCACTTATAAAATATGTAATTGAATCAAGAAAGAATATTGGATAATAATTCTTAAATAAATAATAAGCAAATACAGCTGCTAAGCCACTAAGGGCAAATGTTAAGTTCATGCCTCCCATTAATAAAGAGTTAGCCTTCATAGTATCTTTTTGATTTAATATTGATGGAATGGATGCTCTCAAATTAATCTCAAATAAATTTGAAAAAACACCTATAAAAATCATCAAAAATAAAACATAGTATTTTATAACACTCTCAGGTACTATAAGTAAAAATGCTACTGCTACAGCCAAAACAAGATCTGAAGTTATCATTAGTTTTTTTCTATCAACTTTGTCTGATATATATCCTGAATAGGGCGCAGCTATAATTCCTGAAATTACTCTTGTTCCCATGGCGTATGCGATCCATAAGGGATCTTTTGTAAGTTCCAAAAGGAAAATATTAATCGCCATCATATTGAGAAATGAACCAAAGGTAGATCCAAGTCTAGAAATTAGTAGGATATAAAAATTTAGTGGCAGTTTATTATCTTTAGCTGTCATAGATTCTCCATAAAAAAATATTCAGTTCGTCAAATGCAATATACTGTCTAATGAATGTTGATAATAAAGATATGGTAAGATATTTAAACCATGTTTTTTAATTAAATTTTCAACGTAATAGCTGCCAATAGGATAACTTGGTGTATAAAATTTATCATCTTCTGTAAAGTAGTCAGTTCTTTGCTTTATCAAAGCATCAGAAAATAACATATCGTTTTTTAATATGTCAAAATATTTTCTGGAAATTTCTTTTTCTTCAATGTTTTTACTGTACCACATATTATAAAATAATTTATGTAAGAATTTTTCAATTTTTTGTGTTATTAAAACTCTTGATCCAAGCAGGTCTCCAAATATTAAATCTGAATTGACAGCTAAGCCTTCATTAATCATATTTTCTGGAGAATAAAAGGTATCTATAGAGCCTACTAAATCAATTTGGCTATTATCAATTTGATATTGTTTTATTAAATAGTATAAATGGTGTCCAGGGATAACCTCATGACAAATAAAAGCCTTAATAAATTCATCTGATAGATTGGACTTTATACAAATGCCAAGTGTTCCCTGATAGTTTCCGTCATAGTGGTAATAACAAGTTGGATCTTCTGGCCCACTTTCTATGATTTTAATTTTTGAATTAGATAAAATCTTTTCAAGGTCTAATTTGAAAAGAGCTGAATATTTCTGACTTGTTATTTCATAATATTTACTTATTACTTTAGAAACATAGTTGCCTAAGTCATTTTTGTTTTTGAATAAAACTATTCGGTTTTCATTTTTAAATTCTTCTAAATTTTTATACCCTAAGTTATATAGGTGAGAATTTAATTTATTTAATTCTTGTTCAATATTAAATTTAGGAATTAATTTAATTCCATGTAATTTTTCGACCGTGTCTTTAAAACTCGTGTTTTTGTAGTCATTAACAAAATAATCCGCTTGAGTTAGAATAGAGGTTAGGAGATCTTTAAAGTATGTTTCTCGGTGCTTTAAGTTAACAACAGTTGTTGATTGATTGATTTCATATAGAATAGAGGATAGATTCCTGTAAGCATTTTTAAATGATATTTTGCTGGCATTATGTTCGATGTTTTTTGGGCCTATGTAGCTATGAATAAATTCATAGTCTTCAAAAGAGCTTGAAAGTGCCAGAATGTTTTTAGTAATATCTTTGTAAATATCCATATGTCTCTTCCTTTGTCTAAAGTGTAGATTCTACAATGTGCTTGTAGCAATATTCATTTTTATATATTGATTTATGCAAAGAATAGGCCATGGATAGGCATCCGGCTTTACATTCTTCGTGTGAGCTACAGTTTTGACAGTTGCCTTCCATTTGTTTTGGATCATAATTTCTTGTATATGCAAAGCAATTATCATCATACCAAATATCTTTTAATGATCTATTTCTAACATTTCCAGCAGAGAACTTATCATCTTGCAGTGAAAGACAACCCTTAACATTTCCATTTGACTCAATTCCTAATACATATTTTCCAGCACTACAGCCATCCCAGGTAGCGCCATCTAAGAGCTTGTCAATTTTATCATGGCAATAACCCATCGAGTCTGCTATTGTTATCTTAATTTTATCTCCATACTCTTCTTTCCATTTTAATATATCATTTGTTAATTCTACTAATTGATTTTTTTCAACAATTAGACTCTCAGCGTTTTTGCCCGCTCTACCAAAGGAGTTAACGATTTGTACCTGCCAGATATCAACACCTTTATCCATGAGAATCTTTAATATATCCGCTCTTTGTGCAAAGTTTAATTTATTAAAGGAGGTGACGATACCAACTCTGTAATTATTTTCTTGGCACATATCTATAACATTCATGACATTATTATACGCACCTTTATACTGTCTAATATAATCATGAGTATTTTCATTTCCATCAAGGCTGATTGCAATATGTGTTGATTTTTTGCTTTTTAAGAATCTGATGTCATCTTCAGTGATTTGAGCTCCATTGCTAATTATGCTGATTTCAGAATAATCATCATTTTCTGATTTAATATAATTTACTAATTCTCTCCAATGAGGATACATGAAGGGTTCTCCCCCTGAAAGAGTAAAGTATTTGGCTTTAAGGGATTTTAATTCATCTATTACTTTTTTCCATTCATTTAAATTTAAGCTATTTGCACGATTTTGTCCATTAGCATAAGATCCACAATGGATACATCTCATATTACAGGCAAGAGTTACCTCTAGGGCAACAGCATATGGAAAGAATTTATCATCTACATATAGAGGCATGTTAATCTCCTTTGAAGTTTAAATCAAATTTAGCAAGAGGCAAAGCCGCTTTTAAAAAGCAGCTTTGCCTTTTGAAAAAACCTAGAAATCAGCAAGAATGACATAAGTTGGTCTTAGTGCCTTTTTCTTACTTTTCTTATTTGATTTTTTCATGTCTCCCTCCAAAATTTCGTTTGGGAAATAAAAAAAGGTGCTTCTTTAATAAATAAAGAAACACCTAAAAAGCTTAATCTGTTAACATCAGGTAAAAAGGTCTTAAAGCTTTCTTGACTGCTTTTTTCTTGGCCTTTTTTGTCGCTTTTTTCATAATGGACTCCTTTTAATAAAGGGTTACTAAAAACTTGCTTTTATACGGAAGAACCTTAGCTTGTTTTGACCAAAGTGTTTTCCAAAAGCCTTGAGAATGAGCATTTTGCAAGTAATATGCCATAGCAAAAGAGACCATTGGTTTTCGTATAAGCGTTTAAATTTAAAGGCAAAACTCTATTGTATTCGTGTTTGGGTTATATTTGATTCGAAAGATAAGGTGTCGTTATGATACTTTAGGAGCAGAAATTTGCTACCAGTCAAGTAAGATATATTCAGGTCTTATTGCTCTTTTTTTTAATGATTTGTTTTTCTTGGATTGCTTATTGTTTTCCATTTGATTCCCTCCGAGTTTATTGATTATAAAAATACGAAAGCTAAATTACAAAGAAAAAATTAAATTGCAAGAATAAATATTTTATTTGTTAACTTTGATATCATACTTTATTATTTTTGAACTCAGTGTTTTTTTATCAATTGCCAGTATCTTAGCCGCTTGAGATTTATTCCCATCTGTTTCTTTTAATACATTTTCAATTGCTAATTTTTCAACATCACATAATCTTTTTCCCTTAAATACTATTTGATTACTAATGTTATATTTAGTGCTATCAATGAGAGAAGTATCTATGACATTTGAATTAGAAAGATAGATTAGTTTTTTAATTTCATTTTCAAGTTCTCGAATATTTCCAGGCCAGCTGTAGCTTTTAAAATTATCAATTAATTTTTTATCAAAAACTTTCGCTTGTTTTAGACTGTGTTTATTTAGAAAATGTTCTATTAATAAAGGAATGTCTTCTGGACGCTCTCTTAATGAAGGGAGCTTTATATGGATTACATTCAGTCTAAAATATAAATCTTGCCTAAAGGTTTCTGTTTTTGTCATTTCTAAAAGATCTCTATGTGTAGCTGAAATTATTCTTACATCCACGTTATATATTTTATTTCCACCAACACGGCGTATCTTTTTTTCCTGAATCGCTCTTAAAAGCTTTTTTTGCATTGAAATAGGCATATCGCCGACTTCATCTAAAAACAAAGACCCCTCATGAGCAAGCTCAAAGAGGCCACGTTTGTCTATATTCGCATCTGTATACGCTCCTTTAACATAACCAAAAAGTTCAGTTTCAAGAATTGATTCTGTAAGAGCGGAACAGTTTTCAGCAAAAAAAGGTTTCTCAGTTCTGTTTCCATTATAGTGAATTGCTCTTGCTATTAATTCTTTTCCTGTACCACTTTCTCCTGTAATTAAGACTGAAATGTCTGAATCTTTTACTTTATCAATAGTTTCAAATATTTTAAACATGCTTGTGCTTTGAGTAATTATATTTCTATAATCATAGTCCTGGATTTCATTTCGTTTACTTAGTTCCAGGGCTTCTTTGGTTTTTTCATAGTTTTCTTCTGTGACTATAAGCCTCTCTTTTACAGCGCTTGCTTCAGTATTAATTTTAATGTTTTCCTGAGCTAGTTGTTTTAAGTGTTTTGTGTTTGAAATTGCGATTGAAACTTGGCTGGCAAAAGTTAACATAAGTTCTTTGTCAATATTATCAAAAGCCGCTATTTTTGTAGGGTCATCTAAATAAATTAAACCAGCTACTTTATTATTTTCAACAATCGGTAGAGATAAAACGCTTTTTAGATTTGAAGCCTGTATGCTGTGAGCTTCTGTAAAATTTTCAATTGCATTTGAAATTTTCAATACGTTTTCTTTTAAAAAGGTATTTTGGATGATTGTGTTACTAATTTGATCAGTGTATTGTTTAATATCTTCTTTGTGAATGTTTCTTGCAGCTAAGACTTGAAAGCTTGTAAGGGTAGATAGATCTATTGTTTCAGTTGGTACAGCTTCTTTGAGTATTATAAATCCACGTTTGGCATCTGAAAATAGGATTGCGTTGTCTAGAATAAGATTTAATAAACGATTTAAATCTTTTTCCTGTGAGAGGCTTAAATTAATTTCAAAAATCTTGTGTAATTTATTTATGTCAGAAAAGCCATCACGATCAAGTTTTATCATTGATAGAAGTTCTTTAGCAGAAGAAACTTTCGGTAAGAGATTAAAGTTTGATAAATTTGTAACTAGAATATGTTCTTCTATGCTTGCTATTGTGTTTTGCAAGAGCTTGCTATATTCTTCAAGTTTTAAAACATTTTTAGTGAAAAAATACAGTCTTGTAAAAGCTTCGTAATATGATATTTTCATTAATGGATAAAGTTCATCAGCATTTATTGATTCAATTTGATCTAAAAAATCTTTAGCTTTTAATGGACTTTCTTTATCAAGCTCTATATTTGCTTTTATTATATTTGTTTCAATGTTGATAATTACATTCTTGTCTAAAAGCTCAGTTGCTTTTTTTAATAAAGAATATGTTTTATCAATGTTTCCTTGCTTCTTTTCTAATAAGGCTAGGTTTGTGTAGATATCCGCCATTCCACTTTTATTGTTTGTTTCCTTAAAAAGTTCAAGGGCTTTATCATAATTTTCCTTACAGCGTTCTATATCATTTTTATTGAATGCGAGGTCAGCCAGCAAGGAATAGTTGGATGCTAATAATAGTTTGTTATTTCGTTTCTTTGATAAGGCCAATGATTCATTTGCATAATAGCTTGAGTTATCAATATCTCCCATCATTGAATAAATTAATGCTATGTTGAAAGTTGCAGTTTCTGTTTCCCTTGGTTTGTCAAGGTTTTCAAGAATATCAAAAGATTCTTTATAAGATTCTAATGCTTCTTGTAAAAGCCCCATTCTTAATTGGTTTGAACCAATATTCAAACATTGCTGCGCCTTTTTCCTTATTTGATGAAATTCTTCAGAAATATTGAGCGCTTCTTTATGCCAATTTATTGCATCTTCTAAGTGGCCAAGCATAGTTGAACTTAAGCCCATGTTGTTTAAAGATGCAATGATGCCACTTTGTTCCTTCAGTAAACATGCAAAGTCATATGAAAGTTTGAACTCTTCGATACTTTTCTCGAAATTTCCTGAATAATAATTTAGCAGTCCAGAAAGGTTATATAATTTGATTTTATGAAAATCTTCTAGGATTTCTTTTGCTTTTAATTCATTTAGAATTAATTTGCAGGCTTCGAATTGAGATTGTCCCATTAAAGCTGAAACCTTGAGCAATAGAAGCTCTGTTTTTTTGTTATCATTTTGATTTTCACAGGCTTTTAGAATTGCCATATCATAAATTGAAATTCCTTCTGAATATATACCTTTATTTGTTTTAATTTGTCCCTTGAGTTTCAAAAGATCAAGCTCTTGGTTTGGGTTTAGCTCAAATAAACTCAAACCATTTGCATGTGTTTCTGCGGTATTATAATCACCTGTAAATAATGTAATTTTGACCAATTCAAAAAGAGTGTTGATTTTTAGAGCTTCCTTTTCTTTTGTGTCAATTGCTCCAAGGGAGTTTATGATGATATTGTAATAATTAGTTGCTCCTAACAAAAAACCTTTTGAAAAATTGCTCTGGGCCAGTTTGTTATATATTCGCAATGCCTCCATGTTATCTTTTGCAAGTAGTAGGTGATTCGCTATCTTTTCTTCTTGCTTTTCAGTGCTATAATCAAAGGATTCTAACTCTTGTGCTATTGCTTTATGAATAAGGCTAGCTTCTTTAGATGGAATTAAATCACTAATGATTTGCTTTGAAAACTCATCGCTAATGGAGAATAGTTTGTTTGCTTTTGTTAAAATAATTTCATTATCAGATTTTATTTCATATGAAGTGCTTAGAAAGTTTTTTGAATATAAATAATCCAGTTTTAATAAAAGCTCTGGTTTTGATAAAGGATAATTAATTTTAATTAAGATTGTTGAGATTGACTCAATTGTTAAGGGTAAATCAAATAGGGTGCTTATAAAAAGAATTTTTTGACCTTCCTTGTCTAATGACTTTACTCTTAAGCTTATAGCTTCTGCAATGTCCTTTGGGTAACCTGTTGGAATTCGATGCAATGCAATTGATTCATTTTTAATTAAAATTTGAGCTTTTGAAATTAAATATGGAATTAGTGTTGTAATATAAGCAGGGTTTCCGCCTGATGCTTTGAAGACATAATCAAGAAAATCATTTGATATACTTTTATTGAAAATATCCTCAAGCAATGAATTAGTTTCTTTTCTTGAGAGCCTTTCAAGTTCAAATGATTCCACTTTAATGTGTCTGGAAGCTTTAGATAAAAAAGTATCAAGCAAAATATGCTTTTTAGCTAGATCACTGTTCAGTGAAAAGAAAAACAAAATATTTGATTTATGTTCTTTAATTGAATCAAATAAGAACCTCAAAAAAATTATTGCAATTTTATTAATGTTTTCACATTTATCAAAATAAATTAGCGTATCACTATTTCCAATCCTTGATATAAATGTATCAGAGAGCTTTTTAATGAAAGTTGTTGTGTCAGTTAGTTTTACATCGCCTGATTGCTCATCATTTTCTATTTCTAAGGTTATTGAACATGAACAAAAATCTATAATATCTTGTAAGGAATAGAATTTGATAAAGCTAAAGCTTTTAGAATTAATCTCACTTAAATTTGCTTGGTTTATAAATTCATTAATTATTCTGGTTTTGCCAGAACCAGTTTCTCCAACAATAGTTATTATTACCTTGTCAGATTTGGTTTTTATTTTAGAAAAAACAATATCAAAGTTATTTTGAATTTTTCTTAAAAGCTCATGATTGCCAGTTAAAGATGCCTGTTTTATTGTTAACTTTCCACTTAATTCTTGTTTGCTTAAAAGGGAATTCTCAAAAAAATTATTAAGTTCCTTAAGTATTTCACCTTCATTCTGATATCTATCTTTTGAATTATAGGCCGTCATTTTTGAAATAATGTTACAAAATTCTAGAGGCAAATCCTTTTTTACATAATTTAATTTTATATATTCATTATTTTTTATATCATTTAAATATTCATCAAAGGTGCTTGTTGAAAATGGAAAGCTTTTTGTTATTATATGGTAAATGCTCATACCAAAGGAGTAAAGGTCTGATGATGCACTTTCCTTTTTTTGAAGCAAAATTTCTGGATCAATAAAAAAATTAGTTCCCTTTATTTTAGCTTCTGAGTCCTTGACTAAACCAAAATCTATCAACCTCAGCTCAATAAAACCTTCTTTGCTTTTTGAAAAGAGAATGTTTGAAGGATTAATGTCGTGATGCTTTATGTTTTTATCTTTCATCACTACAAGTAAAGCTAGGATGTTTGACATAATAGCATAAATATCCTTTGGTTTTAGTTTGCCAGCATAATGACTTAAGTTTGGAGTTTCAAAATATTCCATTGTAAAGTAATAGCTTTTATTTTCACCATAGAAAGCAAAATCATAAACCTGAGGAAGCAAGGGATGTTTAAGTTCTTTAAGTAAAATAAATTCATCTTTGAAGGCTTTAATATTTTCTCTAGTATTATTTTCTTCTTTTAATAGTTTTAGTGCAATAAAAGTTTTCTTGCTTAAATCAAAAGCTAAATAAATATTGCTACTCAGACCTTTTCCTATAAGCTTTTCGATTCTATATCTTTGTCCAATATATTTGATAAGTTTATAATCAACATTGATTTCTTTTTGAAGTTGCAGGTCCTGCGATTTCAGTTTTAGTATAGAATTACATTCAGCTGGCATGTATTCTTTAAATTTATTAAAAATATATTTAAAATGAGGTCTTGTTAAACCCTTTTTTGAAGAGGTTTCAAATAAAAATCCCCTTTTTGTGCTTTGCAAAGCCTTTATTCCACGTTTCAGGCTGTTTTCATATTTATTTTCATTGAAAAAGAAATATTCAAATTCTTTTTTAGGAGGGATTTTTATGCCAATTTTATCATCTGTAATTAATATATCTTGTTTCTTTAGTTTAGAGATCTTATCTGTGTTAAGTCCACAAAGAACATATAATAAAAAAATTGTCTTTCTATTGTCATCAACATGCTCAATTTTATCCAAAAATCCTTCAATTTTATCTTTTGGTAGGTAAACAAGAGCTTGCTTTTGCTTGTTTTTAAGACTTTTCCCCAAATCTTTTAATTCAAAAGCTTGCGACAAGTATTTGAAAAATAATTTTAATGAGGATATATAAAGGTTATATGTATGAGCAGAATACCCTTTTTTTTCAACATCATCTAAAAACAATTTAAGATTTTCAAGAGTCAATTCACCAGGATCCTTGAAGCCTGAAAAAAACTTTTCAAGGTCATTGAGTTTCTTTTTATATAGCTCAATAGTACCCTTATTGCATTTCTTCCTTTTTTCAAGGCTTAAAATAAACTCAGCAATTACTTTTTTCATATATGGAACTTTTGGATAGTTTAACAAAATATATCGTATATGATAGTAAAATAATTGATGAAAAGCAAGTGGCAACTTGTTTGGAATCCGTTCGGTTTAGGTTACGAGGCCAGTATCGTAGGTGGGTTAAGGTGACGAGTCGGTATAGGTATTGAAACGGTGATGGTTTGGGTAACGATCGATAAACCACCAAGCGATGCGATGCCCAAACCGTGACGTCACCTAAACCTTTGGACGATACGGGCTTCGTCACCGAAACCGAAATTATAGCAATAAAAAAGGGAAGCCAAACGTCGTTGACTTCCCAGCATCCTAAACTATGGGAACATGAAACTTATTTATATGTAATAGCGAAGGGTGTGCCATTTTAGGTGCCCAATACAAAAGACAATAAAAACAAGCATGTATGGCCTTTTATGTGCCTATTATTTTGTTAAAGTAAATAGGAATAATTACCTTGTTGTAAATTTTGTAAACATATTTGACATTTTTTTTCTTAATACTTACAGCTTACCACCTACCACTTAATATTGTACTTGGTTTGGTGGAAAATGCTGCTTGCAAAGAAGCTATGTTTGATGAGTTCCTTAATATGGGAGATGAAGAGGCAAAAACAATTCAGCATCTTGGAGGAAATAAATTTATTTACCCCTCTGATGAAATAATATAAAAACCAAAAAAATTAAAAAAAATCATCTCACCTGTTTTCTTTTTAAAAAAAATCTGCTATAATTAAAAATTAGTAGAGTTGAGTAAGAGTGTATGTAAAGTTATTGCTTACCACTTACCACTTATAACTTATCACATATTTCAAGGAGGGGTGCTATGAGTTCCAAAAACACCAAACACAAGCTGCCTAAAGAGGCTTTATTAGGCTTGGTTCTAATCGTCGTGCTAATTATCGCTTCATTTGGTATTGTTGGCAAAGGTTGCGGTGGAGATGATTCAGCTGATACGAAATCTGCTGACTGGCTAGAATCTTCATCTGATATGAGTAGTGTTTCAATAAAAGCTTTTGAGCTTATTGAGGATATTATTACTATTAATAGTTCCTCTCTTAGTATTTTTGCCTATGATGCAGATGACGCTACTGCTGCAAGTTGTGAAAATTTGAGCTTTGAAGATGGCTCTGCTGAATGTCCAATGGAACTTCCAATAAATATAAAATATCGTTTTGTAGCTAACTATCAATATACTGAAAATTTTATTACAAAAGAGGTCTCAGGTGAAGCAACTGAAATGATTGATCAACTTGAAGAAACCGTTCAAATTACACTAAATATAGGTGACAATGAAGGATCTTTATCCTTTTCATTTAATTCAGATGTTACAGTTGAAGTTGGAACAAATCAGTATCCAGAATATGCAGTTGATGAAAGTAAAATAAAGGTTGATATAGCACAGGGTATTTTAAGTATAATGTTAGATGGAGCCTTTGCTTTTAATGATCCAGATAGTTCACAAGATCTTTGCTATGTGGAAGGAGCAATTGATATAAAAGTTTATAAAAAAGCAACTCTATCAAAAATGGGTGACCAGGCTATCTATTCAGAAGTCGAGCTTGATGGAATAGCTGCTCCAAGTAGTGCAGCGGAAATGTCTTGTGCTGATGGTGATTATTGCTGCGCCAGGATTGGTGTTTTAACTTCCAACGTGACTTGTGGGGATGAAGTGAAACTTCTTGTTTCAGCAACAGATGATCATGACGCTAAAACTTCTTATTCAGTTTTCTTTGAAGTTCCAAATGACCCTGATTGTGATGCGGATGCAGGAGACGGTGATGGCGATGGTGACGGTGATGGCGACTTAACTCCAATTCCAGTTCGACTTGATTCAGATGGTGATGGAGTTATAGATGTTTTTGACAATTGTCCAAATGATGTAAATGCAGATCAGGCTGATGAAGATAATGATGGATTAGGCGATGAATGTGATCCTCTGACACTAGGAGAAGGTGACTTAATACTGCCTGATAGAGATAGTGATGGTATTCATGACGACTTTGATAATTGTCCAGATATAGCAAATAACGATCAAAAAGATGCTGATGGTGATGGTCTGGGAGATGAGTGTGATCCTGATACACTAACAATACTACCAATAGATCAAGATCCTGATAATGATGGTGTTACAACTCTTGGTGGTGATAATTGTCCTTATGTCGCCAATAACAATCAGGCTGATGAAGATGCAGATGGTGTTGGGGATGTTTGTGATAACTGTTTAAGTGTTGCTAATGCTGATCAAGCAGATAGTGATGAAGATGGAAGAGGAGATGCCTGTGAATTTAATCATGCTATACCAAGAGATCCTGAACTTGGATTAGATGAACCTGGTGATTTTGAAAAGTATGAGCCTCTTGAAAAATTCGAACCTGAAAGAGCAATAGATCTAGATAGGTTGAACTCTAGAATTAATGTGCCTAAATTATAATTGGCTTATATGCAATAATTCTTCACATTTCTTTAATTAATAAATTCCATTAAAATAGATTTAAACAAAATTTAAGATTCCAATTTACTTCTGGCAATAAAGCATTCCTCAAAATGATTTGTGTTCCAGCTTTGCTTTTTTCTAACAACTGGCTTTTAATAAGATCAATTGTAAGCATTGATTTAGCCAAATTATCATAGTCTATAAAAGTTTCTAATCGATCTATAATAAATCGAGCATATTGGGCCTGGGTTTCCACTATTTTTATTAACTTGAGAATTGCTTCATCAATTACTTTTTTACTTATGTGTGGAAAGGTGGTGGAATTTTCAAAGATTCTTTTTATGATCGTTAAAACGGCAATTTCTTGAAGATATTTTTTTGAAGGCCCAGCTAATTTTGCATCATTTGCTTTACTAAAGATTAAATATAAAAGCTCGAGTTCAACAAATATCGGTGGATTATCTGAGCTTCTGTACCTATGCAAAAATGCTTCTTGAATTAATGCAAAATAATCATTTGATTTAATAGCCAGGTCAGCAAGAGCATTGCCTGCAAACTTTGGCAAATCGGGAATACCTCGTTGCATTTCATTTATTAAAATTGATACAATTTCATCTTTAAAAAATAGCCTTGATGAAGCTATTAAGCCTTCATGAGCTATCATTATTTTGATTCCCAGTTTCTTATGTCTTATATTTTCCTCTTCTATTAATGCTTCAATCATTTCTTTTGTATTACCAGCCGGATTAAACTCAAGGAAAAGTGCAAATTTTTCAATGGCTCTTTTTTCAGTATCGATTATTAGAGAAGCTGAAAATAAGACATCTATTATTTTTAAATATGAATCTCGAATTGTTTTTATGGTTTCACTGGCTTCCAGGATCTCAATGTCATTTGTTGTGCTTGAAATATGATGGAAATAGGCAGATAGACTGATTCCAAAGCTTGCCAGAAAATCAATTGCAAAAAAGGATGCTCGTGATCCAGCATATTTTCTAATAACGTCATTAAAAGTATTAATGCTATCTTGGCATGACCCTGAATGTTTTAAGTTTAAAATAATCACACTTGCTTTTGGAGAGATGTCTGTAAGATATTCAGCCAAAAGCATCTCTTCTTCAGAAGAAAGCCTATAAAGTTGCGGAAGTACACTATCTGGATTGAGATGTGCTGCCAGGGTTCCGATATTTTGTGATATAAGACCATCATGATCTGTTAATCTATTAAGAATCAAATTATCTAAAGCATTTTTTTCTGTTTCATTGGCAAAAATATTTAAGGAAAGACTAAAAAATATTATTATACTATAAGAAAAAGCCAGCAGTTTCATTGTTGGGTCCCCGCTTTTTGAGTTTAATAATATACTATCTTGTTTCATATAGCATGGGAATAGTATTTAAGTCAATTAAATATTGCACCGCGGCAATTGCGTTGTTTAGGTAATGTTTTTAAGAAACTCAATAGCTTCATCAAAATTTGGTTCATCGGTTACTTCATTAACAAGCTGAAAATAAATAATAGAATTATCTTTATCTAATATCATTATGGATCTTGCCAAAAGTCCAAGTTCCTTAATCAAGAGGCCATAAGCCTGGCCAAAATTATTATCCCTGTAATCAGAGCCAGTAATAACACCTTTTATTCCATTTGTTTCACAAAAGCGAGCGTGAGCAAAGGGCAAATCTTTACTAACACCTAATACAATAATATTTTCTGACAATTCAGATGCAATTTTATTAAAACGTCTAACTTGAGCATCGCATACCGGTGTATCTAGTGATGGAAAAGTTGTTATAATCTTAATTTTATCTGAAAAATCACTTAGCTTGATTTCTTCAAGTGATTGTGAATGCAAAATAAAGTCAGGGGCCTTATCTCCAACGCTTATTTCATTTCCCTCTAAGTTCATTGTATTTCCTTTAAATTTAACTTCTTTCATTTTGTATCTCCTTTTTTTAAGTCGTAAGTCGTAAGTGGTAAGTTTAATTTGCAAGCTTTATGCCAAATTTATTAACATAGATGTTATGATTGTAAGCTAATGAATATCAAGAGAAATAAATTAGGTTTTATTTGTTGATTGTTTATTCATATAGTTTTTTTTGTTCCAATACTGTTTCACTTCTGTTTCAAAATTCTGGGTTATAAATTAATCAATTGTTATTTTCCATTATTTTTTTTATCATAATTCAACTTTTATTCAACAAAAGGAGAATTAAATTGGTAGCTAGTAAAAAGGTGGGGTTTACTATTGAACAGTTTATTATTAATCAACAAAGCTGTCATCCTGGAGCTTCAGGAACTTTATCATTAATTCTGTATGATATTGCTTTGGCTGCAAAAATTATTTCACGCGAAGTAAATAAGGCGGGTCTTGTTTCCATTCTGGGTTACACTGGAGAAGACAATGTGCATGGAGAAGCTGTTAAGAATGTTGATGCTTTTTCAAACAATGTGATGATTAAATCAATGGAAAATACTGGCAGACTTTGTGGAATGGTTTCAGAAGAAAGCGAAGAGATAATTCCTATTCCCCTGGAATATGATCTCGGTCCTTATGTGATTGTTTTTGATCCGCTTGATGGTTCTTCGAATATGGATGTAAATGTTTCCATTGGAACAATTTTTTCAATTTACAGGAAAATTGATTTAGATGGAAAAAAGGCTTGTGAAAAGGACTTTTTGCAGCCTGGTAATAAATTGGTTGCAGCTGGTTATGTAATTTATGGATCTTCAACAATGCTTGTTTATTCTACTGGCAATGGAGTGCATGGTTTTACTCTTGATCCTAGCATTGGCGAATTTTTACTTTCTCATGAAAAGATTCAAATACCTAAGCATTGTAAATATTATAGTGTAAATGAATCATATTTTGAACTTTTCCCCAAACCTATTAAAGATTATATTTCTTGTTTAAAGCCCAAGAATGCTTCTGAGTTGGGAACAAAAGCATCATTAAGATACATTGGTTCCCTGGTTTCAGATTTTCATAGAAATCTGCTTGATGGCGGAATTTATCTTTATCCACCAACTGACAATAGTCCTCAGGGAAAGCTCCGGCTTTTATATGAATGTATTCCACTTGCTTTTATTGCTAAAAGTGCAGGTGGTTATGCAAGTAATGGTTATCAGGATTTGCTGACAATAGAAGCAGATAATATTCATCAAAGGTCGCCACTTTATATAGGAAATGAAAAAGAAGTTAGAGAGCTTGAAAACATATTAAGAGAACATACCTAGTTATTTGGAGTTCTTCATAAATGCAAATATTTGATAGCCATATACATCTACAGGATCAAAGGATTTATCCACAGATAAATAACTTACTATTAAAAGCAAAAGCAAAAGGAATCATGCGATTTTTATGCTGTGGCACATCAGAAAAAGATTGGAAGAAGGTTTCATTCTTAGCCAAAAAATATAATGAGCTAATTCCTTCTTATGGTTTGCACCCTTGGTTTATTGAGCAAAGAACTGATAATTGGTTTGCTACTTTATGTAAATATATTGATGAAAATAATTCCTTGGTATGTATTGGCGAAATTGGTTTAGATCATGGGCTAATCAAAAGAGATGATGCTTTACAAGAAGAAGTTTTTATAAAACAACTCTTGCATGCAAAAGAAAATAAGCTGCCAGTATCTATTCATTGTAGACGTGCCTGGGATAGGGTGATTTATTTTCTCCAAAAGTACGGCCCTTTTGAAAAAGGCTTACTTATTCATTCATATTCTGGATCAGAAGAATTGATTGAGAAACTAGTTTCCTTAAATGTATATTTTAGTTTTTCAGGAACCCTTACTTTTTCTGGCAATAAAAGAGCTCATAAAGCTATTGTGAAGGTGCCATCAGATAGACTGTTCCTTGAAACAGATGCTCCTGATATGCTGCCTGTTATTAAAGGTGTATACAATAAAGATGTTTCTAATATTCCTGAAAATATTATTTATGTTTACGAAAAAGCTGCAATGCTTTTGGGTATTACTGTTTCTGAACTCGCTAGAATTACTTGGGAAAATTCTGAAAGGCTTTTTACACATGTCAGATAGATTTTTAAGAACAGAAATGCTGCTTGGAAAAAAGAATCTTGATAAATTGAAAGGGGCGAGCATTACTGTTGTTGGTTTAGGAGCAGTTGGATCCTTCGCCACCGAAGCCCTTGCACGCATGGGAATTGGTTCATTGAATTTAATTGATTTTGATATAGTTAATGAAAGTAATATAAACAGGCAGCTTTATGCCCTTGACTCAACTGTTGGAAAAAAGAAAGTAAAGCTTGCAGGAAAAAGAGTTTTAGATATTAATCCAAACTGTAATGTTCAAGCGTATGATATCTTTTTAGATGAAGCAAACTGTTATAAAGTTCTAAGTTCTTGCAAAAGTGATTTGATAGTTGATGCAATTGATAGCTTATCATCAAAAATTCACTTAATAAAAACCTGTGTTGAGAATTCTTTTCCTTTAATTTCATCAATGGGAGCTGCCAGGAAAACAGACCCATCTTTAATTAGAACTGGCGACCTTTCTGAAACTAAAAATTGCAGGCTCGCATTTTACTTAAGAAAAAAACTAAGAAAATATGGTATTGAAAAGGGAGTAAAATGTGTTTACTCCCTTGAACTGACACAAGAACATTTTTTTGAGCCTCCTAAAGATTCTTATTATGTAAATGATAAATATAGAAAGGATAATCCAAAGGGAAGCCTGCCATATATTACAGGGATTTTTGGTTTAATGATCGCTAATGAGGTTGTTAAGAAGATAATTGAAAAATATTAAACTTTATTAAAGTGAATTGAAATTTCAATATTTCTGATTTTATATCTAAAAAGGATTTATAATCATTTGCAATTTCAGGACCATATTTCAATGCAAGGGTGTCAATTTTTTCTTTCAGCTCATCTTCAATATAATGTTTTATTTTTGAGGCCATATCTAGTTGACAAGCGGTGTCTTGAATAACTTCACTGTGCTTAAAAAAATTATCAAAAGCCTGATTTAATTTGTACTTCATTTCAATAATAGTTTTTTGTGCAGGTAAAAATGTGAAAATTTTGTGGAGATTAATCTGCGGCTCATTTAAAAAGAGTTCCTCCCCGCATGAGATGGCTTTTAATGCTAATTCAGTATTATCCTTTGGTTCTTGTGCAAAAGATATATTTACAGTATTAAAAAATATTAGAATGATTGATATTATAAATGCCTTTGTTTTCACTTATAGTCTTTGTTCTTATAAATTTAGAATAAAGAATTCAAATGCAAGGATTGTGCCTGTTTGTTATTATCCAAAGAACCGAATCATATTAAATTGTTATTGTTTTGGGGGATTTTTAGTTGTGTTCAAAATTTGCTTAATTTCCTTTTTATTGCTTAAAAAAAGCACATATATTTAATTTAAATAGCTCATGTTTTTTGTTTGAAATATAGAGTTTCAATTCATACAATAGTTTTTTTTATTAAATAAAAAAGATGGGTATATGATTTTAATTAAAAAGATTAATATAATATTAATTGTTTTTCTTTTGTTTTTTTATTCAAATTTATTTTCGCTTGATCAGCTTGATATTTTCTATACTGGTGAAACGGGACATAAAATATCATTTTCCTTATCTTCATTAGTTGAGTCTTATATAGAAAGTAATGATACAATTCAGGTTGAATCAGTGCATCTTAAGCCAATAATATTTGAAAATAATAGATATCTTGCTAAACTCCCAGCAGATATGGATTTAAATTCAGTTTTAGGAAAGGAAATCGCCTGGAAGAAAGTATCAAATGTAAACATTTTACAAACAAATGATTCTTTCATTATTCCAATCAATATTAATGGTATTTATTTTCTAGATAAAATTTATGATTATTTCCAAAATAATCGTGGTGAAAGCACAAAATATCCAACCCTAACACGTATTGAATCATCTTTTGATCGAGCTTCTAACAGTCCAATCACATCTATTAACATCGGACAAAAAGGCCTTGCGTCTAAAACAAAAGCAGGCATTTCAAAATGGCAGTTCAGTATGGTATATTTATATAATTTAAAGATAAATAAGGAGCAGGTTACAATAGCTGTAATTGGTAGACCTTATGGTGGAATTGCTAAAGTCATGAATCGCATGCTACAAGAGCGTTTAATATCATCGTCTTCGTTATACTTTGAGCTTGGTAATAGTTTAAGTTTAAACTCCTATCCAGAATTCAAACAAAAACTATCATTTTATGAAGATTTAGATCTTGATGCTTATTTTATTGCAAGAGATGAGATGAGAACTTATTATCATTTTTTTACTACTTATAAAAAGAATAAAGGCAAAATACCCTTTATCGCCTCAAATGTTTTTAAAGATGATACTCCCCTATTTGATCAGTACAAAATCATTAAACGAAGAGGAATCAAAATTGGATTGCTTGGTCTTGTTTCAGATGTTGGTTTTACTCAAAAAGGTAAAAAAGGTGATGTGGAAATTGATATTAAAGATCCAATTGAAGTGTTAAATGCTTTAATGCCAGTTGTTGAACCATATTGTGATGCTATTATTGTTTTAACTGATTTGGATGAACCTGAAATTTATGATATTAATCAAAAAATAGAGGGAATAGATATTTTCATTGGTACAAGGAAATCAGAGCTTCCACCGTATGAAAATAAGATAATCACAATTAAAAATACAAATCAAAATGTAACTCAAGACTCTTCATTTTTATCTACTATTTATACTGAGTTTATTGGAAAGCTTGAGTTGATGTTTGAGCAAAAAAGTAAGAAGAAAAATATTCTTACTCAAGTTACAGAGAAAAAATATCCTCTTGATGATGAGATCGAAGCTGAAACAACAATGCAAGTGTCTGAGCTTATTCAGTATTATAAATATTTTTCAAATGAAGAATATATAATGCCTGATCCAAGAAAAATATGGCCTGATTCAAAAAAGAAGATGCTTGATAATAATGACTTAACCAACTTAATAGCATCTGTTATTTTGAAAAAAACAAATGCTGAAGTTGTTGTGATGCCATATCTAAAAGAGCTTGATATGCATATAATGGGAAATGTTTCAAAAAATATTTTTGAAAATTGGATATCTGGAACAGGACAGTTAATTAGTTTTTTCATTGATGGTAATACTTTAAGTTCACTTTATGATTCATATAATGGCCATGATGTTAAAATGCTAAACATTGATGATGACTATAGGGTTAATGGAACTATCTTAGATAATGATGAAAAGTATCTTGTTTATACTTCATCATTAATATTTGATAATCCTGCCTGGGACGATATTCGTGATAAAGTAGAAGATCAGAATAGTGACTTTTTAGAAAAAAATGACAAATATTTTCCAGAAGAAAAAGGTAAAAATATTAATATTTCTGATATAACAACGGAATTTGTTAGTAAACATGATTTTTTTGCTTCAAATGAGGAGTCTTTGGATATTTTGAGAAAATCTTTTAATGGTAGTTATAAAAGAATTACTCCAGTTTGGAGAATAAATATTGATGAACTAAGTTTTGATTTTTCTGGAAATCACAACGTAAATAATGAAAATTATACAGATATTAGAAATGCCAGAGTTAATTCCTATACTGAAGCAAGTATATCTGCCTTTTTATCTGCGAATTTATCTCATGACTCAGAATATGTTTTGTTTTCAGTAGGACCTGAGCTTGAATATTCCTTTACTGGAACTGATTATGGTGATTATAATATTGATAGTACTACATATAATGAATGGCAAGTTGGAGGTGATTTATATTTTAAGGTTTTAGAATTTGAAAGTTTAGATAGAGCTAGTTTTGGTCCATACATAAGAGGAGCTTATATTTCAGAGTTTGATAGTTATACTGAAGATGAAGATTTGCTTCGTCAAGTAGAAACAGTTTATGGTTTAAGACTTTATGATAATTCACTTTTTCCAACAATTGAAGCAGGATATCTTGTAATGTGGGATATTACTTCAGATCTTACTCAATTAAGATATGGTGTTGATTTTTTATTAGAAGCTGAACATGAATTTGCTTCAGGTCATTATTGGTATGCGTTTTTAGAGGGACAGTATTTTATTCCAAGTGAGCTTGATAGTACAGATGATTTAGCTTTTACTGTAAATCTAAATAATGAATTTGAATTTGCCTTTATAGATGAGATCGCTTTTTCCTTTTATTTAGATATGTTACTTTATAAAGGGGCGACTATAGATGATTTAGGTCTTAATATAATTAGTGGTTTATCCTTGAGTTTCGCTAGAATATTCAAACCATAGCTTGCATAAATCCCAGATTTTTGATATAATATATAAATAAGATAAAAATAAATAAAATTGATGAGTTATGGGAGGGAGAAATGGCCAAAAAATCAAGAATACCACAAATGAGGTTGCCAGATTTTATCAAAAAAACCGAGAAACCTAAGTCAAGATTAGCTGCTGCTAATAATTTTCCAATAAAGGCTCAATAATAATTATAATATAATATCATCAGAACGTCTTGATTCAAAGAATAGGTCAATATATTTTTTTTTGATTACCAAAATGCTCAAATTGATTTTTGCTCCTGGCTTAAATTCAAACAGGTTCCCTGTAGACAATTCAAAAATTAAATAAAGATCATTATCTTTTCTTTTCATGGAAAGGATTTTAAATTTCCCACAAATTCCTTTTTCTTCAAGGCATATTTCAATTAAATTTTTAGTGTTGAAGTCAGAAACCCTTGGCTCTTTTATCAATACCTTAATAGCTTCTATTTTTGCTTCACTTATAAGAGGCTCATTAAGTTCCACAATATTGCCTTCATAATTTACAACAATCTGGATTTCTCTGGTAATACAATAAGCTGCGATCACTATTACTATGACTAAGATAAAGAGGCTGAAAATTGTGAAAAATTTAACTCTTTTGGGTAAGGTTTCAAAATTTATTAAATCCTTTGAAGATTTAGTTCTGGGGGTCATGTTATAATTTCCTTTATTTTAAATTCCCATGCAGATAGACCTTCTAGGTTTGTTAGTGCCTGATCCATAAGGTCTTCTGAGACTTTTAAAGATTTAGAATTATAGTGAATGCATGATGTTGCGAATTCTATAGTCTTTTCTCTGTCTTGAAAATGGAAGGTACAATCTTTAAATGTGGTTTTAAATCTAGCTAAAAACTGCTTTGTTTGATCACTTGATATTTCAGGTAAAGTAACAAAGTAAGTGTTTTTCTCAAAGTGGGAGCCGAAGTCTGTTAACCTAATAAATCCTTGAATTTTGAAATCTAAATTTCTTATAACTGATTCAGTGAAGTCTTCTCCAAAGTCATTTATAAACTCGTCAAAGTTTATTAATGATATTGCGATTAAAGTAATTGGTCTTCCATATCTTCCAACTCTTTCAAACTCAATATCCAGTCTGTTTTTAAAGTTTTCAAATCCACCAAATTGTCTTAAATAAAATCTGTAAAATTTATCTTTCTTTTTTAGAAGCTCATTAAAGGTTCCATGCTCTGCAATGGTTCCCTTATCAAGATAAAGAATCTGATCAGCCTTTTTAATGGTCGCTAAATTGTGGGAAATCATGAATATTAATTTGGTTTTTCTGAGTTCATTGATCGTTTGTTGAATATGAAAGTCACTTTCTGGGTCTAAGGCACTCGTAGCCTCATCAAAAATGATTATTTTAGGATCTTTGATTATAACTCTGGCAATAGCCACTCTTTGTCTTTGTCCTCCAGATAAGTTGCAGCCATTGGCACCTATATCATAGTGAATGCCACCAGTAAGCTTCTGAACAAAGTGATAGGCTCCAGCAAGTTTCAACGCCCGTTCAATATCTTCATCACTTGCATTTTCATTTCCATAAAGAAGATTTTCTTTTATGGAACCTCCAAATAGAGAATATTCCTGCAATACAAGTCCAATTTCTTCTCTAAGTTCTAAAAGTTTAATCTCTTTAATATTTTGTTTTCCAAAAATGATGCTTCCATCAAAGTCATCATAGAATCTAAATAAGAGATCCATTAATGTTGATTTTCCTGAGCCAGATTCGCCAACAAGTGCGATCATAGAATTAGAAGGCATGTTAAACATAATATTTTGAATAATCTTTAGATTATCTTCATATCCAAAAGAAACATTATGAAATTCTATGCCAGATTTGTTATCTATTATTTTATTGCCTTCATCAATTTTTTCATCATCAATTTTAAAAATATCATCAACCCTTTTAAAAGCAACAAGTGATATTTTAAAAGACGTGTAAAGCCCACTAAGATTTGAAATTGGAATTGATAAACCAAATAGATATGCATTCAGTGCCACAACTTCTCCAACTGTCAAACCGCCATTTAAGACTAGAAAAGCCATGTACCAATTAATAAAAACAGTCCAAAGTTTTAAGGTAATGGAATTTGCAAAAACGGAAACAACTGTAATTAATTTTTCTTTTAAGGATAATGTGAACTTTCTTTTTAAGTGTTTTTGTACTTTTTCTGTTTCTGTTTTCTCTTTAATAAAGGATTTAATTGTTTTTATGTTTCTAAGCTTTTCCTGGAAATTTTCATAGATAACAGCATTTGTTTCAACAACATCTTGTTCAACTTTTTGTAGTTTTCCTGAAAAAAACTTGGTTTCAATAATATAAAAAGGAATAGAACAAAGAGCCAAAATGGTAATTTTAGAGTTCATGGAAAAAGTAATTACCAATAAAGCTATAAGCTTAAAAATGTTTAAAATAAGTTCTGGGCCCATGGAGGTGATTTTGCTAACCACCTTATCAACATCACTTGTTAAGCGAACAAGCAAATCTCCTGATTTCATTTCTTGGTGAAATTTTAAGGGAATGTGTTGAATTTTATTAAAAAGATCTGAAACAAGGTTATAATTTAATTTTTGATCGACATAAATATCAGAATAATCAGCTACCACAGCAAAATAAAATTCGATAAAATATAATATAATCGTTGTTAAAATTACGACATTTAATAGATACAAATCTCTAAAAGGGTACACGTAATCAAATGTTATTTTTGTCAGAAGTGGCAGGAAGAGGTCTTTAACAGCTAAAAATCCATCAATTATAAGGGCAAAAGATAAATAAAAATATAAACCCTTTAGGCGTTTCATATATTTCAAATAAAGTTTAATATTATCTATCATTATTTTCCTTTTATGCTTAATAAATCGAAAATATTATAAAGATATTAATTGAAATATTCAATGTTTTTTATCGAGCGATTTATTTTTTTTTAATAATTTCAATTTTCTATATTGATTTTGCTAATTTTAATTGATAATTTATGTTCTGTTTTTACACTCAATTTTCAGGAAGATTTGTGATAGGACTGAAAAAGCTTAACATACACTCTGATAAACTCTTTTCCAGGGAACTTGTACCTGAAAATCCTTTGGCATATCTTTTTATTATCCATGGCTATGCTGAGCATTCAGGGCGATATATTGAATTAATGAAGGCTATGCATGAAAAGCAGATTGCTTGCTTTGTCTCAGATCAACTCGGACATGGTCAATCAAGTGGGAAAAAAGGCTTTATAGAGTCTTTTGATGATTATGCTGATACTTTTTTTGAGTATTTTAAAAAAAAAATCAAAGAATATTAAAGACAAACCAATTTTTTTCTTAGGTCATAGTATGGGGGGGCTAATTCTTTTTGATTTTATTTTTAGATATTACAAGGACTTTAAAAACAAAGACAATATTAAGGGTTTTTGTTTTTCATCTCCTTTCCTTGCTTTAAGAAATAATTCCAAGCTTAAAGAATATGCAGCACATTTGGGAGCTCAACTAAATGCATCATTTAATATTCCTGGACAAATTGATCCATACAGCCTTTCTCATGATAGATTGAAGGTTAAAGAATACATTGAAGATCCCTTGATTTTTAAATATGTAAACATTCGCTGGATTTCGCAAACTGTATTAAAACAAAAGGAAATATTAAAAAACGAAGCTAAAATTGAAAAGGCCAGCCTTTTTTTATTAGCAGAAGACGACAAACTTTGTGATAATGATATTACTGAAGCTATATATTCTTCGATTTCCTTTCGCGATAAAACAAAGAAAGTTTACAAAGCTTTGTATCATGAAATTTTTAATGAAACTTCAAGGGACGAAATATTTGATGATTTTTCTAATTGGATAATAAAAAGGATATGAGAAAAATATGAAAAAAACATTAATATTCCTTCCGATAATTTTAATAGTAATAACAGTCTTATTGAATTCTTGTATGAAAAAAGTTCCAGAGTACGAATTTAAGCTAGACCCTCAATTAGTGAATTCTAGCAACTATTTTAGTGAATTCGAAAAATGGACAATAGAAAAGAAAATTTATAAAAATTTTAAAGCCTCATTGTTTATCACTGTAACCTATTTATCTTGGCCTTATAGAAAGGCTTATGTTAAAGAATTAGCTTCAAAAAAACAAATGCCTTTAAATGACCAGGCAAGACTCATAGAAGATGAATTAAGCACAGTTGAAAACTATATGGAATTTTTTATTGTTGTTTATACTCATGAGTCAAATAAGTCAGATTTCAATAAAAAAGAGTCAATGTGGTCAATATTTTTAGTTAATAGTAGAGGTGAAAGAATTGATCCTATTCAAATTGATATGATTTCCTTTAATACTCCTATGGAAAAGTACTTTTATCCTAATATTGATCGATGGAGTAAAGTGTACAAAATTAGATTTGAAAATTTACTAAATAATGAAAAGTTTTTCAAACCAACTGATCAAAACTTTAAACTTTATATTACTGGTTTAGAAGCTAAAGCCGAGTTTTTATGGGATCTTCAATAATAATGAAAATTGTTTTAATTTTATTTTTTAATTTTTTAGGAATATTTTTTTTGGTTATTTTAAAAAAGAGCAAAAAGCAAAAAAACAAACTCGCTTTAGATTTTGATTCACAGATGTTTGTTTTAAAGGATATTTTGTCACATATTAGACAAATTTTAGGATTTTTAGCTTTTTGTCTTTCTTTTTTAGGTGCTTTATCATTAATTATAAATGATAGTTTGTTTGTAGGGCTTTTATTGTTAATATTGCTTGTTTTTACTGCAGTCATGAGTAAAGTATATCTTATTTTAAATGGCTAGATGCAATATTAGGAAAATAAGAGAATTTAATTTAACAAAATAAACAAAGGAGCTTAAAGAATTGTTTTTAGATTCAATTTTAGGTTTGGTATCTAATGATATGGCGATTGATCTTGGAACCGCTACTACTATTATTTACGTAAAGGGCAAGGGAATTGTTTCTTGCGAACCTTCAGTTGTTGCCGTTGAAAAAAACAGTAAAGGTGAAAAGAAGGTTTTAGCTGTCGGAAAAGAAGCAAAAGAAATGATAGGAAGAACACCAGGTTCAATTGTTGCCATTAGGCCAATGAAAGATGGAGTTATCGCGGACTTTGAAGTAACAGAAGCTATGCTCCGATATTTCATTAGAAGGGTTCATAATCGAAAATCCTTACTTAGACCAAGAATCATTATTTGTGTTCCCTTTGGTGTTACTGATGTAGAAAAAAGAGCTGTAAGAGAATCAGCTGAATCGGCAGGGGCAAGAGAAGTTTATCTTGTTGAAGAGCCCATGGCCGCCGCGATTGGTGCTGGCTTGCCAGTCATTGAGCCAGCTGGGAACTTGATCGTTGATATTGGCGGTGGAACTACTGAAGTGGCTGTTATTTCATTAACCGGAATAGTTTTTTCAAAGTCTATTCGTGTTGGTGGAAATAAAATGGATGAAGCAATTATCACTTATGTTAAAAGAAAATATAATTTACTTATTGGTGAAAGAACAGCTGAAATGATTAAGGTTGCAATTGGTTCGGCTCTGCCTGTTGAAGGTGGAGGAGAAGAAATTGAAATAAAGGGAAGAGGTTTGCTTGATGGTATCCCTAAAATTATTTCAATTAACACAAATGAAGTTTGCGAAGCAATTTTAGAACCAGTTAAGCAAATTGTTGAAGCAGTTAGAACAACTCTTGAAAAAACTCCACCAGAACTTGCCTCTGATATTGTTGATAAAGGTATTGTTTTAGCAGGTGGCGGTGCTCTTTTAAGAAATTTCGATGAAGTTTTAAAAAGAGCAACTGAGCTTCCTGTTACTATTGCAGAAGATCCGATTTCTGCTGTTGCATTAGGAGCAGGTTATATTTTGGATCATCCAGAGCTTATAGATTTGGTTGCGATTAAATAACACTTAAAAAGCGATAGACTAAAAGGATAAATTATCCGGAAGCTTGGATCTGACTATTTATAATGATAAATTTTATAAACAGAAACAAAAAATATATAATCTCTCTTGTTCTTTTTATTCTATTTTTGCATTTTCTTTCTAATAGAATTTCAAAGAATAACTCAACAGGTATGATTGGCCAGGTAATTGTTTTTTTTGAAGCTCCAATCCAGTCTGCTTTCAGTCATTCAAAAAGAAGTTTCTTTGGGGGAATTGATTCCTACGTTTTTTTATTTAATCTTAAAGAAAAAATTAAAGAGCTAAAACATAAAAACCAGCTTCTTGAAAAAGACCTTACGATGATGAAAGTATATAAAGATGAAAATGAAATCTTAAAAAATGATTTAAATTATTTAAATGAGTCGGATTTCAAACCACTGATGGTTGATGTAATTGGTTTAGGTGGAACTTCTTATAGTAAGGTTGTTCGTATTAATAAGGGCTCAAGGCATGGGATAAAGCAAAACATGGGGGTCTATACTCCAATAGGTTGTATTGGCAAAGTTGTTTCGGTTTTTTTTAAAGCAAGTGATGTTCTGTTAATTACTGATTCTAATAGCTCAGTTGATGTTAGAAATGCACGTAATAGAGCTAGAGCGATAATGAAGGGCATGGGAGAGGATGATAGACTAAGACTTGACTATGTCGATAAAAAATATGATTTTTCAATTGGAGATACGATTGTCACATCTGGCATTGTTGGTATTTGGCCCAAGGATATTATTGTTGGAAGTGTTGAATCAATTGATAAAAATGCAGACTACCTTTTTCAAACAGTCTATATTAAGCCTACGGAAGATTTCAAACACTTAGACCATTTGCTTATTTATTTGGGTTTGAAATGAAGAACATTATAATTTATATTTTTATAATACTTTTTTTAACTGCATTCCAGGCTTCATTTTTAAATGAACTTTTAAGTGACCTATTTTCCCAGCTTGGATATTTTAATTTTGTAGATGTTAAGATAAATATATTAATTTTAATAATACTATATTTCGGTGTTGTAACAAGTTTGAATGCTGGTTTTTTATTATCAGTTTTTGCTGGAATCTGCTTTGATTTGCTTTGTCCTTCTATGTATGGAACTTTTCTTTTCATTTATCCAGCATTATTTCTTTTGCTTTATTGGATTACAGATAAATTTCATTTTACACAGTTGATTCCTGTAATTATCCTTATGATATTAGTTACTGTTTTTGAAGAAATAATTTTATTTATTCTTAATTATAATGAGGGTTTTAGTTTGCCAGTTTGGCTGAATCTTTTTTTCACAATTCCTATAAAAATAACATTCAACTTGTTATTTGTTTTAATATTTTTTCCTGTCTTGAAATTTGTTGATTTGAAAACTCTTGAGAAAAAAGGAGTTTATTAGCTTTAATAAACATTTTTAAATTCTTTTTTAATTTCTTTTATGATTTTATTTACATTTAAATATCTTTTTGAAATATGAAAGGGAATGAGTTTTTTTGCTCCCAGCATGGTTGCCAGTTGCCCACTTTGCTTTGCTGTTAAATGATAAGCAAACTTTGCTTTTTCCCTATCCTCATCAAGAAAAAAGGACTCACAATATAAATGATGTACATCTTTAAATATTCTTAAAGCTTCTTTAATATTTTCAGCACTAAATGCAATATCTGTAATATATCCTAATCGAAAACCTTCTTTTCTTATGAACAATTCTTCAATTAAAGCCTTTGCCTTGTATTTTACTCCTTCAATTTCAATTGATTTGTTTTCATAATTACCCTGTGCTGCCATTTCCTTAAGCAAGCCAAGCCAGGCCTGTGGCAATATGTTCATTTGTTCAAGCACATCTTTTTTAACGTTAAAATATTGTTTTTCTTCTAAAAGGTACGAAAAGCAAGTTGTTCTATGGTCCATTCTTGCGAATTTAACTTTTATCATCTTGTCATCAAGCAGAGTTTCACCATCAAAGTCTATTGTCTCTGTCTTGATGATTTTAAAGCCTGAGTTTGCGTCAAATGTAGTTGTTTTAATTTTCTTTTTTAAAACTTCCCACACCTTAATTTTTAAAAATAGCTTTTCAGTAATATTCCAGCAATAGCCATCAAGCTTGCCTCTAACGTTTTTTGTAATTCCTGGCGGGCCATATACATTGACTGTATGTGCTTCAATTATATTGAGTCTTAAATATTTTTCAAAGCCAATAAAGTGATCAATGTGGGTGTGTGAGATGAATATATCTGTTACTCTTCTTAGTTGAGATGTGGTAAATCGGTTGTTGCCAAGATCAAATAACAGGGCTCTTTTTCTACCTAATAAATCACAAAACAAAAGAGGGTCGCCTTTTTTATCTGAACCAAGACTTGCTTTTATTCCTAGCATATTTGTACCTGTATTTTCCTTTTTTTTAAAAATCTAATTAATATCCTTTGGAAGTTTAATAAAAAACTGAGTTCCATCTGTTGGATTACTTTCAAATGATAGTTTGCCATGATGCAGTTCAATAAAATACTTTGTAAGGTATAGACCAATTCCACTTCCTTTTGCTAGTTTACTTCTTTCATCGTCTATTCTAAAAAACTTTTCAAAAATTTTATTTTTCATTTCGCCTGGAATTCCATAGCCCTGGTCTTTTATTGAGATAATTAAATAAGCTCCATCTTCAATTACCTTTATTTCAATCTCTGTATTAGGAGGAGAATATTTTATTCCATTCTCAATTAAATTTGAAACAACTTCTTTTATTAATTCTCTGTCAACACGAATTGGAAAAATTGGTGCTTTAATTAGCTTTATTGATATTCCCTTGGTGGAGGAATGATAATCAAGTTGTAATATTGCTTCTTCAATGATTTTTGTAATATCTGCAGATTCCTTGTTTATTTTTACTTTTTCTGATTCAATTTTTGTGAGGTTTATTAATTTAGTAACATAATTTGATAAATTTTCTGAGCTTTGAATAATTTTTTTAGCCAGGCTCGAGTATTCCGTGCTATCATTAGATTTCTGAATGATTTCATAAGAAATAGATTGTATTCTCGATATTGGAGATTTTAAGTCGTGCGAAATTAAAGATAGAAAATTCTTTCTTAGAACCTCAATTTCATCATTGCTCTGGATTGTTAATTTTAAATTAAAGCTCTTTTTATATTCCTTATAAAAGCGGCAAAAAAGACCCAGGAAACTTATTGTTATAAATGAAATAATAATACTTAAAGGGTCAAAATACATATTAAAATGATAAGAAATAATAAAGAAAATTAAACATAATATAATGAAGAGCGATAATGTTAAAATAAGGATAAAAAGTGGTGATAGAAAATATGTTATTGTTATTAAAGCCACAGAAGAAAGAATGGAGAGAAGAATTGGCAATTGATAATTACCTAAAAAGAAGATTTCTGTTTTACCTAATATTGTATTTACAATATTTGCAACGATTTCAACTCTTGACATCCAGCTTGTACTGTCTTGAATATCATTAAATGGAGTGCAGTAAAAGTGTTCTACATCCTTTGAGTCAGTTCTTCCAATTATTAATATTTTTCCAGTAACAAGGGTTGAGTCAAACTCTTGACTTAGAATTTCAGTGAAATTTATTGATGGGAAACTTCCAGGTGCCAAATAATTAATGTGATAATCACCAGTAAAGCGATTTTCAAAAATAAGGTCTTTGCCTAGAAATACATTGGTTATTTCCAGGGGCAAAGAAGTGAATTCTCTGTTATTTGTTTCAATTTTTCCAATAATTTTTCTTAAATAATTACATTTGCCTGGGCTAGTATTATCAAAAACAGCAAACTTATTTACAACTTCATTATCATATGATGAGAGTTGAAGATCGGATTGTTGATAGTAAACACCTCTTAATTCACCAGGTACAATAATATTTGGGAAATTGCTTCCTAAATTTTTTATTACAAATAAAGCATCCTTATCATCCTGGGAGTTTGCGAGAATGGGAAAATCAAAAGCAATTATTTTAGGTTTAAATTTCAAAAGATTTTCCAAAAACATACGAATATAGCGAAGTTCTATGGGCCATTTTTGGTTTTCAGCTTGTTTGAAAAAATTATCTGAAATGCCTACAATTGTGATGTCTGGATATAGCTGTTTTTGTGCTACATCTCTAACATATTTATCATAGATTTGAGTTTTAGCTTGGGATAGTTTAATAATTGGTATTAAGCTAGCTATTATTATAGCAACAATTAAAATGACCAGGAACTGAATGTGTTTCTTTAATAAGTATTTCATCAATATGTTTAGGTAGTTAAAAAATAGATATTTGTAAAGAACTATTTTGATTTGACCTTTTGAAGCTAAAAAGATTTAAGATCTGATAAAGCAGAAACAAGAGGAAATGATAAATGAACTATAAGGTTAAGGACACATACTTTAAACAAGCCAAAAAGGATAATTTTGTAGCTAGATCTGTTTATAAACTCCAGGAAATAGATGAAAAATATGATTTAATAAAAAAGGGAACAGTTGTTTTAGACCTTGGTTATTATCCAGGTTCATGGGCTCAATATGCTAGTCGTAAAGTTGGGTCTTTAGGGCATGTTTATGGAGTAGATATTCAAGGAGTCAATGAAAAGATAAGGTGTGAAAATTTGACTTTGTTTGAAGGTT
Organism: Pseudomonadota bacterium; assembly: GCA_043820105.1. Classification (GTDB taxonomy): domain Bacteria; phylum Bdellovibrionota_F; class JAHFAK01; order JAHFAK01; family JBDREC01; genus JBDREC01. Next base: position 46,738 of record JBDREC010000049.1, read on the forward strand.
CTGTTTTTGAATTAGATTCTATTATGGAATTAAGAAATATTGCCTTTGATTTAGTAATTAGCGACATGGCCCCAAAAACAACAGGAATAAAGCACGTTGATCAGGACAGATCCTATGGTCTAACTGAATCAGCTATTTATATTGCCATTGAAAGATTAAAAGAAAATGGAAATTTTTGTGCAAAGGTATTTGAGTCAGCGGAAGTTCAAGAGCTAGTAAAAAAGCTAAGAGAAAATTTTAATAAAGCATCCCTGATAAGACCAAAGGGTACCAGGAAGGGGAGTAAAGAGATATTTTTAGTTGGAATAGGATTAAGAATTAAGATTAAGAATTAAGATTAAGAAATATGAATCTAGAAAAATCCAGAATCTTAATCCTAATCATAATCTTCATCTTAAAGTACAAAACCGTTGACTTTTATGGGCTTTTTTCATTAAAGAGAACAAGGGAACAAGGGAACAAGAAAAGGATAATAAATGAGTAATATGAATATTGAAATTAAAGATCTTGGCAAATATGAATTGAATGCTGATGCTAATTTTATTGAGGCATTGAAGAGTATTGATAAGAATTTGTTAAAAGAAAACGTGGCTGTTAAGAGGGATGAAAAGCTTTTTGATATGACTTCACCTGTTTCTAATTTTTTAAAAGAAAATGACCAGGTTGAATTAGTTGGAATCGAAAGTGAAGAGGGGCTTGATATCCTCAGGCATTCAACTGCCCATATTATGGCTTGTGCTGTGAAAAGAATTTTTAATGATGTTGAAATAGCAATTGGTCCAACAATTCAAAATGGATTTTACTATGATTTTGATATTGATACCACTTTTACTCCTGATGATTTGAAAAAAATTGAAAAGGAAATGAAAAAGATAATTGGTCAAAATCTAGCTTTTGAAAGACAAGTTATTTCAAAAGATGAGGCAAAAAAGCTTTTTGAAAATGAAAAATATAAACTTGAGCTAATTGACGATGTAGAAGACGAAGTTGTTAGTATCTATAGACTTGGTGAATTTACTGATCTTTGTAGAGGTCCTCATCTTCCAAGTTCTGGTAAAGTAAAAGCCTATAAGCTTTTAAATTCAGCAGGAGCTTATTGGCGCGGAGATGAAAAAAACAAGATGCTGCAAAGAATTTATGGGACATCTTTTTCAGCGAAAGAAGCTTTAGATGAATATTTGCAAATGCTAAAAGAGGCAAAGAAAAGGGACCACAGAAAACTTGGAAAGGAATTAGAACTTTTTAGCATTAATGAAGAAGTTGGACCAGGTCTTGTGCTTTGGCATCCTAAAGGCGGCTTAGTTAGAACTTTGATCGAGGATTTTTGGAGAAAAGAACATCTTAAAAATGGTTATGATATCGTTTATACTCCTCATATTGCTCAAAACCATTTGTGGCACACTTCAGGGCACTATGGGTTTTATGCAGAAAACATGTATTCAACAATGGAAGTTGATGAAAGGCAATATCAGATCAAGCCTATGAACTGCCCTTATCATATGGAAATTTATAATAGTAAAATTCATTCTTATAGAGACCTTCCTTATAGATGGGCAGAGCTTGGTACAGTTTATCGCTATGAGCGCTCAGGAGTGCTACATGGTTTAATGCGTGTTCGTGGTTTTACTCAGGATGATGCTCATATTATTACTACAGAAGAACAATTTCCAGAAGAAGTGGAAAGAACTGTAAGATTTTGCCTTCATATTCTAAATTCTTTTGGTTTTGATAAATTTGTCGTTTATTTAAGTACAAAGCCAGAAAAGGCTGTGGGAACAGATGAGTCCTGGGAAAGAGCAACTTCTACCTTGAAAAGTGTGCTTGAAAAAGTTGGGCTTGAATATAAGTTAGACCCTGGAGAAGGCGTTTTCTATGGTCCCAAAATTGATATTAAGATAAAAGATGCCTTAAATAGAGAATGGCAGTGCTCCACAATACAACTAGACTTTAATTTGCCTGAGCGCTTTGATATGAAATATGTTGATACTAATGGCAATTCTGTTAGACCAACAATGATTCACAGGGCACTGCTTGGTTCAATTGAACGCTTCTTTGGTGTTATGATTGAACACTATGCAGGGGCCTTTCCAGTATGGTTGTCTCCAGTGCAAGTTTCCTTGCTCTCCATTACAGATCGAGCTGTACCATTTCTTGAAGAAGTAGCAAAGAAATTAGAAGAAAATGATATTAGGGTTGAGCGTGATTTTAGAAGCGAAAAATTGGGATTTAAAATTAGAGAAGCAAGGCTTAAAAGAACCCCATTCATGGTTATTGCAGGCGACCAAGAAGTTGAAGATAGAAATGTTTCACTCAGAACTAGATGGCAAGAGGATATTAAAGGAATGGATGTTGACAAATTAATTCAAAGAGTTAATAAGGATATTGAAAAAAAGTCGTAAGCTATATGTCGTAAGTCATAAGAAATTTTAATTGAAATAGCTTCTTATAAAACTTACCACTTACCACTTTATAAGGAGATACGGTCATAAGTAAAGAAAAGATTAAAGTTAACAGGGATATTAAAGTTCCTAATGTTAGACTGATTGGTGCAACAGGTGAGCAGCTCGGTATTGTTAGTACTTTGGAAGCTATTAAAATCGCTAAAGATAATGGAATGGATCTCTTAGAGGTTGCTCCAAACGCCGAACCCCCTGTTTGCAGGATCATGGATTTTGGAAAATATAAATACGAAAAAAAGAAAAAATCCAAAGAAGCCAAAAAACATCAAAATGTGGTTCAAATTAAGGAAATTCAACTAAGTCCTACGACTGAAGAGCATGACATTAATTATAAAATAAATCATATTAAAAGATTTTTGGCTGATGGAAATAAAGCAAAAGTGACAATTCGATTTAAAGGACGAGAAGTTAACCACGCTGGAATTGGTAAAGCCCTTTTAACCAGGGTTATTGACAAAGTAGCAGATATAGCGACAGTTGAACAGGAAGCCAGGCTTGAAGGTAAAAGAATGTCAATAATTCTTATTGCAAAGCCATAAAAAGTTTCAAATAAATGTAAGTTTTTTCTTGAAAATTAAATCCATTGTGATAAAGACACCTGACATTCAGCGTGCAGGTATATCATTTTCGTGAAAATAGTATGCCTAAAAAAGGAGAAAAATATGCCAAAGATTAAAACACATAGAGCGGCAGCAAAGAGATTTAAGATTACTGGATCCGGGAAAATCAAAAGATCAAAAGCTTATTCTGCCCATATTTTAACTAAAAAGACAACAAAGAGAAAAAGAAATCTTCGTAAAGCAACAGAAGTAAGCAAAGAAGATAAGGCAAGAATCAAAAGATTGCTGCCTAATTCATTATAAATAAAGGATTTTGAGGTAAATTATGCCAAGAGCAAAAGGTGGATTTTCAACACGTAGAAGAAGAAAAAAGATATTAAAATTAGCCAAAGGTAATCAAGGAGCAAGAAGCAAGCTTTTTAAATCAGCCAAGGAGGCTGTCCATAGGGCACTGGCTTATGCTTATAGAGATAGAAGAAATAGAAAAAGAGAATTTAGGAACTTATGGGTTATTAGAATTGGTGCAGCTGCAAAAGAATGTGGTATTAGCTACTCAAGATTAATTCATGCCCTAAAACTTTCTAATATTACAATGAACAGAAAGAATCTTGCTGCAATCGCTGTTTCAGATAAAGAAGGTTTTGCAAAGATCGTTGAAACTGCAAGACAAGCCGTTCAAGCTTAAAATATTTGTTCCATAAATTATTAATTAATTTAATCACCAATATCAATATATTGTAAGGCTTCCATTTCTCCATCTTCATCCCCAATATTTTCGGTATTTCCTTGTCCAAGTTGACCCGATGAATTACCACCCCAACATTTAATAGCATTATTATCTAAAAGAGCGCAGGTAAATATTGATCCAGCGACTAAATAAACAGCACTTCTTCCTTCTCCAAGATCAACATAATCCTGATCTGCAACTTCGCGAAATGTACTATCTCCAATGTCACTTGTATGTCCATATCCTAATTGACCAAAGGTATTTTTTCCCCAACATTTAACCTGATTATTATCTAAAATTGCGCAAGTATGATTATATCCTGCTTCAACTTGCAAGGCTGAACGGTTATCACCAAGATCAATAGTCCCAAAACTATCCATTGGATTTGACCAACCTCCGCGTGATGTGGTGTCTCCATAACCAAGGCGACCGTCACTTCCATTCCCCCAGCATTTTATCTGGGTATTGTCTAAAAGAGCACATGAATGGGATTCACCAAGACTTAGGTCAATGGCATATCTTCCATCACCCATTGAAGTAGCTGCAACAGCACTTGGATCCGATTCTGCATTTGGTAAACCATCTTGTCCAAGTTGAAGATTAGTATTTTGCCCCCAGCACCTAACACTGTTATCATTTAGTATTGCACAAGTATGTTCTTTGCCAGTTGCTACTTTTAAAACAGTTTCAGAATTCCCAAAATCAATAGCCAAAAGATTATCACCCATTTCATTGGGTTCATCGCCTCTGTCATTGACATCACCATAACCAAGTTCTCCTCGCAAATTATCACCCCAGCATTTCAATGAGTCATCATTTAAAATGGCACATGTATGATTATAAAGTGTTGCAAAATCTTTTACAGTTACACCTGAGCCTAAATCAACATAATCCAAAGTTTCCATTTCTGAAATAGAATCACCAATTATACTATGTGTAGTCCAATCTCCAATTCCTAGACTTCCTTCTTCATCCAAGCCCCAGCATTTGATTTTTGAATTACTTAATAAAACACAAGTATGTCCATATCCGCCTTTTACATTCAATACTGTTAGGCCTTCAGCTGGATTTGTTTCAATTAAATACTCTCCCATTTCATCTGCATTATCACCAATATTATTTATACTTCCAATTCCAAGCTGAGCATTTGTGTTCGAACCCCACCCTTTCAAGACGCTAGTATCATTTATGATCCAAACATTATTTAACCCTTTGAATAAACTTGAGACATTGCCCTCATAAGTGTCATCATCGCCATCGCCGTCACCATCTCCATCACCATCTCCATCACCATCTCCATCACCGTCTCCATCACCATCTCCATCACCATCTCCATCACCGTCTCCATCACCATCTCCATCACCGTCTCCATCACCGTCTCCATCGCCATCACCATTACCATCAACTGAAACTTCTTCCTCCACTTCATCAATATTTTCATAGCTTGTTAATTCTATTTCAGGACTTGCATAAAAGCTGTTATCTTCACTTAACTCAAGCACAAGCTCGCCAATTTCAATTTCCAGGGATAAACTTGAATTTATTGTGACTGCTATGTTCTGACCTTCTTTAGCATTTACAGGAATTTGCAAATCATCATCAATGATATGGCAGGAAAACTCAAAAATATCTGTGCATGTTGGAAAGAATATCATTAGTTTAAAATTAACACCATTAATTATTGGCAAAGAAAAACTACCATCTGTCTCAATTAAAGCATATGCAAAAAGTGTTTCCAATGAATTTGAACTCGTTTCAATATCTTCATAAGCACCTATCATAGCAGCAAAGTTAAGATAAGTAGCAGTGCTTGCTTTATTAAAACTTTTATATGTTGGAACAGGTACATTAACAGGACTGGTTATGCCGTAGGCTTCTGTGGAACTTGGAACTGGTATGTTTATTGGGCTTGTAATTCCTTCTTTTGATACAACATCATTTCTAGTGATAATATCTGTGCGTGTAATAATGTCTGTTCTTGTAATTATGTCTTCAAGATCAACACTACCACTTATTCTTGAAATAGTCATATCTTCATAAGTTTCATTTGAGCTTGATTTATCATCATTGAGAAGGTCATCAGACTCGGATTTACTGCAGCCCAGGCAATAAAATATAAGTAAAAGGAAGAGAAAATAATTTTTAATATTTGCAATGCTCATTAATGAAGTCTCCACATTATTTTTCAAGTGTCATAAAAAATATATCATTTTCCCCATTGGATGTTCGTTCTGATGTTGATGGTAAAAAGTCAAAATCAGTAGTACCTTCAAAGGAACCGCTTACATAAAGTGTGTTATTAAGATTTGTTATAGAAAGATTATAAGCATTTTCCAGGCTTGTGTGCTCGGGTCTTACTGTCCAGCCATAGCTTCTGTCACTATTAATTTTTGTGATAAAATGGCCATATGTTGTTTCGCTTGTCTGATTGTCCTGGGCTGCATCAGTAAAATCAAAATCAACTTCGTCCTGGAAATAGCCAACAATAAAAACATCTTCATTTGCATCAACAGCTATACTTGTAGGAACATCATCTCCCGTCCCACCAAATGCCTCTGCCCAAGAAAAGAATCCATCACTGTCAAACTTTGAAACAAAAATATCATTTCCACCTTCAGATGTTTTATTTGTTGAGCCATCCGTTGGATCTAAATCAGTAGTCAGTGTAAATATTCCCGTGACATAAATATAGTCATTATAGAAAATTATATCTTTTCCTACATCATTTCCTTCACTTAGATTACCAGTTGCTCCAAAGGAGCGAACCCAGGTAAATGCACCAGCATTTGTATATTTTACTATAAAAACATCTGTTGTCGTTGTGTCTCCAGCTACCGTTTTTTCGGCGTCTTCCAGTTCATCCGGGTAACTGAAATCACAGGTCGCTGTGAAGTGTCCTGTTGCATATACATTTGCACCGTCATCAACAGTTATTTCTATTTCAGTCTCATTAAATCCACCTCCAAAAGTTCTGGTCCATTCATAATTTCCACTATTACCATATTTTGAAATAAAAAGATCGCTTGAGCCAGTAGGATTTTGTAGGTCTTCTCCTGCTCCTGGATCAAAATCTACTTCAGCATCAAAATTGCCAGCCACATAGACAGTAGTACCAATAACTTCAATATCTTTTCCAGCATCTGCTGAGCCAGCACCTATTTGTTTTACCCATTGAAAGGTTCCCTCGCTGTCAGCTTTATAGATGAATATATCGGGAGAATTCGGTGTAAGGATTTCAGGAGTTCCATTTGGGTTGAAATCCATTTCATCCTGAAAAGTTCCCGTTACATAGACATTTCCAGCTGCGTCAAGTGCCATGGCAAAAGCTTCATCTGTGCCATCTGATTGAAGCACATTAACCCAGACTGGAAAACCAGCAGGAGAATATTTTGCAATGAATATATCTTTTGTGCCACTTTCTGAAGTATAGCTTCTTTCATTTTCACCAGGATCAAAATCCACGGTTCCAGTAAAGGAACCACAAATATATATATTTCTATCTGCATCAACGGTACTGTCATAAACAGTATCGTATGATGATCCTCCAAATGCTTTAACTAAATCAAAATCTGGAGAAACAAGTTCGCCATCGCCATCACCGTCGCCATCACCGTCTCCATCACCGTCTCCATCCCCATCGCCGTCGCCATCACCGTCGCCATCACCGTCACCATCACCGTCACCGTCACCATCACCATCGCCATCACCATCTGCTATTACTTCTTCATATAATAGCACTTCTTCAAAACTACTTGGAAGGTTTTCAGGTATTGCACTAAATGTTCCATCTTCCTTTTCTTTAATAGCTATTTCACCTAAATCCAATGTTATCGAAGAGTCTTCATTCAAGACAATTATGCCTTCTGAATCTTCATCATTATCACCTTCTAGTGGAATAGAGATTTCTTTTGCTGCATTTGCTTTTCGACATTCATCATCAAATAAATCTAAACATTGATTTGTTGGAATAAATAAGACTATTTTAGATGGCAAACCATTAAATATTGGAAGACTAATTTCTCCATCTGAGCCCACAAATGAATATGTTACCATATTTTCAATTAAATATTCCTTGTCAATAACATCTGATTCATCTAGAATTTCAACACTAGCTGCAATTATAACAATATCACTAGAACTGACATTTTTGATTAATTGAGATTTGAATCCCGCTTGTAATAAGTCAAGAGTTGCTTGTGGGATTGGAACGTTGACAGGGCTTGTTATTCCTTCAGTATCAATTGCATCAGTTCTTGTAATAATATCAGTTCTTGTTAAAATATCAGTCCTTGTAATAATATCATCAAGGTCAACTGTACCTGTAATTCTTGAAAGGATATTTTCTTCATATGTTTCATTTGTTGTAGTGGAAATAGGATCATCTTCATTTGTTTTTACGTTGTTTGATTGACTGCAGGAGAATGCAAATATAGCTAGAAGTATTATCAAAAAGACGAGCTTTTTAAGATTTGACTTTTGCATATATCCCCAACATAGCGTACAGTGTACAGCGTACGGCGTATAGTGTACTGTTGTTTTTTACCCTTCTATATTATTATAACATAAATATGTAGAATTTGTCAAAAAAAGTGAGCTAAATTTCATTGGCAATTAGTGAATGAATACATGGCGTTATTGGTAGGGGTTTGGTTTTTTTTATGTTTAATTGATTATTATTGCAAAGTCATGGTCAAGGCTTATTGTTGTATTGTACCAACATACTAGATCACTGTTTTCAGTTAATGCGCAGTAATTATTGGCAATTCTGTCTTCAAAGAGATAAATGGAGTCAATTTCTGCTAGTGCATCTGGAGGTCTCAGATTATCTCCCATTTCTGATGTTAATAGGCTTGAATCTTTTCCTATAAACCCACCTGCTTTTGTAAAGCCAGCTTCTCCATTTCCAACAGCCCCCCAGCAGCCAATTTCGCCTGTATCAAATAATGCACATGTGCTTGAGGCACTTGTGGCAAGTTTTATTACTGTTCTATTTGAGCCTAGGCTCAGGGCTTGTAAGTTATTTCCCATTTCAGAGGGCTCATCTCCAATATATCCTGAGCTGACACCAATTCCCAATGTTACTCCAACTCCCCAGCATTTTACTGAATCATTATCAAGTAAAGCACAGGTGTGATCATCTCCAGCTACAATTTGTTGTGCTGTACGACCATCTCCAAGATCTATTGCACTCATAGTCAAAGCATATGAATCTGTATTATTACCTTGTCCGAGTTCTCCCCAGGCATTATCTCCAACGCATAGGGCTTCGCCATTTGTGAAAATAAAACATGCGTTACTCCAAGACAAGGAAATAGAACTGACATTTTTAGTTCCAAAGTTTAAAAAGGAAACTGCACTTAAATTTTCATTATCACCTATCGATTCACCATAAAGCCCCAAAATGACATCAGTGCTTCCCCAGCACTTAACTCTTCCAAGGCTTGTTACCATGCAATTTCCAGCTCCACGGCCTTCTATGTCAGCCACTGTTTCTCCTTCAGATAAACCAAAATCAATAATATTGTCGTTACTAGGAATTCTTGAAAAGTTTTGAACAGAAGTGTCTGTTTCAGGACAATCATGTCTAGCAGTATCACCAAGGCCAAGGGCAGCACCATAGTTATTTTCATCGCCACAACATTTTACCTGGCCAGCACTTGTCAAACCACATAAGGTTGAAAATTTAGTCATCCCTTCAAAAACATTTCCAGAAGGCAAGCTGATTGTAATTATATCATCGCCATCGCCATCGCCATCGCCATCACCATCACCATCACCATCACCAGCTACATCACCATCGGTTTCTTCCTCTGCAGATTCTTCATCATAGTCAATAACATCATCAAAACTAGTTAGAAAATTATCAGGGATAGCTCTAAATGATCCATCTTCATTTTCTTCAATAGCAATATTGCCAAGGTCTAAACTTAACGATGAATCATCATTTAAGATTATTGTATTTGATGAATCTTCACTGGTATTTATTTCAATCGAGATTTCCTTTGATGAATTTTCCTTTCTGCAGCTTTCATCCACAAGATCCTTACACAAATTTGTAGGAATTAAAATAGCTATTTTTGTTGGCAGGCCATTAAAAACCGGAAGTGAAAAATCACCATTTTCATCTATTAAAGAATATGTAACCATATTTTCAATTAAATAATCAGCATCTATTATACTGTTTTCATCAAGTATTTCAATGCTTATAAGAAAGATTGCTGGCTCACTTGAGTCAGAGTTTTTGAAAGACTTAAGCTTGATATGTTTTTTAAGTGTTTCAGATGTTGCTAAAGGGATTGGCACATTAACTGGTAATATTATTCCTTCTTTATCTACGACATCTGATCGTTGAATTAAATCTGTTCTTCGGGAAATATCGGCCCTTGAGATAATATCATCAATATTCAAACTTCCAGAAATTCTTGAAATTACATTGTTTTCATATGTTTCATTTATTATCTCTGGACTTTTATCATCTGCTTTTATTTCATCTGATTTTTGACAAGAAAATAGCAATATACAGTGGAAAATGCTAAGAATGATGATTACTTTTTTTAATAATTGTAGCATTAAGCCCCAAACTCTTGATAAAAATATGCTTTTCAAACAATTATATCATAAGAACACCAGATATCCAAAAAAAAATATAGTGGTAAAATATAGATTTTTTTTGTAAATTTAATTAAAAAAAAGTAGAATCTTAATTCATTCCCTAAAAAAGAGGCTATTGTTGAAGACGAAATTTATAATAAATTCTCTTAAGCATAAAGAAACTAATAAAATAATATCTAAAATTTCCAATTTAAAAGATCAAAATATTTCAAGTTCCTATACAAAACAAGCCGGGGATGCAATTAAACTTACTCAAGAAGCAATAGAAGATGGTTTCAAAAAAATAATATCTTTTGGCGGCGATGGGACTCACTCTGAAGTTGTTAATGGGTTTTTCAAAAACGAGAAACTAATAGGCAAAGATGTTTGCTTTGGTTTTGTAAGCCTAGGTTCAGGAAATGATTTCCAAAAAAATTTCAAACCTAAAAGCCTAAAAGAACTTTTAGAAGAAAAAAACTATCAAAATATAGACTTAGGTAAAATCACATTTCGCCAACAGCGCAAGACGGACTTAACAAATTTCAAGACGGAGGTTCGTTATTTTTTAAATATTGCTGAGTTTGGATTTATTCCAAGGATCGTGAAAGAATTTAATGAAACTTCACAAAAAAAGAGCATTATTAAGGGAAAAGCACGGTATATTAGCTGTTTTTTGAAAAAAATGAAGGAATTTGAGGAATTTGATCTAGAAATCACCCGAGAGGATTCAAAAAAACTTAATAATACTGTAACAAATGTAAATATTGCAAATGGATCATTTTATGGTGGGGGATATAAGATTGCACCAAGTGCTAAAATTAATGATGGCTTTTTTGATATTGTGGTTTTTGGAAAAATGGGAAGAACAAAATTTTCATCTTTAATGTTAGCTTCACTAAAAGGACTCCATAAATTTAATAAAGCTGTTGCAATTTTTCAAACAAAATACATTGAGTTTAAACCCTTGTCTGAAAGTTCAAAAGTTTTCATTGAAGCTGATGGAGATTTTATTGGATATTTGCCAGCCACCTTTGAAGTTTTACCGAAGGCACTTAAAATTATTAACTAAAGATCATTTGACTATCAAAAATTCTTAATATAGCTTTTTTCCAATTCCTCATAATAAGGAGAATAGCGTTGCAAAGGCAAGGTGTAATTGAAAGATACAAATCCTATCTTCCTGTTTCAGAAGAAACTCCAATTATAAGTCTTTTAGAAGGTTCAACACCTTTAATTTATGCAAAAAACATTTCAGAAATTCTAGGGAATGGAATAAGACTTTATTTAAAATATGAAGGCCTTAATCCTTCTGGATCTTTTAAGGATAGAGGAATGACAATGGCCATTTCAAAGGCTTGTGAAGCCGGAAGTGTGGCAACAATTTGTGCTTCAACTGGAAACACATCAGCTTCTGCGGCTGCTTATTGTGCTTCCGCCAAGATTAAATCTTATGTGATAATTCCTAAAGGCTCCATTGCTATGGGAAAACTTGCTCAGGCTATCATTCATGGGGCAAAGGTTTTTGCAGTTAAAGGAAATTTTGATGATGCCTTGAATTTGGTTAAAAAAATTGCAGGTGAATATCCAGTCACATTAGTTAATTCATTAAATCCATATAGAATTGAAGGTCAGAAATCAGGAGCTTTTGAAATTTGTGATGAGCTTGAAGGAAGTCCTGATATTCATGTGATTCCAGTTGGAAACGCTGGAAATATAACTGCTTACTGGAAGGGCTATAAAGAGTATTTAGAAAAAGGAAAAATTCATAAACTACCCAGGATGTTTGGATTTCAAGCCAAGGGCGCTTCCCCGATTGTTGAAGATAGAATTTTTGAAAAACCTGAAACCATTGCAACAGCTATAAGAATCGGAAACCCAGCTTCGTGGAAACAGGCAGTTGCAGCCAGAGATGAATCCGGTGGCTTAATTGAAGCTTGTAGTGACGAAGAAATCCTTGAAGCTTATAAGCTTTTAACCCAAAAAGAGGGGGTATTTGCAGAACCTGCTTCAGCCATTACAATAGCCGGGCTTTTAAAATTAAAACGAGAAAACAGGCTTCCCAAGGATGTTACAATATCAGCTACCTTAACTGGTCACGGCTTAAAAGATCCTGATTGTGCTATTAATAATTCTTTAAAACCTGAGATTATTGAAAACGATTATGAACAATTAAAAAGGATCATTGATGCAGACATTTAAAATTAAGGTTCCAGGATCTTCAGCTAACATTGGTCCTGGCTTTGATTGTGTGGGTCTTGCTATTTCTGTTTATTTAGAAGTTGAATGCATTCTCAATGACAATCAGGATTTATTTGCTTTTAATCTTAAAGGTGAGGGCTCAGATATTGTTAAGGATTTAGAATGTAATTTTATTTATAAATCTTTATACCATTCTTTGGCAGACAAGTCTCTGATTAACAAAATAACCATAAATGCTAAAAATGAGATTCCCTTACAAGCTGGAATGGGTAGCTCTGGAGCTGCAATCGTAGCTGGTGTTGCTTTAGCCTTTTTACTTGAGTCAAAGGCATTTGATAAAAATTTTATTTTTAAAAAGGCCCTAGAAATTGAAACCCATCCTGATAATATTATAGCTTCGATTTTTGGTGGTTTTAATATTGTTACAGACCCTGAAAACATTAAATTTAAAAAATTAGTTTTAGATGATGACCTTTATTTAACATGTATAATTCCACAACTTCAAACATCCACAAAAGCAGCTAGAGAAGTGCTTCCAAGTCAATTTTCAATGAAGGAAACAGTTCTAAACACAAGTCACATGGCTTATTTGACAGCCTCACTTCTTACGAAAGATTACAATTCAATTAAAGAAGGACTGAAATATAATTTTCATGAAGAAGCACGCGCAAAATTAATTCCAAATTATTTTGAGATTTTGCAGGAATTACGACAAAGCAAGGAGGCTTATGGTGTTTATATTAGTGGCTCAGGTCCTGTTATCGCCGCTTTTTGCAATAAAAAGTCAAGAATAGGTGAGTTAGGAGTTTCCTTGTTTTATGACAAAAATATAAATGCAAGGTTTGAATTAATAAGCCCAGATAATGAGGGTTTAATTATAAATAATTAAAGGAGTAAAGCAATGGATTCAAAACTATTTATTCCAACAAAGAAATTGGATGAAGTAAATCTATTATTTAAAGATGAAAAAAATCCAATTCTTTGCAAATTACAAGCTCTTGTTGATAAATATGGTGGTCCTGAAAAAATAAACTCTGATGCACTCAATGCTTCTAAGCTTGAAGTGCGCCTTGAAAAACTTAGAGAAATGAATTCTCCTTATTTAAAAGATCTTGAATGGTTGATTAATGAACGTGAAAAATCTTCATTTATTTCTATGAAAGCTTATTTGGAAAAACATAATCAAGGACCCATGATTAATGAAAATCCAGTTACTTTGGAAATTAGCGCCTTACAGTACTTTCCCTGGATTATCTCTCAGGCAAAAAAAGCTATAGCAAATAATGAATTAATGCCAGGTCGGTTTATCCGTGTTAGAAATATGAAGGAACAAGAAAATGATCTGGGTGACTTGATAGCAACTCATGCCGCAGTTTCAGTTGTTGGGGCTTCTATTGTCGAAACCTTGGATACAAAAGGTGTGGATGGATCCAACGTTCATCTCGGAGGACCTGCAACAATTACTGGTTACTTTGGTGGCCCTGGTCAACCAAATCATTATCCTTTAAAGTGGGCTGATGAATTTTTGTATTATTATACGAATTATGGTGTGCAGCAAGTGCTTAACATTAATCCAGGAACTGTACTTCTTGGGTATATGCTTCATAAGCTTGGTGTTGATATTGAATTCAAAATTTCAGTGTTCATGGGAAATGATAATCCTTTTTCAGTTCTTTGGACACTTTTGACAGCTAAGCTTTTTTCAAGAGAAGATGGGACCACACCCTTAATTGGCTTTAATTTTTCAAACTCTGTTAATAATGAAACTATTGAGCTTAGCTCTTATTTAAGGAAGTTACTTGTCTTTGAAGATAATATACGTTTTGAACACCATATTACAGAAACACAAAAAAGCATTGTAAGGCAACCCTATGATAGGACTGCTGAGTTACTTGAGATTGCCAAAATTGTACCAAACATAAGTGCAAAACATGAGGGTGGAATAGTTGAAATTGATTCAGAAAGAGAACATCCTTCTGATATTCTGGATTATTTTAGAACAAAGGAAGATATTATTTCGTCTAATGAAATGGGAAAATTAGAACTTAATTACTTAGATAAACATGATGCTTTGAACAGGTCAGCTCGTGAACTTATTAAAAGTGGCACTCCTGTAATAGCAGCATGGAATTTACATAAGTAAAATCAAAATTTATTCTTCAGAAATTGCGTCATCTGGGCATTCATCAGCACAAACACCACAATCTGTACATAGATCAGCGTCAATCAATCTTTTTGCATCTTTTTCTGTAATTGCTTCAACAGGACATGCTGGTTCACAATCACCACAATTATTACATTTTTCTTTATCAATTACATAAGCCATGATATTCTCCTTGTTTTAAGGTTTTAATTAATGAAAATATTGAAAACTATATTGAAAAATTAAGCAAATAAGTCAAGAAAGATTAGGTTTTGAAAATTAAATAAATATTATTCTTTACAGAACATTTTTTTTTATTTATTAACATTCATAAGTAAAGGTTTTTATGAGGTATTATAATGGCAGACAAAAGTGCTAGAGTACCAGACAATGTTGGTGGCAAGTATTACGTTGATGAACATTGCATAGTATGTGATGCTTGTGTAACCGTTGCTCCAAATAACTTTAAACTGGATGAAGATAAAGGCTATGCCTATGTCATAAAGCAACCTGAAGACAGCGGTGAACAATCCCGCTGCAAAGAAGCTATGGATGGTTGCCCAGTGGAAGCAATAGGAGATGATGGTAGTTGAGGAGATTAAATGGTTCATAAGGTTATTATTCTTGGTTCAGGTCCAGCGGGTTTAACTGCTTCTATTTATTGCGGAAGAGCAAGATTAGAACCCATCTGTATTGCCGGGTCAATGCCTGGTGGACAATTAATGTTTACAACAAAAGTTGAAAATTTTCCTGGTTATCCTGATGGAATAATGGGTCAGGATTTGATGGAGAATATGGAAAAGCATGCAACCAATTTTGGGACAAAGTTTATCAAGAAAAATGCAACAAAATTAGATTTGTCCAAGCGTCCATATAAGGTTTTTGTTAGTGATGAAGAATATGAAACTGACAGTATAATTATTGCCACAGGAGCTTTTTCAAAAATGCTAGGTCTTCCCAATGAAAAAGATTTAATTGGAAAGGGTTTATCAACTTGCGCTGTTTGTGATGGTTTCTTTTTTAGAGGCAAAGACGTTGCAATCGTGGGCGGTGGAGATTCAGCTCTTGAAGAAGCACTATTTTTATCTAGATTTGCTAATAAAGTTACCATTATCCATAGAAGAGATGCCTTTAGAGCTTCAAAGGCAATGCAAGAAAGAATAAAAAGAGACTCAAAAATTGAAGTATTATGGAATAGTACTATTTCTGGGTATTTGGGAGACGAATACCTGGAAGGTCTAAAAATAAAAAATGTAAAAACAAGCGAAGAAAAAGACCATAATTTTGATGGTGTCTTTTTGGCAATTGGTCATATTCCTAACACTGATGTTTTTAAAGATTCGCTGGAAACTGATGATGAAGGTTATATAAAGGTTAATAATGTTACAAAAACTAATGTGTTAGGTGTTTTTGTAGCTGGAGATGTTAAAGACAGACATTATAAGCAAGCAATAACTGCAGCCGGCTCAGGTTGCCAAGCGGCCCTTGATTGCGAGCGTTGGCTTGAAGAAGAATGCCTTTGTTAGTTTTGATTTAAAATTTAGTTACTTTTTCTTGACACTTTTTGAAAAAAATAGATATTCAACACACAAAATATGGTGGGTGTAGCTCAGCTGGTTAGAGCATCAGATTGTGGTTCTGAGGGCCGGGGGTTCGAATCCCCTCACTCACCTTATAAAACAAAAGCCCTGAAGTGGAAACTTTAGGGCTTTTGTTTTATCGTTCAATACTAAAAACCCAAACTCAATACTTCCCTTTCCTATTGAACTTGATTTATAAACTCGATCTAAGATTTTGATTTTTATGTGTATTTTTTGAAAGTTATTATTTAAATTTGATAAATAGGCTGTATTTTAAAAAAATACTATTTGGAAAAAGTCTTTACGATTTTCAAATTATTTAGTATAGATTGTATTAGAGATGAAAATATTGCAAAAACAATTGTAAAGCTATTCAAAGAACATAATCGCATTTTAATTGTCTATGGGGCAGGGCATTTAATTGAGCTGGATAGACTACTTGTTAAAATGCTTGCTAAACCGGTGCTTGAAGTTGCAAATCAATCTAAATTTAACCCAGTAAGTGATAAAGATTTTAGAAATAATAAAATACATAATAAGAACTACAAAAACAGTTTAATAATCCAAATAAAACAATCTAGCCTAGATATCTTCATCATAAAAAACGAGAATAAATATTTTGTTAGGCACTATAAATACTATGATTTATTGGGAAAGAAACTCAATGAGTTTGAATTTGAATCGCTTCGAGAATTAAATGAGGATTTGAAAAAGTGGTATTAATAAGCTAATTATTTAAGCAGCTAACAATTCAAGCACCTTCCCAATTTCATTATAAACCTCATATCTCAAAAAGTTGCGATATTCGTCAACAAGGGGACCTTTTTCGTGGTTCTAGGTCTAGTTGCTAGGTCTAGAGCTTATTTCAAATACTTTTCATTATTATTTTAATTTATCTAGAAATTAAAAAGTAATTTTATATTTTGTTTGAGGGCCTATTCCTAATTTTTGAATGAAAGATTGTTCAAGAAGAATGTTGATTGTATGAATTATTGTTCTTCTAGGAATACCCGTTGCTTTTTGAATATCATTGGTTGATAGGTTTATTTCAGGATTATCATTGAATGTATTATAAATTTTAAGTTGTGATTCTGTTAGTTTTTGTAGTTTAATAAATTTTTCATTATAAAAATCAATGTCAGATAGTACAGCTTGCTCAAACATTTTTATATAATATCTTAAAAGAAGTTCAATTTTATATTCTTTGGGATTTTGTTTAAATTTACCTTCAGAACACTTGCGCAAAATATAATAATATTCACTTTTTGTTTTTTCTATTTGTCTATCAACTGAAATGAATCTAATTATTGTTGAAAGGTTTTTGTCAGTATTTTGCAAACAACCGAGAATAAATAAGGCTCTTGAAAGTCTTCCATTTCCATCCTGAAATGGATGAATTGCTAAAAATCTAAAAATGAATTCTACTAGTACGGTCAAAGCCCAAGGTTGCTCTTTGATTTCATTATTGTACCATGTAAATAAATCATTCATTGCTGAAACTGTTATAGGTCCTGGATCTGCTGTTTTTAAAACTTCTGAAACAATTTTTCCATCAAGTCTTTCAACAACATTATTTGGGATAGTTTTATAATTTCCCAGATAATATGATGCTGGAGGATGGTATTGCAAAAGTTCTGAGTGCAATCCTCTTAAGTGATATTCTGATAATGGGAAAATATCTTTTGCCTGCGAAAAAATTATTTCTAAAACATTTCGAAGGCCAGCTACTTCCTGAATACTTCTTTCTTTGTCTTTTGAAAGCTTTTTTTTAATAAACGTGCTTTTATCTAAGTATGACGTTGTTTTAGAGTCGCCATTTAAAGTTTCATTAAGCCAATTAATTTCAGTATTTGTTAAAATTGCATTTTCAATTCTGGTGCTAGAACCTAAGGTGCTTATTTTTGCCATTTTATGAATATATTCTTTGCATTCAATATTCAAAAAATCTAGAAAAACAAGCTTTTGAGTAATTAACTCATTTAATTCCTTGAGTTTTTTGGTATCTTGATTTGATAAATTATATGAAAGCATAGGATCAGTATATGTTATTGCGCATTAATGTGCAATAAAAAAAATAGCATATTGCACATTAATGCGCAGTAGAAATGTGATTGAGAAATATGTAAAAAATACAATGAGTTAGCTCGTTTCATTTTGCTCTGGTGCTACATGTCCAAAGCCAAAAACCCCAAAAGAGGCCCTTTACTATATCCAAAAAATAATTTAAAACAATTGGTTAAGAGTTGTCTTGGTTCATTAGATAGAATTGATTAGAATACCAATTTGAAATTTCAAAAAGGAGAAACATTTGCTTTCCATTAAAATTAAAGTGATAAAAAATTATACATCGGCTTACCCTAATCCAATCAAAGTTAAATTAAATGAAATGGTTGAAATAAAGGAAAAAGAAACAGATTGGGAAGGATGGCTTTGGTGCAAAAATAAAAATGATATTGAAGGTTGGGTTCCAGAAAAAATAATAAAAAGAGAAGGCAATATTGGCAAGGTTTTAAGAGATTATGAAGCCACTGAACTAACTGTTGCAGCTGGCGAGGAATTAATGTTTTTAGAAGAAGAAAGTGGCTGGCTATTTTGTAAAAATTCCCAAAATCAAAAAGGCTGGGTGCCTGCTGAAAATACTGATTATTAGCCACTTAAAGTGTAACTTTTTAATTAAGCTTTAAAAATATAAATTGGAGAAAGAATCATGGAGCCTTTAATTGACCATATTCAAATTACTGTTAAAAATCTTGAGAAAGCAGAAAAATTTTATGATTTATTTCTTCCCCTTCTTGGGTTTGATATTATGAAAAAGGGGAAAGGTGAAGTTCCTGAACATGATTTTAAAGTTGTCGAATACTGTCATCCACGCTTATGTTTTGCAATTACATCACCAAGAAAAGCTTTTGCTGATGATGAAATACATAGAAGAAAACCAGGCTCACTTCATCATTTGGCCTTTAAAGCACAGTCAAGAGATGAAGTAGATAATGTATATAAAGAACTTGTCAAAATTGGTGCTATAATTGTAACAGAGCCTAAAGAATACCCAGAATATACACCTCATGGATATTATGCTGTCTATTTTAAAGATATAGAAGGAATTAAATATGAAATAGTACATGCACAATAATTTAATTATATTAGTTAAGGTTTCAGTAATTTATATTTTGACTGTTAAGTCAGTTCCAAAACCGTCCCCTCAGCCAATGCTTAAAACTTAATTACAATTTAGAAATAAAATTGGATTAACTAGCCAATAATTCAACAACTTTCCCAATCTCACTATAAACCTCACATCTCAAAAAGTTGCAAAAGTCGTTTGCAGAGTGACCTTTTTTTATCCTCTTGATCTATAAACCGATCTAAATAAGTTATCATACAATATGGTAAATAATAACAGTAGTATGACAACTTTGTGTTTGACTTCAGTTGTCATACAAGGTATCATGATAGGCATATTGTATGATAACTTTTTGGAAGTTTTATGGGTGTAATAAAATCGGTTTTAAAAGAAGAGCTTAATAATTATCTTAGTATGAAAAAAAATTACTAAAAGGAACTGAATAAACTACCAAAGGGAAGCTTAATTAAGAAAAAAGTGAAAGGTCATATCTATTATTATCTAACTTTTCGGGAAGATGGTAATATTAGGCAAATATATAAAGGGAAAACTATTTCTAAGGAAGAGATGAAAAAATACGAAGAAGCTAAAAAGCTTAGAAAAAAATATAGGATTCTATTATCTAAAGTCAAAAAGCAGATCAAATTTTTAAGGAGTACCTTGCGTGGACAAGAATCAGTTTAATTTATGCAAAGAAGTTTTAATTCGCCTCGAGAACAAGGGTGTCTTAAAGCATGTAATATTAATAGGTAGTTGGTGTTTGCCATTTTATAAAGAGTACCTTAAGTCAAATAAATATAATCCTTCTATTAGGACTAGGGATATGGATTTTCTTATTTCTTCTCCAAATAAAATAAAAACAAAGGTTGATATTCCAGAAATGCTAAAAGATTTAGGATTTCTGGTTGATATAGGAGGGTCTAAGGGGGTTGTTAGGCTTCAACATCCAGATTTAATGATTGAATTTTTGGTGCCTGAAAAAGGAAAAGGTACAGACAAGCCATATCCATTACCAATGCTTGGAGTAAATGCTCAAACTATAAGATTTTTAAATTTATTAACTGAAAATACTATTACCATTAAAATAAATACTGTAAACTTGATTTTGCCTCATCCTATTAATTGGGCCTTGCAAAAGCTTATAATTTATCAAAGAAGGGGAAGTAAGGATAAAGCTCAAAAAGATTTTGAAGCAGCGATTGGATTGTTGAAGGCTTTAATCACGAAAGGTGAATCTGAAAATATTATAAATATTTTCAAGTCACAGCCTTTAAGGTGGCAAAATAAGATAAGAAAAGGACTTGAAAAATCTGAAGAAAGTAAAGTTTTAAAGATATTTATGGAAGCATAATTGATGTTAAGCATAAATTTAAATTCAATTTTAAATTCTTTGTCTAACTGGCTAATATCAAATCAATATTATTAACTTCTCTGAAAGAATTTAATCTCAAAAAGTTGCGATATTCGTCCACTAGGGGGCCTAAAAAATAAAGCCCTGAAACAAAAGTTTCAGGGCTTTATTTTTTCCTCTACTTTCTCGATCTATTATCTCGATCTTGTTTTTCTTTGTAGCCTAGCTTCATATGATTGTTGATTTTATTTGATTAAATCTAATCTAAATAATCCCCTCTCTTTATGCAATTCAATGGGATTACATTTTCTTGTCATTTTTATAACTTCTTTGTTTGAAAAGAGCACTTCCCACTCTAAAAAACAATATCCCTTTTGTTTAGCATAGTTCAAACAGTGTAAAAACAGTTTATAACCTAAGCCTTTTCTATAGTTCTGTTTTATATACAAGTCTTCTAAGAACAGGATAGGCTTTCCTTTAAAGCTAGAATATTTTGTATACAGGATTGCATAACCTATGTATTCCTCTTCAATTTTTACAAGAAAAGCTGCATGAAATTTATTAATATCCTTTTTTAAATTTTCTTTAACTTCGTCATTAATTTTCTGTTTCGTTAAATAGATTGAAAATTCATCAACTAACTTTATTAATTCAGAAACATTTAACACCGATTTTCACAGTTAAGAAAAACGTCATAGTGGCACCCTAACTAGGCAGTCCAGTTAAACTCAATAGTTTTATTATCAAGCCAAGGAACTTTGAAAGGAGCTTGTAGTTTATTTACACCAAGCAGAATAGGAGTGTGGGCACGTTTCCTTATTTTTATTATAAATTTATTGCCATCATAAACTACTTTACCCGGCATATCGATAAATTTTCTAAATATTGTTGGTGCAAGTTCTTTTTCAAAACGTCTTAAATCCTTTGCAAATATGTGATACAAAGTATCAGCTATCATTGTCCATAGAATATCAAAATGTATTCTTATCATTATTGGAGATGATAAAGCATTTAAATTAAAAAAAGCGACCAGCTCTGATAATTTATTTTCAATTCTCCAGCGTTTTGCATAGACTTCTAATATATCCTTGATTGATAGTTTATTGTTGTTAGTAATTACATATGTTGGCTTCTTGCGACCATGATCCTTGATTGTAATTTGACGAAACTCATTGTGACACCCTGCTAACAGCACTTTTTCTTCATAAATGGAAACCTTTTTATATTTCCTTTTGGGAATATTAACAAATGCTTTCTGCCATTTCTTTTTTGCAATCCTTTGAGTCGATTCCAATAAAGATGCATTTCTTTTTCTTAAAGTAATGAATTTAACATGATCATCTGCAAGTTCATCTAATGTCCCATAGCTTGTAAACTTGCAGTCGAAAACAAGTGTTTCATTAACTTTTCTTTTCTTAATTTTCTTCCAAAAAGAAACAAATTTTTTGACCTCATTTGATTCTTCACTGCGTAAAATATCTGCTCTTGTATATAAAACAGCATTGCTTTTGCTATCCTGAGCAAAAACAGATGTTGCCCCTTTTAATGTTTTACCCCTTGAGCCACACCATATCTTTTCCATTTCTGATTCTTCACCATAATGAGGAATAGAATGAAAATCTAAATTGATAAATTCACTATCATAAAATCTAGGATATTGCTTTTTTAATTGAGCTAAAATCTTTTCTTGTAAATTCATTAAGTCAGCTTCTGACATACGACATGAATAGGTGCCCATATAAGTAGATTTTGGCAAGACATTCAAAGATGCAAAAGTACCTAAACCTATTTCTTTATCAAATGCTCCGATATGGCTTAATCTTTTATTTCCAATCAGTTTGAGAAGTAGCATAGACAAACAGGCATTTATTGATCCAATTTCACTTGATTCAGGAAGCTTACATTTTTTTACAATATCCAAAATGCCTGATTCTATAATATAAGGGAGGAATATCTATGACGAAGATAATTTAATTTATTGACTTGCAGCTATTTGCTTATATTTAGTGGAGAATTTTGTTGAGGTACTAGGTTAAATAAACAGTTTATTGTTGTTTTATGGTTCAATACTGCGGAGTTTAGTAATGTTGTTTTTTAGCTAAGTGATCAAGAGTTTAGTGCTAGTGGCGATAAGCTATATCAAACTTTTTTAAATTCTCAAGAGTTACAATACTGGAAACTTTTTTTCTAATGACATTAAACAAGTCTTCTATAGATCTAGATATTTCATTTTGAGATTCTTTTTTCCATATATCAGAAAGTTTCTGGCCTGGATGACATACTTTAAAGAATGTTGCTCCTGCTTCTAAGCTTGCTTTTCTTTCAGAATTAGCATCTCCAAAAACGAATATTTCAAATTATAATCTCATAAACAGTTTTTCAGAATTTGTAATCCAGTTTCTGGAATCTGGAATTCGTTAATTATTAAAGCGATATATAAGCTCTTCATATTATTAGGATTGAAGGTATCGGTATAGTTCTTGCAGTAATCTATTTTTTTTATAGCAATTTATTAATAAAAGGAAACTAACTTGAAATCAGAAAAGATTGAAATTGATATCGATTTTAGAGAAAGAAAAACAAATTTAATAGATATATTAAAAGAAAAATATAAATTTGATGTAAAAGAAAAGTTCTTAAAAATTGGAGATTATTGTATCGGAAATCGAATTATCATTGAAAGAAAGACCTGTAAAGATTTTATAGTATCTATAATTGATGGGCGACTTTTTAATCAAGCAAGTTTATTGAAAAATTCGAATCAGCTTTGTCTCTTTATTATAGAAGGAGAAGGGCTTTATAATACAGGTTTAGAGATGAGCAATAATTCAATAAATGGTGCATTAATCAGCTTATCTTTATTCTGGCAAATTCCAATATTGTTTACTAAGGATATTTATGAAACAGCATTATTTTTAAATTTAATTGCTTCCCAATATTATGTTGAAGTAAATGACATATCCTTTCGACCTGGAAGAAAGCCTAAGGGTAAGCGAAAAAGACAATTATATATTTTACAGGGCTTGCCAAATATTGGTCCTAAGTATGCTAATAAATTATTGGATCATTTTGGTTCTGTTGAACAGGTTTTTACGGCATCTGTTGATGATTTAAAGAGTATTGACGGACTTGGGAAAAAAAGAGCAGAAAAGATTAAGGAGATTATTTCATGATAGAGAGCAAACTTAAAGAACATTTCGGATTAAATAATTTTTTACAAGGTCAAAAAGAAGTAATTGAATTGATTGTAAAAGGTGAATCAGCTGGAGCGATATTTCCAACTGGAGCAGGTAAATCCTTGTGCTATCAATTGTCAGCAGTGCTTTTACCAGGAATAACCTTGGTTGTTTCACCACTTTTATCCTTAATGAAAGATCAAATTGAATTTTTACAACGCAAGAATATTAAGGCAGCAAAACTTGACTCAACACTAACAAAGGAAGAGTATAATAAAGTTTTAAATGATGCTAAGACGGGTCAAATTAAAATATTAATTATATCTGTTGAGCGATTTAAAAATGAACGGTTTCGAATTCAACTTAAACAAATGCAAATTTCATTGTTGGTTGTGGATGAAGCTCATTGCATTTCAGAATGGGGACATAACTTTCGTCCAGATTATTTAAAGATTCCATATTATAAATCAGAATATAACATTGAACAAATATTACTCTTAACAGCTACTGCTACACCAAAAGTAACGACTGATATGTGTGATAAATTTAAAATCCCAATGGAACATATTGTTATAACAGGTTTTTATCGAGAAAATTTATTTCTAAAAGTTAGAGCTATAGATGCTGATGAAAAAGAAAGCTTAGTGCTAGATATAATTAGTAAAAATCCAGATGACTCGACAATTGTATATGTAACATTGCAAAAGACAGCTGAGGAAGTAGCACATTTTTTGATAAATCAGGGATATAAAGCTTTGCCATATCATGCAGGTATGGATAATGCAGAACGAGAATTAGTTCAAAATAAATTTATGGATGGAAGTGCTTCAATAATAGTAGCAACAATTGCATTTGGAATGGGAATAGATAAAAAAGATATAAGAAAAGTTGTTCATTATGATTTACCTAAGTCCATTGAAAACTATAGTCAAGAAATTGGTAGAGCTGGACGAGATGGCTTGCATGCCCAATGTGAAGTTTTAGCAAATTTAGATAATGTAACTGTTCTTGAAAATTTTATTTATGGGGATACTCCAGAAAAAGTATCTATTGAAAAATTTGTAAAAAAGATAAAAAACTGTGAATCAGATTTATTAGAAATAAAAGAATATTCATTATCTTATGAGCTTAATATTAGAATGCTTCCTCTTAAAACATTATTAGTTTATTTAGAAATAAAAAATATCATTAAATCTAAATTTACATATTTTGAAGATTATGAATTTAAATATTTAAAGGAATCTTCTGACATTGTTAAGGAATTTATTGGAGAAAGAAAAAGGTTTGTAAAAAACATCTTTGAGCATTCTGAAACAGCAAAAATATGGACAAAACCTGATTTTAATAAAATTAATAAAAGTTATAAAGTAGACAGAGAAAGGATCATTAAAGCTCTTGAATATTTTGATGAAAAAGGATGGATTGAACTTAGAGCTAGAAAATCAGTTGATGTTTATGAGATTCTTAATAAAGGATTTGAGGTTTGCAAGTTAAGCAATAGTCTTTTTAATATATTCAAAGAAAAAGAAGAAAATGAAATAAATAGAATTTCTAATATGATTCAATTTTTTGAGTCAGATGCATGTTTAAGCAATTCTCTTTCGTTATACTTTGGTGAAACAATAAATAAAAGATGCAATCATTGTTCCTTCTGCGAAAATGGTAAGATTCGATTGCAATATTCTAGCGAATTGAAACCATTGTTAGATATTTATTTTAAAGATTTGATTCGTGATTTGTTAAAAGAAACGCAGAATTATAGTTTGTCAAATCTTACGATAACAAAGTTTTTATGTGGAATTAATACACCTTTTATTAGTAGAATGAAATTAAGTAAAATTAATGGATATGGAAGTTTGAAAAACTACCCATTCCTAGAGGTAAAGAGTTTAGTAGAGAAAGAATTCCATAGATAAAAATTGCTATTGTGTTAATTAATTAAACAAGAAAGAATTAATCAAATTTTTCTTGATCTTCGATTTCATCCTTTCCGTTTTTATCATAATCAATAATTTCAATTTTATCTGAATAATACCATTCAAACATGTCTCGTCTAAGCTTTGCCATACATGTTTGGCCTTGTTCTTTTCTTTTTAGATTGTAAAATATTACACCTTCAGCGAAAACTTTTTCGTCTAATCCTTTTTTTGATGCAATTTTTGTGAACAACCTTGAATGGAGCCAATCTTTAAACCATGAACTCCAATTATCAAAATTTCGTTCATGATCATGAAATGACTTGTATCGAAGATGGTTAATTGCTTTTTCAAATGGATACCATAAGTGTTGATCAAGTTTATACGGATTGCCTTGAACTTTTGGACCTATGAGTTCCCCTGCTTGTTCACCATTTAATTCTACATATCCTTTATCTATTGATTGAAAAATGCCCTCTATAATAAAAGTTTTGCCTTTCATTATTTGAAGTGGGTCAATAACATTAAGTCTGTTTTGACAAGCAATAAGTCTTCCATTTTCTGTTAGAATTTTAACATTTGTTCCATCAAGTTTTTCAACAGCAAAAGTGTCAGGATCTTCAAAAACCCATTCATAACCAGGATTAATTTTGTTAACTGCTAGATAAACCTCTGGACTTCGAAGTTTTAATTGACTTCCATGTTTTTTTAAATGGTCTCTATTTACTTTAAATGTTTGCCGTATAAATGGGCATTGAAGTTTGGGAAAATCTGATAATCTTGCTTGTTGTTCCATGGTATTTAACCTCCAAACGATTAAGGTGCTAAAAAAATTATACATTATCAAGGTTTTTAAAATTTGCAACAAATCATAAAGAAAAGTTGTACCATCGTCATTAGAAAAGTTACCTTCGTCATAGAAAGTCTAGCATAGAAAGTCTCCTTCGTCATAGATGACAGATCTATGTTTAGGATAATATCTTTTTTTTAGTAAAACTAGTTCTGTTTATAAAAAACAAAATATGGTTATTTCAATTTTAGGATTCTAGGGGAAATGAGATTACATTTAGGATAATAGCTTTTATTTAAAATTCTTCCTGATCATTTTCATCAAGAATTATTCTTCCCAGTTCATCTTTATGAACTTTGGTGATACCAGGATTGGTTTTTTCTATATCATCAAATAATTTATTTAATTTTTTCATACTATTGGTTAAAATTCTATTTTTTAAAATTATCGTTTTATATTCTAAAGCTCGTTTAACAGCTATTCTTATTTCATCTTTTTCCCAAGGTTTAAGCATAAACATATATAAAACAGCCCTGTTAACGGCATCAACTGCCATTTGAAGGTCAGCGTTTCCTGTTAATAAAATGCTGGGAATATCTGGATAATTTTTTGATACAATTTCTAGAAAATCAATCCCTGACATTCATGGCATTTTAAAATCTGAGATTATTAGATCTATCTTTGGGTTATTATCAATAATTTCTAAGGCTTTTTCACCACTTTCAGCTTTAATAATTGAATAATTCTCATCATTTAATGTTCTTTCTAAAGTTTTTAAAACATATTCTTCATCATCTACCAATAATATTTTATAATTTGGCATATTTTTTCCTTTCTTTAAAGAGGTAATGTAATAGTAAAACTTGTTCCCTGACCTTCTTGGCTTTCTACAATTATTTCTCCACCATGCTTTTTAATAATTTCAAAACTTATACTCATACCAAGACCTGTGCCTTTACCTGTTTCTTTCGTTGTGAAAAATGGTTCAAAAATTTTATCAATGTTTTCCTTTTTAATGCCTGATCCAGTGTCCTTAATTAAAATCATTACATTCTTATTGTTTGCCCAGGTTTTAATATTAATTGTGCCTTTGTCTGTTATAGATTGAGATGCATTAACTAGAAGATTTAAAAAGACTTGGCCTAGTTGCTGAGGGTTGCAGTTAATATTTGGAAAATTGCCATAATCCTTTTTAAGTTCAGCTTTATATTTTATTTCGTTCCAACAGATTTTTAGAACGGATTCTAAGATGTCATTTATATTAGCTTCAGACATTATATTCTCATCTTTTCTTGAAA
Source organism: Pseudomonadota bacterium (assembly GCA_043820105.1). GTDB lineage: Bacteria > Bdellovibrionota_F > JAHFAK01 > JAHFAK01 > JBDREC01 > JBDREC01. The sequence goes on from JBDREC010000049.1 coordinate 74,652, forward strand.
AAGTATTTAATTCTTTTATTATTTTAGAAATCCTTTCAACGCCTTCCATAGACTCATTAATCATATCATCCAAATCTACTAGAATGTCTTTAAAATCAATTTTATGGTAATGTTTTATAATTTCTTCTTGAATTTTATCAATTTCTATTTTGTGTTTATTTTCAAATGAATCTTTTAATTCATTATATTTTAACATTATTTTAAAAATACTTTGTGTGTGTTCTTTTAAAATTGAAATATTATTTTTAACAAATGCCAAGGGATTATTAATTTCATGGGCTACACCTGAAGCTAATTGTCCAATTGCTGCTAGTTTTTCAGATTGGAGCAGTTTTGACTGAGTCTCTTTTATTTTATCATCAGCCAACTTCTTCTTGATAGTTATTGCTAGAACATTTGATAAAGCATTAAGAAGATCAACTTCTCTTTTATTATATTCATGCCCCTCTTTAAGATAGAGATTTAAAACACCTAACACATCATCTTCTATTTTTATTGGCATACAATAATGGCCATGATTAACGATTCCATCATAAGTAATGTCATGACTACTATCTAAATTGCTTCGATAAACCAGTTCTCTTGATTTAGCTGCTCTACCACACAAACAAGTACCAAAATCAACTTCTTTACATACAGTTAATAAAGCATTGTTTAAATTAGATTGGGCAATCATTTTTAATTTGTTTTCATTTGGTTTTAAAAGAAAAATAGCACCTTTTTCTTCAACTGAAAACCAGTGTGTATTTATTATTTTTTCAAGAATCTTTTGCAAAGTTTCCTTTAAAGAAAGAGTGTCAATTGAAATCAGGAGAATCTGATTTATTAGATCTCCAGCCAGATTGCTCCTTTCAAGGGTATCCTGTGTATCCTTGATATGAGTAACCATTGAATTAAAGGCTCCAGCTAACTCGCCAATCTCATCTTTCGATCTTATTTTTATCATATGATCAAATTTACCCTGTCCAGTTTTTTTAACAGAGATTAACAATTCACGTAATGGATTTGTTATTGCACTTGAAAAAAAGAATGCAGCTATAATACCTAAAATAAAAATCAAAGCCACAATAAGGATTAAAGTAGTTGTTAAATAAAAAATATTTTTATAAATATTTTCTTGAGAGAATCCAATGTGAATTTGCCCTAAATTCCCATCAGATATTAATGCAATAATGTGAAGTGCTCTTTCATTATTAGCTAATATTTCTTGGCTATAAGGGGATTTTTTTTCTTTGTCGAATTGAATATTGCCCAAATCGGCAGGGAAACCATCAGTAAAAGTATGTGAAATAATTTTATCTTTTTCATTTTTAATAAAAATATATTCTATTTCAGGATCAGATTCTTTAATATCAATAATATCCATTTTTAATTTAACGCGATTTTCTGTTAAAATTGGATTAACAACCATCTCGGATGCATGAGTAGTAATAAATTCGCATTTTTCTAAAAGTTCTATTTTATAATATTTAAGGAGAGTTGTGTGAACAAAAATGATCACTGCTGTTCCCAGGATTGTAACAAGCAATGCAGCCCCTAGTAGGATTTTTATTCTTAAATTAATATTTTTCATATCTAATGAGAACTTTCATTTTTTTGCATAATAAATGATTCCATTTCACGAATCGAATTGTAAGCTGAATCTTCAATAATAACAAATTTATCAATAAGCATATTATCTAATATCTTTTTTCCATTTATATCGTTATGCATATTTAAAAATAAATCTTTTAACTTGTTTTTTAAGTTTTTATCAAAGTTTGGACGAATTATAACAGGTGGGATACCATATGGATCTGATTTTTTGATAATCCTTGTTTTTGATGTGTATTTAGGATCTTTCCGAGAAGCATATTCCCAAATAAGGCTATCTACAGCTGCAGCATCAATAATCCCTTCAGCTACAGCTTGAATCGATTTATCGTGAGCATAAGTATAGGTGAATTCTTTGAAATATGATTTTGGTGTCTGGCCCATTTTAGCCAACATATAAGTTGGAACTAATTTGCCCGTATTAGACATAGGATCGGTGAAGGCAAAACTTTTACCTTTAAGTTCACTAAAATTTTTTATCAGACTATTTTTATTAACTATTATATAAGAGTAATAAACAGTTTCTCCAAAAGCTTGGGGAGCAACAAGTAGCTCCATCCCAAATTCGTCATGCCCGTCAACATATGGTTTTCCGCAGACAAATGCCAAATCAATTTGTTTATTTAAAACGAGATTATTAACATCCTTATAATTTTCTCTTTCTATAAGTTTTACAGGACGTTCAAGTTTTTCCCCGATATAATCCACCAACTGTCGATAAAACGCATATCCTTGTTTCGGTGTTATCATTGATCCAATGGCAATTTTAATCGGTTCTAATTTATTAAAAGGTTTGCTCTCTTGTTTTATGATTTCTCTTTTACTTAGGTCAATTTTCTTAACATTTTTATTTTTATCACAATTTGTCAGTAATAAAATAAATAACATTAATTGAAAAATAAGATGCTTTTTATTTAGACTCATATTAATACCCATTTAATTTATTATTTAATAAAGTATAAATATTATGAAATATTTAGATAATATTCAATCAATTTTGTGTTAATGTGAGGTTCACATCTTAAAAAGTTGCGAAACTTGTCCACGGAGTCACCCTTGCTAGTCCAGTGGATTAAAAAAAAATATCCCCTTATCTAATACTAGCTAGGGGGATTATATTTTTTCAAATTAATCTAAATATATAAATAAGTGAATAATAAATGCCTACTAAGATAAATACAATGCCTGTGATTTTTCTTGCCCAAATTTCAAACAAGGATATTTTATTAAAAATCTTACTGATTGATTTTGAACCAAAAGCTATTAATACTGCAAATACAATCACAGGAATGGAAGTGCCAATTCCATAAAATAGAGGCAGCAAAAGTCTTGAGTTTTCTTTAATAGCAAGGGGTATTAAACCGCCAAAGAATAGTCCAGCTGATACGGGACAAAAGGATAGAGCGAATAAAATTCCAATAAAAAATGATCCTGATATTCCATGTTTTTTAATTTTATTTTGGAAAGTGCTTGAGATATTTAATCCAGGAAGAGATAATTTTATTAATTCTAAAAGAATCATTCCAGCAATAATCAGAATAGGTCCTAAAAGCATATTCATATATGTTTGTAAAAATTGGGCTAATTGTGAAGATGACATTATGGATGTAACAATTACGGTGCAAATTAAAATATAAGTAAGTGACCTGCCAATTGAATAGAAAATCCCAGAAAGAAGAACTATCAGTTGATTCTTAAAGTCTTTGCTTATGTATGTGATGGCTGCGATATTTGTGGCTAATGGGCATGGGCTTATTGATGTTAAAATGCCAAGCCATAGAGCATAAAATATTGCAATATTTGTTAAAGTTGTCATTTAATTAAAAACTTTTCTGTTTCATTTTTAATGTATTTTACAAACTCTTCTTTATTTCGTACAAACTCCCAAATGCGATCAAGATTTTCCCATTTAAGTTCTTTATCATCTTTCAATTTTGATAATACAAAAGATTTTGTATTAAGTTTGTAATCTTGAATGAAGTGTTTGTTTTCAAGTTCATCTACATTTAATGTTGAAAATATGAGCTTTCCATCTGCTATATCTTTTGAAAAATAAGTTGTGATAGTTTCATTGATATACTTTTCCATTGTTTTGCAAGTTTTGCACCTAATTGTAGTGTGAAAGTAATATGCTTTAACGCCAGTAAAAGATATTTTATCTATCATTAGTTCATTTTTAGTTTCTTTGAAAGCTTCACTTGGGATCACTTTTACTTCTTTAGTTTCTTTGAAAGCTTCACTTTGGATGATTTTTACTTCTTTAGTTTCTTTTAAAGCTTCACTTGGGATCATTTTTACTTCTTTAGTTTCTTTTAAGACTTCATTTGGGATCACTTTCACTTCAATTTCATTAGATGTTCTTTCTTTTAAAATAATAAAGATCAGGCTAAGTCCAACAAAAAGAAGTAAAAATATTGTAATAATATTTTTAATAGTCACTTTTTCTCCTAGATTGAATATTTTATTTTAATAATTCCTCAATTTCGCTAACAGTTAATACTTTTCCAGATGTTTTTATAACATCATTAATTGCTAAAGCAGGTGTTATCATTACACCAAAATTTGTGATTTCAGTAATATCTTTTATCTTTATAATTTCATATTCTATTCCAATATTTTTGGCTGCTTCTTCAGCATTTTTAGCCAAATTCTCACATTTTGAGCAACCTGTGCCTAGTATTTGTATTTTTTTCATTATGTTTTCCTTTCTTTAAAAATATTAAAATAAACCGCCATAGATAATCCCTGAAATAGTAGCCATGACTATTACAAGTGACACATAGACTATTGTTTTTTTAGTTCCCATTACACTTCTAATTACCAGCATGTTGGGTAAACTTAAAGCAGGACCAGATAATAAGAGAGCAAGAGCGGGACCTTTTCCCATGCCATTTCCAATTAATCCCTGTAATATTGGAATTTCAGTTAAAGTTGCAAAATACATAAATGCACCAGCTATTGATGCAAACAAGTTTGAAAAAAATGAGTTTCCACCGACTGCCCAATAAATCCATTTTGAAGGTATTAACCCTTCACCTTGCGGTCTTCCTAAAAGTAAACCTGCAATCAATACTCCTATAAACAAAAGTGGCATTATTTGTTTAGAAAATTTCCATGTTGATTCTAGCCACTCACTGTTTTTATTCCCACTTGTAGCTAGTAATATGCTTATGCCAATAATTGCAATGACGAAAGGGATGATAGGATTCTGGGAAAAGAAAAATGAAGTCAGAGTAACCATTATAACTAATACAAACATTTTATATATTTTGATTTGATACCAAAGAATGAGAATTATGCCAAAAAGAATTGCAAAAATAGATGTTATTATCCATTTGTTTAAAAATAGAAAATGAAAAATTCCGCTTTGCTCATCAGATTTTCCAAAATTTGCAAAAACCAAGATTGCTATCATTGATCCAAAATATAAAACAAGTTGCCAAAGAGTTTTATAAGAATCCTCATCGGGGAGGACCATTTCTTGTCTAGCGTTTTCTACTTCTTCCTTATAGAAAATAAGATGCATTAAAAGACCAATAACAATACTGAAGACAATCGCACCAACGGCTCGTGCAATTCCAAGCTCAAATCCTAAAACTCTTGCTGTTAGTATAATAGCTAACACATTTATAGCTGGTCCTGAATATAGAAACGCGGTAGCAGGACCAAGGCCTGCACCCATTTTATATATTCCTGAAAATAAAGGAAGGACTGTGCAAGAACAAACCGCCAAAATAGAGCCAGAAACAGATGCTACTGCATAAGCAATAATCTTATTAGCCTTTGCCCCTAAGTATTTCATGACAGAAGTACTGCTTACAAACACCGAAATTGCTCCTGCGATAAAAAATGCAGGGATAAGGCATAGGATTACATGTTCCCTTGCATACCACTTTATGAGATGAAATGATTCCATCAAGGCATTGTCAAATCTTGAATTTCCTATGGGTAGATAAAAACATAAAATAAATGTAGTAATTATTAAACTTAAGCTTTTCCATTCACTTTTAATATTCATTTAAAATCCCATCTAGTTTTGCCTATTTTCCTAATTAACTAAATTGTGTTTAAATATTATTATTAAATTAAATTTTTCGCATCTTTAACATTTGTCTTGATAACATCTTCAACACAAGTAAAAAAATTAACAACACAAGGGCATTTTAATTTATAGTATACACTGGTTTTTCTTTTTTCTGAAATTATAATGCCAGCTTCTTTTAAAACTGCCAGATGTTTAGAAACTGTGGATATATCAGCTCCAATCATCTTTGTAAGTTCCTGTACACATTTTTCTGATTCAGCCAGTTTATCTATAATAAATAGCCTTGAAGGATGAGCCATAGCTTTCACTATTTTAGCTCTTGCCTCATATTGAGCTTTGGTTTTGTTTTTCATTATTAATATCCTTTTATATTTAATTTGGTTATTATGCCAAATAACCAATATCGTCAAGAATTTATTTTTGGAAATTGTTTTCTACGATAACTGATAGTTAGTATTCATCTTTTTTATATGATGTTATCCTTTAAATGAAATTCAATATACAGCTCAAGTAATAGAAGTCGATGCATTTACAGAAGAAGGAAATTAGATTTTTATTTAGTATTTAGTAATGGCCCGTCTTGCAACTTATTTACAGCAGCCAGTTCCATGCAAGCGATTCTAACGTCGTCTAAACCTGTACATTTTCTGTTTTAATTAGACTAAAAATAAAGCAAAACTCTAGGTTTAGCCTCTGCTTCGTTATCAATCTCAGGGTTGCATAGAAAGAGGCGTTCGGCATTAATGCCTTGTTCCGAGAGGTACTCGTAAATTACTTTGGAACGCTCCTCGGCCATAGGCAGTAATTTGTCCTTATTGTTTTTTACCTTATCCGAATTAAGTAAATCAGCATCAGTAGCAATGCCACAAATTGTTAACCGTAATTCAATTTTTTCATTCATTAACTTTTTAACGATTTCAAGATATTCTTTTATCTGCTGATTTACATTCGTGGATCCGGCATCAAATAAGATGGGGTCAAGTTGGATTCTGGTAATATAATCTCCACCCATTTTTGCAAGTTTAACAACTGTAATTAATGCTCCATAGGGCTGAAATAGGTTTTTCAAAATACTGACAGATGCCATTTTAAGAGCTTTCCCAAGTGTTTTGAAAATGATACTATTAATATTAAAATCCGGATTTTCAATATTACCAGTAATTGGAAGAGAAAGTTTTACATCATTGTTTTTATCCCGCAAAATGGAAAGTGCATAATCCAGTGGCATTGTCAGTTGTTTTGTAAGTTGTTTTTTATTGAAAATCCCTTAATTACAATTTTCCCAGAAAAAATATTAATATCAATGTCTTCAATTTTAACATTTTGTGCGCCATTATCTTGTAGATAATTAATTGCGGTGTATTTTATTGCTACTGGTAAGATAGCTAAAAGTAAGAAAGTTGATAAAACAGGAATTGTAATTTTTTTTTGCCTAAAAATCATTGTTTTGAATTTTGCATAACAATATTTATAGAGAAACAGCATAAACTTCTCCAATATGTAATAATTAGTACATTCAAAAGACTAACTAGGGTTTATCCAAAAACTACTTTTTGCCACAATTGGCTACAGAAGATATTAAGTTTTCTTAATCCTATTTTTTTAGTTATAGCTTCATCAATTATCCAGTAATAATCTTATTCGTTCTTTGTTACCAGAAAAATTAGATCTGGCCTGAGCCTCTTTGATTTGAGCTTTAATATTTAAAAGAAACTCACAATATTCTATTTTACTTATTATTTCGTTCATAATAATCTTATCATTGTAAAACAGATAATCACATATTTACCTGATTTTGTCTACCGAAGAAAAAAAAATAGAAGACGACTCTTCCCTAACAGGCAAGAAATTCTCAGCAAATGAATATAAAATCTGGAAATAAAGGTTCGTTTTGCTTTATTGCTTATTTAACCCTTTCAAGTTCCATTAGTCCTATCTTAGAATTATGGGATTCATCACCATCATTCATCAAGACAAGCTCAATCGATCCGTCAGCTAAAATATCACCGAATAGAATATCCTCATTATGATCAACCATATAAATACGTTTTCCGTTTTTGGAAATTACACCAGAAAAACCTTCTGTTATTTTGTCCTTACTGACTTGAACTTTTATATAAGTACGCTCACCACTGAATAATCTTCCATGTTGCTCTTTAATTATCCACTGGCCATTAGCTTTTGAGTTAGTAAAAAAACCGTCTTTTTCATGATGATGAGTATAAGTTTTAGATTGCCATTTTCCTTTCAAATCAGGCACATTTGATTCTGCAAAAATTGTCCCTGTAAAAAAACACATAAACATAACAAGCACACCAAGTAATAATAACTTTTTCATAAAGTCTCCTTATGATTTAAAATACTTTGAAATAATTAATTGAATATATAAATTATCTTTGGGTTTTTTTAATGTCAATTTCTTTTATAATTTCAAATCCTAAATTGTCAAATTCACCAGGATAAAAGTCATCTTTTATTTCAGGAACACTAGAGTTTGCCAATAAACAAACTGAAATATTTTTATCATAATTAAATCCCCAAAAGGATCTAAAACCAGGTGTAATTCCATCATGCCAATAAATATTTAGAATGGGATGATATTTCCATCCAAGACCAGTGTGATAGTTGCTAGTAATGATTAATTTGTTTTCAAGACATTGTTTTAAGGCAGGAGTAAATTTATTGTCACCGAAAATAACATTACGAGCGTATTTTGTTAAATCACTGGTACATGAAACTAATCCACCACCGCTTCCTAAAAAAGCATTTTTATCCCAATAAATACTGGAGACAGGATTTTGATTATCATAACCTGTAAGCACTGATTCTATTTTCTTAGTTCTTAACACTGTTTGTTTTAAATCAATGTGTTTAAAAAGAAAGTCCAGATATATCTCATCCAGAGATGAAGAAAGTTTTTCCTTTAAAATTGTTCCTAAAATGCCATATCCAAAATTAGAATAAGAATAATCTGAAGATGGGTTTAATTTTGTATATTGAATAAGCTGTTTAAGTGAATTAAAAGTCACTTGCCTTCTAGGATTTGGACAATGTTGAATATCTGGATTTTTAGGTAATCCAGATGTATGTTGCAGAAAATTGATAACTTTTTGATTTCCTAAAGGTGAAGTTGATGAAAAAGGTGATAGAATCTTATGTAATTTATCTGAGAGATTTATAACGCCGCTTATTGATAAATCAGATATTGCCAGAGCAGTAAAGGTCTTGGTTAATGATCCAATTTCATATAGACTTTCAGGTGAAGATTTGCTTTTTCCTAATTGGTAATAAATTTCGGAACTAGAATCAAAAATGCCAAGGGAAATAGTTTTATATTGATGAATCTTATCATGGTTCATTATTATTGAATTTAGTTTGTACATTCAAAATATTCCGAATGCTTTGTTTTCATTCAAATCTAGGTTCATACCTAATAAAAAATAGTTTGATTTGAAATTGTTTAGTTAAATCATGCATAAAAGGCAAGTAATAATGGAGCTTCGCATTAGGGATAAAAAAATGTATAGACACTTGAAAATATTTAATTACTATTATTATTTAAGATTCATAGGAGGTTAGCTCTGGTCAGATAAATTATGAGCGAAATCATTTGCTGAAGAAATTGGAAAAAAGAAATCCTAAACTGTTCAATAAATACAGAGCTGAAATTACATTTTATCCTAATCCAATATTTTGTGTTGTTAAAGGAGATATTGAGCCCTGGGAAATTGTGAAAAAACCCTAAGATAACGTTATAATATAAATATAAAATTAATTATATATACATTCCATATTCTATAACATACGTATTAACAATAATTAAAATTTTGAGGAAAAAATGAATAAATTAACGGTGTTTTTACTTTTAATAATATCATTATTCCTAAGCTATAATTTATTAGCAAATGAATCTAAAAGAATTAGCTTTGGATCTCATTTAATGTTTGGAGGAAGATATGATAATTTAAGAATGTGTGTTGGTTCGCCTGCAGGAACGCCTGGTGGTCCAATTGCGGATATTATGTTTGATGCTAAATTTAAAATAAATGAAATATTAGATATCACTGTAAATCTGCCAGTAGCAAGACCTATACTTTTTGCTCTAGCCTTTGATATGCTTCAATTTGAACCAAGTGTTACTTTTGAATATAGAAAGAACCTTAAGGAGAATTTAGATATAGTTTATGGACCTGGACTGGGCTTAAGTTTTCATTACGGTCCTGATTATAATTCTGACATGGATAATCGTGGAGCTAACTTTTTTGCCATAGGACCAATAATAAATATAATGGCTGGTATAAGCTTTGAAGGAATGTTTAAGCAAGAAAACATTTTTGGGATAAGAACCTTTTATACACCCCTTTTTGCTGAGAACAGATCAAATGGAACTGTTTTAGGTGGGGCATTAGAATACTATATTTATTTTTAAAAGCACACAGGGAGAATTAAGATGCTAAAAAAAGGTGATCGCATTCCAATGGACATTAAGGTTTTAGACATTGATGGAAAAAAGGTTTCATTGAAAACTTTTGAAGGCAAATACCTTGTCGTTTATTTTTACCCTAAAGACAACACTCCTGGGTGCAACAAGGAAGCCTGCTCTTTTCGAGACAATTATAAAAACATCACATCTCTTGGAGCCGATGTTGTTGGCATTTCTAAGGATTCTGTTTCATCCCATGAAAAGTTCATGAGCAAATTCAATCTCAATTTCCATCTATGGTCTGATCCAGATAAGGAACTTTTCCAGGCATTTGGGGCTTGGGATAATAAAAAGCTGTTAGGAAATACCTTTTTAGGAGCGATTCGTTCTACTTTTGTTATCAATCCTAAAGGTATTATTATTAAGGTCTGGGAAAAGGTTAATGTTAAAGACCATGCAGAGGAAATATATAGTTTTTTAGAAAAAGAGATAAAATAAAAAAAGCCTTTAATATCCGAAATAAGAATAATTAATAACTGATTTCTGCCTCTAATATTTTTCTTTCTTTTTATGCTTCATAACATTTTTGCAAAATTTACCAAAAGCCTTATCTTTCTTTTTTCTTTCAAGGCTATTCATTTCATAAAAATCTGTTTCTTTTTTTAGCTTAATATAATTATTATATTTATCTTTGCTTAATTCTTTTGCTTCTAGTGCCTCTAAAACAGCACAACCTGGCTCATGAATATGTGTGCAATCTACAAATTGGCATTTATCAGAAAGCTTTTTAATTTCATCAAAGGTGATATTAAGACCATTTGATGAATCAGTAAGGCCTAGTTCTCTCATTCCGGGATTATCAATTAATATGCCACCGCTTTCTAAAACAAAAAGCTGCCTATGGGTTGTGATGTGTTTTCCTCGTGATGAATAATCGCTAATTTGGCAAGTCTTTATTTGTGCCTTGCCTAGTAGAGTGTTTATTAAAGAGGATTTGCCAACTCCAGATGATCCTAAAAAGCAGTAAGTTAATCCTTCTTTAATTAAATTATTTAAAGAATCTATTCCGTACTTTGAAACTGTACTTGTTGTCAGAAATTCAATTTCAACAAATCGATCTTTTAACTCTAATATTTTATCACTAAGTTCTTGTTCTGTAATTAAATCGATTTTATTGAGAACTAAAATTGGGTCGATTTTAGCCTGTCTTGCAATGACAACATATCTTTCAAATCTATTTAAACTATAATCTCTTCCAAGTGCTTGAACAATTATTGCTTTATCAATATTTGATGCAATGATTTGGCTATTTCCTTTTTTTCTTATAGCTTTTCTTTTTAAGTAAGTCATTCTAGGTAAGACCTGTTTGATTATTGCTTGATTTGAATCGATTATTTCTATAACAAGCCAATCTCCAACAGCTGGATAATCTTCTGAGCTAGTGGCTTCAAACATCATTTTTCCTGTTATTTGAGCACTGTATTCACTATTGTCATCTTTAATAATGTATAATTCTTTGTGCTGAGCAATAACGCGAGCAATTCTATCTAAAGGAATATTAATTTCAGATTTAATTCCTTCAGAATACCTTTTGAAACCTAGGTCATATCGTGAGGATTTCATTTGTATATGGCTTTCAAATAATTTGATTTTTTACTAAAATACTTTGCTATTGAAAGATTGATCAAAAAGCAAGTTGGAATATTGTGTGCATTTAATGAACTAAATATAAATTGTTGCTTTAGAATATTTTTGCATATATTGATTTAAATGATCCGCTGGATATTTTCATTAATAACTATTAGGTGAAAAATGGAACTATTAATTTTTATAGTATTTTTAACTCTTACAATTTCTGGTTTTTGTTCTTTATTTGAAGCTGTGCTTTATTCATCTAATGAAGGAGCTATTGAAGCTGCTAAGACTAAAAAAGGTCAAAAGTTTGTTGCATCGAAATTTTTGGATCTTAAGCATAATGTTTCAAAACCTATTTCTGGAATACTTATTTTGAATACTGTGGCAAATACTGCTGGTGCAACTATTTCTGGGATGTATGCTGCCAATATTCTGGGTAAAGATAAGGTGTTTATTTTTTCAATATTTTTAACATTAGGTATTTTAATATTTTCAGAAATTATTCCAAAGACTATTGGTGCAATACATTGGCGAAAACTCTGGCCATTTGTTACGATTCCAATTTCAACAATTAAGACTATATTTGCTCCTTTTATTGTTTTAACTCACTACTTATCTAAAGCCATAAGTGGCAAAGAAAAAATCCCAACAATTACTCAAGAAGAAATATTAGCCGCAGTTAAAATGGGTGTAAGCGAAGGCGAAATATTGAAAAAAGAAAATACAATATTTACTAATTTGATTAATTTAAAAGGCACCCATATAGATGAAATAATGACTCCAAGGAAAGTTATCTTTTCATTGAATGAGAATTTATCAATTTATGATGCTTTGGAAAAAATAGGTGATCAAAGGTTTGGTAGAATCCCAATTTACAAGAATAATGATGAAAATATTATCGGATATGTTAGAATTCATGACCTTGCCTCAACTAAAAAAATAAAGGATAAGTTTTCTATATTAAGAGATATCTCCAGAAAAATAAGATTTGTTCCAGAGACAATGAACTGTCTTTATCTTTTAATTCACTTTCTAAAAACAAAGGAACATATTGCAATAGTAGTTAATGAATATGGTCAGGCAGTCGGACTTGTAACATTGGAAGATGTTATTGAAACAATGCTTGGTGATGAAATTATAGATGAGCATGATTTTGCAACAGATTTAAGAAAATTTGCACTAAAGAAGTTATAATTTCAATATTCGCTTTTTTTTTAGCTTGTTTATTCACCTTGTTATTATCAGGTACATTTAAAAAAATCATAACAGTCTTTTCTAAGCTCAGAAGTAAATTTATTAATTTTATCTTCTGAGATTAAATAATCCCTTAATCCCCTTGTATAAATCTCAATAGATGTTTCAAATTCTTCGGATATAACTTGACTTGCACCTAACTCAAAAAGTTTTTTAACTTCATTTGAATATGGTGTTCTGACTATAATATCTGTTTGAGAATTTAGTTTTCTTGTAACTTTAATAATTCTTCTTGTAGCTATTGGATCATTTATTCCAATTGCTAAAAATTTAGCCATATTTATATTGGCGTGTTTCAAAATTGTGATGTGACTAGCATCCCCATAAAATATTGGAATATTATTTTTTCTTTCTTTTCTGACAGCATAATGCAAGTGTACGGAGGTGTGAAGATAGTGGATCATTTTTTTAACTTCGTTACAGGTCTGTATGCAATACGCTTGTCTCACTTATAAAATATTCACTATAATGACTGTTTGAATAAACAGTTATTATAGAATTTTGCCTTACAATAAATTCACTTAAGCCAAAATCTGAATCTTCTTTTCCCCAGTCATATGTATAACCAAGGCCAGTCCATGGATAGCATATATCTTCTTCAAAAGCTTCATTTTCTTGGTTTTCAAACCATGTTATATGCTCTTCAGTAGTAGAATCATCGAAAGTTAATTGTGCTACATTATCTGTGATCTCCGGATCAGGTGAAGGTCTAAAAAGATCATCAATATTCACCCAGAATTCAACAATATATTCTTGTGTCGAATCAGGAGGAAGTCCCAAGATTTCAATGATTCTTTGGTGATATGATTCTTGAGAAATGTTTTCTGCTAATATTTTATCTTTTAATTCAAAAGCGACCGTGACCCATGTTTCACCCCACCAGGTTTCTAGAGTTTCAGCTATTGGATAACTATCAGGATAGTTTGTGAATGTTGTAACTAGTAAAGATTCTTCGCTGTTAGAATCAAACCATGTAAGGTTTGTATTATCAGAAACTATTGCAGTAAGGGTGTTAGCAATTTCTTCTTCTTGCCTAAGTTCAGCATCAATACATGCACTCTCATATCTTGCATCATAAGTCATGTTATCCCAGTTGCTGATATTTCCACAGCTGGATATTAAAACAATTAAGAGTATTAGAAATCGCTTCATATCAATTCACCGTGATTATAAATTTCATCCTTATTGTTATTAGCATCCATCCCATTTATTATCATAACTATAGGGTTGATTCCAATCATTGTTATTTAATTGATCAATTATGTTTTTTACATCACAATTAGGAAGTTCAAAGTTCCAGCAAATAAAAAATCTTTCTGCTGGACCATGGGCTAGTTTTGGCATTTCTAAATTAATTAATCCTTCATTCTCAACGATAAAGATTTCGCTTCCAACATATGTTAGAGACGGGAAATTTATCTCCTCTAAGGTTGTTGTATAAAAAATAGATATATTATTGGTGATGGTGGTTAAACTTGAAATACTTAGGCTTGTAAAGGCTACATCTTCTATCAAATATAGATTCGCTAAACTCGTTAATAAAGGTGTTGTGATTGTTGTTAAGGCTAAATTGTCACCAATACTTAGTGTATTGGCTGAGCTTAGTTTTGGGAAATTAACTGATTCAAGGCTATTTTGAAAACTTAAGTTAATATCCCCTCCTACTGTTTTCAAATTTAGAAAACTGAGACTTGTTATGGATGTTTGAGCAAATGGTAAAATGAAAGATCCGCCAATCTCCTCAATAGAGCCATTTTCAATACCAGAAAGAGTAGTTGTATTAATAACCAGACTTCCTGTTATTTTCGTTAAGGAAGCAACATAATTATTGTCCTCTAATGTTTCTAATGTATAACTGCCGACCCAGGTGGTCCCTTCTTGATATCCATAAGTGTTTGTAGGAACAGAAATGCCAGGAATTCCTGCTTCAATATATGTGCTTAAATCAATCGTTTCAGTGACTCCATCAGGGCAGGTATATGAGTAGGTATCATCATTGCTATTTACTGGTGTACAGTAATTTTCATCTTCAAAACAAGAGGAAATTAGAAGCAGAATAGCACTGCATAGAAGAATAATATTTATTAATTTTAGCTTGTTTATTAATTTCATTCAAATCCTTTAATTGCAAAAGGTATATTTAAGATTAACTTATTTGACATAAAAACAGAGAAAGTCTAAACTTTATAATAATGAATCTCAATAAAAAACAACAATCGTTTCTGACAATTAAGCCTGGTGAGGGGTGTTTGGTTTTTACACTCTTTTTGCAATCGGTTCTTTTTGGTTCAATTCTGATATTTACTAGGACAGCATCTTATGCACTGTTTCTGGACTCTTTTGATGCAAATATGCTGCCGATTGCATATATGTGTATTGCTTTTTCAGGAACCTTTTTAAGCTATACTATTTTAAGGTTCAATCGAATTTTTAAGTTTACAAGATTAATTTTGGGGCAGATTTTTTGTATATTATTAATTCTTGTTCTCATTAGATTTTCTCTGGTTTTCTTTTCTACAAAATGGGAATATTTTATTCTTCCAGTGTTTTATGAAACTTTGTTTATATTGGGCAGCATCCTACTTGCTTCCATATCTGCTCACTTTTTGACGGTCAATCAGAATGAAAGACTTCTTGGCATCATTATTTCTGGAAAATTTGTTGCAGAAATTATTAGTGGTATTTTAATAAAATACTATGTGACCTGGATTGGAGTTAAAAACTTTTTTATTATTGCCGCTGTTTTTACATTTCTATATTTTATTGTTGTAGGTATTGCTTTCCAAACCTTTAAAAGACCTAAGGATGAAGCGGAGTTTCAGCAAAAAGAAAAAAGAGAAATATCCTTATTGTCTGTACTTAAAAACAGATATTATCGACTTATAATTTTTTTCAGTCTTTTTTTCATTATCTCTTTCTTTTTTATAGAAAATGCTTTCTATGGTCAGGTAGCACTCAATTTTATAGCTCAAGATGAAATGGCAGGCTTTCTTGGGCAGTTTGCTTCTGTGAGTTCATTTATAACGCTTTTATTTCTTGTTTTTATAACAGGGAATGTTCTTAATAGGTTTGGTTTATTGACTGGTCTATTAATCTTTCCTGCCCTGCTGTTTGTAACAATTGTTCTTGTTGAAGTTTCAGGTAGGCTTCCAGGATTGTATTCCTATATTTTTTGGTTTACAGCTCTAACTCAACTAGCCAAAGAAGTATTAAACTACTCCTTTAATCATCCAACAAGAATAATTCTTTTTCGGGTAATTCCAATTTCAAAAAGGTATAGTTTGCAGACGATTTCTTATGGTTTAGTTGATCCATTGTTTTGTGCGATTGCAGGAATAATTCTTTTTATTCTTATGACGGTTTATGGGATAGGTTCTGTAAATCTGCTTTTGATTTTAATTCCAGTTTTGATTTTATGGATGGGTTTAATGATTTTGATTTATAAGGAATACAAGGCGCTTAGTAGCTAATATATCGGTCTGCTCATGCATCTTGGACCACCGCGTCCCTTTGCAAGCTCTCGACTACTAACAGAAACGGTTTTGAAACTATCAATTTCATTCGAATTTTTAAGGATTTCAAGAGAATGATCATACATAACGAGATTGTTGTCACCCAGGCAGAGTATATTGCAGGCTTGTTTAAAAATTGATTCTTCTTTGCTTACAGTAATTATTGAAAAGCCATTCTTTTCAAAAAATAGAAGAGGGTCAATTTTTTCTTCGCCTTTTGCAGTTACAATAAAAGCAGAAAGCAGGCTTTCAGGATGGGCAACAATTGTGCTTTCATTTATTGGAACACAGCCACCATCTAGGTTTATTCTCCAATCTGCAAGTTTTATTCCAATAATTCCATCCAAATCTTTTGGCATTAACTGCTTTTTAAGAAAATGGATAGCGGATTCACTTGTTCTTCTTTCATAGCCTACAAGTAAAAATCGTTTTCCATCTAGAATTATGGGAATTACATCCCCTCCCTCTATAAAAAGATCAGTTGGCGTGAAGGAAATTACTTCAAGTCCGAATATGTTAGCAACCTCACGCATAACTATAGATTCTATTCTTCGGATGGGTTCACGCATCCTTCCAATTATGCATTTGCCAGGAAGCCATGGTATAGTAATCATTGCATCTCGAGTGTATATCTGATTTGGATTAACATTAATGAGATGAAGAAGTTGATACATTTCTTTACTCTTTTTTATTATGTCAGTTAATTCAATGACTTCAGTACCATTTAATGAAACGGCCTTTTTGAAGGTTTGATAATCATTTTTAAAAACTTCGATATCTGGATTGCCTAAAAAAAGAAACCCTTCACGATTTTTTTCACTAATAAAATTTAATGAATTGGTAAGGGCTGGATTATGGATTATAATTTTTGAGGGTTTAGAATGATATTCAGAATAATTCATCTGTTCTCCAATTATTTATCTGTCTTAATAGTAAAAGTAATTTCGCTTATTTTTTATTTAAAAAGCAAGAAAAAGACTTTATTATTTTTTAAATAAAAATTAGGATAATCCATTATTACATAATTATAATAGTAATATGAATAAACTAAATCGAAAATTAATAATATTACTTTTTGCACCACTTTTTCTGACATGCTTGTCACCAGAAGGAAACTATAAAATTGGTGTTATGCTGCCTCTATCAGGAGACTATATTACATATTGGGAAGAACCTCTTGAATGGGCTGTGTTAAACGTAAATAGCGCAGGTGGCGTAGCAGGTAAAAACATTGAACTTGTTTATAGAGATCTAAATGTTTTAGATGTTGAAGATGTTGCTTTAGAGTTTGCAAATGATGAATCCATAAAAGCCGTAATTGGCCCCTTTTATTCATCTGATGCATTTGATGTTGCATCTTATTTTATTAAGGCTAAAAAACCGATGATTACACCCTCTGCCTCCTCTGATGAAATTATAAGAGCCTATGGAGGCAAAAAATATATATGGAGAACAGTTGAGTCTGACATAGCTCAAACAAAGATGTTGCTGCTGCTTGCATTAGAAAATCAAGCAGAAAAAGTCTCTTTGTTAACCTCAAATGATCTTTATGGAGGTACCTTTTTTAACTGGTTTGGTTTTTTTGCAACAGAACTTGGAATCGAGGTCGCTTCAGTTGTTAGATACGATCAATTTAATGAAAATGATTGTACTTCCTATTTTGAAGAATCTCTGGAAAATAATCCAGACACACTAATTGCAATTACTCTGACTACAGAGTCAACTCTTTGTGTTGCAGAAAAGGTGTCTAATTTGGCAAGCCCTGTTCGTCTTTTGTTCAGTGATGCTGCAATGACTGATTCATTGATAGATGGACTTGGTGACGCTGTTGAAGGATTGCAGGGCACAGCGATATCTTATTCGAATTTAAATGGCTTTAAGGAGGTTTATCATTCCACTTTTAATGAGCTCCCGCATCCTTTTGCTGCCAATTCCTATGACGCGGTTTTGCTCCTAGCTTATGGTCTTGAACGATCAAATGGTGAAGGGGGTGAAGCTTTAGCAAATGCAATGATAGAGGTTGTTGACGCAAGGGGTGATGATGTAAGCTGGTATGCACAGGAAGTTTCAAAAGCAATTGAAATGATTCGGGCCGGAAATCTTCCAGATATATCAGGAGCGACCGGATCCCTTGATTATGATGAGGAGCTGCACACTGATCCAGTTGACTCAACATATGGGTTTTGGGAAATATCTGAAGGTGAATTTGTAACTTATGATTATATTTTAAGCAGTGAAGAAGATAATGAAATCATTCGTTTTGGTTCTTCAATATTTAGAACAGCTGCTTCAGCAGCTGCTAAGCAGACCTTTGATAATTCTGAATTATACAGTGTTGAAGATAGGGAAAATATTTGGGCGTTCATAATGGCCGGTTCATCAGGATGGATAAATTACAGACACCAGGCTGATGCTCTTGCCCAATATCAGCTTTTGAAAAACAATGGTGTTTCCGATGATCGGATTATCTTAATAGTAGAAGATGATCTTGCTTATAATGAATCTAACGAAGAGCAAGGGGTTATTAGGAATATTGCAGGAGGAGAGAATCTTTATCATGATCTTGAGATAGATTACAAACCAAGTGAACTTACTTCAGATGACATTATTTCAATATTAACTGGAGTAAAAAGTGAGAATATTTCAGAAGTTATGGAATCTTCCGTAAATGATAATATATATGTTTTTATTGTAAGTCATGGATATAAAGATGGAGTAGCTTTTGATGGAATCTTGGCTGATGATGCATCAGACAGTTATGCTACGTTCACCCCTGATGACATCTATGAATCATTAAATTACCTTTATGAAAATGAACTTTACAGAAGAATATTTATTGCAATTGAGGCTTGTCACGGTGGGGTTATGGGTGAAGCCCTTGATCTTCCAAGGATATTAATGATGACAAGTGCAAATGGATACGAAAATTCTTTAGCTGCTAATTACGATACTGAACTTCGTGCTTGGCTCGCTGATCAATTTTCCTATCAGCTATTTACCGCAGCATCATCAGAACAAGAATATACTTTCAGTGATCTATATGAAGAAGTGTATGTTGATATAAACGGTTCACATGTAAATGTTTACAACGCAGAAAATTTCGGAGATTTGCATTCAATTTACTTAAATGAATTTTTTGAATAATTTGTATGGAATCGAATACTGGAATGCTAAAAATTCCTGGGGTAGAAGTTGGAGTGCCAATGGTTATTTCAAAATAAGATGCGGTGTAAATGAATCCGGAGTAGAAGAAGACATCATCATGCACAAAGGAACCTGTCTGAACTGTAATTAAGTTCTAAAAGAGTTTTAATTTAATATTTGGGTTATTATATAAGACAGCACTTATTCGACAGTGCCTGATCCTACGGATCCGCATTCCATGCTGCAAGCGGATACACACAGGTAACTAGTGTCTGAAGCGCAGTTTTCAGAATAACAAGCCTGAATACAATTATTATAAACGGTTTGTTCATTTGTCCAGACGAAATTTTCGGGAGTTTTTTCAGTAAATACTACTTTTAAGGTAGTATCTTCATTGTTCATGTTTACTTCAATTGTTTCATCTTGACTGTAGAGCTCATCATTTAAATACCAACCATCAAATTCATACTCTTCTTGCAATAAAACAGTAAAAACCGGATTGATGTTTTTTTCTAGGATCCATGCTTCATTTTCATTTATTTCACCGCTGGCGACTGATGAAAGAACTGCTCCTTCTCCTTCTATTACCAAGGATAGGTTGATTTCATCATCACCAGTACAAGTAGACAAGAAAATGAGTGTTGAAATAATAAGTAATAATTTTTTCATTTTATTAACTCCTGTTAAATGTTCATTCTATTGCTTAGCCTTTTCATTATAGTGATAAATTATTAAACATATAAAAATAAGTTTAAATTAATTCAGTAAGAGTTTTCCAAAATGAGATATTTTAACCTCATTGCCTGACAATCTTAAACAATCCCACGCCTGGGCTTGATTGCTGGAAATTACCGGTTTGTTAATTTTATTTTCAATCCTTTCAATAATCGATGAAACCCAAAGGCCTGTGCAAGAAATAAAGATACTATCTACTTTATCACAGTTAAGTTTAATAGCGGCTTTATAAACAGATTCAGGATCAACCCTGTTCATCTCTGGGTCTCCTGGGAGATTAAAACTTCCACATTTACTTATCTCGAACCCATTTTGTATTAAATAATTTGCAAGTATTTCATTTAATTCATTTAAATAGGGTGTAATAAGAGCTGGTTTTTTACAATTCATAGCTCTCAAGCCCTTTATACTTGCTGTCATGGGGTTGGTAACAGGAATGTCAGGTTTTATCTTAGTAATAATACTTTTGAGTTCATCAAGCTCAGTAACAATTGAACCAGTTGTACAGCTAAAGCTAATAACATCTAGTTTAATGTCAGAGGGAAAAAGTTCTACAGCTTTTGAAAAATTATTCTTAAGGTTTTTTAAAGTTTCTTTTGTAGCAATTTTATTCATTGCAATACGACTTGCATATAGATTTGCACCAGATTGATACAGAAATCTGTTCATCTCAGGTTCACTACACATATCTTCTGAAAGAACAATTAGGCCAATAGAATATTGAGATGCCTTTTTTTTAAAATCGTAAGATAAAGCTTGCCAGTTAGTGTTCATAATAAATATTAAATTAAGTTGTTTTATTGTTTAAAGTATAATCTATTTTCGAAGAATATTAAGTCAATGCAAAAACATTTTATATTATATAGTAACAAGAACATATTTGATTTTTTTTTAAATATTATTATTCTGAAATAGAATTTTATTAGCAAAAACATGTAATATAAGCAAAGGAGCCAAAATGCCATATCCAATACTTAGTAAGAATGATATGAATGGATATTTTGCTTTGCTGGCTGACAATTTAGCCAATTTTATCATTGTTGCTTCATTTTCGAAATATGTTTTAAATTTTCCAGATTCTATTGTGTTTGGTCGCATTTTTCCGGGGCTTGGTGTGGCTTTGCTATTGGGCTTAAGTTATTACTATTATCTAGCGAGGAAGCTTGCTAAAAAAGAAAACAGAAACGATGTTACTGCCTTGCCTTACGGAATCAGTACTCCAATTTTATTTGTCTATATTTTTGCAGTAATGCTTCCTGTTTATATAAAAACAAAGGATCCGATTTTTACCTGGCAAGTTGGAATAGGAGCAGCTTTTATAGGTGGTATAATAGAAATGTTGGGATCCATTATTGGTCCATTTCTTAGGAGGGTTACTCCGCGTGCTGGAATGCTGGGAACTCTTGCCGGAATTGCAATTGTATGGATTGCCACAGTACCAATGGCTGAAATATTTGAACATCCGGTGATTGGTTTTACTTGTTTGACTTTAATTTTTATGGGCTTGCTTGGAGGCTTTAGGTTTCCATTCAATATTCCAGCTGGTTTGCTGGCCATTATTGTGGGAACTATATTAGCACTTTTCATGGGTGTTTCTAAAGTTTCCATATCAGGAGTGAGTTTTAATATTCCTATACCTGTTATTGAAGATGTAATTAAAGGCATAGTTCATATATTTCATAATCCTGAAATCTTTGCAATAATTCTGCCTATAGAAATATATAATTTTATGGAAACTATGAATAATGTTGAATCAGCAGAAGCTGCAGGGGATAAATATCCCCTAAGGTCTTGTCAGATCATGGATGGGCTTGGAACCTGTGTTGGTTCTTTGTTTGGATCCTGTTTTCCAACAACTGTATATATTGGTCATCCTGGTTATAAAAAGTTAAAAGCTCAGGCAGGATATGCATTGTTAGTTGGAATTACTTTTTTCTTAGCTGCCATACTTGGTTTGATTTCATTTTTTCATGAATTGATTCCTGTGGCTGCTGTTGCTCCAATGCTTGTTTTTATTGGAATTGTTATTACTGCGCAGGCATTTTCAGCCACTGATTCAAAGTATGCAATGGCAGTGGCTGTTTCTTTGATTCCCCATGTTTCAAATATTATTTATTCAAAAATGGGTTCTTTAGCAAGTGTTGTAAATTCAACTTACCATCTGAATATTTCTTTAAGTGAGAATTCTTTTGTTGAAACAATGCTTGGAAATGGAATTCATTATATGGGACATAGTGCTCTGGCCAATGGATCAATAATAACAGGGCTTATCTGGGGAGCAATTACTGCTTATATAATAGATGGCAATTATAAGAACTGTTTTTTATTTGCAATAACAGCTTCAATTTTAACTTTTTTAGGTATAATTCATTCCTCAACAATGGGCTTTTATTTTACTCCAATCACATTAGCTTATACTGTAATGTCCGGACTTTTTTTAGTAAGCTATGCGTGGCAGAAAAAAAGTTGGAATAAGAGCTTAAAGTCTTAAATTTAAGGTAAAATAGCTTAATATTGTCTTGCAATATAAGACCGTCTGACGCTTTCTTTTTAAAAAAAATTCGCTTTTAATTATTCAATTTCAAAGATGCTATTGTCTAAACTTTTTAGAAAAGGGAAATTGTCCAGTAATTCTTCATATTGAAGATTTGTCCAATATTTTTTTAGCATGCTTACTAAAGTATGTCCTTCCTTGTTTTGGAATTTAAGATCAAAATCTATGTGTCCTGTTTCATAAGCTGAAAGAAGTTCACACATTTCAAGTTCATGTTGTGGATAACTGGCAAGATTCAATAAAAAAGGATTGCCATCTGGCTCTGCAATATTGAAATTATATTTTAACCTTCCAGCTAGTATATCTGCTATCAAGCCTTCAAAAATTATTATATATTACGGGGTATTAAATGTGCTGTTGTCCAAAGTCCTTAGAAAGTGATAATTTTGCTGTAATTTAGTATAACTGATATTTCCCCCATACCTTAGAAGCAAAGTTGATAAAGTATCTCCATTTTTGTTTTTTAAATTGGGATCAAAAGAAATTTTATTGTTTTTATAAGCATCTAATAAATGTATCATTTCATCTGCACCATACGGAAAAATACGTGCTAAACGCATTATAAAATTGTCACCATTATCATATATATTTGCATCAAAATTATATTTTAAACTGCCATCCCTTAGTGCATACGAAATTTGTTCAAAATTATCCTGTTGGGGAAATTTTTGACTTTCAAAAGCTAAGTCTATTAAGGTTTTACCATCTTTGTTTTTAATATTAGCGTCAACACTAAGACCTTTGTATCTAATAGCAGCTACAAATGATTTTAAGACATATGAATTAGGATATTGTGCTGCTTCCATTATAGCAGTATTACCGGTTTCAGGATCTACAGCATCAATATCTAATTCGATTTCTTTTTTTAAATAACTTTCTAATAGCTCGTCAACTATAATGCGGATTTCAATTGATTCACTATATTTTGCAGCTTGTATTAGAATTGGCAAATCATCTGCATCATATTTTTTTGTGGCATCAAGAGTAACAAAATCCATTGCATTTGCGTGTAATAAAGCAGATAATTTTGCATAGTCTTTATTGTAAACTAATATTTCAAGTAGAGATTCATGTAGTAAACAATCTTCCTTTTGTGGATTTATAACATGTACTTCTCTTGCCACATTCACATCTATTCCAGTCCTTAAAGTTGCGATAAATACATCCAAATCATCAGTTTCCAATGCTTCCCAAATATTACTTTGTGCAATTGTTTTTAGATTTATAAATCTTACAATATGTGATATTATTCCTGCCTCTTCTCGATCTGCATATAATCCATTTATTATTAATAAGTTCAAAGTCACAATAAAGAGAAAAAAGTATTTTTTTGAAGATTTCATTATTAGAATTCCTTACAATGATTTATAATTTTTATATTATTGAGTAATAAATGTGCTGTTGTCCAAAGTCTTTAGAAAATTAAATTTATCTTGTAATTCAGTATATTCGGAAGATTCCTCCATATAAACTCGAAGCAGAGTTGATAAAGTATCTCCATCGTTGTTTTTTAAATTTAGATCAAAAGAAATTTGCCTGTTTTGATAAGCAACTAATAATAATCTTATTTCATCAACAAAAGTAGGAAAACGTGCTAAACGCATTATAAAATTGTCACCATTATCATATATATTTGTATTGAAATCATAATTTAAAAAGCCATCTCCTAATGCATATAAGATTTTTTCAAAATTATCATTATTGTCATATCTTTCACTTTCAAAAGCTAAGTCTATTAAGGTTTTATCATCTTTGTTTTTTATATTAGTATCAACACTAAGACCTTTGTATCTAATAGCATCTACAAACGATGTTAAGACATATGAATTGGGATATTGTGCTGCTTCCATTATAGCAGTATTACCGGTTTCAGGATCTACAGCATCAATATCTAATTCGATTTCTTTTTTTAAATAACTTTCTACTAGCTCGTCAACTATACTTGACATTGTAATTGATTCACTAGATTTCGCAGCTTGGATTAGAATTGGCAAATCATCTGCATCATATTTTTTTGTGGCATCAAGAGTAACAAAACCCATTGCATTTGCGTGTAATAATGCAGATAACTTTTCTGTGTCCTGATTATTTACTAATACCTCAAGTAGAGATTCATTCCGCTCATAAGTTCCCGATCTTGGATCTATAATATATACTTTTCTTGTCACATTCACATCTGCTCCTGATCTTAAGGTAGCGATAAATACATTCAAATTATTAGTATTTAACGCCGTCCAAACATCAATTCTTGCAAGCATTTTGTTTGATATAAATCTTTTAATTTTAGCTTGTAGACTTGGCTCTTCTCGATCTGCATATAATCCATTTATTATTAATAAGTTCAAAATCACAATAAAGAGAAAAAAGTATTTTTTTGAAGATTTCATTTTTTGCTTTCCTTCTAATTGTTCATAATTATCGTTATCAGTGACTAAACGAAAACTAATCCTCTGCTTCTTTAACCGCGTCGTCCATCACCACAAAGTGCAGGAAGTACGCCTCACTTTTCACTTCTTGTCGCCTTGTTTTCGAGCAGTTTTAGATCCTCCGTGCTAATTACTGGGGAACCAGGTTTTGGAGGCTTTATTACGTCAAAGGCGCCGGATTCGCTTTCGTTTTGGAATCTTCCTGTTAAAATGTCATAAGCTAATTTTCCTTCTCTGTTTCGTATTCGTTTGCTTACATTTAGATCATTCTCAGTAAAAAGCGCTAAAATTTCTTGGATTTCTGGTAATTCTTTAGTTTGGGCAGCAATCATTAAAGCAGTATTTTTAGCTTTATTTTGTTTATTTGGATCTAATCCTATTATAATTCTTGAATAATGCTTATTTAACAGGGAATTTGTATAATAGTTATTATCACTTTGAACAGCTTCCATTAAAGCTGTATTGCCGTGTCTTGGATCTGTATCATTGAAATCTATTTCTCTTGGATAATATTCTATTAGCAAATTGAATATCTCTACATAATCTTTTTTTATTGCTGTAATTAATATTGGATTTGTTAAATACGGATCATCTCGATAATTTATGTCATAATAGTTATTATATCTATTATATTCTCTTGCTGATTCAAAAAATGCCCTTAGAAACTTGGGTTTGTTGTTATATACTAATACTTCAACTGTGCTACATGATGGTATATTCCTAGAACAATTTATATCAGAACAGCTCCCGCTTAAATTTAAATCATCGATTTCAAAATCTTTGAAGGGACCATCAAATAAAGAATCTAAATAAAATTTAAATTCTTTTATCTGATTTTTATCATATGCATCTCTTATGTAGCTATATAATGTTTCCTTGTAAGAGAGTTCTCTATTCCCATTGCTTAAATCGTCATCAGCGAATAGAAATGAAAATAATGTTGAAGTAACAAATAAAATAAAAGCTATTATTAATGTTACTAAATTTTGTTTTTTAATTTTATTCATATTTCACCTTATTAAGTAGTTATTTTAATTAATTTGATTGGAAAATATTAAAAGCAAATCCTATGCCATGCATAGCGATAAGATTTGTTTAATTAAAACAATGAATTATCTTCGTCCAGTAAAACTATATATTAAATATGAGGAAATTTGTCCGCTTTGATGTAGAATGTAAATACCAGCTTCTACTATGAATTGGCATTTGAGCAGTCTTTATAGGTGGCTTATACTGTAAAAAACCTAATTCAGTGAATAAAGAAAGGTGTTTTTTCTTGATCTCTTGTTCCCTTGCGCTCCTGTTCCCTAAGTTGACTGGGGCTCTATTGTTTAGGTATTCAAATTAGAGTTGATCCTAAAATTTATTCCTAGTTATTTAAAGCCCTTAAATTAGCGTGAGCTATCCATTGCCATTTGCCATCGGTTTCTAAAAATACAGTTAATCTTTCTGCTTTTTTCTTTTCTAGCTTTTTTCCATCAATAGTTTCTGCACATTTTACAAAATATGTGACTAAAAGAACTGGTCCATTTTGAGTAACTTTAATATCTGAAAATTCATAATCACTTAAATTTAAGCCTTTCAACAATTTCATCTCATCAGTTTTTGTGTTTGCTCCATTTGTGTGAACTGCCTGAAAACCCTCTGATATCATTTTATCAAGAGCATCGATTTTTTTGTCTTTCATGTTAGACCAAATTTCATTCAAAAGTTCTTTGCCCTTTTTGTCAGCATCAAATTTTTTATCAGTAGCGATTGATAAATTTGATGAAAAAGCAGCAATAATAAAAAGACTAATTAATATTTTTTTCATTTTGGCTCCTTGTATATTTAACAAACATTAAAAGAAATATATTATAAGAATAAAATTTTATAAGGCAAGTTTTCAAGACAAGGAATGTCCCAAATACTGATTATTTTGTTAATAATTCCTCCTTTTGAAAAAAAGAATCCAAACAATGCAAGGAATAAGTGTTTGTTTTAAATGGATTTTGTATGCTTTGATAATTTGGACCTAAATTTGCTTTAATTAAGGAAAAAATAAATATTTAATATATAAGGATTCTAAATTATGAAAAAAAAATGTGCCTGTATCTTTTTGAAGATCTTATTAGTAGCAATTATACTACTTCTTTGTTCATTTTCACTCTATTCAAAAGAAAACAAAAAACCCATACGCCTTCAAAATGAAATAATTGAAAATAGTGTAACTATTGCATTAAAGCAATTCATTGCAGAGAAGAAATGGAAGTATAATAAAGCTGGACAAGGCCCCTTGTTGGATGAACCAGTAAATATAATAATTAAAGAAGAATATCAATTTAGTATCATAGGAAGAACTTATTTTAATTATAATGGCTCTGTAAATAGCTTTTTAATTAAAGCAGACTTTCCATGTAGTTCAGAAAAAGATGAAGTAATTGCAGCTGGAAGTTGTAATATTATTGCACTTCAGAATCATGCAAATAAAACTTGGAAATCTTATATAGACTATGATACCTGTGTATGCGCTTATTATTACAATTATGAAAATGAAGAGAGTGAATAGATTATAGAATATATATTATGCAGCCACCAACAGTTTGATAAAAAAGAGCACCCCATCTTTTTTCAATAATCAGAGATGGTAAACAAACTTAAGTTCCCTTCTTCTCCTTCACGATAATAATATGTAATATAGACATTTCCATTGGCGACATCTATGGAAGATAATGATTCTGTGTAATCTCCGGCCGATCCAGCTATCGCCGTTGCCCAGAAACCATAGACGTTGTTTGCATATCTTATTACATTATTAGCAGAATCATAAAAGCTAACATGGAAATATCCGTTTTCATCCATTGATACCGCTGGATTAAAGGAAACAATGTTTTCCCGGGTTGCAAAAACTATTGAGCTTACCCAATCACCACTTGCATTTGTGGTGCATAAAAGTTTTTTGAGTTGATTTGTGTTGTATTGATAGAAAATATAAATATTTTCATTTGCATCAAGCTTGATAACTGGAAAGATCCCATTATCATCATTTGTTTCATCAATAATCTCGGTTGACCATGCCTGGCTGGTGGCATTAAAATAGGCATATTTTAAGTGTCTGTCGCCTTCAGTGTTGCTTTGGTAGGCAACATGCAGATTATCATTTGCATCAATAGCCATTGATAGACCCATGTCAGCGACATCACTTGTGTCAATGCTCTCGGCCGTAAAGCCTCCCTGATAGTCTCCATATGCGTAGCCCAAAGAATTAACACCCTCAACTTTTTCCCAATACACAATATCTGTATTGTCTGAGGAATTAATAACAGTCGCTGTATGTTTCCCGGAATTTGATCCATCTGCAACGGTGCTTGCAAAACTGCCCTGACTGTTTGTGGCATAAACAAGGGACTTGGTTCCTGATCTTCTATAAGAAAGGTGAGCGGCTTCACTATCGTCAAGAACTAAAGAAACATGGGTTCCAGGATTATCAATTGTATCCACATCACTTGTTACTGTTTCTTCAGTGCTGGTATTATAAATCATATATTTTAATTTAGAATTTGTTTCATCTTTATATGCGATGTGCAGGTTATTGCTTGAGTCATGTGTTAAAGCATTAAATTGACCATTATCTCCTGCATCGTCTAAGATGCTTGATACACTCGTGATATTTTCAGTTGTAAAGACAATTTCAGTTGCTTCAGCTGCATTTCCATTAGCATCTGTGACTAGTGGGCTTACTGTTATTGTATAGCTTGTATTATAGTCTAAATATACAGGTGTTATGCTTAAAATGCCTGTTTCTGTGTTAAAATTAATTGTTGCAGGAATGGTCTTTAGGGCTGCATTTTTCAATAGCACACCTGAATTAAGAGTAGAGACCTTTACTTGACCAGATAAAGTTGCTGTTATACTAGTATCTAGACTGACATCACTTGCTCCATCTAAAGGTGTGGAGCTTGTAACTGTAGGCCCTGTTACGGTGCTGTTATTATTGCTGTTTCTTCTGTTTGCTCGGGTGCTATCTGAGCTTGTTTCTGAGCTTGCTTGCAGCTCTGTGCTATCATCAACAGACTCAATATCAACTAAATTATCATCTGATATTTCTCCAAGATCAATGGTTTCAGCTGAGTCTTCAGTTATAGCGCCATCTGGTGCATCTGCTTTATTTCCCGCTGATTCTGCACAGTTTGTTAGAGAAAATATAATAATTACAAATATTAAAGGTAAAATATAAAGATAATCTTCAATTCGATATGCTTTTTGAAGGCTAATGGCTCTTGTTTTAGATTCATTTTTTTGATACATTTCCCAACTCTTTAATATTATTATTAAAAAAAACAAACATTTTTCTTAATACTAGATAATTATAACATAGTTACATCTGTTTTAAAAGTGATTTATATCACAACCAGCGATTCCGCAACGAATTATCTAAGGGTTCAAATTTAAAAGAAAAAGGCCTGCTTTTACAAAAAATCAAGTTCTCACGTTAAAAAAAATATAATATTTAAGATAAAAATGAGCATTAATTTCAAGAAATTGAAAAAA
>JBDREC010000050.1:0-17284 GCA_043820105.1 Pseudomonadota bacterium
TAAATACAAGAACTATGCCAAGTTATTCTTAGAACTAGAACTAGTGCTAGTACTAGTACTAGAACTAGTTCTAAATTATTGATTTCAATCAAAAATTTATGGAGCTGATCGGGATCGAACCGACTACCTCTTGAATGCCATTCAAGCGCTCTCCCAGTTGAGCTACAGCCCCTTTTTGGGGAAATTCCAAATAATAAATAACAAATTCCAAATCAAGTTAGATAAAGGAAGTTCCAACTAAGTGCATTTCCTAGCTTGAAAAAAAATGTTAATCAAGTATAAATACAAAAAAATTAATTGTTTTTATTCTATTATTATAATAACGCTTTATCTAGAATAGGAAGAAGTTTGAAAACTATAAAATATATCTCATTTTGCGAAAATAATGGTTATGGAAATTCAGCCAAGGCTTATATAAAAGGTCTTTTGAATTATGGTGTAAATGTCTCTTGGATGCCATTGCGAATGGGTAAGCAAAAGAAGCTTGGTCTTGAAAAATCTGAGATGTATCGGTCTGAATATGAAGGTTTTGAAGAACAAATAAATCGCAAACTGGATTATGATACTGTAATTGTTCACACTGTCCCAGAATACTTTCCTCTTTTAAAAAAACTTGAGCCTAATAAGAAAATTATTGGATACACTGTTTGGGAAACAGATAAAATACCCTTAACTTGGGAAACTTTATTAGAAATTCCCGACCTGCTTTTTGTTCCATCACAATTTACAAAAAAAGTTTTCATTGAAAGTGGGGTGAAAACTCCAATAACATTGATACCTCATGTTGCGGATATTAGTTCTACATCATCCGCTTTTTTATCTAAGTCTGATGAGCAGTTCACTTTTTATTGTATCGAATCTTACACAAATCGCAAAGCAATTTGGGATCTTGTAAGTGTTTATTGCCAAACATTTTCTAAAAGGGACAATGTTATCTTAATCATTAAAACTTCAAAAACAGATTTTACTAAGGCATCAATTTTTAGAAGAAAGCATTATGCAAGAAATGCAATTAAGAAAATCCAAAAAAAATTTATACAAGCGCCTGCAATAAAAGTTATTGATGAAGAATTAAGTGATGAAGAAATTCATAGCTTGCATAAAAAAGGGGATTGTTATATTTCATTAACAAGATCTGAAGGCTTTGGTCTATCACCATTTAATGCTTGTCTGCACGGAAATCCTGTTATCATAACAGGTTGGGGAGGGCAACTTGCTTATTTGGGTCAAGATTATCCTCTTTTGATTAATTACAATTTGATTTCTGCTTATGATCCACGAGCACCAGATATCTATTCTTCTGATCAAAAATGGGGAAAAGCTGATTTGAATCATGCCTCAAAGCTTATGAGACAGGTATTTGAAAATAAGCATGAGTATGGAAACAAGTTAAAAGCTCTCCAAGAAATAAATGTTGAGCAATTCAGTGAAGAAAGAATAATTAAAAAGATATTAATCTCTCTACAAGCTCTTTTCCATTAACGAGTTTTACTTTCTTACATAATTTCTTTTCATATTCTATTCCATTTAATTTCGAAAAATATTCAAACATTTTAATCTCTTTTGTTTTCGGAGTGAAATATTCAATAAACTTTGATCCAGGTTTTAAGAACAAGACATGTGCATTGGCAGCTCCATGAACTGAAATTAGTAAATCTGTATTGTGGATAATTTTAAATTGCTCCCCTATAGAAAGGTGCTCAAAAGCAACTTTCTCACAAATGTAATCAGGGTATAATAGTTTAAGTTTCTTAAGTTCTAAAATAGGATCTTGAATTTTTCGGTCTGTAATACCATCACTTCTTGGGTGTGGCAAATAATCTACGCGAAATAGAAGCAAAAGTCTTTTTTTGTTTTTATCTTTTTTAGGAGTTTTATTGATTTTGTATTTTTCTAATAAGGTACTTGTAAAAAGTCTTAAAAAGGTTTCATCAGGGCAAAAATTCACCTGTTCTAGCATTTCATATTTATTCAAAGGGGATTGATAACCAGGATTAACAAGAATAATCTTTTTAAATAAGATCTTTTCAGCTTGCATGTGTTTTATATAATAAACTTCATCAAATAGCTTTGTCCAAATTTCATCAAGTTTACCTATTGCATGCCCATCAAGAAAAACAAGGATTTTCTTTTTAAAAGGGTAAAGCAATGAGGCTACAAAAGCATTGTAAATTTCTATGATTCCATGGTATAAATTACAATATTCATATCGAGTAAGCATAAAAACAGGTTCCTTAAAGCACATATCGTGATTATTAAAAGCATCAGGGGAAGGACTAAGTGCTGCTATAATGTCTTTTTGATAATTATGTAAATATTCATGTATATTTTTGTTTATTGTAAGGTTGTCTTTTAATATTAGAGCTGATTTATCATAAGAAGGAAGTTCTAGCTCTTCTGATCTTCCCAGCACATCTTCTACTTTTTCTTCACCTCTTGAGACTTTAATTTTGTTTGTATCAATTATACAATCTCTAAGCTCTAAAATAGATGTTTTCAATTTAGTATGGCGGCGTATGTTTATATTATCAGAATAATTTTGAAAGCATTTATATGTATGAAATCCAAATAAATTTAAAGTTGTGTCTCTGCTTTTATAAAATTGAAAGTTATCAATAATTGGTTTTCTTTTTTTTATTCCTTTTTTATAGGCACTTGCAAAAACATATTTATAAAGAATTAAGGGGATTTGAATTTTACTTTTGTCTGTTGCAATTATAAGCTTGGTTATAAAATTAGATAACTTGGTGTCTAGTAAGTTTTTGATTATCAGATTGAACAAAGTTGAGTTGTCTTTTTTTTCAAGGATTCGCATTATTTTTGAAGAGCTTTCAGAAAAAAAAATATGGGGGTGTTTTTTTAAAATTATTGGCATTGAATATTGTGAGCTTTCATGTATTTTAGAAAGCCTGGATTTAAAATTAAGATTTTCATCGTATATTAAAGCGATAGATTTAGTTGTATATATAAGCTTTGCTTGATTTTGTTTTAGTCTAATTCCAAGGTCAAAATCTTCAGCACCATATTTAACAAAGGCTTCATCAAAGCCAGAAACCTTATTAAATAAAGTTTTATTGATGAGAAATGCACCACCTAAGTTGCCTGCTTTTATTTCTTCATTGTGTTTAAATAGATTATCTTTATAGTAAGTTTTATTTAAGTTATTCGCAAAAGCTGAAGTTTCGCCCTGAAGTTTATCTGCTTTGATTTTTAATATTAGCACTATGTTCTTTTCAAAATTATATTCTCTAACAATATTTGATATGCAACTTTTGTTTATAGCCATATCAACATCAAGAAAAAAAAGAATGTCGTGGCTTGCATTTTTTGCCCCAATATTTTTAGTTATTGCTCGACCCTGATTTATATTATTTCGAAGATATTTAATTTTACCAAAAAAACTGTTTTTAAAAGTATTAGCTTCTTTTTTAAGATTATCATCTGATTTATCATCAACAATTATAATTTCTAGACTCTTTTGCTCATAATTTTGCATTATAATTGCATTAAGGCATCTTCTTAATGTTTCTTGTTTACAAAAAGCTGGAATGATAATTGATATTTTAACTTTCTTCATATATTAATTATTTTAGTAGAAAATAAAATTGTCAAAGGCATATTTTGTTATTAATAAATATTAAATCCAATTTTGGAAATTGTTGCCTGTAAAAACAGCTTAATGAGATTCTTCAAACTTACCATTTTGCTAGCTATTGCTTTTTCAACAAAAGACTTGGAATTTAACAATAATCTAGACTTCCCATGGAAATCAATAGCATAGTCATAGGATGCATGAGTAGACCATAAACCTGATTTACCAGTATGCTGGATTACTGATGGAATTAAGCAGACCATGCTTAAATTGTTTTTCTGCATTGCCTCTGAAACCAAATCATCCCAAAATGGTTTTAAATTATCTCTTATTAAAAAAGAATATAAACTTCTGTGAAAAAAAAGATTTATTCCACCAATTCTTGACTTATATGCTAGGCCAGATTCCTTTTTAATTATGGGATGATTTATAATATTTGATGAGTTAAAGCCTGATAAAATAGTTTTATTATCTAATTTAGAAAAGGTCTCATGAAGTTTTGTTAACCAAAGAGGATCGAGCAAAACATCATTATCAAGGTTTGTTAAATACTCATGCTTTTTTTTTATCAAGAAGTCAAAACCGTCTCTTAAGCAGGAAGATACGCCTTTATTTTGCTTGTTGAAAAATATCTCAATCTTTATATTTTTAATTGAGAAGGACTTTATAAACTTAATAACTCGTGAATCTGTGCTGGCATCATCAATAATAAGAATTTCACAATCAGGAAATAAGTTTGATTTAGATAAAGAATGTAGAGTTTTCTTAAAGTATTTATATCGATTGAAAGAAGTGATTAAAATTCCTGTGCTCATTTTTTAATAACCTGTGCTTTTAGTTTATTTCTAATTATATTAAGCTTTAAATATTTATAAATAAGGTAAAGATAAATCTTTATTAGAAGCATGGTTTTCATTTTTAAGCTAATATTTAGTGACTTTGAAAACTTGTTATTAATGAAAAGCTTCCATGTTTGCAGGCCATGATAAAAATTAAGATAGCATAGTTTATAAAAGTTATTTGATAATAAATTTAAAAATAATTTCTTATTAAAAATATTTGTTTCATTATTTAAATTGCTTAAATGTATAAGCCACTTGCTTATTTTATCTAGTTTTTGAATATTATTGACCTCATGATTACAATGAAATGCAGAAATATAATTATTAACAAATTCCTCTTCTATTAAACCGTGATCAAAAATATTAATATCATTTTTAAGGTTTGACTTAAATTCCTTCAATATATTTTTAGCTATTTCTTTATAAAATTTAGGAAAATAATTTTCATAATTACTGTGAAAATGACTGTCATTTTTTATGCGGTAATAATATAATACTTCGGGAAAGTTTATTACTTTGAACTTAAAAGAAGCTCTTAATATAAAGTCATAGTCAGATCTAATAATAAACTTGGTATTATATTTGAGTTCGTATTTTTTAATTAATGATGAGCGCATCATTATAGTCGCACCACATACCTGAATTGATACAAAGGAATTTGCTTTTATTTCATCATATTCTAAGGGATGTTTAATTATATTACATTTATTTAAATCCAGCCAATTTTTGCTGGATGGTTCATAAAATAATGCAACCCAGGAACCACAGATTCCAATAGTAGTATCATTTGCCATGGCCTTTAATAAGGTTTCAATTCTATTGCGATCTGATATGTCATCAGAATCCATCAATAGATAGTATTCACCTTTTGCCAGCTCAAGACCTTTGTTTCTTGTGTAAGCTGGACCCATATTAACAGCATTTTTATAATAATTAATTCTAGAATCATTAAATGAAAGTATTATCTCTTCACTAAGGTCTATTGAAGCATCATTTATTATTATGAATTCAAAGTGATCGTAGGTTTGGCTTAGGATGCTTTTAATTGACTCATCTAAAAAATCCTGACAATTATAAACAGGCATGATAATTGATACTAAGGTTTTGTTATGCATAAATGATTAAAAAATTACATTAATTATAATTTTACTAGAAATTAATTTATTAAAATAATCAAGGAAAAGCCCATGTCTTTTTTTAACCTAAATAAGCATAAAAATAATAAAAGAAAAGTTATTACTTCAATTGCTCTCAAAGAAGCTAGAAGGAACTTGCATGAAAAGGTGATTGCTTCTTTACTTCCACAAATAAATGGTCTTAATCTTTATCTTAATGGTTTTGATGATATTCCTGCGTGTATAAAAAAACTTAATGCTTGTTTAAATTATGATAAAGACAGACTTTTATTTGAAGGCGAAATCCAAGTTAATAAATATAAAACTGTACTCTTGCGAGTAGCTACATCAAAAGAACATGGGGATTTAAAGGATAATGGAAAATTCTTTTTTATAAAATTCGATCAAGAAAAATGGAATAATGATTATTATCATTTCACCTGTGATGATGATATTGTTTATCCTAAAAATTATGTAAAAGAAATGCTCAAGGGGATCGTGCGATATGACAATAAGGCAGCAATAGGTGTTCATGGAAGTATCTTTTTATCAGATAAGTTCGATGGATATTATTCTGAAAAAAGACAGGTGAGGCACTTTACTCAAAGCTATAAAAAAGACAGGTCTGTTCATATTTTGGGAACTGGGACTTTGGCTTATTATGCTGATACCTTTAAATCCATTGATTTTGCTTGTTTCAATAAAAAGCAGGCAATGTCTGATATTTGGCTTTCTATATACGCTAAAAGAAACAATATAAAATTAATATCAATAAAAAGGAAAAAAGACAACTGGCTTAAGCCACTAAATCATAAAGATGAAGCATTGTTTGATTTAAACAAGAAAATTGAAGATTACATTAATAATGTTTTCTCAAAGCATTTTCCATGGGAACTTTGAGAATGAAGAAAGAGCTGCTATTTTTATCACCTGTTATGCCCCAGGCTTCTAATTATGGACTTGCAATTCGTGCCTTTAATTCAATAAAAGCCTTATCTTCAGACTATGAAATTACTTTGATAGTTTTTGCTCAAAAAGATAAGGCAGGAATTGATCAAAAGCCAAATACGACATATGACTTTTGTAAAGAAATCGTTTTGTTAGATCTTAAAAGATTTGATTTTTATTATAAAAAACTGCATCGTTTATTTTATAGGTTGTTCTCCAAAAAGCTGTTTGCATACCAAAATAGTATATATTCAAAAGATCAAAAACAAAGGCTTGAAATTATAATAAAAAATGGAAAATTTGATAGAATTCATGTTTTTCGAATTTATCTTGTCTGGTTTATTAAAAAATATCTTATAAAAAAAGAAATATCATCAATTACATGTGATCTTGATGATATAGAATCTTTAACAAGAAATAAGCTATCAAAGCTTTATCTGAAAAATAATGAAAAGAAAAAGGCTCAAAGACTTTTGTTGGAATCAAGTTTTTATGGTGATCTTGAAAAACGCTTCTTGCCATTGTTTGATAGGGTTTATGTTTGTTCTGGATTGGATGAAGAAATATTAATGGAAAAATATAGTTTATCGAACATATCAGTATTACCTAATGTTATTAGTATACCATCTGAAACACAATCTAAAAAGCCAAAAGAAAAAACTAAATTTGTTTTCTTATTTCTTGGTAATTTGAATTACTATCCAAACATAGACGCGGTAAATTGGATAAGCTCAAAGCTCGTAATTTTAATGAAGAAAAGGGCTGATGAACAATTTGAAATTTGGATAGCTGGATCTGGGAACTTAAATATAAAGTTAAAACATACTTTAAATATAGCAAATATTAAATACAAAGGCTATATAAAGGATTTAGGAGCCTTATATGAAAAAGTTGATGTAATAATTGTTCCCATTAATGCAGGTGGAGGGACAAGGATTAAGATTTTAGAAGCAATGTCTTATAAAAAGGCTATTGTATCTACTTCTTTTGGAGCTTGTGGAATTGATGTAAGTGATGGAGAAAATATCCTGCTGGCAGATGATCCTGAAGCTTTTTGTGATTGCTGCATAAAGCTTATGAGCAATAACAAATTAAAAAGTGATATTGAGAAAAGAGCTTTTAATCTTGTTAAGTCAAAATATAATGTTGATAGTGACTTATATTTGCAAAGTATTTTATAAAAACCTTCTGGCGATAATGTTATAGGTGCTATCAACCTTCCTGATAAAATCTTCAGTCAATAAATCAGCATGAAAATCTGAAAAATCCTTTCTTTTTTTTGACCACCAGAGATGAGACCAAAGGTGAATGCTTACACTTTGGCTTAATTCACTAATATTTCCCTTGAAAAGAAGGTCAAGATCTGTTTTTGTCCACATAAAGGGATAAAAAGTTTGCTCAGGTTCAATGTGAATATGTTCAGGATACTGCATGCTTAATTCATAGGGTAAAAAGGTTGAATGATTGCTCCAGGAACCATTAAAATATGAGATCATTTGCTCAAACCAGGCTTTAATAAATTCACTGTTTTTTTGACACATTATGAGGGCATTGCACAGGGAAGGGCGTTTTTTCATCGTGCTTTGGCAAATCACATCACTTTCACGGCCTAAAACACAGTTTTTTTCAAACAATATATCTGGAATTTTATTAACAAAAATTGTATCTATATCTGCATATATTCCACCATGTTCATGGAGTTTTTCAAGCCTTATAAAGTCTGAGTGATGAGCATAAGAATATTTTTTGCAGCCTTTATTTTCTCTGGTGTATTTGAATTTTGAAACAAAATCATTTAAATCAACTTTAACTAAGGTTAAATGTTGCTTGATTAAATCCCAAAATTTACCATAAGGCATGTAATGGTAGTAAAGATATATTTTTTCAGGTCTATTAATTTCTAAGCACGATTTTAAACATAAATAATGCATTAAGTGAAATGGTTCTTTTTGCTTTTGTAAGCCAAAAATAAAGTGGAAAATATTTGGAATCATTCTGAAAAGAATAGGTTCTTCTGCTAAAAAATCAAGATTTTAGTTGATTTTTATAAATTTTGGGTATACTTAGCCTTCACCTTAAAACTGCAAAACATTGAAATTTTACATAGTAAGAGGAAAAAAAGATGAATGAATTGATTCAAAAAATTGAAAATTCAAGCCTTGTTAAGGATCTGCCAAACTTTAAATCAGGTGATAATGTAAAGGTTCATTATAGAATTAAAGAAGGTGAAAAAGAAAGAGTTCAGATATTTGAAGGTCTTGTAATTAGAAAAACCAGGGGTAAAATGGGCGCTAGCTTTACTGTTAGAAAAATCTCTTATGGTATTGGCGTTGAAAGAATTTTTCCTTTAAATTCACCACTTATTAAGGAGATTGAAGTTCCAAGAAAAGGTCTTGTTAGAAGAAGTAGACTTTATTACTTAAGAGACCTTAGAGGAAGAGCAGCTAGAATCAAGGAAAAGAGAGATTAAGTTTGGATCATTACTGGTCTTGCGCTATCCAAAATAATTATCAAAAAATAGCTGGTGTAGATGAAGCTGGGCGTGGTTGCCTGGCGGGTCCTGTTGTCGCTTCTGCAGTTATCATTCTACCTGAAAATATATCAAAAATTAGATATCTAACAGATTCAAAGAAAATTAGTGCTAAAAAGCGCGAAATTGCCTTTGAAGATATTAAAAAATATTCGCTTTCCTTTGGAATTTCTATTTCAAATGAGGAAGAGATTGATAAAATTAACATTCTAAATGCTTCCTTACTTGCTATGAAAAGAGCTGTTATGGTAATGGATGTTAGGCCAGATTATTTGCTTATTGATGGAAATCAGAAGATTCAGAATAATATAGATCAAGAAGCGATAATTGGAGGTGATCTTATCTGCCCACTAATTTCAGCTGCTTCAATTGTGGCAAAGGTTACGAGAGATAACCTGATGCTTGAGTATGATAAAAAATATCCTCAATATGGTTTTGCAAAACATAAAGGTTATGGAACAAAAGATCACAAAGAGTCTATTAAAAAACATGGTGTTTCAGAATTACACCGCCTTACCTTTAAGGGTGTCTCAGAACATGTAAAAAAGGTAGATTAATGATTAAGATCTCTGATAATGAAGGTGAACTCCTTGCAATCAAATATCTACAAGAAAATAAATTTAAAATATTAGAAAGAAATTATCAGGCAAGACCTGGAGAGATTGATATTATAGCTTCTAAAAAGGGAGTTATTCATTTTATAGAAGTTAAACTTCGATCAAACGAAGGTTTTGGTGAGCCTGAGGAATATGTTACTCCTTCTAAGCTGAAGAAAATTCAAAAAACAGCTCAATACTACCTCTATTCAATTGATGGCTATGGTCAAGAATGTCAATTTGATGTTATAGCAATATTTAAAACAGAAAAAGCTTATAAAATAAAGCA
This sequence comes from Pseudomonadota bacterium, assembly GCA_043820105.1. Taxonomy (GTDB): domain Bacteria; phylum Bdellovibrionota_F; class JAHFAK01; order JAHFAK01; family JBDREC01; genus JBDREC01. Next base: position 9,913 of record JBDREC010000050.1, read on the forward strand.
CTTTGATAATGTAACAGGATAAAGTCTAATTAATTAATTGACAAAAATAATGCATAGTGTTAAGTGCTGTGCTGCAATATGTCTAAATCTCAAGAAATGGGAAAATTAATTTTTTGGAGAAAATATGTCCTTAAAAAATAAACTGCTTATTACATTTTTAATTATCATATTAGCTTCTTTTTTTCTATCTGGCTGCAAAAGAAAGACAGGTAAAGAAGCAGAAAAGCCAGGTGAAAAAGCCTCTACTGAAAAACCAAGCGATACTCCAACTTCTCCACCTCCACCTTCAGGTGATGGAGACGGTGATGGTGATGGAGATGGAGATGGAGATGGAGATGATGTTTCTGTTCCAGCAAAATGCAAAGATGGGAAATGTGAGTTTACAGTGAATGTTATGCCATCAGGCAAAGATACTAGTGATATCCCAGATAATAGACTTTTAGTTTTGGAAATTAAGCTTGTTTCTGTTGATGATCCTTCCATAGAATATAAAATTCAAAGTGCTGAAAATTTAGTTTTTACTAAAGCTGAATTAAAGAATATTGTAAATATTAGCTCATATCTTCCTCTTGGAAGTTATGTTGTTCATGCAAAACTATTTTGGTTTGAAAAGTTTTTCCCTTTTTGTGGAAAACTAATTTTTATTAGAGATGGGGAATCTGACTTCCTTGATATCACAGAAGATAAATATGCAGAAACAGATTTAGAGCTTTCTCCAGTTGAATATGAAGTTTTTGATTATGATTGTTCACTAACATATATTACTGTATGCGGCTGTTTAGACTTAGATCTTCTTTGTGGTGAGATTGGAGCTGATTGTGATGAAGTAAAAGAAGAAGATCCAGAAGAGCCTGCAGAACCAGCTGAGCCTACTGAGCCTACTGAACCAACTGAACCAACTGAACCTACAGAGCCCACAGAACCAACTGAGCCTACAGACCCAGCAGAACCTGTCGACCCAGCAGAGCCTGTGGAACCAACTGAGCCTGTAGAACCTGCCGAGCCTGCAGAACCTACAGAGCCAGCAGAACCAGTAGAACCAGTAGAACCAGCAGAACCAGAAGAACCAGGCGAACCAGAAATTGATGAATTTTCAGTTTGGCCAGATTGTCAAACTTCAGGTGAAGGTTGTCATTTCTCCTTACATGGAGATCTTGTAATTGATGATTCAATTGTTAATGCTTTAAAAGCAGTTAAAGAAATTCCTTCATCTGTAGATGTGTCAACCTTTGATATTTCTATTTATAAAGATAGGGCTTTTGTAAATAGCGCTACAATTATCTATGATAACGGAACTACAAAATCTAATGTTTCACTTATTGAAAAACCATTTGTTTCTTCAGCCTATTCTGAGGACGCTGGAATAATTCCTGTAACAATTCCCGTTGAAATTAGATTATTAAAACAAGTTTCTTTTAAGTTTAATAAAAATGGAGCCGATCTTACCCTAGATCAGGATTTTTTCCCAATAGTAAGTACTCCAGATGGTCAGAAGCGAGTAACTAGTGACATTATTAATGAGTTGAAAAAGGAAGAACTTGCCGGGAAGTATAATGTTTGCGCTCAATTTGTAAATGACAAGATAGATAATATCATTCTAACTGATACTTGTGAAAGTACACATTTATTAATAGAAATGCATAAACTTAATATTGATATTAAAGATGGTGATTTATTTGCAGGCTTATTTTTTGTGGTACCTGATCAGGAAAATGCCTTTGGAATTTTAAATTTAAATATAAAAGTTGATAAGGCAAGTAAAACAATTACTATTAGTGATGGTTCAATTCAATTTGATATTTCGAAGCAGGAAATTAAATATTTTCCATTAATTGCATTGATTAATCCTATGACACCTGAGGCCGAACCAAAGATTAAGTTAAATTTATCTAATTAACCAATTTTCTCTTTTATACTTTCAATTAATTCAACAAGCCCAATTTCATCGGCTATTTCAAAAGCTTTCTTAAAATAATCCTTAGCAATGAGCATTTCTTTCTTTTTACCCTTTTCAAAATATAAAAGACCAATGAGATAATTGCCTCGAGCAATTGATTCTTTATTTCCAATTTTTTGAGCTTTTAGTATATCATTTTGGATATGAACAATTCCTTTTTCAAAGATGCCTTCTCTGTAGCTTAGATAGGTTGCATACATGTTGTTTAGGATTGTACCTACATCCCATCCAATTTCATTCGAAATTTCATAGGATTCTTTAAAATATGTTTCTGCCTTATCATAGATTTGTTTTTTTATGTAGATGTTTCCAAGGTTGTGCAGGTTGATTGCAATTCCCCATGAATCATCAATTTCGCGAGTTGTTTTTAAAGCTGCTTCACCATACTTCAGTGCTTCATCAAAGTTCTTTTGTGAAAAGTAAATATCAACAATGTTTCCCAGGGTAACACCAACACCGTATTTATCACCAACTTTTTCTTTGTATTTTAAGGAAGTATAAAAAGATTTTAAGGCTTCCTCATATCTTTCCTTTTTACAGTAGATCATACCAAGGTCATTTTGATATCGCGCAACTATTGATTCATCGCCTAGTTCGGTTGCTTCTTCTAAACCCTCTTCAATTGTTTCAATTGCCATGTCTATATTTCCTAAGAAATAATGAATTCCACCCATCTCTCTTTTTATTTCAACAATTAGGTTCATATCATCAGTTTTCAAAGCTAAAGAAATGGCTTCAGATAAAAGTTTTAAAGCCAGCTCATAATTTCCCATTGCCTTGTAAATTCGAGCAAGTCCTAAAAGTGAAAAGGCATGTCTATCTATTTCGCCTATTTGTTTAGCAACTTTTAAGGCCAGGTTAAATATTTTAAGACCTCTATCCCAGTCACTTGTATAATAATAAATCATTCCAGCTCTGTTATAAATATCAGCTAGCTTTTGATTTATGGCATCTATGTTATGTTTTTCTTTTTCTGCTTTTTTCTTTAGGAAAATAACGCACTTGTGATAGCATTCTAAAGCTTCTTTGTTAATATAAGCTTTTTGCAGCTTTTCACCAGATAATTCATAGTAATGAATACACTTATCAAGATCACCTGATAATTCAAAGTGTCTTGATAAAATTTCATAGTGTTCTTCAATACGATCTTCAAATAAAGATTCAATGCTTTCACCAACAGATCCGTGCACTTGAGCATGCATTTCCTCAAGCATTGAATTATAGACAACTTCAAAGGTCATTGAATGCTTAAAGGTAAATTCAATCAAATCATCTCGTTCATAGATGATAATAATTAAGCCATCCTTAATAAGCTTTGAAAGACCTTCTTCAAGATATTCTCCGAGTTCCTTTTTTAAGTCAGGGTGAGAATTAATAACTCTTGTTAATAGATCTTGTCTAAAATTTTTACCAATTACTGAAGCATATCTTAAGATAGTTTTTGATTTATCATCAAGTCTATCAAGTCTAGCAGTTAATATGCCCTGCAATGTTTTTGGAATAGAAATATCTTTCATATTAGACTCTTTTAATGCTATGTCATTTGATTTATATGCTTTTGCAATTTCTTCGAGGAATAAAGGATTTCCTTCTGTTTGCTCCATTAAAGTATAAAGGAAATCACGCCCAATTTTAGAATCATTTGGAAGTAAGTGTTGTAGTAAAGAAAGTGACTCAGGACCTGATAAAGGCCCTAGTTCTATTGTATTGTAGTTATCAAGATCATCCCATTCTGTAACTTTTTGATCTTTTCTTTGAACACAAATGGTCATAATATTTTTAGATGTAATATTTTTAACAAAGTAATCAATAAACTCAAATGATGCCTGATCAGCCCACTGCATATCATCAAAGATAATTACAAGGTTTTGGGTTTCTGCTATGCCTGAAAAAAGTTTTTTGAGAGCCAGGAAAAGCTCCTTAATGAATTGGTCACCTTCTAGAAATGCCACATTTGAATCTTTAAATTCAATGGAAAATAAAGTTGCAATTAGGTAAACATCATTTTTAGAAACTCCAAAATTGCATAGTGAAAGAAGTTTGTTTTTAACAAGACCCTCAGAATCATCATCATCAATGTGTGCAATTTTCTTAATCAAAATAAGCAAAAGAGAATAAGAAATGTCGCTTGTAATGAATTTTGAAACTATGGGTCGTGCATTACTTTCTATTGCTAAAACATTTTCATGTTTTACTTTACTTATAAACTCATGAACAAGTCTGGTTTTACCAATACCTATATCGCCAAATATTGAGATAACTTGTCCGATGCCTTCTTTTGCCTGGCAAAACAAGGCATAAAGCTTTGCAAATTCCTGATTTCTTCCAACGAATTTGGAAATGTATTTTTTTGCATCAAAGGTATCTCGCTTTTCAGTTCTTCTGTCATTTATCTTATAATAAGGAATTTTTATGTTTTTAGAAAAATAAGATCCAGCTTTTTCAAAGTTAAAACCAAATTCACCGTACTTGGTAATTTCTTCACCACCTAATACAACATTTGTAGGTGCTATTTTTAAAAGGTGGTAAACAGAATCAACAGCATTGCCTTTAACAGAATATTTGTTAACATCAGACTTAGAATAATCGACTATAACATCACCATAATCAACTGATAACTTGATGTTTATGTTTATTTTTAATTCATTGGAAAAAGATTTTATATAATTGTTAATTGAAAGACCACTAACTATTGCTCTTTCTATGTCATTATCATGAGATTTAGGAACACCAAAAATAGCCAAAACTTGTCTTTCTAAAAGTTGATCGATTTGGCCGTCAAATCTATAGATAACATCAATAATTCGTTTAAAAACTTCGTTCATGATCGCTGCAATTTCATCAGGATCCATGCTTTCATCATCAGTTTCAATTTCACCAACTTCAATTGCAAGGGTTGCTACATTCTTTCTTTCTTGTTTTAAATGAGACAGAATGTCTTCTTCTTTTGGTCCCCTTTGCAAATCTTCATGAATCATCATCTTGTCAACTTCAACAACGAGTGTTTTATCATCATCATCTACATTGTCTCTAACAGGAGCACTATCTTCTCTGAAAATATTTTCCATATAAGAAACAATGTCCTTCATTTCAGTATTATAAGCATTTGTTTCGGCAAAAGCTTGCAAATCAATAGATAAGTCATTAGCGCTTTGGTATCTGTCAACAGGATCTTTAGCTAGGGTTTTACCAATAATTGTTTCCATTTCCACAGGTATCTCTGGATTAATGTGCGATGGGATTTCATATCTGGCTTCTTTTATTTGAGTTACTGTTTCTACTTCAGTATTTCCTGCAAAGGGATTTTGGTTTGTAAGCATTTCATACATTAAAATGCCAGTTGCAAATATATCACTTCTCTTATCAATTGGTTCTAGGCTCACTTGCTCAGGGGAGGCATATTTGAGTTTACCCATGAAAAATTCTTCGTCTTCTTTTTTGTCTGTATCCTTTGCAGCTTTAGCCACACCAAAATCAATAATCTTAATTTCCCCAGGATAAGAAAGTAAAATATTTGAAGGAGAGATATCTCTGTGTACAATATTTAAATTTTCATCTCTTGGATCTTTTTTGTTGTGAATATATTCTAAACCCTCACAAACTTCTGAAACAATTTTAATTGTGTATTCAAGGGGAAATTTTATGCTAAGGTTATTTGATTGTTTTAAAATAGCCCTTAAGTCCTGTCCATGAATATATTCCATGGCAATGTAGTGCTTATCTTTAACTTTTCCATAGTCAAAAACTCTGATAATATTTTTATGGTCCAAGGAAAGGCTTAAAATTGCTTCATTTTTAAATAGCTCCACAACTTGCTGCTCTTCAGAAAAAACAGTTCTAATTGTTTTAATGGCAACAAGGTTTTGATAACCTTCTTTTCCAAAGGTTTTAGCCTTATATACTTCGCCAATGCCACCAAATCCAAGCTCCTCTAAAAGAAGATACTTTCCAAAAATACGAGGTTTAAACACAATTGGCCCTTGATTTTATTAATATTTTGACCTTAATAGTTTAATCAATAATTGAATGATTGCAATATATTTCTTTCATAAAAAAAATGAGCGCTTGACTTTAGATACTGCTTTGTCTTAACATCCCTAGACTAATAAGCTATTAATATCATAAGTTAAACATGTATTTTAATATTTTTTTTAAAGTTAGATTTTACTTTCTCTTAGGCATTGGTCTATTGAGCTCTTCTTTTTTATTTTCAGATACCTTAGTGCTTTATGAAAAAAGTAATAAGGTATGCTCCTTGTATGCCAGTTACAATGATGACAGTGCTAAAACTTATCACTCTTTTGATGAGTTAACAGCGTGTTTATTTTTTGAAAAACAAACAGAATTTGGTTCTTATATTATCAATTCCAATAAAATTAAATTAAAAGAAAACGATCTTTTTATTGAAGTCAATTCATCAAAATTTAAATTATCAAATGAAGTAATTTTAAAAGGTAAGCAGTTTTTTGTCCCAGATTCTTTTATTTTTGATCTGCTTAAGCTTCTATTAAATAAAGAGTATAAAATAAAAAAGAAACTTCAATCAAAAGCAAAAGTTTTAAAGATAATTGTCATTGACCCTGGACATGGGGGTGATGATTATGGAGCTAGATCAACAGTTGTTGATGGTTTATATGAAAAAGAGATAACTTTAAAAATAGCAAAGCTTTTGCTGCCACAATTATCAGATAGAATTGGGGCACAAATTGTAATGACTAGATATGAAGATTATTTTATTCCCCTTAAAGATAGAATTGATACTGCAAATGAGATTAAAGCAGATCTTTATATTTCAATTCATATAAATGCATCAAAGAAAAAAGATATTAATGGTTTTGAAACCTATTTTCTGTCACCAAAGGCAATTGATTCTTACAGTAAGGAAGTGGCATTACTTGAAAATAAACATATTAATTATTTTAATGATATTAAGTCAAAAATTGTGCCCACTTTAAAATCTGTGCTTCTTGATCTGGCAATGAAGGATTTTATTGCAGACAGCTCGCGTCTTGCTGAAATTATTCAAAGAAATATTATATCCATGACTACTTTTGAAGATAGAGGAATAAGGCAAGCTCCTTTTTATGTTCTTTTAGGAGCACAGATGCCTTCTGTTTTATTAGAAGCAGGTTTTATTACGAATGAAAAAGACGCTATTTATTTATCAAATGCCTCAACTTATAATAAAATCGTTGATGGTATTATTAAGTCCCTGGATGTGTTTGATATTATTATATCTCAGAAAAGAGGTAAAAGATAGGCTAGCCACCATTTACCAGCGATTCCGCAACGAATTATCTAAGGGTTCAAATTTAAAAGAAAAAGGCCTGCTTTTACAAAAAATCAAGTTCTCACGTTAAAAAAAATATAATATTTAAGATAAAAATGAGCATTAATTTCAAGAAATTGAAAAAA
>JBDREC010000051.1:0-3821 GCA_043820105.1 Pseudomonadota bacterium
AAGATATCAGAAAAATATCCAATAATCGGCGAGAAAATTATAAGTAAAAGACTTTTTATAAATCCACCAATGGACAAAATAGTAGCTCTTTGACTAGATTCACATAGCTTATTTACATATTCAGTAATTAGAGGCCTAATACATACTTTCTTCCCCAAAGATCAGCTAACACTCCACTTGGCATTTCAAAAATGATCTGAGAAATGGAATGAGCGATAAGCATAGAAAGAATTTGGCTATAAGAAAGACCACAGTCCAGATAATAAATCACAAAAATTGGAAGCACAAAGACCAGGGCATTTATAAAATGGTAGATGTAATACTTTTTGATGTTAGAGTTTCGCATATGTTCAAAAGATTTTATTGTAGAATAATTGTCAAAGATATTTTAATCTCATGCTTGATTTTTGTAATATTCTTTGTTCAAAGTAATGATATTTAGAATATAAAATGAGGTTTTTATGGCTTTTAATCTTAAAAAACTAATAATTGATGTTTTTAATCCAGAAAAAGATGAAACCGTTTTGGTTTTAACTGACTTGCCTCATGGTGATTTGAAGGACAGTCCAGAGTGGCAAGAAGTAAGAGAACTTGCGAATAAATGGTATGTTGGCTTTGATGATCTTTCAAAAGATATAGGCTATAAAGTGTTACCCTTGGTAACATATCCAGCTACTGGTGAACATAATTTTGAATTGCCTCTTAACCAGGGCTCTCCAATTGCACTTAAAGATGCGATAGATCAGGCTACAATTGTTGTAGCAATAAATAATTATTCTGCCTCTGCTCCTTTAATTAACTTTACATATGAAAAACCTGATTTAAGGGCAGCTTCAATGCCATTTTTAGCCAAAAGAATGGAAGAAACAGCTTTAGCTGCTGATTATAAGGTAGTGCAAAGAAGGTGTAGGATAATTGCTGATTTAATGGAGAATATTGAAGGATCAAATGTTAGATTTTCCACAGGTCATGAAATATACTTTGATTTAAGGTATAGGCCTGTTGATAAAGATGACGCCTATTTGCATAGAGATAGAAGAGGAATGAGATTATGTAATTTGCCAGCAGGTGAGGTTTGTTGTGCTCCATATGAAGGAGAGCGAGAAAATGACTCAAGCAAAACCCAGGGACAAATACCCGCAGTTTTTAATGCTGAAACAGTTGTTTTTGAAATAAAAGAAAACAAGATTTATAATATTTTAGGAGAAGGAAAAGAAGCCGAAAAACAAAGAGCTTTTTTTGACAAGGATCCTGCCAGAAGAAATATCGCTGAATTTGCAATTGGCTGCAATCCAAATGCTGTCATATGGGGAAATGTATTGGAAGATGAAAAAGCTGGGTTTCATTGGGCTTACGGTCGGAGTGATCATTTAGGAGGAGTTGTAGGAGTTAAAGAATTTCTTTGTCCTGAAAACGTTTATCATCTTGATATTGTTTATGCAAAGGATTCACCAATACAAGTGGAATATCTAGAATTTATTTACCAAAATGAAACTAAAAAAGAAATAATTAAAGACAAAGAGTATTTAATCTTTTAAGAAAAAGAGTAGAGTGTAAAATGAAAATAAATAGAATCAAAGATTATGGTGAAGATTCAAAGATGAAGGTTAATTTTCTTGAAGAAACTATTTCAAGGCTTAAAGAGGTGGATTATTTTCTGGATTATTTGGATAAGAAGAAAATAGGGGATTTAGATAAATATATTTTAGAATTAAGAAATAGATTTTTAGAAAATGCAGAATTTAGAGTTGAGAGTTTGGATTTAAGAGAAATATCAAAAGATTTTTTATTTTTAAATAAAGATGATGATATATTTAAAGTAGCACTCTCGTTTTATTTGAGCACATTAGACTGTAAAGAATTTCGAATAAATGGTGAGATTGAAATATGTAAAAAGGATATATTAAGAGGATTTTTGCATATTAAATATCACTTAGCTAAATCACTTCTCTCGATTATGTGTAAGGAAGAAGCTTTTAAGTTTTTTAATGACTATATTGATTATCATACAGTAAGTATTCGTAAGCCAAGTCCTGTCGAGAACCTTGAAGATTTATTGTATTCAAGTACAGACTGGCCAGAATTATTTCAAAAAAGTTTCAATCTTATAGATTTTCAAATTGATAAGGGGCAAGTTGGCTATAAAATAGAAAAATGTAAGTGGCATGAAGCAATAAAAGAGTTTAATGATCCCGATTTTTGCTATTCAATCGCCTGCCATTATGATTTTTTAGCGGCTAAGGTGATGAATGAAAACTTTGTTTTAACAAGGACTCAAACGCTCGCTGGTGGCGGGAAATGCTGTGATTTTGTTTGGCATGATATGAGATATGATAGGGAATGTATGCATCCTGATGAAAAGTTTTGGGCGAACCTATGAAAAACACATCAAATATGTTCAATAAAATTTTTACTCAGAATGAATCAGAAATCTGGGACAAATTTTTGAAATTTCAGTCTGAAATATTTGTTAAAGAAGAGATTGAATTATTAAAGAAATTTGGGTTTTCAGAAAAGCTCAGTCCTGTTTTAGATCTTGGTTGTGGAACAGGTCATTTTAGTTTTGATCTTAATAAACATTTTAATAATATGTCCTTTGTTTGTGCTGATGTAAATGAAACTTTCCTTTCTATATTGGATAAAAGATTAATAAACGATAAGCTTGATAATATTAAAACAATTAAATACTCTGCTGGGCATGAAAAAGTTCCCGCTTTAATTAATAAATGTAAAACAGTGATTATGAGAATGTTTCTTCAGCATACTCTTGATCCTCTCAAAGTGTTAAGTGATTTGAGGCATGAGCTTAAGCAAGGAACAGATATTTTTATTATTGAAGACGATTTGTCGTTTTATGATATAGATCCACCTTTAAAAGCTTTTAATAGGTTTGTTGAAATTGTTGATGAATATTGTACAGGTTTTGCGAGTAATGTGTATATTGGAAAGAGCATTCCTCGATTGGCTAACAAAGCTGGTTTAAAGGTAATTAACACAGAAATGCTTATTCATAATAATATAAAATATGGAAGTGATAGATTAATGGACTTTTTTAGGCTTAGCCTTATGTTGCTTGCAAAAACTTCATCAGTTGTTGATGAAGAAGAAGCTTTAAAATTGATTGAAAAATTCGATGAATTTGTAATAAAAAATAAAGAAGCATGCTTCTTTTTTCATGCTTTTGTTGTTACTCATGCAAGAGTATAGTTAAGGCATGCTCACCTTGCTTTAATAACCTATAAATTAGGTGATATAACCTAGAAATCAGGTTGATTCATTTTAGCCAAACCTTAACTTTAGAAACAATAATGTATACACTTGAAGCAACTATGATCCCATTTAATGGAGGAATCCCTGGAATGAATTTAGCAGCAAGAAAACCTGAAATCCAAGCAGTGATTGCTATCCAGTTAATGTTCACAAATATAGCTTCTTCATATCTTTTATAATTACACTTATTAACTATGAAATAATCAGAAATAATTATGGCTCCAATCGCGGGTAAGGCAATGCTTAAAAAACTTAGCCATCCAATAAAATTGTTGTATAGCCACATAGCGAAAATGGTTCCTATTAGGCCATTAAAAATAACAAGTTTCTTTTTTGCAATCTTTGTAATGTTTGCAAATCCAAGTCCAGATGCATAAAGTGCATTATCATTTGTTGTCCAGATGTTAAAACCAAGAATAATAATTGCTGGAATTATTAAACCCTGCAATAGTAAAACTTCCGAAATATCTGACTTGCCAGTAATCATGGCTCCAATGGCTCCAAAAATAAACATTAAAGAATTTCCAACAAAAAAGGCTATAACAGTTGTG
>JBDREC010000052.1:0-13589 GCA_043820105.1 Pseudomonadota bacterium
CACAATAATAACAAAAGAGCTAAACCATGACCACAAACCCAACATACCAAAACGCCTTATCCCTACTAGAAATGTTTCTACACTTAAAACAATTTCCAAAAGGCATTAGTGCCATAAACTTAAAAGAAGAGTTTTTTTCAAACAAAGACGAAAGAACTTTTAATAGAATTAAAAAAGCACTAAAAGAAAATCTTTTTGATCCACAAGGAGACCCGGTTTTTTTTATGGAAAGGGATGGAGTAAGGCAAATCATTCGCCTGCATCCAAAGCATTTCCAAACTTCTGATGTAATGGAATGGCATCTTTTTGGTTTGATGCTGTCAAATGTGATGCTGGAAAATATTGAGGGTGATATTGATACTTCTCCTGACATTAAGGGTGGTGTTTTGCAACTGCGTGATTTAATTCTTAGCAATTTAGAAAAGCCCAATTTTGAATCAAATGAAGCAGGTGAAGTAGGAGGGCTAAAGGAAGATCTGCTTGATAAATTAAAAAAGAAATATTTTTGTAAAAAAGTTGGTCAAAAGCTTTATGGAAAAGACAATGACCAAACTGAAATTTTTAATAAAATGACTGAAGCAGTTTATAAAGAAAAGCAAATAAAGATTTCAGAATATAGAGGAAACAAGCGCGACAATTGGATTCTATCTCCATACACTATCCTTGCTTATAATGAGGCTTTCTATATTATTGCAGCTGATAAAGATTCAAAAATAAAATTCCTGGCCATTGATAGAATTGGGCAAGTTGAAGTGATTAAGGATTCTAAATTTGAATATCCTAAATCTTATTCACCTGCAAAGCTTTTAGAAAAAGGCTTTGGGGTTGGTGATAGTTCTGATGAGGTTCAAGAACTAGTTTTGAAATTTAATTCTGAGGTTTCATATATAATTAAAGAACGCTTGTGGCACACTTCACAAAGAATAAATGAACTTGAAAATGGTGATGTAATTTTGGAAATGAATGTTCCTGTTAATTATGAACTCAAAAAATTTGTTCTTTCTTTTGGTTCAAAAGTAAAGGTAGTAAAACCTGATTCACTTATTCAATTTATTAAAAAAGATCGCGAAATTAAGCTTTACTAAAAAAAATAGGGCTTTTTTGTCTCAGGACTTATATCTATAATAAATAAAACACATTGTAACTGTTTGAAATGATTAAAAGCCATTTCGTGACGCTTGGCATAAAAATTGCACTGAAAAAGCTTTTGTTATTACAGGTTTTCTTCATATGGAGCATACTTTCTTATGTTTAAAAAAAATTGTTTTATTTTTTTACTATTTTTTATTCTATTTTCAACTTTTTCATTTAGCCAAGACCTCCCTTCAACTTATTATAAAAACAATGAGGCTCTGATACCTGTATATGAAAGCATAATTCATGCAAGCATTGTTAAGGGAGAAAATCATTCTCTAAATATTCCTCATCAATATCTACAAGAAGATATTAGCAAAATTGAAGAATCCAATAAAAAGGGAACAAAAATATATTTCTTTTATTATAAGGGAAAAAAAATCGGAGAAGAAAGAATAAAATTCCAGGATGGAAAAAAAGTTGCTTATCGAAAATTTATTCATCTTTCAAAAAAATACAAACTAACAGTTAAAGAATTATACACTATAAGAGGAAATTTATATTTACAAATTCAAAAGATTGTTAAAATTAATTCAGAAGATATTGATTATACCACAGCTGATGAACTTGATATGATTATAACATTAACAAGATATAGAAAAGGTAAAGTATTTAAAGTTCATAATGATGTTTTTACATATAATGAAAACTCTCGAGTTATTTCTGAATACTATGAAATTCAAGATGGTGATAGTAAAATTCTATCTAAGGCTGCTACAAATTTTATTTATGGAGATAATAATGAATTAATCCAGTCAATTTATGGTGAAGCTAAACTCGAAGATAAGATAGATTATTTAGCAATCCATTTCTTTGACCTGCAGGAATTACAGGTAGTTATGGAAAGTGATAATAGTGTTTATAGGGATGATGAAAGACTTAGCAGGGTTAAAGAACTTATAATAAAAGATATAAAAGGAATAAGGCACTTTGTTTTTGAAAGGGATATAGAGGGAAAAAAATTAATATTAGAACAAAAAAATAGTTTTGATTTTGAAAATACATATGTACTTATTGTCAATGGTGATATTGGACAAGATGGCTGTCCTTGTTCAAAAGAAAAAGAAGAACACCTTCGTCATAAATATAGAGTAGAAGAATCTTATGCAGCTTTTAAGCAAATAGGGATTCCAGATGATAAGATAATTATTTTATCTTCATATACAGATTTTGAGTTCAAAGGTAAGGAAATTGATTCAGCTAGCAATGTTCATCCTCGTGCTCAAGGCACTAATGATGGCAGAGGTACAATAGGTGAATTTATAAATGCTATTAATTTATTAAATGGCATTTTGAGTGCTGAAAATGCTAATTTACTAGTATATTTTACAGGCCATGGAGAAAGAATATCAGGTCAAGCAGCACTTGTTTTAGAAGATGAACTTTTATTTGAAGATGAAATAAGAGCATATTTATCAGTATTAAATTATGAATCATTGGCTGTTATTAATGATCATTGCTTTAGCGGAGGTATTTCTGAAAGACTAACATCACTAGATGGTGATCTTACCTTAATCTCATCAATTGATAGATTCCACACATCATTTTGTCCTCATTTTGGACCTGTATTTTGGGAAAGTTTTTTAAATGAAGGTAGTTTTTCGGATGCCTATAAATCTGTTATTGAAGTTGAAAATTCAGCTAATGATCCTTTTATGTTTTAAAAAATTCTTTTGGGACAGCTCATTTTAGCTAGAATAAATTAATGCAAAATTGTAGCATCTGTTATTTCATCTAAATTTGATTCATCAAAATCCCATGCTTGTTTATTAGAGTAAAGAAAGAATGGAATTATAATTTGCAATTGTAATGATTTTATGCTTTCTAGGATAATTCATTTTAACTAATATGGGGAATAATGATGCTTTTTAGTAAACTCATAGCGCCTTTTAAGGCAGAACTTCCAATTGGTCCAATTGATGATCAAGAAAAAGTTGAAAAAATGTATCGCTATTGGCGAATAAGGGTTATGTATTCCTTGTTCATTGGATACGCTTTATTTTATTTTTGTAGAAAAAATATTTCAATTGCTATGCCAGCTCTAGCTGCTGATCTTGGCTATAGTAATACTGAGCTTGGTATATTAGGAACGGTTTTATATATTACTTATGGTTTGGGAAAATTCTTAAATGGTATTTTAGCAGATCATGCAAATCCACGATATTTCATGGCTACAGGCTTAATGCTTTCTGCAATCATGAACTTTGCTTTTGGATCAAGTTCAGCTCTTTGGTTTTTAGCCATTTTCTGGGGTTTAAATGGATGGTTTCAATCAATGGGTTTTCCTCCTTGTGCCAAACTTCTTGCAAACTGGTATTCTGTTTCTGAAAGAGGTACCATGTGGTCTATCTGGCATATTTCACATCAGATTGGTGGTGTAGTTATTGCCATACTCTCAGGCTTTTTAATTCAATATTATGGTTGGCGCTTTGCTTTTTATGTGCCTGCCATATTGTGTGTAATAACAGGATTGTTTTTATTAAATCGCTTAAGAGATACTCCTCCAACTATGGGTTTACCAAATATCGCTGATTATAGAAATGATATAGAGCTTAACAGAGATGGAACAGTTGTAACAGAAGACAAAGAATCAATTAAAGAAATATTATTTAATCGCGTTTTAAACAACAAATACATTTGGGCCATTTCATTTATGAACCTTTTTGTTTATATCGTTAGATTTGGAACCTTTGATTGGGCTACCAAGTTTTTGGTTGAAGTAAAAGGCTCAGAAATAGCTTCTGCTGGAATAGTGACAAGCATGATTGAGCTAGCTGGTATTGCAGGCCCTATTTTAGCAGGTGTTGTTACTGATAAATATACAAAAGGAAGACGAGGACCCATGTGTGCTATTTCCTTTCTATTAACACTTATTGGTCTCGCCATTTTTTATTTTGTACCAGCAGGTCATCCCTTTATTGATGGTCTAGGCCTTGGAATTATTGGTTTTTGGATATATGGACCTCAGTTCTTAGTCGGTGTTTTTGTTACAGATTTTGCTTCCAGAAAGGCAGCAGCAACTGCCATAGGATTAACAGGAGTCTTTGGATATGCAGGGGCAGCTATCTCTGGTGTTGGGACAGGCTTTTTTATTGATACCTTTGGCTGGGGTGGAGGATTTGCTTTCTGGGGAGCTTGCGCACTGGCAGGGGCTGTAATTGCTGGATCACTTTGGAATGTTTGTCCAATTACTCATAAAGAACATAAAGAAAACGAAAAAGAAAAGAAGTAAAAATAATTTAATTTTTTACTGGATCACATTACTTATTTATGATATAAAGAGTCAAATTTAAGTTGAGGCAACTTATAATATATGGATATTACAAAGATTAATTTTAATAAAAAATTAGGTGAAATCCTGCTTGAAGATGGAAGTATAACTAAATCTCAGCTTGATTTTGCATTGGAATATCAGTACTATGAAAATAAATATGAACGTGATCATAAAATTGGAGAAGTTTTACTTAGGCATGATTGCATTGAATCTCTACCATTGAAGATAGCATTGAAAAAACAAGCAAACCAAGCCAAGTTTGAAACAATGGAAAAACCTGAAGATCCTGAAGAAATTCAGGTGAATGATGCTGTGAAAATTTTTACATATAAAGATAAGGAAATGAAAAAAATCGTTTCTACTGATTTAATGATCAAACATATGTTTGTTCCCATGCTCTTTAAGGAGGATGACTTCCAGAGAAATTTGTACATAGCAACAATTGATCCAGAAGACAGGGGAAAATTAGAGGAGTTAAGTTTTTATACAAGTTGTTTTATTACAGCCTTTAAATCCTCTCCAAAAAAGATTTTAAAATATTTGAGGAAGTATTTTTTAAAAAGCTATGTTTAAATTAAAAACTAAGTTGATTTTGGGCCTTGTTGCTCTATTTTTATTTGCACACACTGTTTTCCTGGGAGACTTTTCCTATTGGGAAAGACAATCAAGTCTTGGAATAAGCAAAGAATCCATGTATCTTCCTAATAGTAAATTTTTAAAAGTTGCGTCTTTAGGTTTTAATAATGCTTTAGCTGATTTTTACTGGGTTAAGCTTCTCGTATATTTTGGAGAACACTTTGTTTATGATAATGTTTATACTTATAAAGAAGCATTGATTAACCTGGTTACAGATCTTGATCCACTTTTTTATTTTGCATATTATTGGGGGTCGAGTTCCTTTCTCTACCATGGAAACTGGGTAACTGAAGATGATAAGAAAAAGTCGATTAAAATTTTAGAAAAAGCTCACAAGAATATTAAGAACGATTGGCGTGTTCCATATTATCTTTCCTTTAATTATGCAATGGAACTTCGAGATTATAAAAAAGCAGCTGAAGTCGCTATGACAGCACTTGATATGCCTGATGTTCCACAAAGAGTTAAGAGGTGGGTATCATATCTTCAATATAAAGCAGAAGACAGAGAAAAAACAAGTTATGTTACAACAAGGGCAATATTAGAAGAACACATGACCTATTTGGGTGATAATAATATTAAAGAAAATCTAAAAAAACGATTAAAAGAATTTGAAGAAGACGCGAGCATTGATGCAAGACTTGCTAAGATTGAGAAATTTGCTAAAGATTATAAAAAAGCAGAATTTTCCTTTTTACCAATTTCACAATATATAATGGTTACTGTTAATGATAAAGATTATGTTGTAGATAACTTTTTTAGTAATAATTTTAAGTCAATTAATGAAAAGTTAGAAATTAAAAATAAAAAAGACAACTTCTTTTCTGAAGTTGAAGCCTCCTTATAATTTTCATGTCACTATTACAAATAAATAATATCTCGCTTTCCTTTGGTGCTGATCCAATATTACATAATATTTCATTTAATATTGAAAAGAATGAAAAAATTTGTCTTATTGGAAGAAATGGTGAAGGTAAGAGTTCTTTGTTAAAAATAATAGCTTCTCTAATTAATCAAGACACTGGAGATTTAATAAAAGATAGAAGTACCCAAATTTCTTATATGCCACAAGACATTCCACAAGATTTTACTGGTGATGTTGTAGATATTCTGCTTAATGAGCTTAATAAAAATAATAAAGAAATTGAACAATACAAAATTGATGCTTTGCTAACAAAGATGAACCTTTTAAATTTGCCGAGTTTTGAAAACTTGTCAGGTGGTCTGAAAAGAAAGGTTTTGTTAGCTAAAGCTTTAATAACAGAGCCTGATATTTTACTGCTTGATGAACCTACTAATCACTTAGATGCAAATTCAATTGAATGGCTGGAAGAATTTTTAGGTAAATACAAAAAAACGCTTCTTTTTATTACACACGATCGTAAGCTAATTGATAAAATCGCCAATAGAATTCTTGAAATTGATAGAGGAAGAACTTTTGATTTTAGAGCTAAGTATCAAGACTTTTTAGAAAAGAAAGAAGAGTTTATTACAACTCAAAAAAATGAATGGGAAAGATTTGATAAAAAACTAGCAAGTGAAGAAATATGGATAAGAAAGGGTATCAGGGCCAGAAGAACTAGAAATGAAGGCCGCGTGCGCTCCCTTGAAAAAATGCGTCTTGAAAGAAGTCAAAGAAAAAGCATAAAAGATAATATAAAGCTTGATGCTAATGAATTTGAAAGATCAGGAAAAGTTGTTTGCGAAGCCAAGAATATAAGTTTTTCATATGAAACAAAAACAATTTTTAAGAATTTCAGCATCAATATTATTCGTGGAGATAGAATTGGTATAATTGGCGACATGGGTGTTGGGAAAACAACTTTGATAAATGTTCTTCTTGGAAAACTAGAAGCTAAAAATGGGGAAATAAAGCTTGGAACCAATTTAAGAATTGTATATTTTGATCAACTTCGAAAAAAACTTGATGAAACCAAAACTTTGCAAGAAAATGTTGGCCAAGGAGCTCAGTTTGTAGATATTAACGGTCGATCAAGGCATATTATTTCATATTTACAAGATTTTTTGTTTACTCCAGACCAAGCTAAAGCACCTATATCAAAGCTATCAGGAGGAGAAAAAAACAGGCTAATGCTAGCTAAGCTTTTCACAAAATCATTTAATCTTTTAGTAATGGATGAGCCAACTAATGATTTAGATATTGAAACACTGGAGCTGCTTGAAGAGATGCTCATAGATTATAGACATACTCTTCTTTTAGTAAGCCATGATAGAACATTTATTAATAATACAGTAACAAGTATTTTGGCTTTTGAAAAAGATGGACATGTTCAAGAATACATGGGTGGCTATGATGACTACTTAATTCAGAGGAAGATAGACAAAGAAGAAAAAGAGCAAAAGCCAAAGCTAAAAAAAGAAAAACCGAAATCTCCTAGAGAGAGAAAACTGACATTTAAGGAAAAATTCGAATTAGATGAACTTCCTGAGAAAATATTGAAGTTAGAAGAAGAAAAAGATGATATTGAAAAGAAAATGGCTGACCCTGAGTTTTATAAGGGTGGATCAGAAGTCATAGCGGGTGCTAAAAAGCGTTTTGAAGAGTTGGAAGTGGAAATTGAAGAAGCCTATGAAAGATGGGAGTTTTTAGAAGAACTTGCTAGTGGAGAAAAATGAAATATCTTCTAAGTATACTATAAGAATAGGCCACAAAATTTAAGAGAAATCTATTGACGAGTGGTGTCAAATGATGTATAGGCTTTATCTAATCATGATATGGGTTTTATCAACTTAAAAAATCAATAAAATAAATCAATTAGTTTTGTAACTATTCCAGGTTTGGGTTAGCATATTTAAAAAAAAATAAATTAGGCTAAACTACTTAGAGGATATGTGCCAATGGACAGTATCAAAATATTATTTTATACGTATATTTTAAATTTATTTATTATTTCAGGGTCTCTTTATTCATACAATTTTCAGACACCAACGGGTATTTATGGGCAAAGTGAAGAGTTTAAAGACCGAGGTGGTGGTCCTAATTACAGGGAAATTGAGATAAACTTGTTTTTAGGAAAGTCTCAAAAAAATTCTATTAATTTTTTAATTAAAAGGGATTTGAGAGAAGGTGCAGACAAAAAAATAACAAACATACAACAACTCGTACTTACACCAAAAAACTCAGAATATTTCACGGTTAGCGAAAAAAAGCTTATAAAAAATATAAGATTACAAGAGTTTAATTCAAAATATCCTTATGTAGATGATACTAGATGGAAGTTTGAAGTAAGCTATACAGCAAATGAAAATGAGCAAAATACTCTATTTAGAGGATGCAAAATAGATTTTCTTTTAGGATTAAAAACTATAAAGGGTGCTCAACATATAGAAGTTATAGGGGTTTATATAAGTGGAGAACATCCAGAACTCAACATTTCTTGGTTTGATCTGATTACTCTAAAAGAATTGCATATTTGGGAGATACAATGGCTTCGAGATGGTGTTTTTCAAGGGATTTTTTCAGGTCAAAAATTTAGATTAAATACAAGAGGCCCTCAACCTGCAATTAGAAGTGAAAAATTAGGCAGCGATAATTTTAGGTTTTTTGATGATCCATTAAATAGGAATAACTTTATAATTATTGATATTCTTGGAAACACAAAATCAACAGATGATAGCTTGCTCTTTGGAGTAGATTTGGATTCACTATCAAAAGAAAATAAATATGCTAAAATCTATAAATTAAAAAGAGTTGAATATGAAAGTGATAATTCATCCAGTAAATATAAAGTAAAAACTGATAATAATAGAAAAATGGAAATATATAAAAATAATGCTGGAATTGTGACAATAAATGAATTGGTTGAAGGCTCAAGAGGTACTTCTCATGAAGCGTGGACTGAAGGCTTTATTTTAAATATTCTAGGAAAAGAAGTAATCTTTATTTCTATAAATAAACATCAAGAAAATTATGCAATTATTGATTTGCAGAACGACAATAAATATTATTCACTCAGAATAAATCAAGAAATTTATTCTCAGGCTTTTGAAGAGTATGTGATAAGTTATAGGGAAATAAATAAACAGGAAAGCAATGAATTTGATTTAACAGATGAAGAGCCAACCATTGAAGGTTCTCAAAATGAAGAATCAAGAGCAGAAGAACTAACTAATGAGGATGTAGATTCAAATGAACGACAAAGAACGATAAACCCTTCAGAAGATTCTGCTATAAACGGGGAATCAGCAGGAGATTCACAATCCGGGGATTCTGCTTCTGAAGATGAAGCTACCCGAAAACCTTTGGAATATAGAATAGAAAGATTTGGTGAAAATCGACTTGTATTAAGTATTGTGGATCAAAATAAAAATTTGGATTTTGATTTAGCATTAGGCCTTGATAGTAATGATAACATAGTATGGATGGAATCAGAGGGTATTGCTAGAATTTGGCAAGATGGTTTTAGGCCCGAAGAAAATGATGTTTTTGTGGATCCTGGTAAAAATACTATCCTTGTTTATCAAGATCCTGATGGTTATAGAATAAATTTGGGAGAAGTTCTTAGAAATGAAGACGGCTATATTATAGATGCAATCGTAGAGATAAAAAAAATTGAAATATCTGACGAAGTTGAAAAAGTGTATTTATTGCCTAGATTTCGTGAAGATATTCTTAGGACCTCCCTTGATACAATCAGTTTAAGAGAGGGTGTGGATTATTTTAAGTTTAATGATACATTCTACGTTTTTGAGTTTAATATAGATTCTGTTAATAGATTTGGTATTAATTTAACGATTAAAATGGGTGAATTAAATGGAAATAATATTACTATTTCTGGAAATATTTTTAAAAACGCCAATGGAGAGTATGTTATAGATAAGGTGTATTCATATCACGATAATAAAATGGTCTCCGGGGAGCAGGCTGATGCTGGAATTTCTCGAAATAGCGAATTGTATTGGGGTGAAGGGGATAATGAAATAATCTGGCGTAATTTAAAGATTAAATTAATTTTCAATGAAATGGGGACATATAACTTTGACATGGGAGTTGAAAGTGTTACTTTTGTTGATGAAAATATATTGGCTCAATTAATTAAAATTCAGACTTCCAAATCTTTATATGAAGATTTAGAGGGAAAGATAACTTTTCCAGAGTCTAGTCAAATAAATAAAATTATTAATGCTTACAATTATCCAAAACCTGGGAAAAATTATAATTTGAGATTTCAAGGTGATTTATTCATTAATCATTATTCTAATCTATCTAACTCATTGAAAAATGAGTTGAGTCAGTCTGAGGGAGTTTACGCTTGGGAAATAACCTTTGATCTTGTTTTAAATGAGGATGGATATCTGATCCCTAAGTCTGAAAAGATTAATGATCAAGATATATTAACCATAAGGAAATTAATTTTTAGGCGCGCAGTTCGAAATTCAGAGGGTATAGGCATAGATATTGAGCATTTAGTATTTGAAAATATTTGTGCAAAAGTTGTAAAAATAGGAGAGACCCAAATTGATTGGGAGATTCAACTGCCAGGAGGTTTTGCAATACAGCCTATATTTAGAACCATAAACCGAGTTAAACATCCTGTTTTTGGTCTTGGGTTTTCAAAAGATATTCATACAATTCAGAATACACATTTTGGAAATCTTCATAAATACTATAGCCCTGTTATATCAGGAAGCCAATACACACGTTTTAGACAATTGTTTGATAAATTTAAGGTTAGACAAAACTTGAAAGCCAAAAAAAGTGCCTCCAGAATGACGTTAAGAAGAAAAGACTTGCCAAGAACTGAATATCCTGAATGGCTGATAACTGGCGAAGAGTTTAAAAGAGCTCTTATTGCTTCAAAAATGACCGATAAAACAAAAGAAATTTTAATTAGCTCCATTGATTCATCGCCTCCAATAAAATTGAAGATTAAGTGGGATAATTCATCCAACAATCGGTATTCTGTTTCTAAGCGAGTTTATCTTGGTGATATGATTTTGGAGTTTATTTTAGGAAGAGTTGGTTACAGCTATCCAGGTGTAAAATGTTTAGTGAATAGGGATCAAAATATTGAATATGAAATAAATATTGGTTTTAAAGGAATATCTATACAATTAGCAGAAAATAGAAACTATGGCAAAGATGGAATTGAAATTTGGAGAATAAACAAAGGGATTTCTTATGATTCTTATGATGTGCAGGAAGTTTTAAGGCCATTTCAAGTTAATGTTCCAAGTAGTTTACGGGCATACCTAAATGATGTTGAATCTGAAATTGTTTTATCTTTCTGGTTTGATTGGTTAAATTGGGCTGTTAACAAAATACCTATTTCAGTTGAGGTAATTAATGTTTGGGCCCGGGCTCATGAAACTCATGGTGAAGTTTTTGTGAGATCATTAATGCAAGATTTGCCTAATACAGTTTTATTAAATGAAGAATTTATGAAAAGCGTTATCCCTTTTCTTAGTAATAATCGATCTTTTATTAATAAAATGGAGAATGGACTTATTAGCAGATCCCTAAATATGGGATCTATGGATTATTATCCCCAGCTTTATGAATTAAGCTCAATTAATGGTATTGGTGAACTTGAGCAAATAATGATAATTAGCTTTTTTGAAACTGTTAACTTTGCATCGGTCAATGAAAGAATTACTTATTGGAGAGATTTAATAAGTTTATTTAGAAACGCTGAACCTGGAAATTTAAGAATTTCTATTGAGTTAATTAGTAGATATAACTTCCTTGAACAACTTTCTGTTAATCAATTTTTAGAAATATTTCAAAGCTTAAGGCGCTTTATTGACGATGAGGGGGGGGCAGTTAATCTTTTTCCAGACATGAGGAAGAAAAGTGAAAGAATACATGAGGCAATGTTTAATAGCATAATAAAGGTATTGGAAGGTAAGGATATACAAGATATACGAACTGAAATTAGGATTGAATGTATATCTGATGTTACTTATGTAATTGACCCTATTTTAGAGGCAATTGAGGCTGATTTCGCATGTGGTAAGTTTGAACAACCATTTGATACTGAGTTTCCAAAAATTGAGGAACGAATTGAGCTTTTAAGAGACATGAAGTCACGAAAATTGAAAGCTAGCCATGAAACTTTGGGAAAAAGTATAGTAAGTGGTTTCAAGCTTAGCGCTGTTTTGATAATTCTTACTGAAGCATTAAGGGGAATGGATGTTTCAGAGGAAAGTATTGCTGAGTTCCATGCAATACTGGGTGATGGTTTTATTCTATCTATGCTCGCTGCTAACCCTTCTTCAGTTTTTGGACTTCTCCCAGCCATTCCAGGCGGAATATTGGGTTATTTGGGTGGTGAGCAAGTATCAAAAATTTTAGGATTAAATAGAGAAACTAGTGCAAGGGTTGCGGAGTATTCAGCAATGGTCGCTGGAATCACAAGTTTTAGTGTGGGTGCTCATTATATAACAAAATCAGTGCTGGCACCTAGTCTGGGTGCATTGGCCGTTCCTGCGCTGATTCTTGCAAAAAGTGTGGGGATTAAGGACCCGGAAAAACAGATGGTTAAATATGTTAATCCAGAATTCGATCTTGAACTTTTAAGGCAAATTTATATTGAGAGATATGCAAATACTGAAATGCTTGACTTGCTTAATAGCCTGGAAACAGGAATTTTTAATTATTTGCAAGTAAAAAAGAAATTTGTAAGAGAATATCCAGATGAGTTTAGATCGCTTTTGTCTGACATTAGTGAAGATACATTAGTTCCAGATATTTATGTTTTAAATAGAATGATTAATCAAAATAAATTTATTCCTGTTATTGAAGAAATGGGTATTTATCTAGTGGGAATAATTGAAGTTTGGGAAGCAAATAAATTGGATGATTATTGTGATGCTATTGTGGATACTATACCAAGACCTGACAATAGTCAAAGAGAGCTGATAAGAAAGGTTTTTGGGAGTGAGCTAATAAAGATTAAAGAAAATTTGATAAATATGACAGTTACTGAATAGAATAATTTGCAGTAATCATTGGAGGCTGTTGAGTAGTTCAAATGATTAAATAAATTGTCTGACGAGACTGTCTACCAACAAGAACCCTTTTTTTGTTGGGAATATTTGATCCCAAAATTGGTCCTAAGCA
Organism: Pseudomonadota bacterium; assembly: GCA_043820105.1. GTDB lineage: Bacteria > Bdellovibrionota_F > JAHFAK01 > JAHFAK01 > JBDREC01 > JBDREC01. The sequence goes on from JBDREC010000052.1 coordinate 13,128, forward strand.
AAAGCATTAGTTTTTCATTTCTAAGGTCATGGGTGCTTAATTGTTCTTTTGCCTTAACTGGGAATTTGTTTGTCTCAAGTTATGATATATATTTTGTTAAAGAAGTAATATTTGACCATCTTTCATTATCTAAAAAAGAATGTGAAGCGCATGAAAGCCCAAATTCACAAGACCTGGTCTCTGGGACATTATTATGATACCAATTCGAAAATTAGCTTAAGATTTGTGCCTGGAAATCAATATATTTAAATAAACCCTATCAAAGAGTCCTATGGATATATGGATAACTGGCGGCGTAGCTTATGGACAAGCTACGCCCTAAATAGCCAGTTACCCACATATCCACAGGACCTACTGCTATTTTTATTAAATATTATTTTTAAAAAAGATTATGCATATGGTTTTTAAAGCAAATTAAAATGCTTTTTTCTTCTCTTAATAAAAAATATTTTAGTAGCAGGT
>JBDREC010000053.1:0-8015 GCA_043820105.1 Pseudomonadota bacterium
TCCAAGCAACATCATGCTTCGCAAAGCATTTTACTCCTGGCTGAATATGCGCGGAAATTACTTTTATATCAAAAATTTGGTTGAATTATTCGTCTTTTCTGAACTAGCCAACGAATCAGAATATACTGCTATCAAAAAAAAGGTTTATCTGTACAGAAATGGATTAAAAATGCCCTTTTTTATTTGGTTAGGAGATTCTTTTTTAAGATCTATGGAACCATTTGTCTTTTTCAGAAGATTAATTTCCTGGTTATATTCTAAAGTTCATTATGTCTATGTGAAACAATTAGAGGATTATCTAAAAGGCCACATACCTACTAATGATGAAAGAGAGGGAAGGATTCCTCTGCTCAGTAAATAAAGTTTTATTTAGTTATGATTCTTTTCTTTTTATAATCCCTAACAAGATTTAGATAAGGCTCTATCAGAGGAAATAAAAGAGAATAATTTTTTCTGAGTAATCTCCTCAAAGTGCTAGAAGCATAATATCTCATATAACAATGCTTACAAATAAGTTGAAAGTCAAAATTCAAAGTATTTATTATCAAACAATTTTTGTAATCATTTTTCTTTTTGCAATAAGGGCAGTTTATACATAGGTTATACGTATTAGAAGATACTTTTTCTATTTTAGAAGGTACCCTATACCTTTGACTGTTCCCACTTAAAATAAAAAGTCTCTTTCTGAGATGAGTTATATCTTCATCAGTCATTTTATTAGTCATATTTAAAACCTCTGCTAAATTCATTTGTTTTTTTATAAAAAATAATTCATCTTTAATTATTCCCTGGTTAAGACAATGCTTGTACAATTCGCTTCCAGGGTATGGACGTACAAAAGTAAGAAAAATCTGATTATTTGCATTTTTTATCCACCAATTTAACGTTTCTTCAGAAGTTTCATTAGTTTCTGCAACATCCCCAAATATAAAATTAGCTTGAACATTTAACCCATTTTTAATCGTAGCATGGAACGCAGAATTTATTTGATTTGGAGTAATTGCTTTTTTCATACTTCTTAGAACGATTGGGCTATAACTCTCAAATCCATAGGAAATAGTTACACAGCCAGCATCTTTTAACATTTTAAGGAGATTTTCATCAACAACGCTAACCATTAGTTGACACATCCATTTAATTTCTTTTTTCTTTAATTTCATTATTTTTTTAATTTTTAAACAAAACTTTTTTAATCTACTCTTATCAAAAGCAAAACAATCATCGTAGATAAGTAAAAAATTAACATCGTATTTGTCAATTGCTGTACTAATCTCCAACATGATATTTTCTATACTTCTTTGCCTATATCGAGAGTCATGATAACAAAAAGTACACTGAAATGGGCAAGACCTACTTGCCAAAATTGGATACATGCGCGGATTATCCAATATGGTAGTGTATGGCATAGAATTACAATATGTATGATCAAGCTGTTTTTTAAATTCTAAACCATCAAAATCAGGAAAAGGTAATGAATCTAAATTAGCGATAGGTTCCCTCTTTTCAGTAATTATTGTTTTATTATTTTCTTTGAAAATGACCCCTTTTACTTTTCTTAAAGAAATATTTTTAACTATAGAATCGAGAAGTTCTACCACAGATTCTTCTCCTTCTCCGATTATTCCATAATCTACACCAAGGTCTTCAAACGCTAATTTAGGCATAGTTGTTATTATGGGTCCCCCAAGAATAGTTTTTGGCCTTGTATTATGGGCTTTTGCTGTATTAATAATTGTCGCAGTTAAGACATATCCTACTGCAAAATTACCTGTGGCTACAAAATCATATTTTTTTTGATCCAACTTTCTATTTATAATGTCAACAATTTTTCCAGAATGATGATTTAGATTTAGAACATCGACATTATATTTAGCTTTTTTCAAAGAAGCTGAGATGTAACCTATCCCTAATGGAAATAAATATCCATAATCTTCATTGAAATTATCAGTATATTTTGGCACTATCAATAGAATATTCATTGAATTTTAAAAAACCGGCAATTTATAAATTATACCGTTTCATACTCTCTTTTCCCGACTAAGGAAAGATTCCATTAGATTGCCCTTCCTTAAGAGATAAAAAGCTTATTGAAGGGTATTTGATAAGACACAAAAAAATATAAACCGCTTTTTATGAGTAGTTATATGAAATGCGTTATCCTCTGTGGAGGCAAAGGCACCAGAATGAAGGAAGAAACGGAGTTCAAACCAAAACCAATGATTAAAATTGGAAAAATGCCCATTTTATGGCACATAATGAAAATTTATGCCCATTATGGTGTCAAAGAGTTCATTCTATGTCTAGGTTACAAAGGGGAAATGATAAAAGATTACTTTTTAAAATATCAAGAATTAACTAATAATTTCACCTTAGATATATCTTCCAAAGAAGAAAAAGTAGTAACAAATCATTGTGATTCAAAAAAAATTGATGATTGGAAAATTACTTTTGTAGACACGGGGGAAGAAAATATGACTGGATCTAGAATTGCCCAAATTAAAGAATATCTTGGAGAAGATGAAGATTTTTTTTTGACCTATGGGGATGGCCTTTCAGATATCAATATAAAAGAACTATATGCATTTCATAAAGCTAAGTGTAAGATAGCAACGCTTGCTGCAGTTCAACCTAATTCATATTTTGGAGTAATAAAAATAGAAAATGGGTTAGTTACCTCGTTTCAGGAAAAACCAATACTCGAAGATACAGTAAATGGGGGTTTCTTTGTTTGTAATAAAAAGATATTTGATTATTTAAATAAAAATCCCTCCTGCGTTTTGGAGCAGGAATCTCTTAGAAAGTTAACAGAAGATAAAGAACTTGCGGCATTTTCTCACAAAGGATTTTGGTTTGCAATGGATACTTCCAAACATGCCGAAACGTTAAATAAAATGTTAGAATCTGGCAATACTCCTTGGATGGTATGGGAGAAAGAATAAAATGAATGAATCTTTTTGGAAAGATAAAACAATTCTAGTTACAGGACACACGGGATTTAAAGGCGCATGGCTAATTATTTGGCTTCAGAAATTAGGTGCAAAAGTGATTGGATATTCATTAAAAAATTATCCTAATGATCTCCTCTTCAAAGAAACAAAAATTTCTTCGAAAATTACTGATGTCAGGGGGAATATTACTGATTTTGAAACATTAAGGAAAACCTTTGAAGAGTATTCTCCAGAGATAGTATTCCATCTTGCAGCACAGCCTTTAGTCAGAAAATCTTTTGATGAACCTGTTGATACATTAAAAACAAATATTATGGGAACAACAAATGTTTTAGAATGCATAAGATTAACAGATAGTGTAAAAGTTGGAGTAATAATAACTTCAGATAAATGTTATAAGAATGTCGAGCAAGTACACGGGTATAAAGAAACCGACGTAATGGGGGGTTATGACCCTTACAGTTGCAGTAAAGGTTGTGTTGAACTTATTGTGGATGCCTATAGAAATTCTTTTTTTAAAAAACAAAACAAGTTCGTTGCTAGTGCCAGAGCAGGAAATGTTATTGGAGGCGGGGATTGGTCTGAAGATAGATTGATACCAGATTGCGTCAAGGCATTGAAAAATAATGTGCCAATAAAAATAAGGAATCCGAAACATACACGTCCATGGCAACATGTGCTTGAACCCTTATCCGGGTATATTGTGCTAGCAGAAAAGATGTTCAAAGAACAAAAATATGATGAAGCGTGGAATTTTGGACCAAATATACAATCTATCAAAACTGTGGGTGAAATAGTTAGTTTATTGGTTGATAGATGGGGTGCTGGTGAATGGATTGATTGTTCAAAGCCCGATGATAAACACGAAGCTAATCTTTTAAGTTTAGATATTTCAAAATCATATTTTATACTAGGTTGGAAACCAAAAATGAACCTTGAGAAAACTATAAATTACACAATTGATTGGTATAAACGAGCAGAAAATGAAAATGCTTATGAATTATGCATGCAGCAGATTGAAGAGTATGGTTTGGAATGAACAAAATTAAAGTTGGTATAATCGGCACAGGGAATATTGGTACAGATCTTTTAATAAAAATACAAAGATCAAAAACATTAGAATGTAGTATATTCACCGGAAGAAATGCCACATCCGAAGGAATAAAAAAAGCTAATAGTTTAGGTATAAATACTTCTTTTGATTCGATTAAGGCAATAGAAGAAAACCCCGACTGCTGCGATATAGTTTTTGATGCAACCTCCGCTTCATTTCATAAGAATCATTCATCAATACTCAAAAAAATGAAAAAATTTACAATCGACTTGACTCCATCAAAAATAGGGGAAATGTGCATACCTGTGATTAATATGGATGAATGCCTAAAGTTAGATAACGTAAATCTTATAACTTGTGGGGGGCAAGCCGCTGTCCCCATAGCTCATGCTATAACAAAAGTGCATCCTGATACGGAGTATATAGAAATAATATCAAGTATATCTTCCAAATCAGCAGGTCCTGGAACCAGAGCGAACATTGATGAGTATACCCAAACAACAAAAGATGCAATAATAAAATTTGCGGGTGTAAAAAGAGCAAAAGCAATTATAATATTAAATCCAGCAGAACCTCCTGTCTTGATGCATAATACCATTTATGCATTAATAAAAAATCCTAACCTGGAAAAAATAAAATCAGAGGTAAATTTAATTGTAAAAGAAATACAACAATATATTCCAGGGTATAAATTAAAGATAGGGCCAATTTTTGAGAATGGTAGGATAACAATAATGATAGAAGTAATAGGATCTGGAGATTTTCTTCCAAAATATTCCGGTAATCTGGATGTAATAAATTGTGCTGCAATAAAAATTGCTGAAGAATATGCGGAAAGAAAAATTCTTCAAAAAAGAGGTAAAAATGAATAAATTAATGTTTTTTGACTCAACTTTAAGGGATGGTTCCCATGCTTTCTCACATCAATGGAATAAAGAGAATATAATTTCTTATTGTAGGGAAGCAGATGAAGCTAATTTGTATACCATTATAATTGGGCATGGGAATGGTTTAGGGGCATCATCACTACAGGTTGGTCTTTCATTATTATCTGACGAAGAAATGATAAAAATTGCACGAAATAAACTTAAAAAAACTAAACTTGGAGTTTTTTTAATTCCTGGATTCGCAACAATAAAAGATAATCTTGGGCCAGCTTTGGATCTTGGTGTCGATCTTGTGTGCATAGCCTCTCATTGCACTGAAGCTGACATCACTAAACAGCATATTGAATATGTAAAAAAAAGAGGAAAAGAAGTATATGGCGTCTTGATGATGCATCATATGATATCCGCAGAAAGATTGCTTGAAGAGGCAAAAAAAATGCAAGAATATGGCGCTCAAGGGGTAATAATAATGGACTCGGCAGGGGCATCCACTCCGGAAATGGTTTGTGAAAGGATAAAATTATTATCTAATAACCTAAATATCCCAACAGGATTTCATGCACATAATAATTTGGGACTTGCTGTGTCTAATTCATATAATGCAATAAAATCTGGTGCAATGATAATTGATGGAACAGTGAGAGGGTTTGGTGCAGGTGCTGGAAATTGTCCAATTGAAGTTTTGGCAGCTCTTCTAAGTAAAGAGTGTATAGAGACAAAACTGGATTTATATAAATTGATGGATATAAGTGAAAATATCATCTCAAAAATGCCTTTCGGACAAAATGGGATAGCCCCATTAAACATAATAAGCGGACTTGCAGGAGTATTTTCGGGATTTGCTCCGCATGTTAAAAAAGCTGCTGAACGTTTTAATGTTGACCCGAGGGATATTTTTTTAGAGCTCGGCAAAAGAAAAATGGTTGCAGGACAGGAAGATTTTATAGTTGATGTTGCAACAGAACTTGCTAATAAAAAGAAACAAGGAATCAAGAAGGAGGATTAGAAAAAAATGAAAGTTTCAGATTTTATATTTAAATTCTTATCAGAAAAAGGTGTTGATAATATTTATATGATTGCTGGCGGGCAGGCAATGTTTCTTGTAGATGCAGTATATCAAAATAAAAAGATAAATGTGATATGCACGCATCATGAACAGGCTGCAGGCATGGCTGCAGAAGCTTATGGGAGGCTGACAGGTAAATTAGGAGTCGCCCTTGTTACAGCAGGTCCTGGAAGCGTAAACATTACAAACGGGCTTGTTGGCGGTTGGACAGATTCCTCACCAATGATGGTGATTTCAGGACAATCTGCACTTATAAATGTTCAATATCAGGAAAAAACCAAAATAAGGCAATATGGTATCCAGGGAATAAATATCAGGCCTTTAGTTGAAAATGTAACAAAGTATTTCATCACTGTAGACGATCCTAGTAAAATATTATATTATATGCAAAAAGCATATTACCTTGCAACCAGTGGCAGGCCAGGACCTGTTTGGATAGATGTCCCGCTTGATATACAGAAGATGGAAGTTCCAACGAGCGGAGTCCTCGAGGAATTTACAATTCCTGCAGAAAATCTAGATAACGTTCATTTAAAACAACAGGTATCTCAAACATTAGAATTTTTATCTAGTTCTAAACGGCCAATAATTATCGCTGGGCAGGGAATTAGCCTAGCAAATGCTAGAACTGAATTTAGTGAAGTAATATCGAAATTAGGCATACCTGTCCTAACATCCAGACTAGGTATAGACCTAATCGAGAGCGAAAATAAGTTATATGTTGGAAGACCTGGAACTTATGGAGAAAGATCTGCAAATTTTGCAATTCAAAATTCAGACCTGATAATTTCTATTGGGTGCAGGCTGGCGTCGGCTTTAGTAGGGCATGACCCCCAAACTTTTGGAAAATATGCAAAAAAAATTGTAGTAGACATTGACGTAAAAGAATTAGAAAAGCCCGGAGTAATAATTGACTTAAAAATACATAATGATGTGAGGCTATTTTTGAATGAGATATTAAAACAATATAATAATATAAAAAAGAAAGATTTTAATGAATGGATTTCTATATGCAATGAATGGAAGAAAAAATATCCTGTTGTCTTGGAGTCCTACAAGAGCGAAAAACCAGTCAATTCATATTATTTTACAAATAGGCTTTCTAACCTTGCAAAAAAAGAAGATATTATACTTGTAGACACAGGCTCATGCTTTCATGTCGCCTGTCAAACATGGAAGATAAAAAAGGGCCAAAGATTCTTGACAACAGGAGGACTTTCATCCATGGGATACTGGGTTGCAGGGATTGGGGCATGCATTGCCAACAACAGAAAAAATACAATTGTCATAACTGGAGATGGTAGCCTTCAGATGAATATTCAGGAATTTGCAACAATAAAGCATAATAACCTACCCCTCAAAATATTTATCTTCAACAATAATGGCTATCTATTGATAAGGCACACACAGCAAAATTTTATGGAGGGAAGATTACTAGGTGAAGGACCGAAGACAGGAGTTTGGTGCCCAGATTCATTAAAAATAGCCAATGCATATGGGCTTAAAGGTGTCAGGATAGACTCTATTGACCAAATCGATAAAAAAATAAAAGAAGTTCTTGATTATGATGGGCCAGTAATATGTGATGTAATGACCCCAGAATGGCAATTACTAATACCAAGAGTTTCATCTGATAAAAAATCTGATGGGACATTGGTGTCAAAACCTTATGAGGATATGTATCCTTTCTTGGATAGAAATGAATTTAAAAAAAATATGATTATCAAACCAGTCGATGAATAAATGGGGAACTTATGGTAAAATATTATGATTCAAAATTTCTAGAAAATTATTTTTCTAAGGTTTTTAAAAAATTAAAAATAAAAAAAAGAATTTATAAACCAGTGGTGGACGGATTGATAGAGACTTCTTATAGGGGGGTTGACTCGCACGGAATTGAGTTATTTCCCAAATATGTAGATGAAGTCTTAGAAGGAAGAATAAATATCAACCCAAATTTTGTTTTTGAAAAGACCTCAAGCTCGGTACTCGTTTTAGATGCAGATCATACTTTTGGCATAACCAGTTCCTTTTTTGCCATAAACAAAGCAATAAAGGTG